>CAYXIK010000021.1:0-45820 GCA_964465315.1 uncultured Gemmatimonadaceae bacterium | reverse complement strand
TGCCATAGAACACGATGCCGCTCGCGGTCGAGAGCGCGCCGCCGTACGCGGCCAGGTTCTCTTTGACCTCCCACTTGATCTTCCCGGTCGCGGGATCCCACGCGATGAACCGGCCACGGTTACCGCCCGGGCCCGGGAACATGCGCACGATCGCGCCGACGTAGGGCTGGCCCGCCGAGTACTTCACTTCCACGCCCTCGTAGTCCATGCAGATGTTGTTGACCGGGACGTAGAAGAGGTGGGTCTGCGGCGAGTAAGCGGAAGGCTGCTGATCCTTGAAGCCGATGGCGGCGGGGCAGATACCCTCGGTGTTCTTCTTCGAGGTGGTCCCGAACTGCGGATTGCGAACCGGGACGCCCGTCGTGAGATCGATCTTCGACGCCCAGTTGACCGGCCCGTAGGGCTCGGCCACGAGCACCTTGCCGTTCGTCCGATCGAGCGTGTAGCCGAAGCCGTTGCGGTCGAAATGCACCAGCGCCTTCACCGGCTTCCCGCCGATCGTGATGTCGACAAGGACGTTCTCGTTGACGCCGTCATAGTCCCACTCGTCGTGCGGCGTCATCTGGTACGCCCACTTCACTTCGCCGTTGTCCGGATTGCGGGCGAAGATCGTCATCGACCACTTGTTGTCGCCGGGCCGCTGATCGGGGTTCCACGTCCCCGGGTTGCCCGAGCTGTAGTAGAACAGATTGAGCTGCGGATCGTAGGAGTACCAGCCCCAGGTCGTGCCGCCGCCGTGCTGCCACTCGTCGCCCTGCCACGTGCTGACGCCGAGGTCCTTGCCGCGCATCGACGGATAGTTGGGGTTGGCGTCGCCGACGATCTTCACCTCGGCGTCGGGCCCGGTCGAATACCCGCGCCACAGCTCCTTACCGGTGTTCACGTCGAACGCCGTCACGCGGCCGCGCACGCCGAACTCACCGCCCGAGATACCCGCGATCACAATGTCCTTGATCACGATGGGGGCGTTCGTCATCGTCGAGCCGGTCTTGTAGTCGGCGTTCGGCACGCGCCACAGCTGCTTGCCCGTCTTCGCGTCCAGGGCCAGCAGATCGCCCGCGAGCAGCTCGATGAATAGCTTGCCGCTCGGATGGTAGGCGAGGCCGCGGTTCACCAGATCGCAGCACGCGATCGGCTTTGCCTCGGCCGGCTGGGGTGGGACGAACTTCCAGATCATCGGTGCGCCCTCCTTCGTCAGATCGAGGGCAAACACGATGTTCGGGAACGCGCTGTGAACGTACATCACGGTGCCGATCACGAGCGGGTTCCCCTCATGGCCGTTCAGAACGCCGGTCGAGAACGTCCAGGCGGCCTTGAGGTTCTTCACGTTCGCCTTGTTGATCGCCGTAAGCGGGCTGTGCCGCTGCAGGTCGTACGTCCGACCCGTCATGGTCCACTGGCCCGCCTCTTGGGCGATGGCGGACGCCGTGACGAGCACCGTCAAGCCCGCCGCGAGTCCACCGGACAGCAGTTTGAAGCGGTTCATAGCTGACCTCATGTTGAGGATGAGGGGTGAAAAAACGGCCTACGCAAATCGGTGCCTGTTAGAATCCCGGGATTCCGCGCACGTCGGGGGGCCCGCGCTCCCAACAGGCCACTACCATTGTCCAACGACCTCCGTCTGGAACTGTTGCTCGGGATAGTGGTTATATCCCCCCGTCCGGCGACTGTCAATCCGGCCGAAAAGACCCGGTCTATGAGCGTGGCAGGGTGCGCTCCGCGTCGTGCCAGACCCGCGCACCCGTGGCGCTGAAACCGCTTTCATAAACCGCGCCACCCGGGCGCAGGGCCCCACGCACGCGCTCCGCAAGGGTCCGCGCCATGCTCGCGTCCCCCACGATGCCGTACACAGCGGGTCCCCAGGAGCTTTGACCCACGCCTACCGCTCCCCACTCCCGCAGCCGCCCGATCAGCTCCCCCGTTTCCCCGGGCGCAAACACACCCCCCTGCGCCGGCGCGAACCAGCCACCCGTGACCCGCTGCACTTCTCCGAGCGCCGCACCGAACCCCGCCAGGTCCGCCTCGGCGAGGGCGGGCAAGAGCTGCATGAGCACCAGATGCGCCACGTGCTCCACCTCCCGCACGCTCGGGGGAGACAGCCGGGCGAACGCCGCCGCCTCTTCCTCGCCCGCCAGTCCCGGATTGCCCTTGGGCACAACCACGACGCACCGCCAGGCAGCCGGAACGGTGAGCCGCGCGAGCAGCGGTGCGACGTGGTCGGCCTGGTCGCGGCGGCCACCCTCCAGCACGAACCCCCCGTGCGCGAACGTCCAGGTTCCCACGCCAGAGCGGCGCCCGCGTTCCACTGCCCTGGCCAATGCCACCACGTCGGTCGGCAGACCCGACAGCTCGGCCGAGGCCCGAGCGACGGCCAGCGCGAGCTGGGTGCCCGACCCGAGCCCCGCATGCGCTGGGATCGCCCGATGGACGCAGAAGTGGAGCCGCAGGTCGAGTCCGTGATAGGCGGCGAAGCGGCGCGCGAACTCGAGCGCGCGGGGCGCGTCTGGGCCTTCGGCCCTGAGGTCGCGTGAGGGCCGCGCCTCGAGCAGGAGGGAGGGCGTCGGGACGGCCGCGCCAATGCCCCCGAACCGCCGCCCTAAATCCCCCCGCAGGTCGAGGACGCCAAGATGCAGGCGCGCTGGCGCCTCGACGAACACGCGTGATCCGCCGCTCATCCGCTCACGGGCTGGCTGCGGGAGAGCGACGTGCGCCGCACGTAGTCCGTGAGAAGCGCCATGGCTTCGCGCTCGCGGGGCCCCGCGGTCTTGTCCACGATCACCTGAAGCCGAGCGAATTCGTCACGTATCTGCTCGGCCGGCAGGAGGTGCGTGCGCGTCGCGAGGATCGCCGCCTCGAGCACGGCGTGCCGGGCGCGATTGAAACCGATGAACTCACGGCGCACACCGCGGTGCACCACCCGCGTCACGATCCGGGCGCGCGGGGGCGTCGCGTCGAGCGAGCGCACCTCGACCTCGCGCCAGGAGCAGGCTGCATCAATTACGACTCCGTGCACCATCTGCGCCGGACCCGCCGGGAACTGAACGTTGGCAATGGCGCCCTGGGCAAACAGCATAACGTCGTCGGTCACGTTCACGACCGCCGCGCGCGTAGCCTGAAGGTTCTGGAACGTCGTGGTCTCGAGAAACGGCTTGACCACGATCTCGTCTTCCCCCCATTCCACGCCCATCGGAGCGAAGTTCACGGCGCCATGGGCGTCCATCGTGGTGAGAATGGACTCGATGATCATCGGACCGGCTGGGGCGGTGTCGGGACCGGGTCGGGGGCGGGGGATGGCTGCGCTCCGTCGGCCCGCCTCGGGAGCGTGTCGAGGCGGGAAGCGGCACCGTGCAGGAAGCGATCGAGGAGGACGTAGCCGTATTCTGTGAGCACCGACTCGGGATGGAATTGCACGCCGAGCACTGGATGGCGGACGTGCTCAATTGCCATGATCTCGCCGTCCGTCGCGCTGGCAGTGACGCGCAGGTCCGCGGGCAGGCCGGCCCGTGACACCACCAGCGAGTGATATCGCCCCGCCGTAAACGGGTTGGGGAGCCCGGTGAAGACGCCGCGTCCGTCATGGTGTATGCGCGACGCCTTGCCGTGCATCGGACGCGCCGCGCGCACGATTCCCGCTCCATAGGCTGCGCCGATGCACTGGTGTCCGAGACAGACGCCGAGGATCGGCGTGGTCGCCCCAAAACGCCGCACTACGTCGGTCGAGATCCCCGCTTCTCCCGGGGTGCATGGCCCGGGAGAGATGATGATGTGCGACGGGCGAAGCGCCTCGATTTCAGCAAACGACGTGGCGTCGTGGCGTCGGACGACCGTCTCGTCCCCCAACTCCCGCACGTAGCGCGCGAGGTTGTAGACGAACGAGTCGTAATTGTCGATCAGCAGGATCATGGTGCGAGTGCGGCAACGAGGCCGCGCGCCTTGTCGAGCGTTTCGCGGTATTCCTCCTCGGGGTCCGAATCGGCCACGATTCCGCCGCCCACCTGCGCATAGACGTTGCGGCCGAGGACGAGACACGTGCGGATCACGATGCTCGTGTCCAGCGACCCGGTGAGGGACAGATACCCGATCGAGCCGCAATAGGCCGCGCGCTGGGTCGGCTCGAGCTCGGAGATGATCTGCATCGCTCGGACCTTGGGCGCACCGGTGATCGAGCCCCCGGGGAACGCGGCCCGAATGAGGTCGAGGGGTCCGTGCTCGGGTGCGAGCTCCCCCTCCACTGTGGAGACGAGGTGGTGAACGGTCGCGTAATGTTCGATCGCGAATAGTTCAGGCACACGGACCGAGCCCGGCCGGCACGCGCGCGACAGGTCGTTCCGCAGCAGATCCACGATCATCACGTTCTCGGCCTTGTCCTTGTCGCTCTCGGCGAGGGCCCGCGCGAGCGCGGCATCGTGCTCGGGGCTGAGTCCCCGTGGCCGCGTGCCCTTGATGGGACGCGTCTCGACGCGGCCGTCGGGCTCGACCCGCAGAAAACGCTCGGGTGAAGAGCTGGCCACGACGAGGTCGCCGCACTCCAGGTAAGCGGAGAACGGCGCCGGGTTGCGGCGCCGCAGGCGGTCGTACAGCTCGAGGGGCGTCCCCACGAGTGGGGCCTCGAGCCGCTGGGACAGGTTGGCCTGAAAGATGTCGCCCGCGAAGACGTACTCGATCACGCGCGCGACCGCGTCGAGGTAGCCGTCGCGCGTGAAGTTCGAGCGGACGCCGGGGAGTTCGGGGACAGGATAGGACGGGGCGGCAGGACGCCGGGGGTCTCCCTGCGCGACAAAACGACGCAGTCGCTCCGGCAGCCCCTCCGCGTCCGGCCCGAGTGCGAGCCGCTCCCTCACGAACTTCAGACGCTGCGTGGCGCGCCGTTGTCGTGCCGTGCCCCGTTGGGGCATCCCCGTCGAGATCACCCACGCGCTTCCCGCCACATGGTCCCACGCGATCACCCAGTCGTAGAGGGCGAGGCTCACGTCGGGAATCTGGAGGTCGTCGTAGCGGGGGCGTGGGACGCTCTCGAGCATCATGCCCCAGTCGTAGCCGACGTAGCCGGCGACGCCCCCTTGAAACGGCGGGAGGCCCGCGACCGGCGCGGCCGCGTGCCGGGCCAGGAGCGCACCCACATGTGCCAATGGATCGTGCGCGACCCTGATCCACCTCTCCTCCACGAGCTGTTGCGTAAGGCGGCCCTTCGAGCGCACAACCGTGACCGGATCGGCGCAGAGGAATGAGTAGCGGCCGAGATGCACGTGGTCCGTAGCGCTGTCGAGCAACGTGACGAACGGCAGGCCCTGAAACCGGGCACACGTCGTGATGGGATCGGGAGGGGGAACGAGCTCGTGGACGAGCGGCGCGGCCTCGCTCACCGGCGGCCTCCGCCCCCGGCACGCCCCCCCCGGCCCCCCGCGCGGGCGCGAGCCCTCGTGGACGCCTGCGTCAGCTTCACGTGGTCCGGCCCGCGGTCGTCGGGGGGGGTCAGATAGCCCCACTGCAGCGCGCCTTCCTGGCGGTACGTCTTCCCGAGCGTGATGGCGAGCTTCGCCTTCCCGAGCTCGCGGCCGAGATAGAACGCGTGGGTCGCTTCGTTCACCTCGAGCTGGTTGAAGATCTCGTGGATGTCCGTCCCGCGCACGAACTTCTCGCTGTTGAACACGGTGATCGTCTCGCGGTCCGTGAAGATCCGAAAGTTCGGATCGGTGACCCGGCGTTGCAGCTCCCGGAGCTCCTCTTCGGTGAAGGCGAGCAGGACCGGGTCCTTCACCGTTACGAGCCGATCATCGATGCCCTTGGGGAGCGTCTTCTGCGTGACGGCGTGGTACATCAGGCGCCGGGCGACGTCGATTTCCCGCACCGCGCCTCTGGCCCACGCGATCACTTCCGTCGTGAGCACCGCGCGCACGCCGAGCTCTTGGCAGATGGCAATGAGCACGGCATGCACGCCGGTCGTATCCGCCGCGGTGAGCTCCGTGATGTTGCCGACGCCCATGAAGAGCGGCGCGCCGGGATAGCGTCGGCGCGTCTCCGCGTATCGCTCGAGCGAACGCATGAAGCCAAAGCCGATCGGCTCGATCACCGGGTCGATCAGGTATGACACGCCCCACCGCTGGAGCGCGGCCACGCTGGGCTCCAGCGTCTCGAGGCCGCGACCGAAATCGGGAATGACCACGACCCGCACCCGCGTTCCCGCGAGCTCCCGGGCGGCGTCGAGGTTGGAGCCGTTGACGCTTAGCACCAGCTCCGCTCCAGCCTGCACCGCTGTCCGGATCTCCCCCGGGTCGAAGGAATCGACGCTCACGCGCATGCCGGCCATCGCGAGCTCCCGCACCACGTCCCCCAGGGCCGGAAACGCTCGCCCGGGGGTGCAGCCGATGTCGATCACGTCCGCGCCGCCCGCGCGATAGCGCTCCGCCTCCTGGCGAATCGCGTCACGCTCGAGCCGCGGCGCGTTGTTCACTTCGGCGATGATCTCGATGTCGTAAGTCCCGTAGTCGCGCGCTGCCGCCGCTCGCCCGAAATACTCGGGAATCTGCCGCAGGTCTTTCGGTCCCTTCTCCACCGGTACGCCCACGCGCTCCGCGATGACGGCGGGATCACCCTCGCACAGGCCTGGGATGAGCACGAGATCCGTGTCGGGGGGGAGGGGGACCTCGAGGAAACGAGCGATCCAGGGCGTCGTCATGAGGGCGGCCACGGTGATCTTCATGACCGCGATCTCCCACGCGAACGCCGGGGCCATGTCCGCGACGGTCCGTCGCAGCGCGGGCTCCGCGAGCTTCCCGGTGACGAACAGGACCCTGCGCGGCGTCACCGCGGGTCGCCTGAGCGCACGAACTTGTTCGGCGTTCCTTCGAGGGCACCCCCTTTGGGGCGCCACAAGACTCCGTCCTCGATCTTCCGCGCGAGCTCGAAGTCTTTGTCCGTGATTCCGCCCGCTGCGTGATTCTGGAGCTTCACGATCACGCGTCCCCAGGTCACCGAGAGGTCGGGGTGATGGTAGGCGGCTTCCGCGATGTAGCCGATCGCGTTCACCAGCATCAACGTGGTGGGCCAACCGTCCGTCTTGTACGTCCGGCGGATCCAGCCGTCCTCGTACCACCAGCCGGGGAAGTCCTTCAGCTTCGCTGTGATGTCCGCGTCGGAGTAGGTGGGTTCTTTCGCTGCCATGCGGGTCTCCTTGTCGGGGAACTAAACCACGCTCCCGCCGTTGATCATCAGCATCTGGCCGGTGACGTACGCGGCCGCGTCGGAGGCGAGGTAGACCGCGGCGTACGCGACCTCCTCGGGGGTGCCCCACCGGCCGAGGGGGATGGCGGCGGCAATGCGCTGCTTCACCGCGGGATCGAGCTGGTTGCCGTACGCCGTGTCGATCCAGCCGGGACCGAGCACGTTCACGCGGATCTGCGGCGCGACGGAGCGGGCGAGCGTCCGGCTGAACGAGTAGATGCCGCCTTTCGCCGCGGCGAACAGCTGCGCGTATTCGCCCTTCATCCCGCCCGAGAGCACATGGTCCCAGGACATGTTGAGGATGACGCCGCTGCCCCCGGGCTGGCGCCGCATCAAATCGACCGCCGCCCACGAGGCGACGATCGTGCCGCGGAGGTCCACGGCGATGAGCCGGTCGAGTTTCTCGAGACGCGAGGCGGTCGCGTTCTGCCCGGTGAGGATGTCCGCGCCGGCGTTGTTGATCCAGACGTCGACGCGCCCGAACGCGGCGCCTATGTCGCGAGCGAATCGCTGTACGTCGTCGGAGTCCGCGGCGTCCACGTGCGCGGTGTGCGCGCGGCGACCGGCGGCTTGGATGGCCCCCGCCACGTCGGCCGCGCCGCGTTCGTTCGTATGGTAGCCGAGGGCGACATCCGCCCCGGCGTCGGCGCATGCGAGGGCGATGGCGCGTCCGATGCCACTCGACGCTCCCGTGACGAGGACCACCTTGCCGCCGAGCGAGAGGGTCGATGCGGCATCCACTGGGGCTTCAGCGGCTGCCGCCGCGTCGCTGAGTTCTCGTTTTGACATCACGTCTCCGGAAGCCTAACCTACCGGCGGCTTCGGGACGGCCACAAGGGAGCAATCCGAAATGCGGCTTCTCGTCAGCGTCCGAGGACCGGCGGAGGCGCGCGCTGCGCTCATCGGTGGCGCGGACGTGATCGACGCCAAAGAGCCTCGACGCGGCGCGTTGGGCGCCGTGTCGCCGGCCGTGCTGGGGGCGATCGCCCGCACCGTGGGCTCGTCTCGACTCGTGAGCGTCGCCCTGGGTGATGCCACCACCGGGCAGGCCGTGATCCGCCGGGCACGCTCGGCGGCACGACATGACGTGGCGTTCGTGAAAGTGGGGTTTGCCGGTGTGCAGAGTGAGGCGCGTGCGCGCGGGCTTGCGGCCGCGGCGCGCCAGGGCGCCGGGAGTCGAGCTCTGGTGGTGGTCGTGGCGTACGCGGATTGGGAGCGCGTCGACGGACTCGCTCCGAGGCGGCTCGTGGCTGTGGCGTCCGAGGTCGGCGCGGCCGGCGTGCTGTTCGATACGGCACACAAGGCGGCGCCACTGTTCGCGCTCGAGCGGCCGGAGGTGGTGGGGGCCTGGGTCGCCACGGCACACGAGGCAGGCTTGTTCGCTGCCCTCGCGGGCAGCCTCGCCGGTTCAGATATCGCGACCGCGCGGGACCTCGGAGCCGACTTGGTGGGGGTGAGGGGTGCGGCGTGTATCGGCGGGAGATTGGGCCGGGTGGTACCGGAGCGCGTCGCGACCCTAGTCGCCCTGGCCCGTCCGACGCTCGGCCTGCGGGTCGGCGCCCTCCTGTAGCGCTACCTCGAGCTGGCCCAGATCATCCGCGGTGACGATGAGGTGCTCGACGCCCGCCGGCAGGGCGCGGACGAAGTACGCGTCGACGAGCTTCTTGCGGTCAGGGTCCGCCGGTTTGATCAGGACAATGCGGCGCGCGCGCAGCACGCGCGCGATCCAGGCCGCGATGCTATCGCTCGTGACATCCCACGAATGCGGGAGGGGATCCGCCCCGCGGAGCCAGCGATATGGAGCGACGACAGGCAGGCGCCCGGCCTTGACGGCCGCGGCGATCGCATCTGCGGCGTCGACCAGCACCGCATTCGGGATGCGGGCCGCGAGTGCATGGGCATATTGGTCCATCCCCAGGACGGCCATCCAGTGTGCCGCGTCCTCGCCGATCTGTATGCGCCGGAACATCTGACGAACGGCGTCGGCGAAGGGCCCGCCCCCGGGGACGATGGCAAGCCGGCGGCCCGGTGCGAACGCCGTCACCGCCTCGATGACCAGATCGAACGCCCCGGCCTTCCCGAGCAGCCCGCCGCCGATCTTGACGACCGTGTGCACCGCGGGGGCGTCGGGCGTCATGATGGAAAGAGCAGCGCGACGGCCGCTGCGGGAGCGTGCCGCGCGGCCGGCCCGAACGTGTCCGCCAGATGGATGACCTGAAGCCCGGAGAGCCGGGCGGCCGCGGCAGCGAGAAACTCACCCAGCCCGGTGACCACCGCGCGATTAAGGGCTGGGTGGCGCATGCGCTGCCGGTTCACCGCAGCGCTGATCCGCGCTATCTGCGCACCCCACAGCGCGTCGGCAATAGCGCTGACGTCGTGGTCCTCGAGCATCTCGCGGTCTGCGCAGACGACGCGCGCGAGACGTTCGCCTGCGAAGTCCCGAGTCGCGGGGCGGCCGTCCGGCGCCGACACCGTATAGTCCGCGGGCCTGAGGTCTCCACGCCACAGGTGCACGTCGCCGGCGACGGCGAATCCCTCTGCCGACACGGCGACCGCCTGGCCGCGCACGGGCACCGTCGGTACGATCGCTTCGACCGGTGTGCGCAGGGCGCCGGTGTATACCAGTTCCCCCTCGCGCAATCGGTCCAGGTCCGTCCGGCTGCGAGTGGCGGGCGCCCCGCCGACGATCGGGATGACGTCCGTCGTGGTGGAGCCTACGTCGATGAGCAGGCAATCCGGATCGAGGCGGCCGACGACCCACGCAGTGGCCGCCCAATTCGCCGCTGCGACCGCGAGCGGCTCGCGGCGCGCTTCGGCCGGTGTACGCCAACGGGCGTCCACGCCCCACACGCGGACGCACGCCGTAGGGAACGCGGCAGCGACGGCGTCGAGCACGAACCCGACTCCCTCGCGCTTCGTGCGGAACAGCTGGGACAATTCTGCGGTCATCGTGACGGCGTGAGCATCCGCCGAGCCGCCCCCCCCAACCCCCCCGCCCCCCGCGAGATCGCTCGCGAGCTGTGCGAGGAGGGGCGCGAGCGCCGCCGGGTCGCGCTGGATCTCATATGGAACGGCCCGCGCCGCGACGACGCGCGCGCCCGTTACGCGCGCCGCCTTCGTGTTCACGCCACCGACGTCCCAGCCGAGCACGCTGCTCATGTGCGCGGCGGGTCGGGAGGACCGCGGTGCGGGTAATCCCGGTGCTCGACCTCGCCCGAAGGCAGGCGGTTTCGGGGCGTGGCGGCCAGCGGGATACGTATGTGCCCGTCCGCTCCAGGCTCGTTCCTACCGTAGGCGACGCGCGAGCCTTGGCGGGTGCGTACCGCGACGTGCTCGGTTGCGATGAATGGTACGTGGCCGACCTCGATGCCCTCGCTGGTGGGCCCGTCCAGTCTGAAGGGCTGCGGGACCTCGCGACGCTGGGGGGCCGCTTGCTCGTCGATGCGGGCGTGGCGACCCCGGCGCGGGCCCGAGATCTCCTCGCCGACGGGGTCCAGCGGCTGGTCGTGGGGCTCGAAACGCTGCCGTCGTTTGAGGCCCTGGCGGCGGTGACCCGGGCGGTTAGCCCCGCCGGGGTGATCTTCTCCCTCGACCTGCGGAACGGCCAACCCCTGAACGCGTCCGGGCCGCGAGGCACGCCCGTCGATCTGGCGCGCGCCGCGATCGCTGCCGGCGCCTCGGCGTTGCTCGTGCTCGATGTGGCGCGCGTCGGGAGCGGGCGAGGCGCGGACGTCGCGCTGCTCGAGGACCTCCGCCATGCCCACCCGGATGTGGAACTGCTCGCCGGGGGCGGCGTGGCCACGGTGCGCCAGCTTGAGCAGCTCGTCGACGTCGGGCTCGATGCTGCGCTCGTCGGAACGGCCCTGCACAACGGCTCTCTCTCCCCGCGCGACCTTTCCGTTGTGCGGCGGCGCGGTCACTCGAGCGACTCCCGATAGGTGGCCGATTGGCCGAAATTCTCCTCGACTTCAACCTCGACCGCGCGTAGGGCCACTCCCCCCGACGCCGCGAGCTCCCGGCGCACGCGGCCGGCGAGGTACTGTGCGAGCATTTCCACGGTCGTGTTGGGGACGGGCAGAAGCGCGCAGTCGATGCGCGGGAACACGTAGCGGGGCCTCCCCGCCACGGCGACGCTCACGGTCTCGCCTTCCTCACGGACTTGGATCTTCGGGTTTTCCAGCGGGAGCAGCACTTTGTGATCGATTTCATCCGTGAGCCGCTTCATGAGCTGCTTCAGCATGGAAAAGTCGAGCACGTAGAACGCCTCGGGGTCGAGTCCGCCTTCGACCACGACGTGGGTGCGATAGTTGTGGCCGTGCAGGCGCTCGCATCGGTGCCCGGGGAACGTGATGAAGTGCGCCGCGGCGAAGACGTGGTTGTCCTTCGTGACTGTCACCTTGAACTCTTTACGCTCGGCCATGCCTCCCCCTTCCCGCGTCGGGCCAACCACCTTCGAGCAGGACGACGTAGATCGCCGCGGCCGTCAGGTCAGCGGTAGCCCCCGGGTTCAGCGTGTTCGCCTCGTCCCGCAGCGCGTGGTCGAGTGCGGCCACTGCGTCCCGCCCGGGCGCCGTGCGGACACCACCGGCGTCGATCGTGGCGCGCGCACGCCGTTGCACGGAGGCCGCCGCCTCCGCGCCCAGCTTGCGCGCGATCAGCGTGTCCGGTGCGGCCGCGAGCAACGTGAGATAAACCTCGACCACGGCATCGCGCCAGGATAGCCCATCAGCTCGCGCGCGGCCCAGGGCCGGCGCCCCCTTCTCGAACGTGGTCGCGAAGTCGGTCGCGTACTCGCGAGCGACGGCGTCGCGGTCCGCTGCCAACGTCATGACGGCTCGCAGGCTAGCGGTCGGTGGGTGAGCCACGTCCTGCTCGGCCGCGCGGCCCAACCCGCCGGGCGCCGCGAGTCGGATGGCGGCATAGACGTCAGCGGCGTCCGCGACCGTCGTTTCAGCAAGGGTGGCGGCGACGCGGGCCCGCAACGGCTCGTGCCCGGGCCGGAGCGCGGCGCGGGCGAGCGGCGCGAGCAAGAGGACGAGGCCGAGGTTGGTGTTGGACGGTGCCCAACGCGTGGTAGCCTCGACCGCCCCTCGAATCGTGGCGCCCAGCGGGCGCTCGCCCGCGGCCGCGAAGGCTGGGCCGATAGCGACCGCGCTTGCGAGAAAGTCTTCGTAGGTGGCGTCGCGGAAGGCCATCACGGGTGAGACATTGCCGGGCTTGGGGGTGCTCACCTCCAGCAGGCAGGCGAGCTGGGCCGCCACGGTGGCCGCGCGCGGTGCTGGGGTCGAGGTCACCGGCCCGCCAGGCGGCCGAGTAGATGCTCGACGATTGCGGCGGCGACGTCGCTCGACGTTGCTTCCTGCAGCCCGCGCCACCCCGGGATCCCGTTCACCTCGACGACATAGACCGTTCCGTCGCGCGCGGGGAGGAGATCGACGCCCGCGTAATCGGCGGCGACCGCCCGGGCAGCGGCGAGAGCGAGCTCCGCGTACTGCTCGTCGAGCGGTACGCTTCGTGCCCGCCCGCCGCGGGCCAGATTCGTCTTCCACCCGGGCGCGGTGCGCTCGATTGCGCCGAGCACGCGCCCGCCCACCACGAACACCCGGAGGTCACAGCCGGCGTGGTCGATGGCGCGCTGAACGTAGTATACGCCTCGCAACGTCTCGAGCGTTCGAAACACGCGGAACGCCATGTCCTCGTCGCTCACGCGCACCATCCCGAGACCCATCGAGCCGAACAAAGGCTTCACGATCGCATCCCCGCCGAGCGAGTGGAACGCCGCCATCGCGTCGTCGGGGCGCTCGCACACGACCGTCTCGGGCACCCGCAATCCGGCGCCCGCGAGGAGCGCGGTGGTCCAGAGCTTGTCGACGGTTCGCTCGATGGTGTGCGGAGAGTTGACGACGAGCACGCCGCGTTCTTCGAGCGCGTGCAGCGCGTCCACTCGGAAGACGATCTGCTCCAGGGATCCGGCGGGAATGATGCGCGCCAGGACCGCACCGGACGACGCGAGCTCCTCGCCGGCGGCCGTGAAGCTGGCTCCGCCATCGCCAAACCGGCCGACGAGCGCCTCGTAGGGGAGCACCCGCCCCTCGTGTCCCCCAGCGGCGAGCGCGCGGCAGAGCTGGTCGGTGTGCCAACCCTGCCGCGCGGCGAGGATCGCTACCCGCACGGTACCTAGTTCGTCTTAGTCCCGAGCAGCACGGTAAATCCCCCCGTGGCGAAGGTCGGGATATCCCCCGCGACGGCCTTGAACCCCGTTGTGGCCATCCCTCGATCGCGGGCTGCCTTGGAGTCCCATCGAAGGTCGGCCTCCCGATAAATGGCGGCTGGCTTGCCGTCCGCCCCCGGGGAGAACCTGACCAGCTCAGCGCGCGTGACCCCGATTTCCTGCGCATGGGCCGCGAACAGCGGCACGTGTTTCTCCGCGTAGTACTTCTCGAACGCCGCCGTGTCTTTTGGCTGGTTGTACAGCACCACGACCGTCCATTGCACACCGGGTGGGGCGGCGGGCCCGGCGGCCTTCTCCTTGGGTGCCGAGCAGGCTCCCGCGACGAGGACGGTGAGAGAGACGTAGCAGAACGAACGCATGTGGGGCTCCTGATTGAGGGTCACATTTCGACCAACGATGCGCGCAACACGTCGGGGTTCAGATGTCCCGCGTGGTACGTCTTCCCGCTCTGCACGCTCGTCAGCCACACCTCGGCGGGGCTGAAGAGCAGCGGATCGATCTCGTAGAAATCACCGTCGTAGCGCTTGAAGACGTCGTAGAACGGCGTGCCGTAGTCCTTGGACGCCGCAGCGGGGATCTTGGGGACCAGCTCGGCGAGCTCGGCGTCGTCCGCGTTCACCGTGTAGCGCGCCCGTCCGCCGTACAGGATGCTGTCGTTGGTGCGCCCGATCGCGCGGAGGTCGTTCTTTGCCACCGGCGGAAGAGGCGCCACGCCGATCCCGCTCACGATCTTGGTGACATCGAACCCGAGCGTATCCATCTTGTGCAGACCCGTCTCCAGGATGCGCGCGGCGATCTGCACTCCGCCGGCGAGACTCGCTGTGGGCGCCGCCACGAAGACGAGCTGTGAAGGGACGAGCGCGGCCTTTTGCCCTACCCACGCGGCCACCTCGTCCGTCGGGGCGGCGCGGGTCTCGAGCACTAGCACGCCGCGCTTCGCGGATTCCGCGTAGCCCAGCTTGTGAAACAGTTCCTTCTCCACGCGCGCGTGCGCGCGCAGCGGCCCCGACCCCATCGCGAAGTACTTGCCGACCTGGATCGCCCATCCGGCGTACTGGGACGCCATACAGCTCACCGCCGGATGGTCCGTCCACACGCGCACACCGGGCCACATGTCAGGCCCGATCACGGTGGGCACGTAGTCGATGTGGCCGAGCCCCCCCATGCAGATCCTGGCGAGCGCGAGCCCGGCCCCGTAACCGCCCGGCATGTCGATCCCCGCGTCGATCACGCGTGCTCCCCCCGGGAGCGTGCGCACGGCGACACGCAATACCTCGGCGTTCGCCGCCACGTCTTCGGCAAGCTGCCACGCCCGCTCGTTCAGGCCCAGGCCGGAGTCGCTCACGCCCCCGCCCATTGGAGGATCTCCCCCTTGCCGAGTTCGGCCATGTCTCCGGAGTACCGCTCGTAGCGTCCGGCGATCTGGCGATCGGACACCGGGACGCCGGCGCGCGTCCGAAGGTACGCGAGCAGCATGGCCACGTGCGGTGGGCGATAGGTGCACGCGTAGCGGAAGGTGGCGGGCCGCTCGATCGTCCCGAGCGCCACGATCGATCCCCGCTTGTTGAATCGCCCGGCGCCTGGCCCCGTTTTCCCGAACAGCACGACCGTTCCCGCAATCATTCCGCGACCGGTCCCTCGTCCCCCGTCCCCCACGACCACCAGCAAACCGCGGCGCATGCGGGCGCCCGCATCATCGCCGACGGTTCCCCGGACGATGATCTCCCCGCCGGTCATCCCCTTCGCGGCGCCTGGGCGCGCGCCGCCCGCGTTATCTCCTGCTCCGCCCCGCACGTCGATTCGCCCTCCCGCCATCGCCATGCCCAGGTCTCGTCCCGCGGACCCCTCGATCACCACGTCGCCGCCGGCCATCCCCGCGCCAATGCTCTCCACCTGCTCCAGTTCGCCCTCGACGCGGACGCTGGCGGATCGTTCTCCCGTCACCTTGAAAAAGTCGGCTATGTGCGCTGCGCGCCCGCCGTACGTCACCCGCAGCGTGCCGATCTCCTTCGTCGTAAGTGCCGAGAACCGGTCCGGCACGATGCAGTCGGCCACGAGCCGGTGGTCGAGCGCCGAGCCGAGCGATAGCACGACCGCGTCGCTCATGCGAGGATCTTTCGCAGGGAAAAGTGGTGCGGGCCGAGCTTGCCGCCGTAGTTCCCGGCGCTGATCGCCCGTACGCCAGGGCGGCAGGCTGCACGGATCCCGACGCGCATCGCCGACTCGATCGATCGCCCGTCGGTTCCGTCGAGCACGATCTCGAGCACGCTGTTCACGCCCTCGGGGACCTGGGAGGCGGTCACGGCGCGGAGTGTTGGGTCGAACGCGTCGTTCGTCGTGGCGACCATGCTCTTGTAGCGCTTTGAGCCCACCTTGCTCCCGCTCCGCACCACGCCGCCGGGGAACGGCAGAATGACGCCGGGGTGGCCCGTCATCGCCTCCACCGCGGCCTCGGCTGCCTCGAGCGCATGATCGGCGTCCTCCGCGAGGATCAGGAAATTGCCGCCACCCACACCCTTCTGCATCCCGAACGTCTCCTCGATCAGGAATTCGCCTTCCATGACGGGAATCCGCCAGTAGCGCTTTCCTCCGATCACCTTGCTCGCCTGGAACCCGTCCCCGAACACCCGCAGCGCCTTGCCGACCATGAGCCGATCCGGCGCCTCGGGAAGTCCGTCGAAGCAGGCGGTGGTGGGGCAGGTCAGCACCGTCTGCCCCAGCCGGACGATGAGCTGTTGCGGCAGACTCTCCTTATCCATCGTGAGGAACAGGACGCTCACGCCGGGCCGCCCGTCGGGCGCCTCCGTCGGCGCGATGTCGCGCTCGATCCCTGCTTCGCACTTGCAGCCAATGACGGACGTGGCGAATCCGGTCATCTTGAGGGCCGCTTCTCGAGCCCATTTGGCGGTTCGTCCGGTGATCACGATCCGCGCGACCCGCATCGTGAACGCTTCGGCGAACGTGTCCTCGATCGCGACGCCGTTGATCTTCACGCCACCGGCTCCGCGCCGTAGTTCTCGAACGAGACGGTGGCATGCAGGTCAAAGAACCGTCGCAAATCCTTGGTAACGGCGGTGTCGTATTTGGGCGTCACCGAGAGTCGCCGCCCCGCCGGCGCGCGTCGCAGCTGCCCCTCATCGACCACGAGCGAGCCACCCTTGAGCACGTAGCGCGGCGTAGCGAACATCTTCGCCCGATCGTCGTCGCTCGTATAGATGGTGACGTCCGCGTCAGCCCCCGGCCCCAGGTGTCCCTTGTTCGCCAGCCCCAGCAGACGCGCCGGACCCGCCCGCGTCACGATCGCGATCTCCCGTAGCGTGTATTCACGCGACAGTCCATCCAGCAGGGCGCTGCCTCCGAGCAGCTTCTGGTTCACGCGCTTCAACCGCTCGTCCCGGTACGATCGATCCATGAGAAGGCGGATCAGCTCCGGATATGACAGAAACGTCCCGCCGTTGGGGTGATCGGTCGAGAGGACGACGCGCCACGGATCCTTCGCGAGCAGGAACAGCTCGAGCCCCACGGCCCACTGCAACGCGGCAACGGCGGCCTGTTCCTTGTAGGTGTACGGCACGATGCCGCACCCCGACTCGAGCTCGATGTCCACGTTGACCCACTTGCGCCCCGAGCTTGCGGCGAGCAGGTACTCGACCGGGCTGTCCGCCGTGACCGTCGCCGCGGGCCCGAACATCACCTGCCCCACGTCGACGCTCGTCTCGGCATGCGCGTTCACGTAGTCGATCACCTCGCGCGCGGCCGACTGCCACGGCTTGCCTCGCTCGCCCCCGTAACTGTGGAACTGGAGATGAGTGAAATGCGCGCGCTGCCCCTCGAGCGCCTTCATGCTCTCGAGCGTCGTCGTATAGTTGCCCGGCTGGCCGAGGTTGTTGCAGTGGACGTGCACCGGGTGGGGCAGGGCGAGCGCGTTCGCGGCGGCGCCGAGCGTCTCCAGGATCTTCCGCGGGGTGACGACACTCGATCCTACGGGGTCGTCCAAGCCGGCCACGTTGCGTCGCCCTCCGTGTCCGCCGCTCTTCCAGACGGCGACACCTCCGGGATTGACGATCTTGATGGCGTATCCGCGGGTGACGCCGAGCAACCAGGCCGCGTAGTCGCGCGCCCGGTCGGTCTCGCCCGCTGCGATCTGCCGGAGCAGATAGTCGTCGTTGCCGAGCAGGACGAAAAAACCTGCGTCGAGGATCGGCGTGTCGTCGAGCTCTGCGTGCGCGTGTCGCGCCCCGAGCGGCGCCACCGCCGCCTCCAGTGCCGTGGTGTAGCCGAGACCCGCGTAGCGATACCCGGTCGCGAACGTGGTCGGCACGGTGCCGCCCACCCCGGACCGCCCGAGGGTCCCGTCCTCGAGCCGAGGAGCGCGCACCGCGTCCCCGGCGTGGTCCTCCGCCAGTAGCCGGCGCGTCTGGTTCACGCTCGGCCCGGCGACGTGTGAGTGGATGTCCACGCCGCCGGGCATGACGACCATGCCACGGGCGTCGAGCCGCGGGGCGTCGCTCGGGAGCTCGGAAACGATGCGCCCGCCGTCGATACAGACGTCGCGCACCACGCCGTCCACGCCGTTCGCCGGATCGTAGACGGTGCCGCCCGCGACGCGGAGCCGCGCCGGGTTAGTCATCGGCGCCTCTCTTGCCCAGCCGCTCTCGAATGGCTCGGACGACGTGCAGTGCGGGCTCAGGCCCGTCGAGCGACGCCCGTAGCGGCAGCGGGACGTCGTCCATGCGGAACGCGGTCCCTCCCTCATGGATGCCCGCTACCCCCGTGTCGATCGCCACCTCAGGTCGAAACGTCGCCGCGCTGGCCCGTGGTCCCACGACCGCGACGGCTTTTCCACTGAGCCCCTCGGCAACCGGTTGGGGCAAGGTCGCGGGAGCGCCGACGACGAGCGCGGCATCGATCTCGTCGCCGGCGAAGAGCACGTGAGCCCCAGCGGCCGGACGATAGCGTGGAGTACCCTCGGCGAAGTCCACGGCGAAGGGGAATCCCGTCTGCCACGTGAGCACTGCATCCGCCCCCGAACGGTTGCCCCCGCCGCGTAGCGTGGAGAGAGCACACCGCGTCGGACCGTTTAGCGCCTGGGCGAGCGTGACCAGCGCTTCCGCTCGGTCCGGATCGATGGTGGCGGTCGAAGGTCCGGGCTCCCCGTCCGCTATGATCGCCACGTAGCGAGCCTGCATCATGCGGAGGGCAAGATTGACGGCGGGCCCGAACCCACCGGCATCCACCTCGCGCCCCCCCACTGTTGCCCGCATCACCCCGAGGGCGTCGACTTCGTCGGCCACGGCAAGTGTCACGCGGAGGTCTGCGTCCTTCGGTCCGTGGCTCGCGCCGACATCCACGGCCACGACCACACGTTTTTCGTGCTTGGACGGCCCAGTGGTGTATCGCGACGCGAACCGCGGATAGCGCTCCGCCGCGTCAACTCCCCAGAAGACGATGAAATCGGCCCGCTGGCGTATTTCGCCGAGTGTGGCCGTCGCCCGGCCGCGGCGCTGAGCGGCGAGTACCGCGCCCGCGGCCGTCGCAGCCAAGCTGTCCACCGCGGCGCGGAGTCGGTCCCCGATGGCGACCGCTTCGCGTTGCGCTTCGCACGACACGTCTCCCGCGATGTAGACCAGCGGGCGCTTCGCCCCCGCCAGTAACGCTGCTGCCTTGTCGATCGCCTGATTGAGCGTTGCCGCTCGACCATCGACGCGGATCTCCGCGGGCACCGCACCGTCACCGAACCAAGCCGCGCCGAGCGCGCAGGCATTGTTTGTTCCGGTGATGCGGCCCCGCGTTACAACGACGCCGATGTCGTCGCAGGCGCACCCGCACCCGAGGCAGGTGACGTGCTCGATCGTGCGCTTGGTCATGCGGTGCGTGCCTCGCGGCGCTCGAGCGTGCGGTACAGCCCGGCCGCCCGCCGCGCGAGGGCAACGATACACCGCTCGGGGTCTCGCTCGCAGGCGAAGATCGTGCAAATCGGATGGCCCGGCGCGATCGGCTCGCCGGCGACGGGCACGTCCCGCAGGTCCGGGTCCGCGAGCCAGCGCTCCGTGTCCAACGGGGTGACCCTCCGGCGCGCATACACGACAGCCTTTCCCCGCGTTTCCACTGCGTGGCGGGGCACAGAGAGCTCGGGCAGCGATCCTGCGCATGCACGCGCGTGGGTTTCGAAGATCGATATGCCGTACGCCCGCTCGACGAGCTCCATCGAGGCGGTGTAGCGCGGGTTGACCTCGATCGCGAACGGGACGCCATGCGCCGCCACGAAGTCCACGCCGTTCACACCCACGAGGCCGAACTCGGCCGTGACGGCCGCGGCGAGTCGACAGGCATGCTCGAACAGCGGCTCTCCGGGGTCGAGCAGGATGTTGCCGCAGTACTTGAACCCCGTCGCACCGAAGGCGGGATGTCCGGCAAGCGCCCGTGAGATACCGAGGGGGACCGCCGTTCGCCCATCCGCCGCGAACACCACCGACCCCGGGACACCCGCCACGCGCTCCTGCAGGTAGCTGCCATTCGGGATACGGCCGCCCGGCCGCCAGGTGACGATCCCTGACCCGCCTCCAGAAGCCCGCCGCTTCACGAGCCAACGGCGACCGGCTTTCCGCGACGGAACCGCCGGACGGACGGCCGGTGTGGGCAGGCCGCGCGCGGCCAGCGCCCGCGCGAGCTGCTCGGGGTCACGGACTCGGGTCAGCACGGCCGGTGCGTTCCCCCACAGGGGGGACGCACCTGCGAGCGCTTCCACGGCCAGGGGGTGGTTCTCGAAGCTCGCCACGTAACACGTGACGTCGCGCCGCACCTCTCGAGCTGCGGCGAGAGCGGTAGGGATGCTGAACCGGCCATCCACCCGCGCCACATTCACTGTCCGTGCGTGGATCCGCAGATCCAGATCTCCGAACCCGTCGATGGCCACGACCTCGTAGCCCGCCCGCGCGGCGGACTCGGCCAGTCCTCGCGTGGACACACCGACGATGAGCACGCGCGTCACGACAGCCCCAGGCGGCGGCGGGCCTGCTCGCGCGGGATGACGTAGAGGTGGTCCAGGACGGTGCCCCGCGCTTCGCGGATTGCGAGCAGCTCAACCAGCTCGCGATTGGCGCCGCCGGCGAGCCCGTCGGCGATGAGCGCCGCTCCCTGCGCCCCCTGCTTGGCCGTCCGCGCGAAGCCCTTGAGCAACCGTGTCGGTGCGAAGAGGCCGAGCCGCTGACGGATGGCGTGGCCGACCGCTTCAACGTGTGCCAGGCGACCCGAGAGCACGAATTCCTTGGGAGAGGGGACCGACGCGCTGAGGGCGAGCGCTGCTTTCACCGCGCTTTCGACGAACGCCTCCCATGCGACCTCTTCCGCCGGTGTGCTCGGATGAGCGAATCGGTCCGGCGACGCATCCGACTCATCCCACCCGGCGACCGCCGCCGCACCGCCCCGAAACAGCATCGCCTTCGGCACTTCACTCGCGAGGAACGCGACCTCGCCGTCGAGTGCGCCGGCCGCGCGAAAGCCGAGCGGCCCGCTGGTCCCACCCACGCCGTCCACGATCCTCCCGCCCGCCACGGCGACGGCGGCCGTGAAGGCGCCTCCCAGCTCGAGCAGGACGAGCGATACGTTCGTGAGCGGGCACCCGAACTGGCGGGCGTGCTCGACGATCGCGAGGGCCGCCGCGCACACCTTGTCGGCGGTCCCGAGGTCGACCCGATTGACCTTGCGAGACGCCGGCACGGTCGGAAGGTGCGCCACGCCGGGTGTGAGGACGACCGGCAGCGCGGACCGCGCGAGGGCTCGGACCAGGGCGCGGAGGCCGCCGACGCCGCCTGACTCCCCGGGTGGCGCGAGGAACGCCAGGCGCAGGTCTTCCTCGCTCGCGTCCTTGGCCTGCATGAGGGGGAGCCCGTAGCCCGACGGCCCGGCCACGAGGTCGAGCGGGCCGGCGGCCTCGAGGCGGGCGATGAAGCCCGCAGGATCGGCTAGCGCCTCCGCGGTAGGCCAGGAATGGTCGAGGAACACGCGGGCGTCGTCCAGGCCGCAGAGATCGATGCTCACCGTCCCCGGATCGATGCCGACGACGCGGGGCATCGGCTCACGACTTCGGCGCCAGCAACTCCCGCGCGACGTCGGCGATGGTCTCGGCGTCCAGCACGAGGTCGTTGCGCTCGAACAGGCGCGCAATGCACGCCTTGTGCAGCTTGGTCTTGAAGTTCCCGATGCCGAAGGCGCCGAACACTGTGATGCCTTCCTTCACGACGCCCGCATCGTTCACCTCCACGCCTTCGATCCCGAGCGGCGGAACGGCGTTCAAGTCCACGGCAACCTTGAGCGTTTTCACCGTAGTCCAGGCCGCCTTCGACACCATCTGGACCCCCGCCGCCCCGGCGTTGAGGAGGATCTCCACTCCTTCGAGCATCCGCGGCAGCTGTGCCGCGTCCGCCACAGTCGCGCTCTCGACCTGAACGGCGAACCGCGCGTTGATGAACTGGCGCGACTTCTCTCCCTGCTCGGGCCTCCGGGACGTGAGCGTGACGCGCGCGCCGGCCTTGGCGAGGAGCCCGGCGGCCCGCTGGCCGACCGGGCCCGTGCCCCCCAACACCACGACCTTCCTGCCTTTCACGTCGCCGACGACCTGCTCGATCTTCACGACGGCCGCGACCGCGGTCGTGTTCGACCCGTTCGAGTCGAGCATCACCGACACCTTGAACGGCGAAAACATGGAATCCACGGCCAGCGCCAGCAGCTGCTCGCCGGCCGCCATGTTGCTGCCGCCGATCCAAACGGCCGTGTTGTGAAGGTCTTTCGGGCCGCGCGTGAAGAGGCAGCCGAGGATCAAGTCACGGACGTCGGGTTCGGTCACCCCGCCGTAGCTCATCACTTGATCGGCGGCCGCGTCATATGCCACGACTTGATCGAAGACGCTCGGCAGCCGGGAGCTGTCGAGCTGCAGCAGAAGCTTACGCATCAGGTTCATGCTCCACGATGAGCGTGCGCAGGGCCCGAAAAGCAGTCGAGGGGCGGCAGCCCGCCCCTCGACGTGGGACTAGAGGCGACCTGCCGGAACGATCAGCCCTTGTCCGCGCCGCCGGCGAACGGATGCGACGCCGTCTTGGCCTGGGAGATCACTTGGTCGACCTTGGGCTGCCCCTTGAGGGCGCGCTCGATCGATTCCTTCACCGCCCGATAGTTGAAGTCGTAGATCTTCTTGTCGACCTTCGCCTGCCAGTGGATGAAGACGCCCACCAGGATGCAGTAGTCGTCTACCTTGTCCCGCGGGATGACGCCCGAGGAGACGCTGTCCACCACCGCGCGCGCCACCGCCGCCTGCGCCGGGCCGAACATCTGCACGGCCTGCGTGGCGTTCTTGATCGTGACCTTGTTGAATAGGAGCGTGTCGGGTTTCGCGGGCAGGTTGGGCGTGACGACGGCGAGCAGCTTGGTGAAGCCGTCGGTGTTGTTCGACAACGTGTTGACGAACGCCTGCCCCGCGTGCCCCGACTTCGACCCGATGATCAGGTCGATGTGGGCGATCTCGTTCCCGTCGCCTACCAGCGACTCACCAATAAAGAAATCCGCTGCCATAACTACCTCCCGATCCGGATGGGGTCCACGAGTTCACCTGCCGGCCGTCACGAATGCGGTGTGAGAGCAGCGTGGTCAGAGGGTGTGGAGGGCCACGCCGTCCCGCGTCTGCGGGTAGCTCCTACGGAACCGTATCGATGGGGTGCTAACCTGCCCGCCGCTCCCACGGGTGTCAAGACCGCGCAGTCGTTGGGAATACGTGCGTTTTCGGGGTTATCCCGGAGGCGGCCCGCCGGTCGAGAGACGCCACACTTCGTCCGCCAACCATTCGAGGCGCTGCTGCGCGTAGTCGAGTTCCGCAGGCGACATCTCCTTCGCGCGTCGAGCGATCTCCCGCGTATGCGTGAGCAGATCGTCCAGCACTTCGCGCAGCGAGCGATTGCTGCGTCGCTCCGCGCGGGATCGCGCCTTCATGCGCTCTGAATTCCCAGCGCCCGCTCTTCCGCCGTCTTGAATTCCGTGGCGGCCGCGCGCGCGGTGGAGGCGAGCCCCCGCTCGGCGAGGTAGCTCTCCACCAACCGCAGGCCGAGGTAGTACCCCGAGCGCTCCGGCAGGACTTTGCCACCCATTAGGCGCGCGGCTGGGCTCAGCCCGCCGGACAGAAACCGCAGCCGCAAGCCGAGGCCCGTCGCATCGAGGAGGGGGGCCGCCGTGCGCCGCAAGAACGCGTCGAGCTCTCGAAGGCGGCGATACTGCCGCCGCGTGTAGCCGAAGTACTCCCACGGCTCGAACCCGGGCGCGACCGCCTGCGCAGTGGCCACCGCCGCACCCTCGTTCGTGAGCAGCTCGCGCAGCGATGCCCGACTCCCCGAGTCCCAATAGTCATAGTGGCCGCGCAAGTCTGCCACGAGCCGCTTCAGGTCCGCCCGGCTCGTCGGTGACGTGTAGCGGACGGCGTGCGCCACCTCGTGCGCGATCCATAGCGCGAGCAGGTGCGGTGCGAGCCCCATGCCAAACGTCTGCGGGTTGGCGCGACCGGTGAAGTGCTCGAGCGAGACGAACGCGATGCCGCGACCGCCGACGACCAGCTCTCCCGCGTTCGCGCCGCCGACGCCAACCATGAGGTACAGGTCGACCGGACAATCGGCCTCGAGCTGCTCGAGCGAGCGCTGCAACGCGTCTTCGGCGATCGCGGCCACGTCTACGTCCTCGAGCAGCCGGTCGAGATCGGTGCGGTCGGCCCGCAGGGCTGCGGCGATCACCTGTTCGGCGTGTGGCGAAGTCGGATCGAGGACGTAGTTGTGCCAGTAGCTGTGCAGCACCGGCCGGTGACGCTCGAGATAGTCGTGGTACGCCGCGAGGGGGTCGGGCGCGGCGAGGACCGCGAGGAACTCCGGCACGAGGTTGACGAGCATGGAGTCGGCCGGCCCCAATTTGGGAATCGGCCGCGCCGGAGACAAGCGCGCGCCCGCGCCTCGGTGCCTTGACTTTTTCGGTGCGTGCCGTGCGGGTAGGGCGGACCTCAGGTATGATCGCGCATCTTGCGGCTCATCTCGGCCAGGAACCGCCGTTCGGCGGGCGTCAGGCTGTCGATGCCGCGGGCTGAGATCTTGTCGAGCACGCGGTCGATCTCCGCCTGCGCCGGGTCGCGCTCGACCCGGCCGCGCTTCGGCGCGTCGCTTGCCCGCGCCGCACGCCCGGGGTGCACCAACACGCTCGGCTGCGACGCCCGGCGCAGATGCCGCTCCGCGCGCCCCAGCCGCCAGTCGGCCAGCTTCAGATACACAAACCCGGTCGCGAACCCGCCGAGGTGCGCGAGATGCGCGACGCCGTCGCTCGTCGGAAGCAAGGCGAGCACGAGTGACACCGCCACGATAAACGTCACGAGCCACTTGGCCGGCACCGGCTCGGGAAGTGGGAACACGTTGATCGGCTCATTCGGCGACGCCCAGGCGAACGCGAGGAGGACGCCGTACACGGCGGCCGACGCGCCGATCACCAAGGTCACGGGCCGGAACTGCATCAGGACGAACGACAGCCCAGCTCCCCCGAGTCCGCACAACAGGTAGTATCCCAGAAATGGCCCGCCGCCCATCCGCTCCTCGACCTGCGGCCCGAACACGAACAGCGCCAGC
Source organism: uncultured Gemmatimonadaceae bacterium (assembly GCA_964465315.1). Classification (GTDB taxonomy): domain Bacteria; phylum Gemmatimonadota; class Gemmatimonadetes; order Gemmatimonadales; family GWC2-71-9; genus AG41. Next base: position 20,725 of record CAYXIK010000021.1, on the reverse strand, counting down.
AGGTTCACGGCGAGGTGCAGGAAATTGGCGTGGAGGAACATGTACGTGAGGAACGTCCACGGTCGCGCCAACGCGTCGAGGGGAACAAAACCGAACGTCCCCGCAAACCACGGGTTCACGAAGATCGTCAGTTGAAGCAGGAAGACGACCAGGTTGGCGACGATCAAGCGCCGCACCCATGGCGTCATGCCGAATATCCGCTGCGGGCCCATCCGGTAGTTATCCCCCGCGCGCGCTCCCCGGGTTCCCGGCCAGTCGGCAGATGCGCTCGCACAGCTCCGGGAACTCGATGCCCGCGGCCCGAGCGGCCTGCGGGAGGAGGCTGGTTCGCGTCATGCCGGGAAGCGTGTTCGCCTCCAGGCAAAAGATGTCGCCCTCGGGGCTCAACCGGAAGTCGACGCGCGAGTACCCGCCGAGCTTGAGCGCCCGATGCGCCGCGAGCGCCAGCTCTTGCAGCTGCCGTGTCAGCGTCGTGTCCAGCTTTGCCGGGAAAATCTCCTCGGACATGCCCGGCGTATACTTGCACTCGTAATCGAAGAGCTCGTGCTTCGGAATGATCTCGCCCACCGGCAGCGGCACGTCGCCGAGGATCCCGACCGTCAACTCCCGCCCGCGGATGAACTGTTCGGCCATCACCTCCACGTCGTACGCCCGGGCGAGCGCCACGGCGGCGTCCAGACCGCGGGCGTTCGTGACCAGGGTCATCCCCACAGACGAGCCCATCCGGGAGGGCTTCACGACCACCGGCCAACCCAGCCCCGTCGTGACGTCCGCCGCGGCGACCGGCGCCATGAACCAGGCCGGGACGGGAACGCCGGCCGCCCGAAACAGTCGTTTCGAGAGATCCTTGTCCATTGCCAGCGCGCTCGCGAGGGCGCCGCTCCCCGTGTAGGGCACGCCGATGACGTCGAGGACCGCCTGGAGAGTCCCCCCCTCGCCCCGCCCGGCGTGCACGCACAGGAGCAGCACGTCAGCGCCGCGAACCGGCGCGAGGGCGGCGAGCCCGTTCGAAAGCATGACGCGCTCGCGCTCGTCCAGCTCGGCCACCGCGGGAGGTTCCCGACCGACCGCGGTCGTGAGGAGCCGTGCCTCCTCGGCCGAGGACAGGAGCCCGTTGACCGTGTCCACGACGGCGACCGCATGCCCCCGCCCTCGCAGCGCCTCCACGATTTGGGCGGCGCCGGCGAACGCGACGGTGCGCTCGGCCGTCGCGCCGCCCGTGATCACCGTGATCCGCATCAGCGGATCCCAGCGAGCTTGTGGAGCACGTCGTAGCGGGTGACGATCCCCGCGATCCTGCCGTCCCGCCGGACGAGCGCCGCCGGCGTCTCGCGGGAGAGCAGCGTGGTTAACCGCTCCACCGGCAGATCCGCGTCGACCACCGGGAACGGTCCATCCATCACGTCCTGCACGGGTCGGTCGAGCGTCGCCGGGTCCTCGAGCGCCCGGGCCATCAGCACCTGCTCGGAGACCGCGCCCACGCCGTCGCCGCCATCGAGCACCGGGAGCTGGGACACGTTGTACGTGCTCATCAAGTTCAAGGCCTGTCGCACGGTCCCCGTGGGGCCGACGGAGATGAGCGGCGGCGCCCCCGAGTTGCGGGCGTCGAGCAGCGCCGCGACGGAAACCCGCTCCGCCTCGAGGATTTGGTTCTCGCGCAGCCACTCGTCGTTGAAGACCTTTGACAAGTAGCGCTCACCGGTGTCGGCGAGCACGGTGACTACGAACGCCTCGGGATCGTTGATCCGGCGCGCCACGTCGAGCGCCGCCACGACATTGACACCTGTCGAGCCACCGGCGAACAGCGCTTCCTCCTTGGCCAGGCGCCGCGCCATGAGCATCGCATCCTTGTCGGACACCGTGATCCACTCGTCGATCACGTCCCAGTGGAGTGACGTCGGCAGCTTATCCCCGCCGATCCCCTCGACCTTGTAGGGATGGCCTTCGGTCTTCCGGTGCGTGCGTGCGTACTCTGTGTAGATCGAGCCGGCGGGATCGCCCGCCACGATGCGCACCCGCGGGTTCTTCTCTTTGAGGAATCGCCCGGCGCCGCTCACCGTCCCGCCGGTCCCGGGCGCGCATACGAAATGGGTGATTCTCCCCGCCGTCTGCTCCCACAGCTCGGGGCCGGTCGTGCGGTAGTGCACTTCGGGATTGACCGGATTGTAATGCTGGTCGGCGAAGATCGCGTTCGGGTGCGCCGCCGCGATCGCCCGGCCTTTCATGATGTAATTCTCGGGATGATCGGGCGGCACCGCGGTCGGCGTGATGATCACCTCGGCGCCGAGCGCGCGCAGCAGCCGCGCCTTTTCCTGCGACATCTTGTCCGGCATCGTGAAGACGCAGCGGTAGCCCTTCACGGCCGCCGCGAGCGCGAGCCCTACGCCTGTGTTCCCCGAGGTCGCTTCCACAATCAGGCCGCCCGGCTTCAAGCGCCCCTCACGCTCGGCCGCCTCGATCATCGCCAACCCGATCCGGTCCTTCACTGAGCCACCGGGGTTGAAGAACTCCGCCTTGGCGTAGACCGGCGTGCGGATACCCTGCGTGACCCGGTTCAGCTGGATCAGGGGCGTCCAGCCGATCGTCTCGAGGATGTTGGCGTACGGCTTAGTGTGGGGTGCCATTCGTGTCCGGCTTCGCGGGCACGGTGTCGGGCCGGGTGCGACTGGTGTCCACCGCGCGGGGCAACGTATCCCGCCTGGCGGGTGACGTGTCGCGCGGCGGAGCGCGAACGGGTGCGGCCGGTGTCCGAACGGGAGCCGGTGCGGGCCGGGGTGGTGTGGTGTCCGGCGCGCCCTTTGAGACAGGGTTCCCTTGCTGTGGATGCCGAAACTCCACCGGCTGGAGGAACGCCGTCGCAATCGGGAGGCCGTGCCGCCGCGCGGGCGCGAAGCGCAGCCGGCGCGCCCCGGTCAGCGCCGACGAGTCTAGGGCCGGATAGCCGCTCGATTCGGCTACCCGGCTCGACTCGGGCAGCATGTGCCCGAGGGAATCGACGAACATGCGGAGGACCACGTCGCCTTCGACTTTTTGATCGTATAACCGGGGCGGGTACTGGATCGGCGAGTCGCCGTTGAGCGCCACAGGAGGCTCTTGGTCAGCGGGGGCTCCGCTCGTTCCTCCGCTTGCATCGTCGCCCGGGGGAGCGCTGCGACATCCGACGCCCAGCGCGAGCGCACTCGCCAGCACGACCCGCCAGGTCGTCATACTCCCTCCTTGAGCTGCTTCTTCCACGCCGCGAGGCGGTTCAAGGCCTCGAGCGGCGAGAGCGCGTTCACGTCGAGGCCGCCGAGCTCCGCGAGCAAGGGGTGTGGCGCGGGTGGGGGCGCAAACAGGCCGAGCTGCGACGCGTCGGGCGACGGCGGAGGTGTCTGGTGCGCCACGTGATGACCCGCTTCGAGCAGGGCGAGGACCTGCCACGCCCGTTCGACCACCGGGGTCGGAAGCCCGGCCAGCTGCCCGACGTGGATGCCGTAGGAGCGGTCGGCACCGCCGGGCTCGAGTCGGTGCAGGAACACGATTTCCGCCCCGGCCTCGCGCACCGCCACGTTGAAATTGCGCGCGTGCGCGAGCTCCTCGGTCAGCTGCGTGAGCTCGTGATAGTGGGTCGCGAAAATCGTCTTGCAGCCGATGATGTTGTGCAGGAACTCCGTGACCGCCCAGGCAATGGCCACGCCGTCGTAGGTGGATGTCCCGCGCCCGATCTCGTCGAGGAGCACGAGACTCCGCGCCGTCGCCCCGTGAAGGATGGCGCTCGTTTCGCTCATCTCGACCATGAACGTCGATTGACCGCGCACCAGGTTGTCCGAGGCGCCGACGCGAGTGAACAAGCGGTCGACGACGCCCACCACGGCCCGCCGCGCCGGCACGAACGAGCCCATCTGCGCGAGCAGCACGTTCAGCCCGACCTGTCGCAACAGCGTTGATTTTCCGGCCATGTTGGGACCGGTGAGCACGATCACCCGCGCCGCGTCGTCCAGCCGCACATCGTTGGGAATGAACGCCTCGCGCGCCATCATGCGCTCGACCACCGGGTGACGGCTTCCTTCGAGGTCGATGACCATTCCAGCGTTCACCTCGGGCCGGACGTAGCCGTCGCGATGGGCGACGTCGGCGAGGGCGCCCCACACGTCGAGCCGCGCGAGCACGCCGGCCGTTTCCTGCGTCCGGCTGATCGCGGCGGCGACCCGGGCCCGCAGGGCGTCGACGAGCTCCGCTTCGCGCACCGTGATTTGCTCCTCGGCCCCCAGCACCTTGGCTTCGTATGCCTTGAGCTCCGAGGTCACGAACCGCTCCGCACTGGTCAGCGTCTGACGCCGCTCGAAGTCCGCCGGGACCCGATCCCGGTGCGCGTTCGTCACCTCGAGGTAATACCCGAAGACCTTGTTGAATCCGACCTTGAGCGAGGAGATCCCCGTGCGCTCGCGCTCGCGCGCCTGCAGCCCGGCGATGTATTGCTTCCCCCCGTCGCGCGCGTCCTTGAGATCGTCGAGCGCCTGGTCGTACCCGCCGCGGATCGCGTCGCCGTCCGCCGTCTGGGTCGGAGGGCGTTCGACCAGCGCGCGTGCCAGCTCGTCGCCCAGGTCCTGGAGGAGATCAAAACGATCGGCGACTTCCTCGAGCAGCGCCGCACGGCCGCGATCTTCCAGCCCGTCGAGCGCCCCGCGCACGTCGGGCAAACTGAGGATCGAATCCCGCAACGCGCCGAGCTCCCGCGGCGTCGCGCGCCCCAGCGCGGCCCGGCTCGCTAGGCGTTCCAGGTCGCGAACACCGTCCAATGCTTCGCGCAACCGGTCGCGTCCACGCGTGTCCATCGCGAGTACATCCACGGCGTCGAGGCGGGCGTTGATGGTCGCTGGATCGACGAGCGGCGCCAACAACCAGCGGCGGAGTAGGCGCGCGCCCATGGGCGTGGTGGTGCGATCGAGCACCTCGAGCAGGGTGGTCCCTCCTCCGGTGGCGCCGGGGCGGAGCGGCTCCACCAGCTCGAGGTTGCGTCGGGTCATCTCGTCGAGGGGTAACAGGTCGCCACTTCGCAGGATCCGGGGGCGTGCGACATGCGGCAGGCCACCAGGTTTGAGCTCTCGGGCGTACCGGAGCAATGCCCCGGCGGCGCCCACGGCGGCGCGATCGCCCGCTTCGATCCCGAGCCCGTCGAGCGACGCGAGGTGGAACGCGCGAATCAGATCTTCGCGCGCGAGGTCCGGATCGAACTCCCAGCCTTCCCGCTCGACGCGCACGGCGGTTGCGAGCGCGAACGGGGCGCCCGAGGGCAGCACGACCTCGAGGGCTTCGTAGCGGGCCAACGCCGCCGCGAGATCGCAGGGGGCGACGGCCTCGATCACGAGCTCACCGGTGGTGAGATCGAACGCCGCCACCCCTGCTGGCGCGCCTCGCGGGTCCAGCGCGAGGAGAAAATTATTCCGGCCCCGCTCCAGCCAATCGTCGGCCAGTACGCTTCCCGGCGTGACGGTCTCCACCACTTCTCGCCGCACAAGGCCCTTCGCCAGCTTGGGATCCTCGACTTGTTCGCAGATCGCCACGCGGTGCCCCAGGCCAATCAGGCGTCGCAAGTACTCGGTTCCCGCCTTGACCGGCACGCCGGCAAGCGGCACGTCCGCCGCGCCCCCGTTGTTCCGCGCCGTGAGCGTGAGACCAAGCTCGCGGGCCGCCAGCCGAGCGTCGTCCTCGAACATTTCGTAGAAGTCGCCCATGCGAAAGAACAGAATGGTATCCGGGTGCCGCGCCTTGATCTCGCGGTACTGCTGCATCAGGGGCGTGTCGGTCTCGACGCGCTGGCTCACGACTCCTCCACCACGAACGGCTGCCCGCCGAGTCGGGTCTTGATGCGTTTCTGCACCTGCGCGGCCTCATCGTGAGTCGCGTACCGCCCGACGCGGACCTTGAAAAGGCCGCTGGTGTCCCGCACCACCCGTGCGTCGAACCCCATCACCTTCAACCGCGTGAGCATTTCGTCGACCTGAGCGGCGCTTTTTACCGCGAGGACCTGCACCGCGTACGTTGCCGGCTTGGCTTGACTGTCGACCGGCAGCAGAGCCGGAGGAGTGGGCGAAGTGCTCCCGAGCGGCGAGCAGCGGGAGGCATAGAATGCGACCTGGTTCTTGAACTCCACGTCGGCTCCGGCACCGTCCAACGCCTCACGGATCAAGCTGCATCCGTGGACATCGTCCTTCAGATCGAAATAGGCCCTCGCACCCCAGAAATCGGCGCGGGACTTGAGCGGAGAGTCGGGATAGTCGAGCCGCAAGCGCTCAGCCGCCTGCACCGTGGCCGCGGGGTCGCCCTGGGCGAAGTAGAGCTGTGTGAGCAGGACGAGCGCCGAGTCGGCCCACACCGACCGGCCGTACTCCACGACCACGCGCTGAAGGCTCGTGGCCGCGGTGGTCGCGTCCGCCGCGATGCGGCCTGCCGTGAACAGGGCTCCGGGGTACAGTGAATCCTGTGGCGACAATCTCGCGACCAACCGTCGGATCATCGCGCGAGCGGAGTCGGGTCGGGTCTGTGCGATTCGCAGCGCGGCCGCTCGGATGGTGTCGCTCTGGGCGGACAGTCGGACAGCGGGACCGAGGGACAGGAGTAAGCTCCCGAGGACGATCAACCGTCCGACGGTCCGGCCGTCCGACCGTCGGTCGCTCACGCGGCCTCCTGCGCCGAAACGCTGAACGACATCACGAGTTGCTCCACGACGCCCACCTCGTCGGTCAACGTGCTCGACTTGAGGGCTCGATCCGCGTTGAGGGCGAGCCGCAGGGCGGTCTCGAGGTCGGGAGTCGTCCATAGCCCTGCCCACCGGGCCCACCGGGCTGCGGTCTGCTCCCAGCTGCCGAGCCCGTACGGTCGGGAGCTGCGCAGGTGACCCAGTAGGACGGACTCGAGGCGCCCACGCGGCGTCCCGCGGTCGACCTCCGCGCGGGCGAGCGCCGTGCCGATCAGCGCGCTCCCGAGTGCGCTCAATATGCGCACCCCGCTCATGCCCGCCTGCTCGAGCACCGGCTCGACCAACCGCGCGGCCGCCGCCGGCCGGCGCTCGAGCGCCGCGTCGACGAGGTCCTGGAGCGTCTCGCCGCGGCGTACGCCGACCAGGGCCGCCACCTCCGCGCGCGTCACCGGCCGCCCCTCCTCGGCGGCCAACGGCCCGAGCTTCTCCAGCTCTCGGGCGAGCGCGCTCAAGTCGGTTCCGACGGCCGCGAGCAGCAGTTCGTTCGCTTCCGGTTCGAGCGTAAGGTTGAGCTGCCGCGCCCGCGCCGCCATCCACCGCGCGACGTCGGCCGGCGAAGGCGACTCGAGGAACACGACGGTCGACCGCCGGGTCAGGTCGGGGTCGGGCGGCTCGCCCGCGCCTTGGACCAGGATGAGCACGGTCGTGGGACTGGGAGCCTCGAGGTAGCGGAGAAGCTCTCCCCGAACTTTGGCGTTCTTGTGCAGCTGCTCGAGCCCACGCACCACCACGGCCCGTGTTGCCGCGAGCATCGGCGGTGTGTTGACGAGCGCGTGGAATGATTCGGGATCCAGGTCGGCGGCGGCGCGCTGGTCAACGTTGAAGTCACGGGCGCCCGGCTCGACCGCGCGCTCGAGGAGTGCGCGCACGGCCTCGTCCTTCAGGACGTCCTCCTCGCCGTGGAGATAATAAATGGGATCAGGCGCGCGCTGCTTCAGGCTCCGGAGCAGCGCGACCAAGGTGAGCGCCCCCATACGGGGCGGAAGTTACCCCGGCCCCGAGTCGAGAGAAAGCCTACCGTCCCGCGGATGCGGGCTCGATGAGGATCGGGGCGTCGGGCTCCGGGCTCGCGACGAACACACCGGCTCGCGGGTCCTGGAACGAGACGACCGGGACGCCGGCCTGCAGGACTGGTTTGGGGAACGGGACAGGCGGGAGCGCCGGGGCGTGAGCGATCGGCGGGCGCCGGACGCCCTCCAAGGCGACGAGAGCGAGCGCCCCAGCGACGAAGAGCGCTGCCGCCACGCCCGCGCGCGCCGGCACCGCGCCGATGGCGCGCCGTTCCCGGGCGAGCCGCGCGTCGAGCCGGCGCCGGAACCCGCGCGACGGCTCGATGGTCCCGGCCGCCTGGAGGGCGAGCACACCCCGTCGCACCGCAGTGTCGTAACGGCGGCAGGCCGGGCAGTGTGCGAGGTGGCGCTCGAAACGGCGCAGCTCGCGCGGGGCGGTGATCAGCCCATCGCGAACGTCCGTATACCGCTTGAGGAAGTCGGCGCAAGTCATCGGTGCGAAGAATCTACTACCGCGGGGACCGATGCGGGGTTCCCCCGGAAGGCGGGTTTGTGCTGCCGGAGTAGCGGGTAGGGGTTCGGAAGCGGCCCTTCTTGCCCCGCCCCGAGCTACTCGAGGAGGGGCCCGATCAGCTGGGCGAAGCTATTACGGGCACGGTTGAGCCGACTCTTCACGGTGCCGAGGTTGCAACCCGTGATGTCGGCGATCTCGGCGTAGCTCTTCCCCTCAAGCTCACGGAGCACGAATACCGCCCGATGATGGGTGGGCAGTTGGCTCACGCACTGATCGACCGCTTCCTTGAGGTAGCGCTTGCGGTAGAGGTCGTCGGGCCGGGCCGTGGCGTCCTCGAACTGCAACGGCCGGTGATCGGCCTCCCAGTGCTTCTTGATGGTCTGAAAGAGCACGAGGGGGTTCCGGCTGCGATTGCGCAGCTCGTTCTTCGCGAGATTCGACGCGATCGTATAGATCCACGTCGAGAACTTCTTCGTCTGGTCGAACCGGTGGAGGTGGCGGAACACCCGGATGAAGACCTCCTGCACCAGGTCTTCCGAGCGCTCCCGATCCCCGATCGTGCGGTTGATGAAGTTGAGCAGGCGGGTCTGATACCGATCCACGAGCGTTCCGAAGGCCTGGGGGTCGCCCGTCAGGTGCTGGAACACGAGCCGTCCGTCATCGAGGTCGTGCAGCGCCTGACGCTCAAGAGCGCGCGGCGTGATGACCGGCTGGCTCTGCTGCTTCAGGGTTGCTCGCATGAACGGCTCCGGTGTTTGGGACCGCGCTTGGGACATGGCGCGGAGACATGCCGTTGGCTCTCCCTATATAGATACGGCACGAACCGTACCCGTCGCACTGCCGCACGCTAACCCCAGCAATTGCATGGCTTCGGCCCGCCGCCCTTCGAGTCGGGCCGACACGCCGTCCTCCGTGGGAGACACGGCTTTGCTACAGCCCGAGGACGAACGCGGCCATATAAAGGATAGCCACAATGCTCTTTGCGTCACGAACTTCGCCCGCTCGGATGCGTCCCAGGACCGCCGAAAAGGGCTGCGGGACGACCTCGATGAACTCGTCGCGTTCACGCAACGGCGTACCCTGCTCGAGGCCGCTGGCCAGGTACAGGTGAATCACTTCATCCGTGAAGCCGGGCGTAGTAAAGATCGAGGTAAGCCGCTCCAGGCGGGCGGCCCTGACCCCGGCTTCCTCCAATAACTCGCGCCGGGCGCAGGTCTCGGGATCTTCGCCCGGGTCGAGGGTGCCCGCCGGAACTTCCCAGAGGAAACCGCCCGCCGCGTAGCGGTACTGACGGATCAGGAGAATCGTGGGATCCTTCCCCGGCGGGTCGGATACACACGGCACGATTGCGGATGCGCCCGGGTGGCGGATGACCTCGAGCTGGCCCGTCGAGCCGTCGGGGAAGCGCACGTTGTCGACGTCGAGCCGCACCACTCGGCCGGTGTACACCCGGCGGCTCTCGAGCTGCATGACGATCCTCTAGCGGTTGAAGATCCAGGTGACGGGGACCTTAAAGCCCTCGGCAAAGTAGTACGCGGCGTTGCGCCGCGGATTCGAGCGTATCGGCGAATTCGGCGCAGGTGAGGTGAAGGGCGCTAGACCGAGCCGAGTGGCGATGATCTGAAGCCGTAGCATGTGAAAGCCGTCGGACACGAGGAGTACGCGTCGGCTGTCCTTGCCCGAGAACCAGCGCGCCACCCCCTCGAGCGAGGCAGCCGTGCTCGCCCCCGCCGGTAGCGCGACCACCGCGCCTTCCGGGAGGCCGGCCTTCAGGAGGTAGCGGCGTCCCACTTCGGACTCGCTGATCGTGTCGCCTGACCCTACGCCCCCCGTGACAAGGACGACGGGTGCGAGGCCACGCTGGTACAGCGCCGCCGCGTGGTCGAGGCGTGCTCGGAATACGGGGGATGGACGCCCGTTGTACTGAGCGGCACCGAGCACGGCGATCGCGTCCGACGTCGTGGCCTGATCGTGGGCCCCCGCGAGTGCCACTGCCACCACGACGGCGGCCCACCCCAGGGCGAGTAGGATGAGGCCGGCCACCGCGGCCACGAACCGGCGACGCAGATTCCAGAACGGCATGGGGGAAAGACAACAAGGGAAGGGGAAAGAAGGAAGGGGGCTACAGGCTCAGCCAGTAATTCAGCTTCACGAGCAGGACGTTGGTGGGGGGGTCGAGAAACATCTCGTGCGCGACATAGCGCCCGAGGTCGAGAGTCGGATCGAGGAGATTGACGAAGCGCGACTGCGACCACACGAGGAACAGCGTCGATCCGGGCCGGTATTCCCAGCGCAGCACGGCGTTTGAGCGCAGCGATCGGATCCGAGTGTCGGGGTTCGAGAATTGAATCGTGTCCGATCCGAGGCCGGAGCGGTGCACGGTGTAGGTCGCGCTGGCGGGGTCGTACGTGATGGGGGGGTTGGTGCCCTGCCCGTACACGTTGAAGGCGTACGTGTGGGGCGCCGCGAGCTCTTTGAAGGTCGCGTAGCGACCGGAGAACGTGAACGGTTGCACGTACAGCTGAAAGCTGACTGTGGGCGTAAACGTGACGTTGAGTCGCGTGGTCAAGTCGAGCTGTCTTTGGAACAGCTCGCCGAAGATGTAGCGCGCACCGTACGTCGTTGAATTAGACGTGTCAGTGTGGGTGGTGACGAACTGCGCTGCGCTGAAGCTCTTGACGTAGGTCGGCCCGAACTGGAGCGACACCGCGGCGCTGGGACGCACGTTGATCAGCGGGCTGACGGTGAAGGACCATGTGCCGCCCGCATCGTGGAAGTACTGGGCATTCAGGGTGCCGTTTACCGGCTGGCGCGTGTCGGATGTGATGGTGGCGCCGGCCGTCCACTGCGCCGGTGCCACGGCTCCCGGCCCCCCCCGCGTCAGCCGATCGTCCACTCCCTGCTGCTGCTGGTACACGAAGAAGTTGCCGCTCCAGTAATTCCGCAGCTGTCCAAAGATGTTGATGTCCCGGCCGAGCTGGATCCGCTCGCCCCCGTAGTTCCAGGCGAACGCGAGGGGGTCCATACCCACGCTCGCTTGCCGGAACACGCGACCAGGCTTCGTCCAGCGGTAACCCACAAAGAGGTCTCCGGCGGTGCGATCGGTGCGCCGCTGAAAGCCGAGGTCGTTCACCTCGTACCCGGGGGTAGTGGAGCTGAGTGCGAATCCCCAGTTGGCGTTCCCTCCCTCCTTGTTGATGGAGAAGTCGGCGCCCAATCCAGAGAGGGAGGTCCGCCGGGGATCGTAGCGGTGGCTCAGGTAGGGCGCATCCGGCCGCTGGTAGTACCGGGTCGACTGCTCTTGGGTGAGGCGGAGCGCGAGAGTGTCACCGGTGACGTAGGAGGCTCCGACTGACGCGTACACGGAGTACGCGTTGTTGGCCCACCGGTGGTAGAAGTCCGCGGCCCCGACATACGCGCTGCTCCGAAGAGAGTCCAACGAAGCGGTGTCGTTGCGGCGATCGACCGCGGTCGCAAGGAAACCGAAGCCGGTGTGGCCCCCGACTTCGCGGCGCACCCGGCCGACGACGTAGTTCGTGAACGGCTCCACGTCCTCATGCCACGTCGAGCCACCCGAAAAGAAGCTCGCCTGCTCCCGCCCCGTGACCGCGTCGAGCACGCCTAACGACCAACCGCTCGGCGTCTTCCCGGTGAGCTTCGCGGCCCCGAAGATGGTGGCATGCGTCGGCAGGTCGATGAACCCGTTCGTCGGCGCCTCCGGCTCGAGCGAGGGGGTGCGGCCGACGCGACGCGAGTAGAAGTACTGCGGCGTGTTCCCGAATTGGATGTAGGGACCGGTACCACCGAAGTTGAAGATGCTTGCGCCTTCTACGAAGAACGGCCGTCGTTCCTGAAGGAACTGCTCCACCGTCGTGAGGTTCACGAACGCGGGATCGGACTCCACTTGCCCGAAGTCGGGGTTGACCGCCGCATCGAGCGTGAGATTGGACGTCAGGCCGTACTTCATGTCGAGTCCGGCCCCGCCAAAGTATCTGTGCCCGTGGTCGAAGGGATTCCCGGCACCCGGATTGTCGTACGTACCCCGGCCGAGGGTGTAGGGAAGAACCTCGAGCCGCCTGGGAGCCGGGATATCGTGCAAGCCCACGAGGTGGCCGAAGCGCGACGCGTATCCCGTTTCCGTCTTGAGCTTGAACGCCCATTGGCTGAACTGATTCTTGCGGAACACCCATCGAAAGAAGTTCACGCCCCACACTTGGTCGCGCACCTGGGGAAACCGCAGCTGCGAGAACGGGATCCGCATCTCCACCACCCAGCCGAGCGAGTCGACCGCGGTCGCGACGTCCCAGACCGGGTCCCAGGATCGGTCCCCGATGAAGAAGTCGTTGCTGCACAGGTCGTCCAGCTTCACGCCGGCTGGGTTGACGGCGAACTCGAACGCGGTGCGATGGTCGTGGTAGCTGTCAAAGTCGACGTAGAAGACATCGCTCTGGGTGTCGTCGTCCCGCCGGCCCAAGCGGCGCGAGATCTTCGATGGCTCGGCGTCGTACAGCCGCGCGCCGACGTAAATCGCCGCATCGTCGTACACGACGAAGACGGTCGTCGATTCACTGGGACTCCGGCCCTCGTCCGGGTCGGTTTCAAGAAAGCCCCGCGCGGGCTGCGCCTGCTGCCACGCAGGGGAGTCGAGCCTGCCATCGAGCGTCGGTGGGTGGGCGACTCGCACTGCGGTCATCGTGGGAACCTGGCGCCCGCTCGCGTGGGACGCGACCGAGGGCGACTGCGCCAGCAGCACCGCGGCGAGCACGAGCACGGGCGACGACCTCCCTGGCAGTCGAGCGGTAGATATACCCCTTAGGATGGAGGAGTCGCTGACCGCGGGGGTGCCGGACGGGACCGGGGGCTGTCAGGGTCTGGTCAACAGCGCCTCGAACAGGGCGAGCGCACGGGGGTCGGCGGACTGTCCGAGCCAGAACAGGGCTTTGCGGCGGACCTCCCGGTCCGGGTGGGTGCGGGCGATGCGGATCAGGGCGGGCACCGCGTCGCCGTCGCGCTGTTGCGACAAGGCGAACACCGCCTGCTCCTTCACATCGCGGTCCACACCACCGTCGTCCACGAGGTCGGTGAGGCCGCGTGTCGCGACGTCGCCCACGGCCTGGCCCAGCCAGAATACCGCCTGGCGACGGGACCGCCGGGGGACGCGCTCATCCCGGGCGAGCTGCAGAAGCGCTTTCCACACGGTGACCGAGTCAGCGAGGACTGCGGGGAGGATCGCGTCCTCACCCACCCTGCCGTCCGCCCCGCGGGCCAGGTCGAGCAGGAACTCGGTTGCATCGCGTGACGACACTGTCCCGAGGTCCGTCACGCCAGGCCCGACCCGGATGGCCCAGCGCCCGCCCACGTATGTGCGGAGTGATTGCACCGCGCCTTTCCGCACCGTGAGCGACACGCGCACGGGTCCGGGTTCGCAGTCGTACTCAACCTCGTCGCCCTCGAACTGGCCGTCGAACATGATCGTGTGCCGGCCACATTTGCCACCGGAGCAGTCGAACGCGATGATGTTGCGTCCGTTGCCGCACACCGCGGGGCGCGCCGCGAAGCTCATCCGGACGGTGCCGTCGGGGGCCGCCGAAACGCGAGCGGGGAGCCGCTGCGCCACCGCTGGGGCCGCGACCAAGCTCAACACCAGCACCAGACGCCGACTCACTGGTTGATGATCTCCATTAGAGTCTGCACCGCTCGCGGATCGTGCGATTGTCCGAGCCAGAACACCGCTTTCTTGCGAAGCTCGGGGTCTCGCTCGGTCTTCGCGATCTGAATCAGCTTGTCGAGTGCCCCGGCTTCGTGCCGCTGCGAGTACACGAAGATCAGCTGTTCCTTCATTTCCTGGTTCTGCATCCGGTCGTAGAGGCCCACGAGCTGGGCGAGGTTTGCTCCGGTCTGGCCTGCCCAGAACAGAGCCTTTTTCCGCATTTCGACCGGTTCTCGGTCGTTCAAGGCGATCTCCATGAGCCAGCGCCCGTTGTCATCGCCGCCCATCTGGGAGAGCGAGAAGATCACCTTCTCCTTCAGTTCTTCGCCTGTGAGCTTGGTGTAGAGGCCTCGCAGGAACGCCGCATTTTCCGGCGACCGCTGCTGCCCCAGCCAGAAGATCGCTTTCTCCCGCGCCTCGTCGGGTGATCGCTCGTTGGCGGCGTAGTTCCGGAGGATCTCCCCCGCGCGTCCCTGGTGAATCTGGGACAGTGCGAAAATCGCCTTGTCCTGAAGCTCGGGGTCGGTCGCCGTGTGCAGGATCGAGTCGAGGGCGGTCACCGCCCGGTCGCTGCCGACCTGCGACAGCCAGAAAACCGCCTGCTCTCGCACCTCGGAGTCGGGGTCTTTACGGGCGACGTCGAGCAGGATGTCTTCCGTCTCGGCGCCGTGTTTTTGCGACACGATGAAGACCGCCTTGCGGCGCAGGCCCGCGGAGCAGGCGTCGCGCCGAACGAGGACCTTCTTGAGGATCGGCAGCGCGTTGGTGGCGTCCATTTGCAGCAGACCGTTGAGCGCCGCGATCCGCACGTCGTCATCGTCGTCCTCATCGGGGCAGGCCTGTCCGGTCGCCCTGCGCCCCACTTGCGGCGGTTGCAGGGGCTGGGGGGGCTCCGGCGGTTGCGGTGCCTCGGGTGGCTCAGGCGGTTCCGGGGGCTGCGGCGGCTGCGCGTGCTCGGCGACCCAGCGCCCGGCCTCTCCGTCGCCCTGCTTCGCGAGCGCGGTCTGAACGCGGGCGAGGAGCGCATCGCCGTCCCGACGCGTGGCCGCCTTTGGGTACCGCCGCTGCTGGGTGACGAGCAGACTCCGCGCGTGGTCGAGATCGTCGTTCTTGTACAGGGCGAACGCGGCCCAGTAGAGGGCATCCCCAGCCCGCGTCGAGCTCGGAAAGCGCCTGGTCAGGTCACCGTACAGGTTCGCGGCGCTCATGTAGTCGCCGCGGTTGAACGCTTGGCGCGCAGCGCGCCACAACGAGTCGGTCGGGTCCTGCTCGTCCTGCCATCCCATGGGGTGGAGCGCAGCGAATGCATCAAGGCCAGCAAGTGCATCGAGCGCGTCAAGCCCTTCGAGCACATCAAGGCGCCCGAGGACCGGTGCGACGGCCGTGAGCGTAGCCTGCGCTCGCCCCAGTGCCGGCGCTACGCCCGGCACAACGACCGGTTGTTGGAGCCCCAAGACCGCCGCCAGGACCAATGGTACGCTTTGCATCACAGCGCTCCTTGTGCGCGTGCGGAACCGGGGCCGGCCGGGCTCGCCGTCCGAAGTCGCAACAATACGCTTCGTTGTTCCAGTCCCTGATTGATCAGCTGAACGTCCTCGCGATCGGTGCCCGCGGGCAACTGGGCGATCTGCGCGAGCACGAGCTCCAGGTCCTCGAGCAGGCCCTTGAGCCGGACGTCGTTCGCCACCGGCGAGTCGAGCATGAGCCGCGTGGTGGCCAGCAGATCCCGCGCCTGGGTTGCGAACTGGCCGGCGGGCTCCCCGGCGCGGGTTTCGGCGCGGAAGCCCGTGAGCAGCGCCTCGGTGCGGGTGAGGTACTGCGCCGCCGCGAGCCGATACGGGAGCGGAGACGTCGCTCCGGGCCCGCTGGCGACGGTCTCGCGCGTTCCGGGGGCCGGCACCCGGGCGCTCCACCGCCCGATCGCCACTCCCAGCGCAAGGAGCGCAGCGATTCCTACGCCCCACCGGAGCGTCGCGCGCACCACCACGACCCAACGCCTCCGCGCGGCGCGCCGCGCGACAATGGCGCGCCACATTTCCTCGCGAGGCGTGGCGACGGGAGGCCGGTGATACTCCTGCGCCGCTTCGCGCAGCCATTGCTCGAATCGATCGTCCTTCATGTGACCCACTCCCCCGCGAAATCCGCCAGCGAGTCGCGCAACTTGGCACGCGCCCGCGACAACTGTGCTTTCGACGTTCCCGTCTCGATGTCGAGGGCTGCACCGATCTCCTCGTGCGTGTATCCCTCGACGTCGTGCATCACAAACACCGTGCGGTAGCCCATCGGGAGGCCATCGATCGCCTCCGTCAGCCGCCGCTTCAGGTCCGGCTCGGCCGAGCGCCGGCCACCGGTCACCGTGGCCGCATCGTCCAGATCCACCTCGCGCCGGCGAATGCGCTTCACCTTGCGGAGCCCGTTGAGCACCACGGAAGTGGTGATGGCGTGCAGCCAGGTGGAGAACTTGGCCTCGCCGCGAAACGAGTCCAACCGCTCGAAGGCCCGCACGAACGCGTCCTGCGTGAACTCCCGCGCGAGATCGTCGTCCCCCGCGAGGCGGCAGGCGAGGCGATACACCCGATCGACGTGCGCGTCATAGAGGGCGCGCTCCGCGGCGCCGTCCCCCGCGCGGACTCTGGCAATCAACTCGCGTTCGTCCACCGGGCTCCGGAGCGGCGGTGTTGACCCTCCGACACTGCAGCGGCACTTAGGGTTGCGTGGCCGGCGCGGAGAGAAGGGGGGAGGGGAGGGCGCTAGCCCTGTCTCAACAGAATGCGGATGCCCTGTCCCACGAGCACCGCCAGCAGGAAGGAGGCGAGGGTGCCCACCAGGAAGTACTCGGCGAACTCGCGGTCCTCGAGCTGCTTGAAGCGCGCCAGGGACTTGGCGGCGATGATCCATCCCACGGCACTATACTCGCCGAGGAGGACGAGCGTGAGGGCCAGCGCGCGCTCGAGCGCGCCGACTGCGCGACCGCGCGCGACTTCGATCGCGCCCGTCGTTCGATCCTCGTCTCGCCGCATCTGCAACGACGGCAGCTCGAGGATGCTCCGGACGAGCACGACCCCCCGACCGGCGACGTACAGGTACCCGGTGGCCAACAGGCCGACGCGTCCCCACCACAGCCCCTGGGCGCTGGGCGTCGCGAGGCGGGCGAGGAGTGTCCCCGCCACGAGCGCCGCGATCACCAACACCGCCTCTACCATCAGCAGGGTGCGCGCGCGCCGGCGACCGTCTACCTGGCTCGGCCAGAGGGTGGCGGCCAGGGTGTAGGCGAGCAACGGCACGACGTACAACGGATTCACGCGATGTCCGCCTCGAGGAGCGACCGGAACATCTTATCCCCCTGTTCGACCAGGGGCCAGGCCATGCGGCGTCGAAGATGGGAAATCGCGCTTGGCACCACCTTGGGACGTGCGGGCGGGGTCCGCGCCCCGTTCACGGGATTCAGGAAGAACCGCCACGCGGTGGCCGCCTCTCGCTGCCGTCCCGTCCAGCTCCAATACAGGGCCGAGTAGTAGCGCGCGAAGCCGTCGAATGCTGGCCCGGCGTCGCCGAATCCCCGGAAGGCGAAGAGCGACCGGTCGCGCTTGGCGGCCTCCACGGCAGCACGCGCTTCGTGGAAGCAGGGTCCGTCCACCTCGGGCGCGGCAAGCTTGGCGCCGGCAAGGGAGGTGGTGACGGCGCCGCGCCCGCAGCCGACGACCCAATCGGCCTCGGCGAACATGTATCGAATCGCGTGGGCGATTTCCCACACGCGTTTCGGGGAGACGAGCAGACACTGGAGCTCGTCGCCTTGCGTGATGCCGAACCCGGCCGCCAGGTCGTGACGATAGGTGCGATTCAGTGCGCTCAGCGAGCGGTGCAGTTCGGCCTGCAGCCGGGCCCGACGGGCCGGTGGCAGGGCGCGGGACCGAACCGCGTCGGCGATGAGGGCAATGTAGGTGTTGGACATTTTATGTCACAAGTGCAGTAGATGACGTATTTAGTCACAATGTACAACTATGACGTAAAATGTCAAACTTTGCACAACGGCTATCGTGTGCCGAAGAGCCGGTCGCCTGCGTCCCCCAGCCCGGGGAGGATGTAGCCCTGTGCGTTCAGCTCGCGATCGAGCGCGGCGGCGAACACGGGGACGTCGGGATGGCGCTCCAGCATGCGGCGCACGCCTTCGGGCGCGGCGACGAGGCACAGGAAGCGGATGTGCTGCGCCCGGGCGTGCTTGAGCGCGCTCACGGCGTCCACCGCCGAGCCGCCGGTCGCGAGCATCGGGTCGAGGACGAAGAAGTCCCGCGCGTCGTCACCCGAGGGAATCTTGAAGTAATAGTCGACGGGCTCGAGCGTGTCGTGCTCGCGATAGATGCCGATGTGGCCGACGCGCGCGGACGGGATGAGCTGGGCGATGCCCTCGACCATGCCGAGGCCGGCGCGCAAAATCGGCACCAGGGCGAGCTTCTTCACCGCCACCCGGACACCCCGCATGCGCTCGAGCGGCGTCTCCACGTCCACGGTCTCGAGCGGTAGGTCCTTCGTTACCTCGTACGCCATGAGCATGGCGATCTCGTTGACGAGCAGCTTGAAGTCTCGCGTACCGGTGTTCTTGTCCCGGAGGATCGCGAGCTTGTGCTGGATCAACGGATGATCGAGCACCGTGAGGTTCGGGAACTTGGGATGCGGCATAGGGGGAGAAGCTATCCCGCGCCACGCCGGGTCGTCCAGCAGGGAAGGCTAGAGATCGACCGGCAGGACCAGCTCGCGGCAGTATCGCTCTCCCGCGGGACAGATGCTCGCGCGCAGCGTACCATGCTTCAGATTGGCGCCTCGCGGCGCCAGGGCGGTCGGTGGCTCGGCGAAATAGGCGAAGTCGGGCGTCAAGTGCGACGAGTCGAACCGCAGCACGGTGCCGTTCGCCAGCTCCAAGGCCGGTTTCGCCCGCGCGTTGATGCGGGCGCCAGCCTCCGGCTGAAGCGTAAGGCGGATGCCCCCGGCGACGGGCTCAGCGCTCACCCGCACGGCGGGTGCCTGCTCATCGAGCAGCCGCTCGATACGCCGGCTCCAATCGTCGTACGTCCCGTCGCGCTCGTGAAACTCGCCCGCGGCCGAGTACCGGATCCGGCCACGTCGGTCGATCAGCACGAAGCTCGGCCAGAAGCGAATCCCGTACGCGTCCCACGTGCGACGGTCGTTGTCCTGGGTCACCGGATACCGGATACCGTAGGCCCGCACCGCCCGCCGAACGTTTTCCCGATCGTGCTCACCCGAGTAAGGAGGGAACTCCGGCGTGTGGACCCCGACGATGGTGAGCCCACGAGCGCGGTAGCGCTCGTCGAAATCGATCAGTGAGGGCAAGCTGCGGGTGCAGTTGCCGCAGGTGAACACCCAGAAGTTGACCAGCACCACGCGACCGCGCAGGTCCGCGAGACGCAGCGGCCGGCCGCCATCGGTGTTGAGCCAGCTGTCGTTCGTGAGCTCCGGGGCGGCGTCCCCGGTGTCCGGTCCGAAAGGTGGACCGGGGAGCAGCGAGCGATGCCTTCCGTTGCCAATACCTCCGCCGGCGAGGCTCAGGAGTAAGAGAGCACCCACGATCACAATCCGCGAAGCTCCGCGCATGATGAGAAGATACGCCTCGCAGGCTCCTCGTGGATGCCACCGCCGACGGCCTTGACAGACTTCGCTCACGTCCAGCTATTGGACCCGTGCACGCTCGCGCGCTCGTGGCGCCGTTGCTCCTGCTCCTGTTGGAGCCGGGTCGAGCTTCCCTCGGTCCGGACCGCGTGCGGGCCAACGACAATCGCCGGGCGGCGGGAACCCTGCGCGGCGGCGTCCTGACCGTCCACCTCGAAGCGCGCCTGGGCACGTGGCATCCGGACGGCGACAGTGCTCCGGGAGCAGCAGTCCCGGCCTTCGCGGAAGAAGGCAAGGCACCCGAGATCCCCGGTCCGCTCATCCGCGTGCCCGCGGGCACGGAGGTTGTCGTCACCGTGCGGAACGCGGTACCGAACGCGCCGCTCACCGTTCACGGCCTGCACGCTCGGCCCTTCGCGACCCCGACGCACACGCTCAGCGTGGCGCCCGGTACAACCCGCGAAGCGCGATTCCGCCTCGACGCCGCGGGAACGTACTACTACTGGGGAACGACAATGGGGCGCGCACTACGCTGGCGCACGCGTGAGGACGCCCAGCTTTCGGGTGCGATCGTCGTGGATGAGCCCGGGCGGAGCGCGCCGCGGGACCGCATCCTCGTCATCGGCGTGTGGGAGGACACGGCGGGCGGGGTGCAAGTAGCGCGGGAGCGCGACCGTGAGCTGTTCGTCGTCAACGGCCGGTCGTGGCCCCATACCGAGCGGTTCTCGTACGCCGTCGGTGACACGGTACGCTGGCGGGTCCTCAACGTGTCGGCGGACGTGCATCCGATGCATCTGCACGGCTTCTACTATCGGGTCGACAGCCGGGGCGACGGAATGGGCGACACCGTCTACACCGAGGCTCGTCGCGACCGCGTCGTCACGCAGAGGATGAGCCCGGGCCTGACGATGCACATGACCTGGATTCCGGAGCGGGCTGGCAACTGGCTGTTTCACTGTCATATCCCGCGGCACTTCAGTGCGCGCGGGCCGCTCGGCCTCCAGCGCGCCGGCTCGACGGACCACGGGCCCCTGCATCGCACCTCGAATCACGCATTGGAAGGCATGAACGGACTCGTGGTCGGTATCTCGGTAACGCCGAGCGAGCACGAGCGACGCGAGCCCGCGGGC
>CAYXIK010000020.1:0-47400 GCA_964465315.1 uncultured Gemmatimonadaceae bacterium | reverse complement strand
AGGATCTGCGCCTGGATCGTGACGTCGAGCGCCGTCGTCGGCTCGTCGGCGATGAGGAGCTTGGGGTGGCACACGAGGGCCATCGCGATCATGACCCGCTGGCGCATGCCGCCGCTCATCTGGTGCGGGTAATGGTCCACCCGTTCCTCGGGGTCGGGGATCCCAACCAGGTGCAGCATCTCGATCGCCCGACGCCGCGCCGCCCGGCGCGATAGCCCCTGATGCACGATCGCGGCCTCGGCGATCTGATCGCCCACGGTGAACACCGGGTTGAGCGACGTCATCGGCTCCTGGAAAATCATCGCGATCTGATTGCCGCGGATCGCGCGCAGCTCACGGGGCTCGAGCGTCAGCAGGTTACGCCCTTCGAACTCGATGAAGCTCCCTGGGCGGATGTGACCCGGGGGCTCAGGGATGAGGCGGAGGATGGAGAGGGACGTCACGGTCTTGCCGCATCCCGACTCGCCTACGATCCCCAGCGTCTCGCCCGGCTGCACCTCGAACGACACGCCGTCCACCGCCCGGGCGGTGCCGCTGCCGTGCTCGGTCACGAAGTAGGTCTTGAGATCGCGCACGCGCAGCAGTGGCTCGCTCATGCGGCCTCCCGGCGGGGGTCGAGCGCGTCGCGCAGCGCGTCGCCCACGGCATTCAGCGCCATCACGACGAGCGAGATGGCCAGGCCGGGGAACGTCGCCGCCCAGGGCGCCACCGCCATCTTGATCCAGCTCTCGGCGATCATGTTGCCCCAGCTGGGAACCGGCGAGGGCACGCCCATCCCGAGGAACGAGAGCCCGGCCTCGAGGAGCATCACGTTGCCGATCCCGAGCGCCGCGGAAACGATGATCGGCGCCGCCGCGTTTGGAAGCACGTGGCGAAAGATGACGCGACCGGCCCCGGCGCCCATCGCCCGCGCCGCCGCCACGAATTCACGCTCGCGCAGGCTCAAGACCTCGGCCCGCACCAGCCGACTGGTCCCGAACCACCCCGTGAGTCCGATGAGGAGCACGAGCACCCAGAGCGCGATGTGGTCCCACAGCGCCACCGCCATGAGGAGGACGAAAATGCGCGGCATCGCGAGACCCACGTCCACGAGCCGCATGAGCGTGGTGTCAACCCAGCGGCGGAAATAGCCCGCGACCCCGCCGACCATCGCGCCCACGGTCACCGCGACCGTCATGCCGAGCGCGCCGATGCCGAGCGAGATGCGTGCACCGTACGCGATCCGGGCCAGCACGTCCCGGCCATACGGATCAGTGCCCAGGGGGTGGTGCGGCGACGGCGGCAGGTTCTCCTGCCCGGCGATCTGGTAATACGGCGGATAGGGTGCGATCACGGGTGCCGCGAGCGCGACGGTCACGAAGAAGGCGAGGACGAACACACCTGGGGCGGCCGTCGGATGACGGAAGAAGCGACGACCCGCGGCGCTCGTCATCGCGCGGCGCCGCACGTCCGCGACCACCACGAGCGCCAGGACGGCCGCGCCGCCGAGCGTGAGCCAGTTCCAAACGTTCATGCGTCACGGACCCGGATCCGCGGGTCGGCGACGCCGTACAGTACATCGGCGATGAGGTTCCCCAGCACGACCATCCCGCTCGCCACGAGCGCCGCTCCGGTCACCACCGGGTAGTCGCGCTGCAGGATGGCGGTCACGGCGAGTCGCCCCATCCCCGGCCACGCGAATACCGTCTCGACCAGCACTGCGCCCGTCAACAAGAACGGAAAAGTGAGACCGATGAGCGTGATGAACGGGAGCAAGGCGTTCCGGAGCGCATGCAGCAGGAGCACGCGCCGCTCGCGCAGGCCCTTGGCCCGGGCGGTGCGCACGTAGTCCTGGCGGATGACCTCGAGCATCGCCGCCCGCTGATAGCGCGCGGTGCCGGCGGCGCCGACCAGCCCGAGCGTGAGGGCGGGGAGCGTGAGGTGCCACATGAGATCGAACATGCACGGGAACGAAGCGAGCCTCGGACAGAGGACCGGGTCCCCGGGTCCGCCGACCGGGAACCAATGGAGCCGCTCCGCGAACAGCAGCAGCAGCACCAGCCCGAGCCAGAAGACCGGCATCGAATTCACGAACAGCGCGGCGTTTCCGAGCGCGATGTCGCCGAAGCTGCGCTCCCGCACGGACTGGTAGATCCCGAGCGCGAGGCCCAGCGCGAAGTCGATGACGAGGGCCGCCAGCGTCAGCGTGAGCGTCCTGGGGATCGCTTCCGCGAGCGCGTCGGCGACGGGTCGATGCAGCCCGAAGGATATACCCAGGTCACCGTGGAGCAGGGCGCCCAAGTACTTCGCGTATTGCACGGAGAGCGGATGGTCCCAGCCGAACCGGATACGCAGCTGCTCGCACACCTCCGGAGGCAACGGAGGCTCCCCACTGCCGCACGGCGTGCCGTGCGCGAGATGAACGACGAAGAACGTGATGGTGACGACCGCGAGCACGATGGCGATCGACGCTACAAGGCGCCGCACCAGCCACGACGCCACCTAGCGCTCCACGCGGTCTCGATCCGTCTGCCGATCCACCGGGATGCGCCACGAGCGGAGCAGGGCGAGCCAGGAGTCCGGCCGGATCCGCACGTCGGTCACCCGTTTGTCCGCGGCCGCGACGTTTTCCGTCGCGAAGAGAAAGACGGCCGGCGCGTCTTGATTCAGGGCCTCGGTGGCCGCGCGCCACGCGCGACGGGCTTGGTCGCGGTTGGCGGCCGACACCACCGCTCGGTCCACGAGCTGGTCCACTGCCGGGTTGGCGTAGTGGCCGTAGTTGGAGCGGCCGAGCCCCGCCCGGGTCCACGTCTGGGGAAATCCCGACGAGGGCGAGGGGTCCGTGGTCCACACGTTGATCAGGGCGTCGAACCGACCCGCGCGCGCCCGCTCGTTAAACAGACTGAAATCCACTTCGTCGAGCTGCATGTCCACGCCCATCGTGCGGAACTGCTCCTGCAGGAGGCGCGCGTACTGGCGCCGGATAGCGCTCGTGGTCGGGACGAGGGCGCGGAACGACAGCGGGCGCCCATCCTTGTCGCGGATGCCGTCGCCGTCGGAGTCGATCCAGCCGAGCCGGGTGAGAAGCCGCGCCGACTGAGCGCTGTCGTACGGCAGCTCCCGGATCTCCGGGTCCCAGGTCCACCAGAGCTGGGACAGCGGGCCGGGCGGCACCTTAGCGAAGTCGCCCCACACGGTGCGTAACAGCCGCTGTCGATCGACGGCCATGACAAGGGCGCGGCGCAGGTCGCGGTCCCCGAACACCGGGTGGGACTTGGCCGTGTCTCCCGGCGCCGCCAGGTTGAAGCCGAGATAGCCGTACTGCGCCCCTTTGTACGGGTAGCACGCGAGGTGAGGGGTGGCGCACGCGCGCTGCACGTTGTCCGGAGAGACGAGTACCTCGATCGCGTCGGCGTCGCCCGCGATCAGCTGGGTGACGGCCACCGTCTGGTCGGGGGTGAAGCGCCAGATCACCCGCCGGATGTGCGGGCGCCCGAGAAAGAACGTCGAATCGGCGGCGAGCTCGAGGCTCTCCCCCGCTTTCCAAGCGACGAAGCGGAATGGGCCGTCGCCCACCGGCGCGCGGCCGAATGCGGTGCTGCGCCATTGGTCACGTGGCAGCTCCCGCAACAGATGCGCCGGCATGATGCGCATGTGGTACACCGCATCGTAGAACATCTCGGGATAACGCTGCCGGAACCGAACGACCACGGTCAACGAGTCGCGAGTCGTGACCGCCGCGATCTGGCGGAGCGACGAGCGGAACGGGGAGCCCACGACCGTGTCGGTGTACACGTCGTAGGTGAAGGCCACGTCCGCGGCGGTGACCGGCTGACCGTCCTGCCACCGGGCCCGCGGATCGAGGTGGAACACGAGCGTCGTAGGTGCGTCCCATTCCCACCGCTCCGCGAGCTGGGGCTGGAAATCCTCGTCCCCGATGGTGTTTCCCGACTCGCCGAGGTCCGCCAGCTTCAAGAACAGCTGGTCCGATACGTCGCGGGTGATCGAGCGATCGCTGATGGGCGAGAGCAGGATGTCCGGCTCTCCCGCGGCCGCGATGACGAGGGTGCCGCAGTACTCGCCGGTGCACCCGGGGCGGTGCTGGCACGCGCCGAGCAGCACGAGGCAGGCAAGCGCAGAGACGGCGCTCAAGCGGTCACTCAAGGGGCGGGTCGGCATGGCGCCTAAGATTTCACGGCGCATCTAACGGCGCCAGGTCCAGGCGGGGTCCGCGAAGGCCGTCGGGCAGGACAGGGGAGGTTGCCTGAGGACGGTGGAGGTTACCTCCTCGCCCCAGGCGGCCACGATGGCCCCGGCGACCTCGTCGAACGTTACGCGTCGGGCGAGGACCTGAGCGAGTGTCACTTCACGACTGGCGCTTTGCGCGTTGCGACTGATAGCTGCGATCACCTCTTGCGAGCCGTCGAGCAGGATGGACCCGTGTTGCAGGAACGCGCGTCCCTCTCGCACCTGCGCCGACCCGATCAACTTGCGGCCGGCGACGAGCACCTCGCCGCAGGCGGAGGAAGCGAAGCATGACGTCGGTCTGGGAGTCGACGACGCTCGAGGAGGGTCAGGCGCGAGCGTGGCGGTGGCTCCCAGCGCACGCAGCGCGACCGCCAGCCGTTCGTGAATCCACCGGTATGCTTCGCGCAGCCCGCCAAACATGGCGATCGGAGCGACGGCCGCGTACGTGAGCTCGTGTTCGTGCCACACCGCTCGCCCCCCAGTCGGCCGCCGCACTACATCCAGGTGGAGCCGCGCGATCGCGGCGCGATCGTACTCGGCCGCCGGCTCGTTTCGGCCTAGCGAAAGGCACGGCGGGTGGAAGCGGTAAAGTCGCAGAAAGGCGCGGCCCGTGACATTGGATTCGGCGAGGAGCGACGTATCGACCGCCATGTTCTCGGCGCCGGAGCGGCCGGAAGCGTCGATGGAAAGTTGGAAGGTTGGAACGTGATCCAACCGTTCCATCCTTCCAACCTTCCAGCCTTCCACGTCAGTCGGCAGCGAGCGCATATGCTTCCATCGGTGGACACACGCACACCAGGTTCCGGTCTCCGTAGGCGCCGTCCACTCGGCTCACCGAGGGCCAGACTTTGTGGGCGCGCGTCCATACGGCGGGGAAGGCGGCGCTCTCACGCGCGTACGGTCTGTCCCACGTGTTCGCGATCACGTCCTCCAATGTGTGCGGCGCGTTGGTGAGCACGTTGTTCCCGCGCGGCTGCTTGCCTTGCTCGATCTCCCGGATCTCTTGGCGAATCGAAATCAGGGCATCGCAGAAGCGGTCGAGCTCCTCCTTGGATTCGCTCTCCGTCGGCTCGATCATGAGGGTCCCGGCGACCGGGAAGGACACCGTGGGTGGGTGGAAGCCGTAATCGATGATCCGCTTGGCGATGTCATCCACCTCGATGCCCGCGGAAGCCTTGAACGGCCGGCAATCGATGATGCACTCGTGCGCCACGAGACCGTTCTGGCCGGTATACAGGAGTGGATAGTGCGGCGCCAGCCGGCGCCCCACGTAGTTCGCGGCCAGAATGGCGACCTTGGTCGCCTCGACCAGTCCCTCCCGGCCCATCAGCGCGATGTACGCCCACGAGATCGGCAGGATCCACGCGCTGCCCCAGGGCGCGGCCGACACGGTCCCGCACGGTTGCTGCTGGCGCAACGGCACCACGGGGTGGTCCGGCAGGAACGGCCCGAGATGCGCGGCCACGCAGATCGGCCCCATCCCGGGGCCCCCACCGCCGTGCGGGATGCAGAACGTCTTGTGAAGGTTGAGGTGGCACAGGTCGGCGCCGATGTCCGCCGGACGCACGAGGCCCACTTGGGCGTTCATGTTGGCGCCGTCCATGTACACCTGCCCGCCGTGCGCGTGCACGATCTCGCAGATCTCGCGGATCGACGACTCGAACACGCCGTGCGTCGAGGGATACGTGATCATCAACGCCGCGAGCGTGTCCTTGTGCCGGGCGGCCTTGCTGCGAAGATCTTGGACGTCGATGTTGCCGCGCGCGTCGGACTGCACCGGCACCACCTCGAGGCCGGCCATGACGGCGCTGGCGGGATTGGTGCCGTGCGCCGATGTGGGAATCAGGCAGGTGGTACGGTGACCCTCTCCGCGCGAGCGGTGATACGCGCGAATCACGAGTAGGCCTGTGAACTCGCCCTGGGCGCCGGAGTTCGGCTGCAGCGAGATCTTCGGGAAGCCCGTGATCTCCGCCAGCATGTCCTCGAGCTGCCGGAACAGCGTGCGGTAGCCGGTGGCCTGCTCGCGCGGCGCGAACGGATGGAGCCGGTTGAACTCCCGCCAGGAGAGCGGGACCATCTCCGTGGTCGCGTTCAGCTTCATGGTACATGAGCCGAGCGGAATCATCGCGGACGTGAGCGAGAGGTCACGCGCTTCGAGCCGCTTGATGTAACGCAGCATCTCGGTCTCGGAGCGGTAGCGGTGGAACACGGGATGGGTGAGGTACGACGACGTGCGGCGCAACGGGTCGGGGATCGAGGGATCGGCTTTCGCGCCCAGGTCCTCGACCATGAAGGGCAGGACCTCGTTGAGCGAGAACGCGGTCACCAGGTCCGCGAGATCGCCGAGGGTCGTGGCCTCGTCGAGCGCGACGCCCACGCGCGTCGGCGAGATCACCCGCAGGTTGATGCGGCGGGCGCGGGCCGCGTCGAGCAGGCGTGGCAGCGCCCACGACTCGACCTCGACGCAGAGCGTGTCGAAGAACGACGAGTGCACGACTCGGTAGCCGAGCCGCGTCACGGCCTGAGCAAGCAAGACCGCGAGCGTGTGCACGCGCTCGGCGATGCGGCGCAGGCCGTCGGGGCCGTGATAGACCGCGTACATGCTCGCCATCACCGCGAGCAGCACCTGCGCGGTGCAAATGTTGCTGGTCGCCTTCTCTCGGCGGATGTGCTGCTCGCGCGTCTGCAGGGCCATGCGCAATGCGGGGCGACCGGCGGCGTCCTTCGAGACGCCGATGATCCTGCCGGGCACGTGGCGCTTATGCGCCTCGCGCGTCGCGAAGAACGCGGCGTGCGGGCCGCCGTAGCCCATCGGCACGCCGAACCGCTGCGAGTTGCCGACGGCGATGTCTGCGCCCCATTCTCCCGGCGGCGCGAGGAGCGTGAGCGCGAGCAGGTCCGTAGCGACGGTTACGAGCGCGCCCGCGGCGTGCGCCCGCTCGCAGAAGACCCGGTAGTCCACGATTTTCCCGTCGGTGGTGGGATACTGTAGCAGCGCCCCGATCACCCCGGGGCGGAAGTCGAAGTCGTCCGGGTCCGCGACCACCGTTTGGACGCCGCGCGCCTCGGCTCGCGTCCTCACCACCGCGATCGTCTGGGGATGGCACCCCTCCGCGATCATGAACATCGGCGTCGTGCCGGCCGGAACCCGCGCCACCGCCTCCGTCAGGTGCATCGCTTCGGCGGCGGCTGTAGCTTCATCGAGGAGCGAGGCGTTGGCGATCGGGAGGGCGGTGAGATCGGCGACCATCGTCTGGAAGTTGAGCAGGGCCTCGAGTCTGCCCTGCGCGACCTCCGGTTGGTACGGCGTGTAGGCCGTGTACCAACCCGGGTTCTCGACGATGTTGCGCTGGATGACCTGCGGCGTGAACGAATGGTGATACCCAATCCCGATGTAGGAGCGGTACAGCTGGTTTTGCGCCGCGAGGCCGCGCAACGCCTGCAGGACCTCGCGCTCGGTACGCCCAGGGGGGAGTTGGAGCGGGCGTCCTAAACGGATGGGCGCCGGCACGACTGCGTCGATAAAAGCGTCGAGGGAATCGTAGCCGACCGTCGCGAGCATGCCCCGCACCTCGTCGGCGCTTGGTCCGATGTGGCGGCCGGCGAAGCGGTCGGCGGGGGCGAGAGAGGCGCGGACGGTCGGCATGTGATCGATCGCTATGAATGGCGTCAGGAGAGAGTGTGCGACTGCCCCGGCGCGAGCACCACGACGCGTGCCCGGTCTCCTACCTGTCGCTTGAACTGTTCGGGGTCGGCCTTGATCACGTCCCAGGTATTGTAATGCATGGGAATCACCGTGCCGGGCCGCACGAGCTCCACGGCGCGTACTGCGTCCTCGATCCCCATCGTGTAATTGTCCCCGATCGGTACGAGCATCACATCCACGCGACCCGCCAGGAGCTGCATCTCGAGGGTCAGCCCTGTGTCGCCGCAATGATAGGCGGTCTTGCCGCCCATCGTCACCACCACGCCGCAGGGGTTGGTCGTGAACTGGCCCGTCGCGTCTCCTTCCACCTGACCGCCATGGAACGCCGGGACGAGCTTCACGCGTCCGAATGGGAACTGATGGGCGCCGCCGATATGCATGGCATGAATGGTCGCGCCTCGTTCCCTACAGTACCAAGCGAGTTCGGCTGTGGCGACGATCGTGGCCCCGTCGCGCTTCGCGATCGGGATGGCGTCTCCCAAGTGGTCGCCGTGCCCGTGCGACAACAGCACCGCATCGACCTTCGGTAGGCGGGCGACCGGAATATCCGCCGCGGGATTGCCGGTCAGGAACGGGTCAATGAGCACTTGCCGGCCGTCGGCTTCGAGCGAGAAGCAGGCGTGGCCGTGGAAAGTGACCTTGAGCATGCCGGACGACGCTAGTGCGCGATCTGCTTCTTGTACACCTCGGCGTCGAGCAGTTGGTCGAGCTCCGCGGGGTTCTTCACGCGGAGCTTGATCATCCATCCGGCGCCGTAGGGGTCGCGATTGATGAGTGCCGGGTCGCCCTGCAGCGCCGCGTTCACCTCGGTCACGGTACCCGAGACCGGCGCGTAGAGCTCCGAGACCGCTTTCACCGCCTCGATCGTGCCGAACACATCCCCACGCCCGAAGCCGGCGCCCACCTTTGGCAAGTCCACGTACACGACGTCGCCGAGCTCACCTTGCGCGTAGTCGGTGATCCCCACGTGTATGACGCCGCCCCCCTTGTCGCCGGTCTGCTTCACGTACTCGTGCTCTTTGGTATAGCGCAGATCGGCTGGAATGTTCGCCATGCGGGGTCGCTCGCTCGCGGGCTTGTATAACGTCGGGCCGAAGGTTACCGGAGCACGAAAACTCTGTCAAGGCAATGGGTTGGCCGCGAAGAACAGATCGGCGCGCGGCGTCAAACCGGCCGCCCCGGGCTCGACCAACCGCAGCCGATCGTACCCCCACGGTCGCAGGTCGAGTCTCACGGCCACGGGGTCGGGATCGTCCGAGAGCGTCACGAGCACTCCGTGCCGCCCCGCGTGCGTCCACGCCTGCTCCGCGGCGGCCGCCGCGGCTGCGGTCGCGACGATCGCGTCCGGGCGCGGCGCGCGTCCGAGCGCTTTCTCGATCGTCGTCGCGGCGCCGCTGACGCGCCGCACGGTGAGTCCGGCGTCGGTGTAGCGGGCGGCGATTGCGTTGAGCGCGGGGTGCTGGGTCGCTTCCCCCGCCACGAGCAACAAGGCGTTCGCGGGAGATCCAAGGGCGCTCACCGCGGCGCGACGGCGGAGCTCCTCGAACACCCTCCGCGCTTGTCTCTCCAGGGCAGCGAGCGAGCCTTCGTTCTCGATCACGAAGTGACTCTTGTCGCGCTTGCGCTCGGCGGGCATCTGCGCGACGATCATGCGGTCGGCCTCTTCGCTCGAGAGGCTGCGCAGCGTACAGAGCCGGGTGCGCCGCAGGGCGACGTTCGCGTCCACGAGGACCACCGCATCGAACTGGGCTGGGTCGAGCACCTCGAACAACAGCGGGATGTCGTTCACGACGAGCACGTCGCCGCGCTCCCGCGCTTCGCGCACGAGCTGGTCCCGGCGGCCTTGCACGGCGGGGTGGACGATCTGGTTGAGTGCGTCCAGCGCGGCCTGGTCGCCCATGACCTTCGCGCGGAGCGCCGATCGGTCGAGGCTTCCGTCGGGCGCCAGGACGTCGGCCCCGAACCGGCCCGCGATCGCCGCGATCACCTCGCCACCCGGCGCCTGCGCTTCGCGCGCCAGGACGTCGGCGTCGATGACCGTCGCGCCCCAGCGCTGGAACAGCGCGACGACCGTCGACTTGCCGGCGGCGATGTTGCCGGTGAGGGCGACGTTCAGCATGGAAACAAGTGCGGAATGCGGAATAAGGAATGCGGAGTGGAAGGACGCGCGTCGATTCCGCACTCCGCACTCCGCACTCCGCACCTACAGCAGTGCCCTCTGGTCCTCATCCGCCCTCGGCACCTTGTGACAGTGCCGGCATCTGGCCTCGTAGGATTCCCGGCCGCCCACCATGATCGTGGGGCTCTCCCACAACGCGGGCTGGCCGTTCACGAGACGCTGGTTGCGGCTCGCGGGCCCACCGCACGAGATGCAGATCGCTTGGAGCTTGTCGACGATCTCGGCGACCGCGAGGAGCGTGGGCATCGGGCCGAACGGCAGCCCGCGGAAATCCATGTCGATGCCGGCCAGCACGACGCGGACACCCTTGTCCGCAAGCGTGTTTGCTACGCCCACGATGCCGTCGTCCAGGAACTGCACCTCGTCCACGGCGACGACTTCGGTGGCGGGACGAATCGCCCGCATCACGGCTTCGGAAGAGTCCACCGGCTCGGCTTCCACTGTTCCTCCGTCGTGGGTGCTGACCGTATAGAGGCCGGCGTAGCGCGCATCTAGATGGGATTTGAAGACCTGCACGTGCTTGCGGGCGATCACGGCGCGCCGCACCCGGCGCACCAGCTCCTCGCTCTTGCCGGAAAACATCACGCCGGCGATGACTTCGATCCAACCGGGGCGCGTGCCGTGGAACACGATGGAGAGCCTGGAGGTGATGGCGGCGGAGAAGGGTAGTTTGAGCGTGGGGCTCGGTCAAGGAAGCAGCGCGCTCACGGAGGCGCGCCCGGCCGTCGGCGCAGGAGCTCGGTCACCAGGGCTTTGAGCGCGGCGACGTCCGCGTCGCTCGGCACGGTGGGTGAGGAGTCCCAGGCGAGGTGTTCTGCGCCTGGTTGATCGACGGCCTCCGAGTGCCAGCGGGTGCCACGAAAACTCCCGTCCGGCTCAAACCGGCCTCCGACACTGTCCTGGTGAATCCGCGCCACCACCTCGCATGCCGGGGTCCGTGTTCCCGCGGAGTCCATGCGGTACAACACCGCGTCCGAGGCGCTGAGCGGTGCGCCAGCGTCGTCCAGGACGACCAACACGATTCGAGATCCGAAGGCACCCGCCGAAAGGTAGAGCACCAGCTGCTCCCAGCCGGCGACGGCCGAGCCGGTCGCGGTCGCCAGGACTTCGGGCGGCGCGACGGGCTGGCGGACGGGCACCGCGTCCGCCGGCAGCGGCGCCAACAAGGCATGCCACGGGGGACGCGGGTCGGGGGCGGGGCCCCGCTTCACGCGGGTGAACGACTCACCCTCTTGCGTACCTCGGCAATTCGCGCTTTGACCAGCCGCTTCACGAGAGCGGATGGCAGGGGTCTGGTGAGTGGGAGTCGAATCGTGCCCTTCGACGTCTCATACCCCTTGAGGACTGCCGCGTGGGCGCGCCGGAGCGCGGCGGTCATCGGGTAGAGGCTGCAGTGCTGCTTGAAGGCGGCGTACCAGACGAGCGGCTGTCCCTTGAGCCGGAACGCGGGAATCCCATAGCTGAAGGCCTCCACGGCGCCGGGCGCCGCGGCACGAATCGCCTTGCGGAGTTTTCGGACGTACGTCCGGGCATCGGGTGCCAGGGATGTGAGATACGCACGCACCTGCGCCGCGGCCCGTTGTGCATTCGTCTTTTGTTTCATGTGCTTCATGCCTCCACGTTCTGGCTCGCCTCGACCAGCGCTGCGAGCTTCGCGAGTGACGACCGCCAGCCGGCCTCGTTGTCGGCCGAGGACAGCCCGGGCGGTAGCCCGTCATGGACCGCAAGCGCTCAGATCCGAAACACGTCGGTGCTGACATAGCGTAATCCCGAATCAATGATGATCGTGGCCACGGTCGCACCTGCACCGAGCCGTTTGGCAACCCGCAGCGCCGCTACGACGTTGGCCCCAGTCGAAGTACCGGCGAAGATGCCCTCGTCGCGCGCGAGACGCCGAGCCATCGTCTTCGCCTCCTCGGTGGCCACCATGGCGATTTCGTTCACTTCGTCTCGCCTAAAGAGCGGCGGGATGAAACCGATTCCGATTCCCTCGATCTGGTGCGAGCCCGACGGTTTCCCCGAGAGCACGGCGGACTCCGCGGGCTCCACCGCCGCGACGTGCACATGAGGATTGTGACGCCGCAGCGCGTGCGCCGCGCCGTGGATCGAATGTGCCGTGCCCACGGTCTGCACGAAGGCGTCCACGCGTCCCCCGGACTGCTCCCACAACTCCTCGCCGAGGGCGTGATAGCCCGCTTCCCCGTCGCGATTGTTCAGTTGATCACAATACCAGTGCCCCGGGCGCCGACTTATCTCACCGGCGGTCGCGATCATGGTCTTGATGAGCTGCTCCGTGATTCGTTTCTTGTCACTTAACACGTCCGTAAGTTCCGCGCCATACGCGCGCATCGTCAACCGTTTCTCTTCGCTGAACGCATCCGAAAACACAAAATGTGCCTTGTAGCCCCGGGCGGCGCAGATCAGGGCGAGGGAGACACCGGTCGTCCCCGCCGTGTACTCGACCACGGTCCCGCCCGGCGGCAGCCTGCCGTCCGCCGCAGCGTGCTCGACCATAGCCCGGGCAACGCGGTCCTTCATGCTCCCGGTCGGGTTGGCAGACTCGAGCTTCGCGACAACGCGAGCGGAGCCAAGTGGCACGACGCGACGGAGCTCAACGAAGGGCGTGTTGCCGATGGCGTCAAGAACGTAGTTGGACAAGTGCGGTGTAGGCGTGAACTCTTGCGGCCTAGCTGACTTTGACTGATTTCCTGCAGCGGTCATGCGTGTTCCACCGCAATCTATGACGTAAGAACCTCTCACGCTCCCGTGATGTCCAACAGGGCTCTGCCGAATGGGATAGGGCTGTCGAAGCAGGCCAGCCGTAACCCGCTTCGCTCCCCCGGACGCGGAGACCGGCGACCCAAGGGTACTCAAAAGTGCCCGAATCTTGCGGATTTCCGGGGGATACCCCCATATTGTGGCGGTTTTATGCGGGTTTTCGGGTGCCCCTCCGTGAAAGGGGCGGAATTCCAAGGGTTTTCAGCCCTAGACCCTCACAAGGAGACACGGTGAACAAAGCCGAGCTGACCGCGGCACTGGCCATGCGCACCAAGATGTCTAAGGCCGACGCGGGCCGGGCGATCGAAGCCCTGTTCGACGACAAGGGGATCATCGCCGGCGAGTTGAAGAAGGGCGCGAAGGTGCAGATCACCGGGTTCGGAAACTTCGAGGCCCGTAAGCGCGCCGCGCGCATGGGCCGCAATCCGAAGACGGGTGGCGTGATTCAGATCAAGGCGTCCATCGCTCCGGCGTTCCGCGCCGGTAAGCAGCTGAAGCAGGCGGTCAACAAGAAGCAATAGGTGCGCCGTCGTCCGTTCACTAGTCACGGGCCGCCCCGCTGGGCGGCCCGTCGGCGTTTCGCGGCTGTACTCACGGCCGCGATGCTGCTCCCCGTCGCCCCGCGCGGCACGGTGCAGGTGGAGCAGTTCTTCGCGCCGTCGCTCGGCGTCAGCAAACACTACCTCGTCTACCTCCCCCCGTCCTACGCCAGCGCCCCCGACCGTCGCTACCCGGTTGCCTACTATCTCCACGGTCTCGGCGGCAACGAGTCGGACTGGGTATCGCTCGGTGGCCTGGACGTCATCGAGGATTCGCTCGCAGCGCTCGGCAGCCCAGAGATGATCATCGTGATGCCAGACGGCGATGACAGCTGGTACACCAACTGGGAGGTGCGGCGGACGTACGCACAATGCTTGAGCGACACGCTGATGCGACGCGCGGCGTCGGACTACTGCGTGGCGCAACCTCGCTACGCGGACTACATCGCCGGCGATCTCGTGCGACACGTGGACTCGACGTACCGCACGCTCGCCGACCGCCGGCATCGCGGCATCGCGGGCCTCAGTATGGGTGGGTATGGCGCTGTGGCGCTGGCGCTCGAGCACCCCGATGTGTTTTCCGCCGCCGCGAGCCATTCGGGCGTGCTCGCGCCGCTGTACGCGGGTCCGCACCCGTACGCCGCGCCGGCGCGCTATTACACGTCGATCGACTCGCTCGCGGCCGACTCAAAGGGTAGGTGGGCGTCGATCGCTCCGGCGTTCGGGCGCACGCTGGCGTCGTGGATCGCGCGCGACCCTGCTCACCTGGTTCGGAGGGTAGTACCGCCGGTGCCAGCGCTGTTCATGGATGTGGGCGCGCAGGACGGTCTAGCCGACCAGTCACGCGCGTTCCACGCCGAGCTGAAGGCGCTCGGTGTCTCCCACGACTATGCGGAATGGCCCGGAGGGCACGACTGGACGTACTGGCACGCGCACGTGGGGGAGAGCTTGCGCTGGCTGGCGGAGCGGATCAGGCCCTAATCCGTTACGACGGCACCGAGAGCCGGAGCCCGCGGTGACATTGGCGACACGTCACCGGCTGCGGGGCGCGCCAGCGTGGCGCGAGCTCGAGCGCCTGCTCGGCGCCGCAGTCGGGGCAGGTGCCCCGCGCCTCGGTCGCCAGGTCCGCAGTGCCCAAGCGCTGGAAAAATTGCCACCCACCGTACGCCAGAAACGACGGTACCAGAACGAAGTGTGCGACCGGGATGAATACGCTCAAGAGGGCGACGCCCCACCACTTCCCCAATCCGGCGAACGCCCGACGCAGGCGTTGCTCGCGATCGAACGCGCGGATCATGACGTTCCCGGGTGTCGGTGACCCGTGATAGCCGCTGAGAACGATCGGTTGAACGCGTGTGGTACCGGATGGCACCCGCATTGTACCGAGTGAGCGGTCTCGCGTTCCCGACTAGGTGTCGCGATCGAGCCGCGGGGCCACGCGGCGCCCGCGGATCATCGCACCCGCGAGCCTTTGGACCGCCTGCTGCGCCGCGGGGGCCGCAAGCTCGACCAGGCTGAACGATTCCCGCACGTCGATGCGGCCGATGTCGGCCTTGGCGACACCCGCCTCGCGAATCAGCGCGCCGACGAGATCCTTCGCGGACGCCCGGTCCTTCTTGCCTACGTTGACGAAGACCTTCACGCGCGCTTCCGGGGAGGGTTCCAAGCCGGCCCCTTCCTTCTTCTCCTGTCCACGCTCCCGCAGCATGGCGAGTAGCGCTCCGGCCACCTCCGCGGGATCGAACCGCTGAAGCAGCGGATCGAGTAGCGCCAGCTCCGCATCCACGGTGCCAGCCTCGAGACGCTGCGCCACCTGCTCGCGTAACGCCTCGACTCGGTCGCGCGCGCGGTCCGCACCGGTCGGCAGCGCGAGCGGCGTAAGCGTGGCGACGGCCCGGGCGTAGGGCAGCTGGGCCGCGCTCAAGAGGAGCACCGGCTCGCCTAGACGGGCGAGCGCGGCGAGCTCGTCGCGCGTCGGGAGTGTGCGACAGAGCACGGCGTCGGGTTTCTCGGCGGGTGGCTCGATCGAGCCGCCGGTCCAAATGAACGGCCTCGTCGCGGCGAGGACATCGAGTGCCTCTCCGACGGCGACGGAACGACGGACCGACGGAACGATCGCGTAGCGGGCTCGGCAGACCGGGGGCAGGGACCGGGCGCTCTCGTCCACTCCAGGCGCTCCGACGATCTCGGCGCGCCGCGCGTGCCGCTCGAGGAAGTCGGTGAGCACGGTCGGATTCCAGCTCAGGACGACGCGGCGGGCGTCGCGGAGCTCGCCTAGCAGGGTGTCGAGCGTCGCGGCCTGTTCGCTCGCGATCAACGTCTCGGGCCACGCGATCACGACCGTGGAGACGCGGTCGAGCTTCAACACGGAGCGCCGCACCAGCTCGGCGAGGTCCTTCACTCCGCCGGCGAGAATCCGGACGGCGCCCTGATTGAGGAGATGGGCACTGCGATCGAGGCCGGTGACGGCGTGAGCCCGCGTCTCGGTAGGCGCGTCGGAGACCCACTCACCAGCGGCGGTATCGTCACCGCAGATGATCAGGACGCGTGGACCGACTGCGGGGCCTAGCCCCGGGGTCAACGGATCCAGAATGTCCCACAGGTCCCGCGCCTGCTCGACCGCCGGCGGTCGCACCAACACCACCGGCCGGCCGCGCTCGAGCGCGGCCTGCGCGTCTGCTGCCGTCACACGATCCTCGATTGTCAAAGGGCGATGGCGAGGGGATGGTACCGCGCAGCCGATCGTAAAGCAACGGTGCCCAGGCTTGAGGCTGGGAAACGCCGAGGAGGGCTCGGGAAGCCCGGTTGCGTGCCCTTGCCCGTCAGGGCTATCCTGTCGGCCATGAGTCCGCCGTCCGGTTTGTCGCCCAACCTGCAACACCTCGAGACCTCCGCGACGATCGCGATCTCGCAGGAGGCTAAACGCCGCAAGGCGGCGGGCGAGGACGTGATCGATTTGGGGGCCGGGGAGCCGGACTTCCCCACCCCC
Source organism: uncultured Gemmatimonadaceae bacterium (assembly GCA_964465315.1). Lineage (GTDB taxonomy): Bacteria > Gemmatimonadota > Gemmatimonadetes > Gemmatimonadales > GWC2-71-9 > AG41. Next base: position 30,982 of record CAYXIK010000020.1, on the reverse strand, counting down.
TCCATTCCCTCCGAAGCGGGCGTGCGTGCCATTCGCGAAGGGAAGACGCACTACTCGGCAAACGAGGGGATCCTCGAGCTGCGCGCCGCCGCGGCGAAGCACCTGTCTCTCTTGTCTGGTGGGCGTCCTGTAAACGCCGACCACATCGTGGTATCGAACGGCTCGAAGCAGTCGCTTTTCAACGTCTGCTTCTCGCTGTTCGGGCCGGGTGACGTGGTGGCGATCCCGGCGCCCGCGTGGGTGTCGTATCCGCAGATCGTGTACCTGGCGCGGGCCCGGCCCGTACTCGTCCAGGGCGAGCCCGAGTGGAGCCTGAAAGTCTCCGTCCGGGATCTGGACCGGGTGGTCCCAGGCGCCCGCGGGCTGATCCTGTGCTCACCCTGTAACCCGACGGGGGCCGTGTACACGTACGCCGAGATCAAGGCCATCGCCAACTGGGCGCGGGACCGCAAGGTGTGGGTCGTCGCGGACGAGATCTACCGCCGCATCCATTACGGCCCGGGTCCGGCGCCGTCCTTCCTCGACCTTCCCGACGAGATGCTCGAGCGCGTCGTCGTGATCTCGGGCGTCAGCAAGGCGTACGCGATGACGGGATGGCGGATCGGCTTCGCGCTCGCGCCCGGACCCGCGGCGAAGGCGATCGCGGCGCTGCAGTCGCACACTACGACAGGGGCAAATCATCCCGCGCAGTTCGCCGCTGCCGCGGCGCTCGGCGACGAGCGGGTAGAGCAGGACGTGATGCGCATGGTCGCGGAGTTCCGTAAGCGCCGGGACGTCGTGGTCGCGCGGTTCCGCCAGGAGCTGCCCGGCGTCGAGTTCGTGGAGCCGCTGGGCGCGTTCTACTTCTTTTTCCGAGTGGACTCCTTCGGGGGGATCGGCGGGACGGAGTTCTCCACGCGGCTCATCACCACCACCGGCGTGGCGTTGGTGCCGGGGGCGGCATTCGGCGACGACCGCTACGTCCGCCTCTCGTACGCCGCGTCGTCCGAGAACATTCAGAAGGCGCTCGATCGGATCATCGGGTTCGCCAAGAAGCTAGCCGACTGAGATTGTCGCGACTCGCCCTGCTGAGCGGTCTGGTCGCGCTGTCCGGCGGTCTCGCGCTCGCGGGGACCGGCCCCGGAGCTCCGGATCCCCGCGAGCGCCTGGTCGATTCACTGCTCGCCCGGATGACGCTCGAAGAGAAGCTCGGGCAGCTCAACGTCATCGCGGGCAAGCACGGCACCGCCACCGCGGCGCAGCTCGCGCTCGTCCGCGCGGGTGGAGTGGGCGGGTTCCTCGGCGTCGTAGGAGCCGGGCCCACGCACGAGGCACAGCGGGTGGCCGTGGAGGAGTCGCGTCTCAAAATCCCGCTCCTCCTCGGCTTCGACGTCATCCACGGCTATCGCACCATTTTCCCGATCCCGCTGGCTGAGGCGAGCACGTGGGACACCGCCGTTGCCCGAGCCACCGCGGGCGCCGCCGCTCGCGAGGCTGCGGCGGCAGGCGTGAATTGGACTTATGCGCCGATGGTGGACATCGCCCGCGACCCGCGCTGGGGGCGCATCGCGGAAGGGGCGGGGGAGGATCCCGAGCTCGGATCGGCATTCGCGGCCGCGCGGGTGCGCGGCTTCCAGGGCGACACGTCGGCACCCGGAGTCGACCATCTGCTCGCGACGGCGAAGCACTTCGCGGCCTACGGCGCGGCCGAAGGAGGGCGCGACTACAACACCGCCGACGTCTCCGAGCGCACGCTGCGCGAGGTGTATCTCCCGCCGTTCCACGCCGCCGTCGCGGCGGGCGCGGGGAGCATCATGTCGTCGTTCAACGAGATCGGCGGCATCCCGAGCTCCGCCAATCGCTGGCTCCTTTCCACGGTGCTGCGCGGCGAATGGGGCTTCAGCGGGCCCGTGGTGAGTGACTGGACCGCGGTGAAAGAGCTACAGGCGCACGGTGTAGCCGGCAGTCCGGCTGCCGCCGGTGCGCTGGCCCTCCGGGCGGGGGTCGACATGGACATGCAGAGCAGCATCTACGCGGACCATTTGTCGACGGTGGTCCGCGCGGGAGGAATTCCCGAAGCGACGGTGGACGAAGCGGTGCGGCGGGTGTTACGCGCCAAGGTACGGTTGGGACTGTTCGACAATCCCTATCGCGGCGCCGACCCGGCGCGCGAGCGAGCCGTCACGCTCACGGACGAGGCGCGGCGTCTGGCCCGGAAGGTGGCGGGCGAAGCGATCGTGGTCCTGAAGAATGATCGGTCGCTCCTGCCGCTCGGCGCTCAGGCGAAGCGCGTGGCGGTGATCGGGCCGCTCGCCAACACTCGGGCTGACCCGCTCGGTCCATGGCATGCCGTGGGTGATTCGGGCGATGTCGTGACGGTGCTCGCCGGTCTCAAGGAACGGGCCCCGCGAGGGACCGTCGTGCGGTACGCGCGGGGCTGCCACGCCACCGATTCGTCCTCCGCCGGCTTCGCGGAGGCGCTCGCCATCGCCCGCCGCTCGGACGTCGCCATCCTCGTGCTCGGCGAGACGGCGGACATGAGCGGCGAGGCGGCCGGTCGATCCACGCTCGGACTTCCCGGCGTGCAGGAGCGGCTGCTCGAGGCCATCGTCCTCACCGGGACGCCCGTGGTGCTCGTACTCATGAACGGCAGGCCGTTGGCATTGCCGTGGGCCGTCGAGCATCTGCCTGCGATCGTCGAGACGTGGTTCCTGGGGGTCGAGACCGGGCATGCGGTCGCCGACGTCCTGTTCGGCGACGTCAACCCCAGTGGCAAGCTCCCAGTCACCTTTCCGCGCTCCGTGGGGCTGGTACCGATCTACTACAACCACACGAACACCGGTCGGCCGCCCTCCGACAGCGATCACTTCACGTCGCGATATCTCGACCTACCCTCCACGCCGCTGTACCCGTTCGGCTACGGATTGAGCTTTACCGAATTCCGCTATTCGGACCTGCTGTTGAGTGTCACCAGTATCGGACCGCGAGACACGCTCCGCGTGAGCGTCACGGTCACGAACACCGGGCAACGCGCGGGCACCGAGGTCGTCCAGCTCTACGTCCATGACGAGGTTGCGAGCGTGACACGTCCGGTGCGCCAGCTCGCCGACTTCCGCCGCGTGACGCTCGGTCCTGGGGAGAGTCAGATCGTGAACCTGAGCGTCCCACCCCGGCGACTCGGGTTGTACGATCAGACCATGACGTTCGTCGTGGAGCCCGGCTGGTTCCGCGTCTACGCGGGCCCGAGCTCCGTGGGGGGTCTGGAAGCGCGCTTCGAGGTGGTCGGCGGGAGATGAAGGCCTAGAGCTTGGCGGCGCGGTGACTGAGAACCTCGACGCCGTGCTCCGTCATCGTGCAATCGTCCTCGATCCTAACCCCGAACTTCCCGAGCTGATAGATCCCAGGCTCATCGGTGAACACCATACCGGGCTCGAGCGGCGTGGTGTTGCCTTCGACCAGGTAAGCCGGCTCGTGGCCGTCCATACCGAGTCCGTGGCCCAGCCGGTGAGTGAAGAATTGGCCGTAACCCGCCGATGAGATCACCCGCCGCGCGACACGGTCCATGTCCTGGCAAGGGGTGCCCGGGTGTCCGAGCTCGATCGCGGCCGTCTGGGCGTCGTGCACTATGTTGAAGACTTTGACGAACTCGTCCGATGGATGATCGCCAAACCAGATCGTGCGAGTGATATCCGATTGATAGCCACCCACCGTGCAGCCACAGTCGATCAGGACGACCATCTCGCGCTCGAGCTTTGGCCCTCCGGGCCCACCATGGGGGAGAGCACTCGACGGGCCGAACTGCACCAGGCCGCCACCCTGGGCGCCCCGCTGCTGCATCTCGCGCGACAGCAAGTGGGCCACCTCCGTCTCCGTAGTCCCGACGGTGAGCTGCGCGAAGGTCGCGGCCATGGCGTCCTGCGTGATCACGATCGCCCGTCGGATGAGCGCGATCTCCTCGGGTGACTTGATGACGCGAAGCCGCTCCGTCACCGGCGCGGCATCGACGAAGGTCCACCCCGGGAGCGCCGCTGCCAGGCGAAGATAGGACTGATACGCCGTCGTCGACTCGAGCGCGATCGTTCCTGTGCCGGCCCCCGCCTTCAAGCGACGCACGACGTCGCGGACCAGCGTGTCGGGGTTGTCCTGCTCGTCCCATCCGTGCAGATCGGTGATGAGGCTGTGGCGCCTGATGCGCTCGACTTCGAACGACGGGCACACCACTTCCGCGACACCGCCGACGGGGAGAATCACGGCGATGAGGCGCTCGCTCCGACCCGGGTTGTAGCCCGTCAGATATTCGTAGTTGGTGCTCGGCGTGGCGATCAGGAAGTCCAACCCGCGGGCCTTGAGCTCGGCTTTGGCGCGCTCGAGGCGGCGGGCGAAGACGGCGGCAGAGAGGGAAGGCTCCTGGACGGTCGGACGGTCGCACGGTCGGACGGCGAGTGCGTGCCTCGCTGGGTCCGTCCGACGGTCCGGCTGTCCGACCGTCCGACCCAGAGCGAGCACTGCCCCTGCTACGGTGACAAACTCCCGCCGCTCCATCATCCTAGCCCCCCCCGAAAGTGCGGCCTATATTACCCGCCCCCGTGGGACATTGGTAAGGGACGGTCGCCGATGCAATTCGAAGCGAGGATCGAGCCGCTCGACGGCAAGCTCCCCAAGGTCACCTATCGCTGGGACCCGGAGACGGACATTCTCTCGGTCGCCTGCAAGGGCGCCGGCAAGGCCACGGGCCTCAATGGCACCGTGGACCTGGAGGGCGGTGACGGCTCCTTTGTCGTGATCGACGTGGCGGGCGGATGTCTCCGCGGCGTAGACGTCGTCACCTGGCCCGACGACATCCGGACGCGCGACCACCTCGCCATCCCCGACACGGCAAAAGAGGGGCGCGTAGTGTTCCCCAGCCGCAAGTCCAACCCCGGGGTCGCAGCCGTGGAGGTCGACACCGCGCTCACCGTCGAGAAGAACCAGTCCGAGTCGGTGCTCCATATTCGCGTCGGCCGCCAGCGGGCGGCGACCGTGGTGCGGGTGGCGGATCGCCTGCTCGTGGAGGTGGACAAGAATTCGCGCCTGGCGGGCCTGTGGTTCTTGGATGTGCCGCCGTTTCCCAATGTAGAGGCAACCGCTTAGGCGGGAGGATGGTGGAGGTTCGTCGAGGTTGGTGGAGGATGGTGGAGGTTGACTGCCGTAGATGATCCGGCGAGCACGAAATTGGTGCGACTTTCCGCTTTGGTTCCCCTCTCGTTGCGACGCGTGCCACCACCCTACGAAAGGCTCCACGCCTGGCGCGAAAGTCACGAGCTTGCTCTAGCGGTATACCAGGTCACAAAACTGTTCCCTGCGGACGAACGCTACGGGCTCACCTCGGAGACTCGCCGTGCAGCGTTCTCGGCGTCGCTGAACATCGTTGAAGGATCGTCACGCCGCAGCGCCAAGGAATTCCGCCGCTTCCTCGACATCGCTCTCTCCTCGCTCAATGAGGTGGGGTATGCCTCCTCCAGCGACCTCCACCAAACCTCGACCATCCTCCACCATCCTCGCCCTCTCGTCGTAGATTTCCCCCATGCCCCCCCACCTCCCCCGGCTCGGCGGTCTCTCCGAGTCCGAGAAGTACGAGCGCCTGGTGGAGCGCGTGCCGGGCGTCTGGTGGAGCGACGCCGGACCATTCGCGGGGCTCCACGAGCTGAACGTCGCCCGTGTGGGCTACCTGCGGGATGTGTTCGGCGGATTCGGGGGCAAGCGCGCCCTCGATGTGGGGTGCGGCGGCGGCATTCTCGCCGAGACGCTCGCCGCTGAAGGGGCGGTGGTGACGGGCATCGACCCGTCGGAGAAATCACTCGCCGCGGCCCGGGATCACGCTCGCCGCTCCGGCCTCGCGATCGACTACCGGCGGGGCACCGCAGAGGAGCTCAGCGGAACCGGACTCGAGGGGACGTTCGATCTGGTGTTCGCAGTGGACGTCCTCGAGCATGTCGACGATCTCGACCGGACGCTCGGCGCGATCGCGCGAGTGCTCGCGCCCGGCGGGGGGCTGGGCTTCCTCACCCACAACCGCACAATTGCTGCGTTCCTCCGCGTTATCTGGGAGGAGGAGTACGTGCAGCACACCATGCCTGAAGGATTCCACGATTTCGCGCGGTTCATCACGCCGAGCGAGCTGACGGACAAGCTCGCCACGAACGACATGGTGGTGCAGGAGATGAAGGGCGTCGAGCGAGCAGGCGACGGCAGCGGCCGCCGGGTGCTCACCGATGACCTGAGCGTCACCTACCTCGGTTGGGCGCTCCGGACGCGCTGATTGTGTCTCCTGCGCCCCCGCGCTCCTGGGTCGATGCGGTACTCGCGGCGGGCGCGGTGCCGGCCTCGTCGGTTCCCGACGCCAGTCTCGGTCGAACCGACATCGAGGAATTCACAGGCGCCGATCCGGTTGAGGATGGTCAGCTTCAGGTGCATTCGCTCGCCGGGGTGCCGGCGCTCTGGCCCCGAGCGGTCGGGTTTCTGGACGGCATCGAGTATTGGCGCGTGGTGGGATACGCCGGGGTCACGCCCATCGTGCAGGCGTACGTCGCGGCGGCGATTCGCTGGCGCGGCGCCCCCCCCGACCGCAGGCCCCGCACCGTCGCGGAAGAAGCGGAGGAGCTCGCCATTACACGCCTCGACCTCCTCCCCAACGCCGTGCGCAGAGCGCTCGAGGAGCGCCGGGTACACGTGGTCGAGATCCCCACGGAGGATGCCGGGCAGCCCGCCCGTGCACTCCCGGCGGCGCGCGTCGAAGTACAGAAGGCTCGGGCGACCCTCGAGCGTCGTGTGGGCGAGCGGAGCCTTGACGCTCTTGGTGCCGAGGAATGGCTGGTAGTCGACGGCGTCATCTCGGATTCTCCGGCGCTCTCGGCACACCCGCGCACCCTCGGCGTGGTGAAGAGCCATGGAGCGCAATACTTCGAGGGCGCGGAGCTCGAACGGGCGCTCACACTGCCGGCCGGTCAACGCACCAGCGTGTTCCGGCCGACGATCCGAGGCGCGCGCCGGGAGATCCACTCGTGGTATCTCCGGCTCTGGCCATGGGAAGGCAACGATCTGCTCTACGGGCTCGTACGCGTGGAGGTGCGCGCGCACCGCGACACGGTCGCATTGGCCTCGGCGGTGTCGTCGTGGCTCATGCGCGAGCGGGTGCCACTCGCGACACCCGATCGGCGGTGGGATCGGTTACTTTACGCGATCCACGATGTGGAGACCTATCTGAGAGCGCGCGCGCCGCGCGACCTCGTCCAGCCGCCCGCCTCTCGCCTCCCGCTCCCGAGGATCGCCTCGTGATCGACCGACGCGACCCTCAGCCCATCGGCCGCGTGGTCGCCACCGAGCAGAAGCCCGCGACCCCACACCAATTCCACTTCTGGACGGCGAACGAGACGAGCATCGGGATCGGGGCGATTGTGAGGGTCGAAGAGGCCGGGGAAGACGCGGGGAAGGGGGAAGCGGGACGAGTAGTGTGGGGAGTCGTGACCGATGCCTGCGCGTATTCCGATCTCGTCACCCCGTTGCACGACGTCGTAGGTGCCGAGGGGGATCCCGCGCGGGCCGACGAGAGCCCCACGCTGCGGCAGGAGATCCGCCTGTGGACGGCCGCCGTACTCCGTCAGCAACCCGAGGAGCCGCTGCAGCCGGTGCCGCTCGGCCGCGTGCATGTGGCGACGGACGCCGACGTCGCGCAGGCGCTCCGCATGGACGCGTATCTGGGCGGCGCGGAGCCGCGGGGCATCCCCGTCGGGCTGTATACGTCGGGCAGCCTCGAGGCGCCGGTCTACCTGGACGCCGATTTCCTGCTCGGTCCCGAGGCGGCGCATCTGAACATCTCCGGCGTCTCGGGACTCGCAACGAAGACGAGCGCGGTGGAGTTCCTGCTCGGGTCCATCTTCGAGCATTTTCCGCAGAAGGGACGGATCGGCGCGGTCTGCTTCAACGTAAAGGGTCCCGACCTGTGCTTCCTCGATCAAGCGGGCTCGCTCGAGGAGGAGGACCGGCGCCGCTACGAGCGCCTGGGCTTGGAGGCTAAGCCGTTCGGGAAGGTACGCTATTACGCACCGTTCAAGTCCGACGGAGTGAACCTGAACACGTTGCGCACGCATCGCGACCTCGTCGGCGCCGTGGAGCCCCTCGTGTGGGGTTTGCGCGAGGTGCTCGACTACGCCGAAGTCTTACTCAACCGCGACGACATCGACGCGAAGGCCGATGCCTTCATCGATTTCCTGTCCGACCGCGTGGTGGACAAGTCGTTCGACGACGGCTTCGGGGGCACCCATCGGGTGGTGACGTTCGCCGACCTGGAGCGGCTGTTTCGCGCCATCTTCGACGGCCTCGAGCTCGCTGGCGGTCGGGGCGACACCTGGCGCACGCACCACATCGCGACGATCCGCAAGGTGCGGAACCGTCTCTCGAACATCTCGACGCGCGCCAAAGGACTCGTCGCCGACGACGGACCCTCGAGCGACCTGCCCTGGGGCCGGTTCGAGGACCGCGCCGTGTACGTCGTCGACGTCGCTAACGTGGATCCCCTCGGCCAGGATCTCGTCTTCGCCCGCGTCGTGTCCAAGCTGCGCGAGCATCTCGAACGCCGGGACCTCGGTGTCGACGCGGTGGTCGTGTTCGTCGACGAGCTGAACAAGTACGCTCCGGCCGATGGACCCGAGACGTACGTCAAGAAGATGCTGCTCGATATCTCGGAGCGTGGGCGTTACCTTGGCCTCGTGCTGTTCGGTGCGGAGCAGTTCCGCTCACAGGTGCACCGGCGCGTGGTGGGGAACGCAGGGACGATGGTGTTCGGCCGCATGGACTCGGACGAGCTCGCGACCCCCGGCTACCAGGTCCTGTCACCCGCCACCAAGATCAAGCTCGCCACGCTCCCGATCGGCGAGCTGATGGTTCGGCACCCGCACTTTACCCAGCCGATCTTCGTGCGGTTCCCGCGGCCCGCCGTGCTCCGAGGCCGGGACGGCGTGGAGCGATTCCCACCGACGGTGGATTTGCCGTTCGAGGAGGCCGTCGTCCGCCAGCTCGTGCGGCTGGACGCTCGAGTGCGTCCGAACCTGGTGAAGGACCTAATCGCCGATCGGCGGGAAGACGACGTGCGTCGCGCCCTGGCCCTCACCCGGCAGGCCCGGCCGCAGGACGCCTTCGCGTACTTCAAGAAGCTCCTTGGTGCTCGGGTCGCCGCGGCTCCACTCCCGGTGCGTGAGAGCGTGCCGCCACTCAATCCGATCTCCGACGAACCCTACTGACCGACAGGAGTCCGTCATGACCGGTTGCCGATCCCTCGTTCTGCTCGCGACCGCTGCCTTCGCGGCGGGCTGCCGCCCGGCGACCGGACCGAAAGTGATGTTGCGCTACCGTCCCCCGGCGGGCGCCGAGTACCACTACGCGCTCGAGCAGCGCACGTCCTGGACCATGGAGAGTGCTGCTGGGCCGATGCCCGGACAGGACATCACGCTGCGGATCCATTACACGCAGACGGTCGCGGGGCCGACGGCGGGCGGAACGGCAGTCACGGTATCCTACGATTCGGTCACGATGCTGCCCGGGGGCTACGCGCCCGCGTTCGACCGGATGCGGGGGCTCCAGAGCCGCGTCGTGTTCGACGAGCGCGGACGCGTTGTCAGCGCCGCGATGGCTGGCGTCGATGGCGAGCCGTCCCCGCTCGCCGATCAGCTGGAACGGAGCATGAAGGGAACCGCGCTCCCGCTGCCCGATGCCCCCGTGGGCGTGGGGGACTCGTGGACCGCCGACCCCGAGTCCACCACGCCGGCCGTGGGCGCTTCGATCCCGATGCGGACACGATTCACGGTGAAGGAGATTCAGGCGACCGGACCCGATACCGCCGTGGTCGTCACGGTCGAGAGCACGTTTCCCGGCGACCCGGTCTCGGTCAAGGAGACGAGCCACGGCGTTGCCGAGACCCACACGGTTCGGGTGTCCGGGGCGCTCACCGGCGAGCGTGTGTATTCACTTGCTAAAGGCATCCCGCTTCGCTCGACCATGGGAGGCAGCATGCGGGTCGAGGACCGCGGAAGTGGCGGCGAATCGCAGGTGACCAACCTGTCGCGGCAGTTTTCGCTTCAGCTCACGGGAGGGAAGTGAGGCAGGTGAAGCTCGCTCACCTCGCCGACCTTCACCTGGGTTTCCGCCAGTACGACCGGCAGACGCCCAGGGGCGGGAACCAGCGAGAGGCGGACGTCGCCGATGCTTTCCGGCGGGCGGTGGACGACCTGCTGGTGCAGCGGCCGGACCTGATCTTACTCGCGGGCGACATCTTCCACTCCGTTCGGCCGACCAACCCGGCGATTCTGTTCCTCTTCCAGCAGCTGCACCGCCTCCGGACCGGTCTCCCGGATTCGCCCGTGGTGATGATCGCCGGAGAGCATGACACGCCGCGCTCGGTAGAGACCGGGACCATCCTTCGATTGTACGAGGCGCTTGGCGTGGAGGTGGTGGTGGACCAGGCCAGGCACCTGAACTTTTCAAAGCTCGACTGCTCCGTGCTTGCGGTTCCGCACCAGGCGGCGATGCAGCCCGATCGGCCTGCGCTCCGCCCCCAGCGTGGGACGACGCTCAACGTGCTCCTCGTGCACGGGCACCTCCCCGGCGTCGGGGAGCAGCGCGGCACGACGGAGTACGGCGGGGCCGCGCTGGAGCAGCACGACCTCGCTCCGGCCCAATGGGACTACGTGGCCCTCGGCCATTACCACGTGGCGCAGCAGGTGGCGGACAACGCGTGGTACGCGGGGAGTCTCGAGTACGTGAGCCCCAACCCCTGGGGACAGTTGCAGGACGAAGCGGAGCTGAGTCGATCGGGAAAATGTTACTTGCTGGTCGATCTGCCCGCCGCCCGTGTCACGGCGCGTCCGATCGCCTCGGTACGCCGTCACATCGACCTCGCGCCGATCGAGGGCAGGGGTCTCGCGCCAAAGGAGCTGGACGAGCGAATCAAGGATGCCGTCGCCAAAGCGAAGTCGCCGATCGACGACCAGATCGTGCGGCAGCTCGTGTTCGACGTGTCGCGCGCCACCGCGCGTGACCTGGACCACGCGGCGGTGCGAGGGTTCAAGGCGCGGGCGCTCCACTTTCAGCTCGACCTTCGTCGTCCGGAAATGCAACGCGTGGACGTGGCAGGCCTGGGGGCGGGCGGCCGCCGGCAGACGCTTCCCGAGACGGTGCGCGACTTTCTCGAGCACCGGCCGCTCGACGCCGACCTCGACCGCGCCGAGTTCGTGCGGCTGGGCGTGGAGTACGTCGGGCAGGGCCGGGAGGAGGACGGCGGCTGATGCAGCTCCTGCGGCTCCGGCTCGTCAACTTCCGTCAGCACGCCGATACGGAGCTCGAGTTCGGCCCCGGCATCACCGGCATCGTGGGCCCGAACGGCTCCGGCAAGACTACCATCCTCGAGGGAATCGCGTGGGCGCTTTACGGCACGCAGGCGGTGCGCGGCGACAAGGATTCGATCCGCCGCCTCGGCGCCACCGGGCGCGCCGGTGTCGAGGTGGAGCTCGAGTTTCGGCTCGGCGCCCACGAATACCGGGTGACGCGTGGCTTGACGACCGCCACCCTGCACCAGGACGGCCAGCTCGTCGCGAATTCCCTCAAAGCGGTGACCGAGAAGCTCGAGCGGGCGATCGGCATGACGCACGACGAGTTCTTCAACACGTACTTCACCGGTCAGAAGGAGCTCGCCGTCATGTCGGCGCTCGGCAAGACGGAGCGCGCGGCCTTCCTATCGCGGGTGCTGGGGTACGAGCGTCTGCGGGAGGCGCAAGAGCGGGTTCGCGAAGTGCGGAACGCCGTCGCGGCGGAGGTGCGGGGCCTCGAAGCCGGGCTGCCGGACGACGCGGCGCTCGTGGCCGAGCGGCGCGCCACCGAGGAGCGGCTGAGCGCCGCGCGCGTGGCGGCGCAGCGGACCGACTCGGCGCGGAAGGCGGCCGAGGAGGGGCTCCGGCGGGAAGAGCCGCGCTGGAACGAGTGGGTGGCCCGGCGTGAGCGCACACTGTCACTCGACGGGGAGCGGCGCATGGCAGAGCAGGCGGTAGTGTCGTCGCGCCAGGAATTCCAGCGCCTCGACAAGGAGCTCGCGGACGCGCTCGCCGCCCGGGAGCAGCTGCGCCGGCTCGAAGCCGAGCTCGCCCCAGTGACCCGTCTCAAGCAGGAGGTCGCGGAGCTCGAGCGGCTGCAGGGGGAGGCCGCGGCGCGGCGGGCCGACGAAGCGCAGCTCGCCGAGCTGCGACGCGCGGCCGGGGTGTCGGAGCGCCGCGTGGCGGAGCTCGGGGACGTGGCGGACGCCTTGGCCCGGGCGACCGGCGCCGCGCGGGCATTGCAGGAGCGGCTGGAGGGAGCCGAGCGCGCGGTTGAGGAAGAGCGGACCGCGTGGGTCCGCGATCGCCAGTACGCCGAGACGAAGCGCACCGAGCTCCTCAAGCTGTACGAAGAGGTGAAGGAGCAGCGCGATCAGATCGTGAAGCTCGGCCCCGAGGGCACGTGCCCAACCTGCAAGCGGCCGCTCGGCGCCGAGTATACCGCCGTGCTGGCGCTGCTCGACTCCCAGCTCGAGGTCATCACCGGGGACGGGAAATACTTCCGCCAGCGCCTCGAGCAGCTCGCGCAACCTCCCGCCAAGGTGCTCGATGCCGAAGTCGCGCGGGACCGGGTGCTCGAGGAAAGCCGCCGGGCCAGCGCGCGCGCGGGCGAGCTGCAGGCGCAGGTCGAGGAGCGCGAGCGGGCGAGCGCGGAGCTCGCGGAGGCCCGCCGGCGAGCGAAAGAGCTGGAGCGGCGGCTGACCGCGCGGCCCGTGGGCTACGACCCCGCACGCCACGATACGGTGCGCGGAGACCTGGCGAAGCTCGAGCCGATCGCGCTCGAGGCGGCCGCGTTGGAGGAGCGGGCCCGGCGAGCGGAGAGCTTGGTGAAGGACGCCGAACGTGTCGAGCAGCAGCTGTCGGTGGGCGAGCGTCGCGTGGCGGCGCTAACCGAAGCCGTACGGGCCGAAGGATTCTCGGACGCCCAATATGGGCAGGCGAAGGACCGGTACGACCGGGCGGTAGGCGCGCTCCGCGAGGCCGAGCTCGCGGTGGTCGAGGCGCGGGGCGAGCTGAACCGCGCGGAGGACGACGTGCGGGACGCCAAGCGGCGCGAGGCGGAGCGGGCACAGCGCGAGCGTCAGATCGCCGCGCGCAAGGCCCGCCAGCGACTCCACAACGAGCTCGACCGGGCATTCTCGGACCTGCGCGGCGAGCTGAACGCGCGCATGCGGCCGGAGATCGCCGAGCTCGCGTCCGGGTTCCTGTCGGACTTGACCGACGGCCGGTATGACGAACTCGAGCTGACCGAAGACTACGCGGTCGCCGTGCTCGAAGGCGGTGTGCCAAAGCCGGTCATTTCGGGTGGCGAGGAAGACATCGCGAGCCTGGTCCTGCGTCTCGCCATCTCCCAGATGATCGCGGAGCGGGCCGGCCAGCCGCTCTCTTTGCTCGTCCTGGACGAGATCTTCGGATCGCTCGATGAAAGTCGGCGCCACCACGTGGTGGGCCTGCTGCGACGGCTGGCGGATCGGTTTCCTCAGGTCGTCCTCATCACGCACATCGAGCAGGTGCGTGAGGGCCTGGACCGCGTGATCCGCGTGGACTTCGACCCGGCGCGGGGGACGAGCGTGGCGCGCGACGACACCGCAACCCTGGGAACGGCCGATGCGGGCGTGGCTGCCTGACCGTCAGGTCTACGGTCCCGAGCCCCCGAACGACCGCGACACGGAGGGGCTGAACCGCGTCTTCGCTGACGCGTTTACCGACCGGTACCGCCGCGACGGCCTGGTGGGAGTTCGGGTGCCGCACCTGAACCCGCAGGTGTGGCGTTACGCGCTCCTCGATGCGGGTGCCGGCGCGATGCTGTGGCGGGACGAAGCGGGCGAGGTGGTGGCCTTCAACATCGCGCACAGGTCCGGTGCGGAAGGTTGGATGGGGCCCCTGGCCGTGCGACCGGACCGTCAGGGCGCCGGCGTCGGAAAAGCCGTGGTCCAGACGGCGCTCGATTGGCTACTCGCGCAGGGTGTCACGACGCTGGGCCTTGAGACCATGCCGCGTACCGTGGAGAACATCGGGTTCTACGCGCGCCTCGGGTTCTCACCGGGTCATCTGACGGTCACGCTCACGAACGACATTCCGACTCGCGGACACCAGCCTCCGGCGCTGCTGTCGCAGCGCAAGGGCACAGCGGGCGGTGAAGCCCTCGAGGCCGGACGCCGCCTGGTCGGTTCGCTCGGTCCCGGGTACGACTTCACGCGCGAGATTCAGCTCTCGGCGGAGCTCGGCCTGGGTGACACCTGCCTGGTCGACGGTCATGACGGACTCGAAGCGCTCGTGTTGTGGCATTCGGCGCCGCTCGCCGAAGGCCGTCCCCGCGACGAGCTGCGCGTGCTCAAGCTCGCGGCGCGTGACGAACGCGCGTTCGACGCCGGCATTGCGGCGACGGAAGCCGCCGCGGCGCGGGCGGGCATCCGCCGCGTGGCGGTTCGCTGCCAGACACGCTTCGACGAAGCGTTCCGCCGTCTCGTGGCGCGCGGGTACCGCGTCCGCTGGACCGACCTTCGCATGAGCTACGAGGGTTATCCCGAACCCCACCCGGCGCGCGGCGTGCTGTTTTCGAATTGGGAGATCTGACCACTACAGGTCTCTGACCGCCCGCGAGGCCATCTTGCGTCGCCTGCGCTTGCGCGACGAATACGAATCTTCAATCATGGAGCGCGCCCCAAACCCGAACATTTCCCAGGAGGCGTGTTGATGAAGCGGGTTCGGCAGGCAGCGACCGCCCTGGCCGTCACGACCATCGTTGGTGTATCCGGTGGGACGGCCCAGAGCGCGCGTTTTGGCCTGGGCGGCGGTACCACGGTGCCGTTGAGCGAATTCAAGAACACCAACAACATCGGGTGGCATGTGCTGGGGAAAGTCGACGTTACGATTCCGATGTCGCCGGTGGGCGTTCGAGTGGACGGCATGTACGGCCAGACCAGCCAGAAGTCCCCGCTCACGGGTAATACAAAGTTGGCTGGTGGAACGGCGGACTTAGTCTGGCATATCCCCACCATGGCGCCCGGACTCAAGCCCTACATTCTCGGCGGGGCGGGCGTGTTCAACGTCAACCCCGGCGGCGGTTCGACGACCAAGTTCGCGTGGGATGCCGGCTTGGGTACGTCGATCGCAGTGGGGCCGATCCACGCGTTCGCAGAGGCGCGCTACATCAGCGTTCATCTGACCCCCCCGCACCTCAAGTTCGTTCCGGTGACAGCGGGTCTCTCGTTCGGCTCGAACTAGCGTTCTGGTGCCATTGTTCGTTTACGACAAGAACTTGGGCGCACCCGTGATAATCCTGCGCGCGAACAGGATGACCGCGAGCGCATACAGGATGTGCACGGAACCGGTGCCGATGTGGAGGGCAAACACGAATATCCCCCACAGCATCAGCAGAGCGACCGCTGCGGCGAGCGTCACATTCATATCGCTCCCTCGTGATGTCGCGTTGGGTTTTCCCGCGCCGTGTTTCCTTGACGTTTCCGGTACGGGCGGTATTCTAGTACGCAGGGACGGGGAGAAGAATTATTGAGCCAACAGGCTCGATTGTGGACCCAGATACTGTGACCGATGTCAGGCCCCCGCGTGGGGAAGGCAGACGCCATGGTGAGGGACCAGTCATTACCTTCGGGCTTCAATAATCCTCTCCGTTCCTGTCGCATCGGTCGGCCGGGCCGCGTTATGGCGGTGCCGGCCGATCGCGTTTTTGCGCCGCTCTGACCGTTTCCCAGAAATACTTCGGCGCGAGCAGCGCCTTCCGGCCGATCGCGAACTCGACCACGAGAAACGCCATCCACACGGCGTAGACGATCGCCACCTCGTCGCGCAACGTGGGCCGCAGGAACTGCGCAAGCCACAACGCGAACAACACGCCGGCGTCGCGCGCGTCGAACTCCATATTGGCAAGCACCATGAGCCCGAGGCCCGACTGCAGCAGCGTCAGCAAGATCTCGAGGCGCTGTGCCTCGTCGAAATGGAAATCCAGCCACATCCCATGGTGACGTAGACTGGAATAGCCGTACACGAGTGGGATCATGGCGGCGAGCACGGTCCACTGGTTGATGTTGCTCGACACCATGTTCATGAGCGCGAGCGGCGCGTGCGTGACGCGCCGCGCCCAATAGAACGCCGACACCTTTTCGGGAAACTCGGACAGGAACGGGGCGACCCACTGGACGAGCACGAACTGACTTACGCCGAGCAGGCCGGCGACGGCGAGCATCGATTCGAGAAATGGATGCGCCGTGACATAGAGCAGGAGGCCCCCCGCGCCGAACAACGCGCCGATCGCGAGCGGCCGGCGCCACCCGGGCTGGCGGTAGGCCCAGCGGGAGACCGCCGGCGCGTCGCCGAGGCTCTCCAGGGTATGAGGAGGATTCTGGAACAGCATCCAGAGGTAAGCGACGTAGAGCGCGAGCAGCACCACGGCGTCCACCCAGGTGAAGCTGCTCTTCAGCAACACGACCCCGAAATAGAGGAGGGGCGGCACGAGGCCGATGATCTCCACCGCGTGCTCGCGCTCGAGGCGGATCGCGGGCAGCCGCCGCGTGGCCGACTTGCGGCCCGCGGCCGCAAAGACGAAGTAGATCATCGGCCAGCCGAGCCCGAGCAACAGCCGGATGGCCCCGGTGAGGTTCGCGATCGCGAGGTGCGCGCGCTGCGGATCGCGTCCCGCGTCCCACGCGATCACCGCCTCGACGCCGAACTCGGGCAGCGTCTGCAGCCAGGCCAGGATCGCGAGGGCGAGGCCCTGGGAGATGAGGAACTGCGCCGCTTCCGCGCCCCAGGTGACGAGAAACGCGGACCCGAGTATGCTCGGGAATGTCCACAGCGCGGAGAGCGCGGAGCCTCCCGCCCCGGACAAAAAAGCGAGTACCTTTAGCTTCACGTGCGCCGAAGATAGTCCTGCCCCGGAGGCCCAACAAGCGATCATGGGACGTGACAAGATGAAGTCCGCCAGCCGCCACGGCTTTCACGAAGAGCACACGGAGCCGGTGCCCCCGTCCACACCGGCCAGACCCACCCCCGTCCCCGCCCCCTCTGTACTCGACGGGGCCTCGTCCTTCGAGACGCTCGTGCGGGAGATGCTCGTCCAGCTCGGTGAGGATCCAAGTCGTGAGGGGCTGCGCCAGACGCCCGACCGGGTCGAGGCGTCGCTCCGGTGGCTCACGCGCGGCTATCAGATGTCGGTGGCCGACGTGATCGGCGATGCGCTCTATCACGAGCGTCACGAGAATCTCGTGTGCGTCCGCGACATCGAGATCTACTCGCTGTGCGAGCACCACATGCTCCCGTTCTTCGGCCGCGCGCACGTCGCCTATCTGCCCAACGGGCGGCTCGTGGGGCTGTCCAAGATCCCGCGGGTGATCGAGGTGTTCGCCCGGCGCCTCCAGGTGCAGGAGCGACTGACGGATCAGGTCGCGGACGCGCTCATGGACGTGCTGGACCCGCGCGGGGTTGGTGTCGTCATCGAGGCCTACCACCTCTGCATGATGATGCGCGGCGTGGAGAAGCAGAACTCCAAAACGGTGACGAGCGCGCTGCGGGGCGCGCTCCTCCAGGACGCCAAGACCCGCGACGAGTTCCTGCGCCTCGTGTACAGCGGTCGGGGCTCGGAGTGAGCGACGCCGCGCTTGCGGGGAAGCTCGTCGTCGTCTCCGGAGCCTCGCGGGGCATCGGCCTCGCCGTGGCCGGGGCCGTCCACGGCGCGGGCGCGCACGTGGTGCGGCTCGCGCGCAGCCTGACCGACGCCTCGACCGACCGGCAGACGGATCTGCGCTGCGATGTCGCGGACCCGGAGGCCGTCACCCGGACCGTGGCGCGCGTGCTCGGCGAGCTCGGGATTCCGCACATCCTCGTCAACAACGCCGGACTGTTCTTCATCAAGCCGGCTCAGGAGATCGAGTCCGAGGAGTTCCAGCGCACGCTCACCGTCAATCTCACGGGGGCCTTCCTCCTCGCGCGGGCCTTGATCCCACAAATGGTCCGTCGGGGCAGCGGCCATATCGTCACCATCGGCTCCGTCTCGGATCACGTCGCGTACTCCGGCTCTGCCGCGTACGCGGCGAGCAAGTACGGCCTGCGCGGGCTGCACGAAGTGCTCCGCGTCGAGCTGTCCCGGACGGGCGTGCGTACCACCCTCGTGTCGCCGGGGCCGGTGAACACGGACGTCTGGGATCCGATCTACCCCGACTCGAAGGCCGGTTTCACCAAGCGCAGCGCCATGCTGCGCGCGGAAGACGTGGCGGCCGCGACGCTCTACGCGGTGACGCAGCCGCCGCGGGTGGACGTCACCGAAATCAGATTGATGCCGACGATCTACACGGCGAGAGGGTGAGACGATGCGTTCCGGCATCGTGGCGAGTCTGATCCTTCTCAGTCAGCCGTGCCTCGCCGGCGCACAATCGCTTCTGCCTCCGTTGCCCGACACGACCGGTTTCGGCGTCCACGTGCTCGCAATCGCGCGCGGGCCGGACAACGCGGTGTGGGTGGCCACGTACGGACAGGGCATGTTCGTCTTGCGCTCGGGCGCCGGTGCCTGGGAGCACCTGCGTCACTCGGCCGACACCACAGCGCGGTCCATCTCGTTCGACTTCGTCAACGCCGTGGCGTTCGGCCCGACCGGCGAAGTCTGGTACGGGACCGTGGGGAACGGCTGGGGACTCTCGATCGACGCCGGCAAGACGTGGACGAACTGGACAGGCGACCAACTCGGTCCCGAATGGCAGTACGTCGCGCCGAACGGCATCGTCACGCAAGGCGACACGGTGTACATCGCCACCGCGGACGGCATCAAGCTCAGCTGGGATCGGGGCACCAGCTGGGCGGAGATCACGGACTCGATCGGCGCCACGAGCGCCGCGCATCTGTGGGGCCGGATCCGCAGTCAGTATGTCCTGGCGCTCGGGCGCGGCGCGGACGGCAGCCTCTGGGCGAGCCACCTACGCGGTCTCGCGCGCTCGCCGGACGGCGGCCGCTCCTGGACCGAGTATCCGACGCCGTTGCGCTGCGCTGGCGTCGAGTGTGCGGACCGGGTGCGCGTGCTCACGCCCGACTCGGGCGCTGTGGTGTGGGTGGGAACCGAGCGCGGGCTGTACCGCCTCGATGGCGGCCGAGGCATGTGGCTCGACAAGAAGGGCCGCCCCGCCTGCCCGGTGGCTCCCGTGGTGAAGGGGTGCCGGGCGGACATGCCGGCGGTCCAGGCGGTCGTCGGCGTCGGACCCGGCCGCGCATTCGCCGGTACGCGCGAAGGGGCGTATGCGGAAGATGGCGACGCGTTGAGCGTGTGCGACATCACGCCCGCCGTCACGGCGCTCCTGGTGCTCGCGCCCGCCACGTACGCCGCGGGCCGTCCCACGGGGATCTCGACCTGCCGCATCAACCAAGGGCTGAGCCTGGTTGGCGTGACTTACCGGGAATGGCCCGATACCGAGGCCCGGGGGACCCGGCACACTTGGTTCGAGCGACCGATTGCCCTGACCGATCAACCCTACATCGACCAGACCTACCGCTACGGATCGACCATGGGCGGCAACTTCCAGCAGCACCAGGGCGTCGAGTTCAACAACCCCGACGGCACGTCGGTCCACGCGATCGGCGACGGGACCGTGGTGTTCGCGGGCCAGGGGGAGCGGGGCTCCAACACGGTGGCGATCCGCCACGACCGCAAGGTGAAAGGGCAATTCGTCTACTCGACCTACTACCACAACTCCAAGCTCCTCGTGACTCCGGGCCAGCGGGTGAAGGCGGGCGACGTGATCGCGCTCGTGGGCAACACCGGGCGCGCCACCAACGACCACCTGCACCTCGAGATTCACGTCACGCCCGTAGACTCGATGCCGCTCGTCGTCGACCCGAACGAGCGATTCCCCCGATACACCGTGAATCCCGAACTCTGGATCCGGCCGCTGCCGGGGACGGGCATCGTGGCCGGGCGAGTGTGGAACGCCCAGGGTCGTCCCGCGCCGCAGGTGCGGGTGTACGGGCTCGTCAAGGCAGAACCGCAGGAGACACCGTACTCGTACGCCGAGACCTACGGCGAGCACAACCATCCCGACCCGGAGTACGGTGAGCACTTCGCGGTCTCCGATGTCGAGCCCGGCGACTACACGCTCGCGGTCGTCGTCGATGGGCGAAGGATGACGCGGCGGGTGCGCGTCGAACCGGATCGGGTCATGTGGGTGGAGTTCGGCTCCGGTGCACATTGATCTGACGGAGATGCTGCGGTGCCCGGAGCCTCACGACGAGGCGTTCCTCGTGATGTCCACCGGCGAGATGCGCGGCCGGATGGTGCGGTCCGGGCTGCTCGGGTGCCCGGTGTGCGGCCGGGAGTACCCGCTGGTCAAGGGGGTCGCGCGCTTCTCTGGGAGCGGGGAGCAAAGAGCGGTTCCCTCCGCCGCGCCGTCGGGTCCAGCTCCCCGCTCCCTGCTCCCCGTCGACCCCGAAAGTCTTCAGGCGCTGTTGGACCTGAGCGGTCCCGGCGGCTACGTCGTGCTCGTGGGCAACGCCACGCGCCATGCGGTGGGGCTCGCGGGACTGATGGGCGGCATCCACTTCGTCGGGATCGACGCTCCAGCGGACGTGGAGGAGCTGCCAGTGCTGAGTCTTCTCAGCTGCGACTCCATGATCCCCCTGCGACGGGCGATGGCCCGCGCGGTGGTGGTGGGGCGCGACCACGCGGTGGCCGCGTGGCTCGCGGAAGCGCAACGTATCCTGCTTCCGGGTCGACGGCTGGTGGTCGAGCGTGAGGACGTCACGCCGCCGGCCGGGCTGACGCGGGTCGCGGCAGGGCAGGGCCTGCTCGTTGCCGAGCGGCGCTGATCAGCCTTCGACCGCGGCGGCCGTGGGGTCGGTCTCCGCGTACACGCGGTCGATCAAGTCCTTGTAGTTCTTCTCGACCTGGCGCCGTTTGACCTTGAGGGACGGCGTCAGCTCGCCCGACTCGATCGTGAAGTCGCGCTCGAGGAGCACGACTTTTTTCGGCATCTCGAACTTGGCGAGGTCGCGCAAGCCGCCCATCACTTCCCGCTCCATCTTCGCCTTGACGTCGGCCAGCCCGATCAGGTCGGCGTGGGAGGCGTAGGCGAGGCCGCGTTCCTTGGCCCAGCGCTCCAGGTTCTCGAAGTTCGGGACGATGAGGATGATCGGGAACTTGCGCAGATCGCCGAGGACCACGGCGCTCGCGACGAACTTGTTCAAGCGCACGGTGTTCTCGATCGGCTGCGGAGCGATGTATTTCCCGCCGGCGGTCTTCAGGAGGTCCTTCTTTCGATCGGTGATCTTGAGATAGCCGTCCGAGTCGAGATCGCCGATGTCCCCCGTGTGGAACCACCCGTCCGCGTCGATCGCTTCGCGCGTTTCGTCCGGCTTGTTGTAATAGCCTCGCATGACGTTCGGACCCCTGGCGAGGATTTCGCCGTCCGGGGCGATCTTGATCAGCACCCCGGGGATGGCCTTGCCCACGGCGCCGAGCTTCGGGCGCTGAAGGGGGTTGAGGGTCAGCACGGGCGACGTTTCCGTCAGGCCGTACCCCTCGATGACGGGTAGCCCGGCGCTGTAAAAGAACCGGGCGACTTCGGGCGCGAGGGGTGCCGATCCGGACACAAAGAACTTGACCCGGCCGCCGGTCCGGGCGCGGAGCTTCGCGAACACCAGACGGTCAGCGAGCGCGTGGCGCAGCCGCAGTGTCAGCGGTAGGGGGATGCCGGCGAGGCGATGCGCCGTCCACGCCTCGCCGACGTGCTTCGCCCACAGGAAGATCCGCCGCTTCAGGGCGCTTCCGCTGAGCGCGTTCTCGAGCACGCGGGCGTAAACCTTCTCGTACAGCCGGGGCACGCCGATCACGATCGTTGGGTGGACGTCCACCAGGTTCTGTGCCACGGTGTCCACCGACTCCGCGAAGCTGATCGTCACACCCACGTCGAAGAAATAGTACTCCACCATGCGCTCGAGGATGTGAGACAACGGCAGCCACGCGAGGCAGATGTCGTGCTCGCTCACGCGCAGTACTTCGACGCACGCGTTCACATTGGAGCAGATGTTACCGTGGCTGAGCATCACGCCCTTGGGCTGTCCGGTGGTGCCGGACGTGTAGATCAGCGTCGCGAGGTCGTCGGGCCGCAGGGCCAGCGCGTCTTCCTTGAAGCGGGGGTACTTGGCCGACGCCGCTCCTCCCTTCTTCTCGACGTCGGCCAGTGCGATCACGCCTCCACCGCCCGGCGGGTCGAACACGATGACATGGCGCAACGCCGGTAACGCCGCCCGCACTGACTGGATCTTCTCCACCTGCGCCGCGGTGGAGCAGAACACGGCCGCCGCCCCCGAATCGCGCAGAATGTATTCGACCTGGTTGGCGGGCAGCGTCGGGTAGATCGGCACGTCGGTGGCGCGAATGCAGAGGCAGGCGTAATCCGCGAGCGCCCACTCGAGGCGGGTTTCCGAGAGGATGGCGACCTTGTCCCCGGGCCCGAGCGCCAGCTCGCGCAGCCCCAGGGCGAGCGCTTGCACGCGCTCCTGGGCCTCGCCATGCGTGACCGAGTGCCATGTGCCGCCGGCCTTGTATCGGAAGGCGGCCGGGTGATTGCCGTAGGTCTCTACGGCGTTGAAGAACAGCTCGGTCAGGGTGCGGACGCTCATGGTTGGAACCTCACGACGAAAGTGACGGGCGACCCTGGCACGGCGGTTCCCACGGCCCGGTGGGCGCTGGCGGTGACGACGACGCTGTCGGGCACGGGCCCCGCGATCAGTCGGACCTTGACGCTCGCGACCCCGGCCGACCCGCTCGCCACCGTATCAGCGATGACATGTGTGCGAGCGGTGTCGCTCGTGACGAGCGTGACCGATCCAGCTGACGCGGGATACGTGATCGCGTAGGCGAGCGGGCGGCCCGCGAGCGGGACCGTGAGCGAGTCGCCGCCGCTCGCCGATTTGATGGTGTCCGCAATCAGGACGGCGAGCGAGTCGGAGAGGGAGTCCACCGACAGGTGTACGGTGTCGACCACGCGCAAGGTCGCGTAGACGGTGTCCGCCGCGGCCAGCGTGCGGACCAGCAGCGGGTTCGAAAACGTCGATCCCGTGCGCGCCAAGAGGCGGCCGGGCGTGGTGCTCGGATGGTTCACGACCGTGCGTCCGGTGGTGCTGTCCAGCACGGTGAGGATGACGGTGTCGAGCGTGGACCAGACGAACATCGCGGGGACCGAGTCGAAGTGGCCGTCGAGCGCGCGCGCGTGCGGGTCGAGCGTGGCGAGTTCTTCCAGGCTGTCGGGAGCAACGATCTCGATCGCGATCACGCGGTTCAAGTCAGGGGGGCCGAAGATTCCGCAGCCCAGAGCCGCCGCGACCGCGAGGATGACGACGCCGGCGCGGCCCCTCCGATGGGGCCGACCGGTCAGGGCGCCTCCGCCGCGGCCGCGTGCGTCGGCCCCCCCCCCGAGGCACCGAGATCGCGAAGCGCCACCGTGGCGTGCTCGATCCATTTTTGTGCATCCGGGCCCTTAGGGGGGTGGGCGAGAAACGCCCGGAGGTGTTGCGTAGCGCCGTCCGGGTCCCCACGCTTGAGCAACAGAAAGGCGAGCCCGTAGTGCGCCCCGGCCAGCTCGCGGTCGAGCTCGAGCGCACGGCGGTAGTGGCGAATGGCCTCGTCGATGCGCCGCGTCTTGGTGAAAGCGATGGCCATGTTCTGAAGAATGCGCGCGTCGTTGGGATGATCGCGAAGCGCGAGGCGGTACGAGGTGAGGGCCGACTCGTAATCACCCTGGCGTTCGAGGGCGAGCGCCTCGTTCAGGTAGTCGAGCCGCTGGGGTTTGAGATCGTCCGGAGTCGAGCCGCCGAGCAAACGGCGCCAGAAACCCATGCGCCGAAAATAGCTTGCGGCCTCGTGACTTTGCAATGTAGCTTCTCACCCCATGCCCGCCGCGCCCCGCACGCCTCCACCCCGCAACGCGCGCCCCACTCGCAAGCCCCACGGCGTCCTCGAGGTCGACTGGCCGCTCTTCGGTGAGATGTGCCGGGCCCTGGCGCTCCGGATTTTCCGGGCGTACGACCCCGAGGTGGTAATCGGCATCGCGAGAGCGGGGGTCATCCCGGGCGCGGTGGTCGCGAGCATCCTGCAGCGCGACTTCGCGTCCCTGGCCATCACGCGCACGGAGGCGGGCGGCCGGCCGGTCGTCATCGCCGCGCCCCCCCGCCTCGTGACCGGCCGGCGCGTCCTCATCGTGGACGAAACGTGCGACTCGGGCGCCACCATGAAGCTGGCTCTCAACGCCGTGCGCGAGCTCAAGCCAGCCGATGTGAAGACGGCGGTCTCGTTCCGCACCGGGCCCTTCCAGCCGGACTTCGCGGCGCTCGAGACCGAGAACTTCATCATCCTTCCATGGGACCGCGAGGTCATCATCGACGGCGAGATCGTGATGCGACCCGACTACGCCGCGAAGCTCAAGGAACTCGGGGGTTGATCGATCGGCTGGCCACGGCGCTGAAGCGCTCCCGCGCCGATTACACCGAAATCCGCGTCGAACGCACCTGGAGCACGGCCGTGACCTTCCGCGGCCGGCGCCTCGAGTCGGCCACGGCCAGCGAAGACCAGGGCGGCTTTGTGCGCGCTTTGCACGCGGGGGGCGGCTGGGGGGTGGCGTCGTTCACATCCCTCGATCGGCTCGACACGATGGTCGCGCGGGTGGGCGAGCTGTCCCGCGCGGTGTCGGTCGACCCACCGATTCGCCTCGCCGACGTCCCTCCGCAGCGCGCGGACGCCGTGCTCGATCTCGATGGAGACGTGCGGGGCGTCGCCCTGGCCGACAAGAAACGCCTGATCGAGGCGTACAACGGCGCGATGCTGGCGGTGAGCGACCGGATCGTCGACACGCTCGCCACCTACCGCGACGAAGTGAGCGAATACTGGTACGTCAACTCGCAGGGGACGGTCCTCCACGAGCTCCGCCCCGAGGTCACCGTGTCGGGAACGGCGGTGGCGCGCCGGGATGGGACCATCGAGAAGGGACTGGAGTCGATCGGCCTGCGGCGGGGCTGGAAATCGGCGCAGAACCGCGACGCGGGCTTCCGCACAGTGGCGGAGCGCGCCGTGGCGCTGCTCGACGCGCCCATGGTCCGGGGTGGCACGTACCCCGTCATCCTGGACCCGGAGCTCGCCGGCGTCTTCATCCACGAGGCGTTCGGGCACCTGTCCGAGGCGGACTTCGTCTACGAGAACCCGCAGGCGCGGGAGATGATGACGCTGGGCCGCCGGTTCGGGAAGCGTGCCCTGAATGTGGGGGACAACGGCGCCGCGCCAGGTCTCCGGGGCACACTGCCGTTTGACGACGAGGGCACACCGACTCGAGACACGCCACTGATCCGCGAGGGCATCCTCGTCGGTCGACTGCACTCTCGTGAGACCGCGGCCGCGATGGGCGAGCAGCCCACCGGCAACGCGCGCGCCCTGTCGTTCCGCCACCCGCCCATCGTACGAATGACCAACACGTACATCGCGAACGGCACGGGCACGTTCGACGACTTGATTCGGGATGTGAAGCTCGGCGTCTATGCCTGCGGCGCGTTCGGCGGCCAGACGATGCTTGAGAATTTCTCGTTCACGGCCGCCTACGGCCGCATGATCCGCGACGGGCGCGTGGCCGAGCTGGTCAAGGACGTCGTACTCGCGGGCAACCTGTTCCAGACGTTGGATCGCATCGATCACATCGCGGGCGACTTCCGGTGGAACCAGATGGGTGGCGGCTGCGGCAAGGCGGGGCAGGTGCCCCTGCCGGTCACCGAGGGCGCGCCGCACGTGCGGATCGAAGAAGCGCTGGTCGGCGGCGACGTCCCCTCTCCGCGCCCGTGATCGAGCGGCTGCTCGACATCGCCCGCCGTCGCGCGGACGGAGGCGCGGACGCGTTATGGCGCCGGGTGGAGCGGACATCGGTCGCCTTCGAGTGGGGACGCGTCAAGGCCGTCGGCGTGATGGAAGAAGCGGGCGTCAACCTCCGCGTGCGCCACCGCGGTCGTGTGGGCGTCGCGGGCACCACCGCCGCCGACGTCGCCCTCGACGACCTCGCGAGCCGGGCGCTCGCGTCGGCGGAGCTCGGCGAGGAAATCGAGCTCGCCTTCCCGACCCGAAGTCCACTCGCCCAGATCGCGACGTTCTTCGATCGCGCTGCCGACGCGGGCCTGAACGACCTGATCGCGATGGGCCGCTCGTTGCTCGGGCGGCTCGAGCGCGAGGGCTGTCAGGTCAACGTCTCCATCGAGCGTGAGTCCGCCGAGGTGCGCGTCGCGAACACGACGGGCGCCGCGGGCGACTACCGTTCGACCGGAATCGCCGTCAGCGCGGACGTGTGGCGCATCGCGGGCGACGACGTCCTGGCCGTCGGGGACGCCGCCGACGGTGCGGATCTGCCCGGGGACGAGGTGCTGGCCACGCTGGCCGCCTCGATCAACACCCGGCTCGACCGCGCCCTCCGGATCGTCGCGCCGCCCGACGGCGCGCTTCCCGTCGTCTTCACGCCGGCCGGCCTATCGGCGCTCATGCTGCCCGTCACGCAGGCGCTGTCCGGCAAGGCGGTGCTGCAAGGGATTTCGCCGTTGGCGGTGAAGGTCGGGGAGCGGATGTTCGACGCCCGCTTCTCGCTCGCGGACGATCCGCTGTTCGCCGGTCGACCGAGCTCGCGCCCCATCGACGACGAGTGCGTCGTCTCACGGCACACGCCGCTCGTGGAACAGGGAGTGGTGCGACGGTTCATTTACGATCTCGAGACCGCCGCGCGTGCCAAGACCCAGAGCACCGGGCACGGCGAGCGCGGGATCTTCGGCAAGCCGGTGCCGGCGTACACGAACATCGTCCTGGGCGATGTCGGGGTGACGCGTGCCTTGCCCCAACCCTTAGGCGGTGGGTTGCTAGCCGGCATCACGGACGGCCTCCTCGTCGACGAGCTAATCGGAGTCGGCCAGGGAAACGTGATCGGCGGGGCCTTCAGTCACCCGGTGGCGCTGGCCTATCGCGTCGAGCGTGGCGAGATCACCGGGCGCGTGAAGGACGCCGCGGTCGCGGGCAACGCCTACGAGTTGTGGAAGCGCGTCGGCGGCTTCGGGAACGACGCGCGCTGGGCCGGCTCTCGTTGGGCGCCGTCTGTGCTGTTAGAGGGAGTGAGCGTGGCGCGGCGGTGAACGGGAGGATGGGACCTCCACCGACCTCCACTAACGTTCCAAAACGTCAGTATTCCAGCCCCCCCGTCTGCGCTATCATCTTCCATTGCGTCCCAACCTGCGAGTAGATCTTGCAGGTCCGTCCCTTCCAGCGCTGTTCGATGCCTGTCCGCTTGTGGCGCCATAAGGTGTCGATATCCACGACCGCGAAGGCGCCGTCGCCCTCGGCCGCCACGACGATCTTCTTTATCTCGCGCTCGTTGTGCACCAACGCATGCGTGTCGAACAGGTCCTGCCACCCACGCGTCCACCGCTCGGCGTTGAACCGACCCCACACCATGACCCACGTCATCGGGTCGTGCGATCGGGCGGTGGGGGGCCAGGGCCAGACCATGGCGGGATGAAAGCAAGAAAGAAGGAGGGCCGCGTCCTGCGTGTCCCAGGCGCGGGTCTCACGGTGGACGAGGGCGGCGATTTGGTCTTCGAGCGGGGTCACGGGCCCGGCGCCCGACACCTACCGTTCCAGCGCTTCGGCGTAGGTCCGGCCCTGGGACATCTGTTCATAGACGACATTGAGGGTATCCGGCGATCCCGACAGGAAGCGGCACCGTGCGTCGTTTCGGGAGCGGCACTCCACCTCCATCACGGCGACGGGCTCGCCGGACAAGCGCCCCAGGAAGTCGGCGAGCATTCCCGATGTGAAGAAGCACATCGGCGTCTCGGCGCTTCCCGGCTCGGCCTCCGCCCAATCGTTTGAGTCCACGGCCAACGCGGCGTTGCCGAGCGGCGCGATGGTCATCGAGCCCCACCCCATCGCGTGGAAGAACGCCGCCAAGACGCCGTTGAGACGGCCGGCGTCGAGGTCGTCGGGGTGCGCGCCACCGGTCTCGCCAGGGAGCCAGTCGCTGAACGCCTCGAAGATCCCTGCGCCGGCGGCGAAGCCCACCTCCTGAAGGATCGCCACGGCGGCGTCGGGAGCCTCGCGGAGGAGACTGACATGGAGCTGGCGAAGGGCGGCGCGACCGATCGTGAGCGCGTCGGTCGCGGGGGGCGCGAGGGGATTCATATCTGGGACGGCAAGTTAGGGTTTGGCGCGAGCGCGGCGCAAGAGTTCCGCCTCGTCGATCACTGGGATGCCGAGTGCTTTCGCCCGGTCGAGCTTCGAGCCCGCGTCCGCGCCGACCACGAGCGCGGTCGTCTTGCGGGACACACTGTCGACCACGTGGCCCCCGCCGGCCTCGATCAGCTGGATCGCCTTGGCACGGGAGAGTGAGGGCAGCGTGCCGGTCACGACGTAGACCTGTCCCGCCAACGGGCCTTTGCCCTCCGAGGCGGTCGGTTCCTTGAAGTTGAGGCCGAGCTTCTCCATGCGCTCGAGAAGCTTGCGATTCTTCGCCTCATCAAAGAAACCGGCCACGGCCTCGGCGATTGCCTCCCCGACACCGCGGATGGCGCCGATCTGCTCCACTGATGCGTTGCGGAGCGCCTTCATCGTGCCGAATTGACGGGCGAGCAGCTTGGCCGCTCCCGCGCCCACATGCCGGATGCCGAGCGCGTGCAGCAGGGTGGAGAGCGGCTGCTTCTTGGAAGCCTGAATCGCGTCCACGAGCTGCTGCGCGGACTTCTCGGCGAAGCCCTCCAAGGTCAAGAGCTTCATCGGCGTAAGCTCGTAGAGATCCGCCACGTCCTTAATGAGCTTGGCATCGAGGAGCGCGCGCACGCGCTCGTACCCGAGCCCGCGGATGTCCATCACCGCGGCGAAGTGCACGATACTCTCCAGGATGCGTCCGGGACACGACACGTTGGAGCAGTACGCCATCACCTCGTCGGCTGGATACTCGACTTTGGAGTGGCACACAGGACAGCGCTCTGGGCGCTTGAACTTCCGCTCCTTGCTCGTGCGCCGCTCCCGCACCGGGCCAAGCACCTGGGGGATCACTTCGCCGGCGCGCGTTACCTCGACCCAGTCGCCTTCGCGGATATCCTTCGCCTCGATCAGGTCAAAGTTGTGGAGCGTGGCGGTCGAAACGGTCACGCCACCGATCTCGACCGGCTCGAGGACGGCGTAGGGGTTGAGCGCACCGGTGCGACCCACGTTGATGCGGATCTCGAGGAGCTTGGTGATCTGCACTTCGGGCGCGAACTTGCGGGCGATCGCCCACCGCGGCTCTCGCTCACCGACCGTGCCCAGCTCGGCGTGCAGCGCCAAGGGGCTGACCTTCACCACCACGCCGTCCGCGCCGTAGTCGAGCGTCGGAAACAGTTGTCCGAGCTTCAGAATCTCCTGGTGCGCCTGGGCCAAGTCGGGGACCAGCGTGTGGTGCTTCTCGACCGGGAAGCCCCACAGGGCGAGCTGCTCGAGCAGTTCGTGCTGCGTGTCGACGGGCAGCTTCTGGCCCGGGGCTTCGACGTGAAAGCAGAAGATGCGCAGGCCTCGCGCGCGCGTAATCTTGGGGTCGAGCTGACGCAGCGATCCCGCGGCGGCGTTGCGCGGGTTCGCAAACGGCGGCTCGCCCGCCCGCTCTCGCTCGCGGTTGAGCGCGGCAAACCGCGATTGGGAAAAGTAGACTTCGCCGCGGACCTCCATGCGTTTGGGCCAGCCCTTGCCCTTGAGCCGCAGCGGAACGTCCACGACGGTCCGGAGGTTGGCGGTGACGTCTTCCCCCTCGACGCCGTTTCCGCGAGTCGCGCCCGTCACGAGCACGCCGCCCTCGTACGTGAGACTCACGGCTGCGCCGTCGATCTTCACCTCGAGCGTGTAGCCGGCCGTCCGCACCTCAGGGACCAGGCGGGCGTTGCGATCTTCCCACTCGGTCAGTTCCACCTCGTTGAAGGCGTTGGCGAGCGAGAGCATCGGAACGATATGGCGGTGTTTCTTGAACGCGGCCGCCGGCTCCGCCCCAACGCGGTGCGTCGGGCTGTCCGGCGTGCGAAGCTCGGGGTGCTTGGCTTCAAGCTCCTGCAGCTCGCGAAACAGCCGGTCGTACTCGGCGTCCGAGATCTCCGGCTTGTCGAGCACGTAGTACGCGTGACTGGCGCGCTCCAGCAGCCGCCGCAGCTCGGCGGCCCGCGCGGCTGTGCCTCCGCCCTTCACCGCCCCTTGGCTTCTTCTTGGATGACGGCCATCGCCACGCCCACCAGCCGGTCGAGCTCCTCCGCGCTGGCGCGCGGGAGGAGGCCTTCGGCCCAGGCCCCCTCGCGCTCGCCGAACGCCGCGAACAGCCGCCGGAGGAATGAGAGCAGCGCCACCCGTTCCAGCTCCATCCGGCGCAGGCTCTCGCCGGTCTCCTGCTGCCGCTGTTCCAGACGCTCGTAGCGATGGGCGTTTCGCAGGGCCTGCGCGGTGAGCGCGGCAACCACCTGCACGAACCGCACGTCCTCGTCCGAGAACGTGGGGCCATCGCGGAAGGTGCGCAGGAAGATTGCCCCGATGGCCACGCCTCGCCACGTGATCGGGACCACTGTGATCGACTTCACGCGGCGGTTGATCATCTCGCCTTTGACGTGCTTCAGGCTGGGATCCGTCGCCGCGTCCGGAATGAACACCGTCTCGCCGCTCACCATCGCCCGCTTGAGCTCCGGGTAGCGCTCCAGATCGACCACGTAGTTGCGAATGGTGGGGTCCTCATAGGACGCGACGAGGCGGACCGAGCGACCGCCGCGCTCGGCCAGGAAGATCGAGCAGCGATCGAGCCCGAAGGCTTCACCGAGCTTGCGGGCGATGGCCTGGAGAATGTCGATGAAGTGGAGCGACGTGGAGACTT
>CAYXIK010000019.1:34721-48202 GCA_964465315.1 uncultured Gemmatimonadaceae bacterium | reverse complement strand
CCCGACATCGCGCGCCTGTTCGACGAAGTCGCCGATCTCCTCGAGATCCAAAACGCGAACCCCTTCCGGGTGCGCGCCTACCGCAACGCGGCCCGCACCATACGCGACTATCCCGAACCCATCGCCGATCTGGTTCGGGCGACCAAGGACTTGACCGAAATCCCGGGCATCGGGGAAGACCTGGCGGAAAAAATCGGCGAGATTGTCACCACCGGGGAGCTGCCGCTGCGCAAACAGCTGGCGGCGAAGCTCCCAACCGGACTGCTTGACCTGCTGCGCATTCCCGGCCTGGGCCCGAAGCGCGTGAAGCTCCTGTACCAGAAGCTCAAGGTGAAATCGGCCCCCGACCTGGCCAAGGCGCTTGACTCGGGCAAGGTCCAGAAGCTCAAAGGCTTCGGTCCGAAGATGGAAGAGAAGATGCGCGCTGGGCTGGGTCAGGCACAGGTGACCGAGCGGCGCATGCTGCTGAACGAGGCCGAGACTCAGGCGCTCGCGATTGTCAGCTATTTGAAGGCGGGCGGCGACGTCCGGCAGATCGAGATCGCCGGGAGCTATCGCCGTCGACGGGAGACGATTGGGGATCTGGACATCCTCGTGACCTCGGACGCGATCGCCAAGGTGATGGACCGGTTTGTCACATACGGCGAAGTCGCCGAGGTCGTCTCCAAAGGCGAGACGCGCTCAACAGTCAAGCTCCGGGGCGGGTTGCAGGTCGATCTCCGGGCGGTCGAGCCCGCGGCCTACGGCGCGGCCCTGCAGTACTTCACCGGCTCCAAGGCTCACAACGTCGAGCTCCGCAAGATCGCGCAGGTGCACGGGTACAAGCTCAACGAGTATGGCCTGTTCAAGGGGACGCGTCGCGTGGCCGGGAAGACCGAGCGGGATATATACGCCGAGCTGGGCCTCGACTGGATTCCTCCCGAGCTGCGCGAGGCGCGCGGTGAGATCGCGCTCGCCGAGGAGCATCGTCTGCCGCACCTCGTCGACGTGAAGGACATCCGCGGGGATCTGCAGATGCATACGAGCGCCACCGACGGCAAGGGCACGATCGACGATATGGCCCACGCCGCCCGCGCCCTGGGTTATGAGTACATCGCGATCACCGACCACTCGAAGCGGGTGACCATGGCCCTCGGCCTCGACCCCAAGCGGCTCCGCGAGGAATGGGCGTCCATCGACGAGCGGAACGCGACGAGTCGCGGGGGGGGCTTCACCATCCTCAAGAGCGTGGAGCTCGATATCCTCGAGAACGGCAAGCTCGACCTTCCCGACGACGTGTTAGCCGAAGCGGACTACGTCGTCGCGACCGTCCACTACGGCCTCACCCAGAGCGAAAAGGAGTTGACCCGGCGGCTGGTCGGGGCCGCCGAGCACCCGTGGGTGGACGCCATCGGACACCCGACGGGCCGCATGCTCGGCAAGCGCGAGTCGTATCGGTTCGACTTCGAGGCCCTCGTTCGGGCGTGCATCGACCACGGCTGCGCGCTCGAGATCGACGGGCATCCGGAGCGCATGGATCTGCCCGACACGCTGGCCGCGGCCGCCAAGCAGCGCGGCGCGCGCTTCGTGCTGTCCACGGACAGTCACCAGCCCGGCAATCTGCCGTTCATGAAGTACGCGGTGGATGTGGCGAGGCGCGCCGGCCTGGAAGCCGGCGATATTCTCAATACGAAGCCGCTGGCGGAGTTTCGGAAGGCACTGAAACGAGCGAAGGCATGAGCTCAAGTTGCACCACGGGGGAAAAGCTCTTGCGGTGATGGGCGGTGAAGCCGAACATCGCGAGGGCGGCCAGGTGATCGGGGGTGCCGTACCCTTTGTTGCTCGCCCAGGCGTACCGCGGGTATCGTCCCCCCAAGAGGTCCATGAGTCGATCGCGCACGGTTTTCGCGATCACCGATGCGGCCGCAATCGAGTGACAGTGGGCATCGCCGTCCACGATCGCCTCGTGCGCGCGGCCGAGCTCGGGACAGGGGAGCCCGTCCACGAGCACCGCGTCCGGGTGGATCGCGAGTCGCGCGAGCGCCCGGCGCATGGCGAGGATGCTCGCGCGGCGGATGTTGAGCCGGTCGATCTCCCGCACGCTCGCGGCCCCGACGCCGATCGCAAGCGCCCGGGCCCGCACCACGAGCGCGAGCCGGCTCCGTTTCGCGGACGGCAGGAGCTTCGAGTCCCGCAATCCTCGGATCACTTTGCAGTACGGCGGAAACACGACGGCCGCGGCCACCACTGGACCAGCCAGGGGACCGCGGCCTGCCTCGTCGACACCGGCGACGACCGCGCCCCCCGCTTGCCAGAACGCGATCTCGCGCTCGAGCGTGGGGCGGGGGCCTTTCACGCCTCTTGTTTCTCCGCCGTCTCGGGGACCGTCACGCCGCGCTTCTCGCGGATGCGAGCCGCCTTGCCGGCCAGCCGTCGCAGGAAGTAGAGCTTGGCGCGGCGCACGCGCCCCTTCCGGACCATCTCGATCTCCGAGATGGACGGCGAGTGCAGCGGGAAGATGCGCTCCACCCCCACGCCCGCCGAGATCTTCCGGACGGTGAACGTCTCGTTGATCCCGCCGCCACGACGGCCGATGCACACTCCCTCGAACGCCTGGAGTCGCTCCTTGTCGCCTTCGCGCACGCGCACCATCACGCGCACCGTGTCGCCCGGGGCGAAGGCAGGAAGCCCGCTCTTCAACCCTTCCCGCTCGATCGCTCGCAGTCGGTCCATACCCTCACCCTCAATCCCGTTTATCCGTCCAGTTTCGCCCATAGATCGGGCCGTCGTTCCCTCGTCAGCCGCTCCGCTTCCGCCTCGCGCCATCGGGCGATCTGCGCATGATCACCGCTCAACAATACGGCCGGGACATCCATTCCGCGATAGCTCGGCGGCCGCGTGTAGCTCGGCGCCGCCAGCAGCCCCTCGTAATGCGAGTCCGTCGCCGCGGACTCGTGATCTCCCAAGGCTCCCGGCACCAACCGTACCACTGCGTCGAGCACGCACAGCGCCGCCGGCTCGCCGCCCGACAGCACGAAGTCTCCCAGCGACAACTCCTCGGCGCCCAGGCCCTGCGGCACGCGCTGATCCACGTCCTTGTAGTGCCCGCAGAGCAGCGTCAGCTCCTTGCCCATCGAAAACCGCACCGCGTCGCGATGGGTGAACGGCCGGCCACGCGCCGACAGGAGCACGATCAGCGGTCCCACCTTCAGGTCTTCCACTGCCTCGAAGAAGGGCTCCGGCTTGAGCACCATCCCTGCTCCCCCGCCGTAGGGAGTGTCGTCCACGGTCTTGTGCCGGTCGTGCGTGTAGTCGCGCAACTGCACGACGCGATACCGCACCAGTCCCCGCTCCGCCGCGCGACCGAGAATGCTCGCCCGGAGCGGCGCCTCGAAGACTTCCGGGAACAGCGTCACCACGTTAATCGTCAGCATCGGCTTCATCCACGGCCACGAAGTGATTGCGCCAGGGCTCCACCACTGTGCGCGACGTCACTCCGATGAACGACAATAGCCACTCCCGGTGATACGCGCGCCGACGCGCTACGATCAGCGGACCGGCTACCACCACACGGTCCTCGTTCACTACCAGCACCCGGGCCTTGGGGGCGAACACCGCGCCCGGGTTGTCGACGAGTGGGTAGACCGCCACTTCCCCTTGCTGCCCGTGCGGCTTTCGTAGCCGCCCGACTAGGCGGGGCGTTTGCCGAAGACTCCCGCCCGCTTGAGCAACGAGCGCACGGTGTCGGTCGGAAGCGCGCCCTTGTCCAACCAGGCCCGTGCCTGCTCCGCGTTCACCTGGATATCCGCGGGATTGGTGCGTGGGTTGTAGTGGCCAAGCATCGCGACAAACCGTCCGTCGCGCGGCGAGCGGGAGTCCGCCACCACGATCCGGAAGTAGCTTTGTCCCTTGCGTCCCTCACGCCGCAGCCGAATACGAGTTGCCATAACGCTCCTAGGTTCTTTTCAGAAGCTTCTTCATCTGCTGAAACTGCTCCAGCAGTCGATTGACCTCCTGCACGGAACGCCCCGCTCCCTTTGCGATACGCAGTCGCCGCGATCCGGTGAGAATCGATGGATCGGCTCGCTCCTCGGGCGTCATCGACAAGACGATCGCCTCGACGTGCCGCAGCCGTCGATCGTCCGCATTGACGGCCTTCAACGCCTGCGCGTTGACGCCCGGCAACAACCCCAACACGTGCTTCACCGGCCCCATCGCCTGCATCTGCTTCAGCGCGACGAGAAAGTCCGCGAGATCCATCCCCCATTTCGATCGGGCCTTCCGCTCGAGCTGCTGCGCAGCTTCCGCATCGACCGTGGCGGCCGCCTTCTCGACCAGCGCCACCACGTCGCCCTGGCCCAGGATCCGGCCCGCCATCCGTGCAGGATCGAATGGCTCGAGGGCATCCGGCCGCTCACCCGTGCCCACGTACTTGATCGGCACGCCGGTGACGCCATGGATCGAGAGGGCCGCACCGCCTCGCGCATCGCCGTCGAGCTTGGTCAGGATCACGCCGGTGAGCCCCCCTCCGACGCCGTCCTGGAAGCCGCGGGCGATCCGCACCGCGTCCTGCCCCGTCATCCCGTCCGCCACCAACAGCACTTCGCGCGGGCTCGTCGCCTCGCGCAGGGCCTTGAGCTCGTCCATCAGCTCGGCGTCGATCTGCAGCCGGCCAGCCGTGTCGACGATCACGGTGCGGCATCGGGCCTTCTCAGCCTCGCGCATCGCCTGCTGGACGAGTGAGAGGACGGTACCACTCCCCGCTGCCCGTTCCCGCGGGAACACTTCTACGCCCATCGGGCCCGCTAGCTGCTCCAGTTGCTCGCGGGCAGCGGGACGCGCCGCGTCCGCCGCGACCAGTCCCGGCGCCTTCTGCTCGAGCTTGAGGCGCCGCGCGAGCTTCGCCGCGGTCGTGGTCTTGCCCGACCCCTGGAGTCCGACCAGCAGGATCACGGTCAGCCCGACGGAGGCGAACTCGAGAGTGCGCTTGGTGCCCCCCAAGAGTCCGGCGATCTCGTCCCGCACGAGCTTCACCACCTGGTGGCCGGGGCTCACGGCCTTGAGCGCGATCGCGCCCACCGCACGTTCGCGCACGCGCTCCACGAAACGCTCGGCGACTTCGACACTGACGTCCGCGTCGAGCAGGTGCCGACGGATCTCCGCCAGCGCTTCCGTCACGTCCCGCTCGGACAGGACGCCCCGGCCCGTGACCCGTCTCAGGACGGCGGCGAGCTGCTCCGAAAGGGCCGTAAACATAAGCCCACAAAACTAGTTAGCGAATTGCCGGATTCCAAGTGGGGGGAATTATCGTCCCGGTCGCATGACCCTGATCGCTGGTACGCGCTTCCAGCCGATCCAGCCCGGCGGCGCGTCCACGAGTCGCACCACCGACACACCGTTCACGACGAGTTGCTTGATCTCGGAGCGCCGGAGCCCGTGCGCGCCGGCCCGCCGCTTGGCCCACGCCCGCTCGAGCCCCTTGGCAAAACGAGCAGCCGCCCCACGATCGTCCCACAGCACGTACCAGACGAGGACATCGGCCCCGGTGCCGGCCCCACCCCGGAGGACCACATAGCGGTCTCCGTCCCACCCTTCCGCCAACCGCGCCGCCGCACTGTCGTCCCCGAGATGCTGCTCGAACAAGAGTCGAATCTCGAACTCGCCCAAGTCGTCCTCGTAGCGCACGGCCCCTGGGGCCAACGACTCGAACCTGAGCCGGTCCGGACGGTCCCCGGCGGCGTATCGCGCGGGGTGCAAGATCTGCTCTGTGGAGATCGGCATGAGCGGGCCAAAGGGTTCTTTCCCGGGATACGCGCGGTCGAACCACCGCACGAACTCGGCGCCGCCCAGGTAGGGGAAGATGAGGCTCTCACGCAGCCACAGCGGAGCGTTGGCAAAGACCTTCATCTCTTCCTGACCCCCACCGAGCGCGGTGCGCAGGTTCCACAGGTTCGGCAAGCTCTCGATCTTCTGCTCCGGCATGAGTACGAGAACCTGGGCGAGCGTCGCCTGCCCTTCCAGGATCGCCTGCGCGGCGCTCCGCCGGTCGTTCTGCCGCTTGAGCTCGACCAGCGAATCGAGGTTCAGGTACTGGTGTTGCAGCGCGTGCACCAGCTCGTGCGAAATCACGAGCCGTGCCTGGCTGGGGTCGATATCCGTCGGAATGAACAGCGCGTTCGAGTCGGGGTCGAAGTAGCCCGCCACTTGCTCCGTCAGGAGATCGATCATGCTGCGACGGAGATCCATTGAATCGGGGATGAGGCCGAACAGTCGATAGGCGGCTTGCGCCCCCGCCAACTCGGTCGGAGGGAGATCGTCGTCGAACTTGTGGATCACGTACTCGCGAACCTGCGTGCGGCTGCGGCGCAGCACGACGGGATGCTGCCGGAATCGCAATCCCATGGCCCGCTCGACGGCCGGCATCATCTGCTGTACCGCCTGCTTCAGCTCCGCCTCGTTCTGCACCTCCCGTGCGCGCCCCTCGCACCCCACGCTTCCACCGGCGATAGCCGCGACCACCACGGTCGCGAGCCACACCGGGCTCATGCCTGCCACTCGATCCCCTTCCCCACCGCGGCTCCAACGACGCGGGCGATCTCCTGGCCGGTGACGACGATGCCTTGGCGCTCCAGCTCGTCGCGGAGCAGCCGGTCGAGCTCGGCGCGGCGCTCGGCGAGAGTCGGTGGAGGTTTGGGGACGTTAGGGGAGGTTGGGGGAGGTTTTGTCGCGGAGCGACCTCCTCTAACCTCCCCCGACCTCCCCTCACCCCCCAGCATCTTTTCTATCTCGGCCCCGATCCGCTCGAGCATCGGGAAGATCTCAGCCACGATGTCCTCCGCCGGCTCCTGTTGCGGGCGCTCGTACGTGTGACCCCGCCGGATCATCGCGTCCACCTTGCGTCGCTCGCGGATCAGCCGGTCGAGCTCGGGCGACACCCGGGCGGTGGCCTGCGCATGGGCGCACGCCTCGTCCAGGACATCGATCGCCTTGTCCGGCCGGGCCCGCTCGGGGACGAACCGATCGGTGAGCACGATGGCGGCCTTCAGCGCATCGTCGGTGATGGCAACGGCGTGGTGTCGCTCGAGCCGGGGGCGCCTGGCGACGAGCACCTCCCAGGTCTGGATGGCGTCGAGCTCCTCCACCATGACGGGCTGAAAGCGGCGCTCCAGAGCGGGATCGCCGCGGATCCATTTGTCGTACTCGCCCCCGGTGGTGGCGCCGATGATCCGGATGTCGCCGCGCACGAGCGCCGGTTTCAACATGTTGGCGGCGTCCATGGCGGTGCCGAGCGCCGTCCCCTGGCCGATGAGATTGTGGAGCTCGTCGACGAAGAGGATCAGATCGGGGTCGGCGGAGAGCTCGCGGACCAGCTTCCGCACGCGCTCCTCGTATTGGCCGCGGAGGGCGGTGCCGGCGAGCAGGGCAACGTGGTCGAGCGCTACGACGCGAACGTCCTTGAGCGCCGGCGGAACCGCACCTTCGGCCACCCGTTGGGCCAGCCCTTCGATGATCGCCGTCTTCCCCACCCCGGCCTTGCCGATCAGGGCGGGATTGTTCTTGCTCTGGCGCAGCAGAATGTCCACGACCCGCGAGATCTCGGCGTCGCGACACCGCACCGGCTCGAGATCACCGCGTCGCGCCTGGGTCGTGACGTCCACGCCCACGCGCTCGAGCACCTCGCCCGATTCGAACAGCCCGGCTAACGGATCGTCCACGAGCTCCTCCCCTCACCCCGCTCGCAGGAATCGCACGTACCAGTCGATGATCGCGTCGCCGAAGACAAACACGACGGTCGCGCCCATGGCCAGGAATACCCCGAACGGAACGTGACGCTTCCGCTTACGCAGGAGCAGCAGGGGGACGTACACCAGACTGCCGAGCAGCGCTCCCGCGAACACGGTAAGCAGCACGCCTTTCCACCCGACGAACGCACCGACCATGGCCATCATCTTGATGTCGCCGCCGCCCATCGCCTCTTCCTTGAAAACCCACCCGCCGACCAGGCCGACCAGATACAACAGCAGGAAGCCGGTGCAAGCCCCGAGGACGGCGTGCACGAACCCGGTCGCGCCCCCCGCGAGCGACAGGCCCAGCCCGATGATCAGGCCGGCCCAATTGTACTCGTCCGGTATGAGATAGTGGCGGGCGTCAGTGATCGCGATGCCCAACAGGATCATGCCCAGCGTCGCCGCGGCGAGGAAACGGACGGTCGGGCCGTAGACCAGCATGGCCGCGATCCACAGGATCGCGACCACGGTTTCGATGATCGGGTACTGCTTCGAGATCGGTTCGCCACACGCGCGACACCGCCCGCGCAGGAGGAGCCACGACACGATCGGGATGTTGTCGCGCCACTCGATGCGCCGGCCGCAGCGGGGACAGGTGGAGGGCGGGTGGAAGAGCGAGCGTTGCTTCTTGTCTTCGTGGGCGAGGCGCAGGATACAGACATTCAGGAAGCTCCCGAAACACAGCCCCAGGAGCGCCGCGCCCACCAGCAGAATCGGGTCAACGGCCACGCGTCACCTCGTAGAGCAGAATACCCGCCGCCACCGCGACGTTGAGTGACTCCGCGCCCTGCGCCAATGGAATGGCGACACGTTGCGCGGCCACAGCGTTGAGCTGTGGGCGGATGCCTGCGCCCTCGTTTCCGACGATGACGGCGATGGGACCTCGGCCGCTCCCGCCGTCACGCGACGCCAGGGCGCGATGGAGCGGGAGGCCGTCCGCCGCCGCGGCCCAGAGCGTGACGCCGTTCGCGCGCGCCCACGCAATGAACCCCGGATCGTCGAGCGACACCACGACGTGGCGGAACGTCGCGCCCATTGCCGCCCGGAGCGCCTTGGGGCTCGTCGGATCGGCGCTCCCTCGCAGCACCACCGTCCCGGCTGCGCCGAGCGCGTGCGCCGTGCGAATCAGGGTGCCGACGTTGCCGGGATCCTGGACGCCGTCGATGACGAGCGCCACGGCACCGGCCCGCGGGGCGAAATCGGCCGCGCTCGAGCGCCGGGGCTCGATCACCGCCAGGATCCCTTGCGGCGTCTCCGTGTCGGCGAGGAGGGAGAACGCCCGCGCGCCGACCTCTTCCACGGGCACGGCGTGTCGCCCGAGCTCGGCAACGAGGGCCGTGCCGCGCGTGGTCCGCGTCAGGTCGGGGGCGACGAGGGCGCCGCGGAACGGGACCCCGGCCGCGAGCGCCTCCTCGACCAGCCGGACGCCCTCGATGAGGGCGAGCCCGCGCCGGCCACGCGCCTTGCGCCGTTGGAGATCGCGGATGGACGACTGCAGATTACTGGCGATGATGAACCTCGCGGAAGCCGGGCAAAGCATTGAATATGCGAAGAAGCGCGGGACGGGCGCTACGTGAAGATCGCCCTCACCATCGCGGGCTCCGATTCGGGCGGCGGCGCCGGGATCCAGGCCGACCTCAAGACGTTCCATCAGTTCGGCGTGTTCGGCACGAGCGTCGTTACGGCCGTCACGGCCCAGAACACCCTTGGCGTGCGCGCCTGGGAAGCGGTGCCGGTGCAGCTCGTGACGCGCCAACTCGACGCCGTCGCCGACGACCTGCCGCCCGCCGCGGTGAAGTCGGGCATGCTCGGCTCCTCCGCCGTGGTCGAGGCCGTCGCCGACGGGATCGCCCGGCGATCGCTGCCGAACTATGTCCTCGACCCCGTCATGGTCGCCACCTCCGGGGACCGCCTGCTCGACCCCGATGCCGAGCGGCTCATCGCGCGACGGCTGGTGCCGCTCGCGACGCTCGTGACGCCGAACCTCGACGAAGCAGAAGTGCTCACCGGGGACGCGGTCCGTACGACGGACGCGATGGAACGGGCGGCGCGGGCGCTCGTGCGCCTCGGGGCGAAGGCGGCGCTGGTGAAGGGCGGCCACCTGTCCGGCGATGACGTCGTGGACGTCCTCGCGACGAAGACGGAGATCGTCCGGCGTTTCACGCGGCCGCGGCTCGACACGACGTCCACGCACGGCACGGGGTGCACGCTTTCCGCGGCCGTTGCCGCGGGTCTCGCCCTCGACCGGCCGCTCGAGCGTGCCGTCGAAGACGCGCTCGACTTCGTCCGCCGCGCCATGGCGGCCGCCCCCGCGCTGGGCCGCGGACACGGCCCGTTGAATCACTTCGTACCGGCGCCACCTCGGCCGCCGACGGACGGGTGGTAATTGCTCCGCCCCTTTCTCACCGCCCGCTGGTCGGACATCGTCCTCCTCTCCTTCGAGGCGCCGGAAGACCTGATTCGGCGTTACATCCCGCCTGGAGTGGAGGCCGATCGCTGGGACGGTCGAACGTACGTGAGCCTGGTCGCGCTGTATATGCACGACGTCCGCGTCATGGGTTGGGGTATCCCGGGATTCGGAGCCCATCCGCAGGTGAACTTCCGTACGTACGTCCGCGTCGGGGGCGACCCGGGCGTCTGGTTCATTCGTCAGCTCGTGCCGAGCCGGCTGATCGCGGCGGTAGGCCGGCTGCGCTACGACGAGCCGTTCTGGCCGACGCCCATCCGTCGCCGCGTGGTCGACACCGCCACCGAGGTGCGGGCGGAATATGCCGTCGGTCCTCCGGCGCTCGGCTGGCACGTGAGCGTCACAGGCACACGGGCCGCGCAGCTGCCGCTTCCGGACTCGCCCGAGCACTACGTCACGGACCGCGCCCTTGCCTGCCGCGCGCGGCCGGACGGCACGCTCGGCGTGTTCCGCGTTGCGCATCCGCCCTGGGCGGTCCGGGAGGTGCACGCGCTCGACTACCGGTTCGATTTCGGTTCCCTGTACGGGGCGGAGTGGGAGTTCTTGAATCGCGCGGCGCCGATGTCGGTCGCGTTCGCCGAGGGCTCGGAGGTGGCGGTCTACCCGCCGACGGACTCCACGAGCGTGAGGGCTTGATTCAGAGTCGCTTGAGCACACCCCGGATCAAGCGCTCGAGCTGGCCGGCCACTTGCTTCCCCGCCTCGAGCACTTCCAGATGCGACAGCTTCTGTGCCGACAACCCCGCGGCGACGTTCGTGATGCTCGAGAAACCGAGACACCGGACCCCGCGCGCCCGCGCGGCGATTACCTCCGGCGCGGTGGACATCCCCACGGCGTCCGCCCCGATCCGCTCGAGCATGCGGATTTCTGCGGGGCTTTCGAACGATGGGCCCAAGAGTGCCGCGTATACACCTTCCTCGAGCGGAATGCGCTCTTCGCGCGCAACCTGACGCGCCAGCGTGCGCAGCTCGGGGTCGTACGGATCGCTCATGTCCGGGAAGCGCTCCTCCCCTTCTTCGACTGGGCCGACGAGCGGATTGCGGAACATCAGGTTGATGTGGTCCGCGATCAGCATCAGCGTGGGCGGTCGGAAGCTCCGACGGATCCCACCGGCCGCGTTCGTCACCACCAGGGTCTTCACGCCAAGCGTCTGAAACACGCGCGTCGGCAAGGCGGCCAGCGCGGGGGCGTGGCCCTCGTACAGGTGAAACCGGCCGCTCTGGACGAGCACCGGGACCGTTTCGAGCGTGCCCCCGACGAGCTCGCTCCTGTGCCCGGGTGCCCCCGGCTCCGGGAATCCCGGGATGTCCTTGTACGGGATGCGCACCGGATCGCACACCGCATCGGCCACGCCCGCGAGCCCGGAGCCGAGCACGATGGCTACGCGCGGCTTGATCTTGCCGAGTCGCTTGGCGACTACGTCCGCGGCCACGCGGACTGCACCGCTCCCCGCTCCCTGCTCCTGTTTGGTCACAGCAGCATGCCCGCCAGCGTCGCCGACAAGAAATTCGCCAGCGTCCCCGCGATCATCGCACGGAACCCGAGGCGCGCGAGATCATGCTTCCGCTCGGGCACGAGCGCGCCGATCCCACCGATCTGGATGCCCACCGAGCTCACGTTGGCAAAGCCGCAGAGGGCGAAGGTCGCAATCGTGAACGACAACGGATCGAGCTGCCCCTTCAACGGTCCGAGCTGCGCATAGGCGATGAATTCGTTCAGCACCATGCGAGTGCCGAGGAGGCCGCCAATGGTGCCCGAGTCGTGCCACGGCACGCCCATCACGAACGCGATCGGGCGGAAGATCCAACCCAGGATGGTCTGCAGATCACCGGGGAACCAGGGCGCGAAGCCGTGCACTGCCCCGAGGATCCCGTTGGTGAGCGCAATCAATGCGATGAACGAGATCAACATGGCGATGACGTTCAACATCAGGTGCAGGCCCTCACTGGTGCCCCGCGCGGCCGCATCGACCACGTTCACGTCGGTGCGCGGGATATTGACCCTTACGCCGCCAAGCGTCTCGGGCACTTGCGTCTCTGGTTCGAGGATCTTGGCCATCATGATCGTCCCCGGTGCAGTCATGATCACGGCCGTGAGCAGGTGGCGCGCCTCGATGCCGAATGCGATGTACGCCGCCATGATGGAGCCCGAGACGTGAGCCATCCCCGCCGTCATAACCGTCATCAGCTCGGACTGGGTCATCTTGGGGAGGAACGGGCGAACGGTAAGGGGCGCCTCAGTCTGCCCCATGAAAATCGAGGCGGCCACGTTCAAGCTCTCCGCGCCACTCGCTCCCATCACCTTGTTCATCATGATCGCGAACGCCTTCACGACCACCTGCATGACGCCGAGATAATAGAGGATGGCGAACAGCGCCGATACGAAGATGATCGCTGGCAGCACCTGGAACGCGAACACCACGCCGAGGCTCGAGTGCTGCTTGCCGAGCTCGCCGAAGACGAATCCTGACCCGGCGTAGGAGAACGCCAGAAGCGCGGAGACCGCGTCCCCGAGCAGCCGGAACATCCGCTGGCCGATCGGAACCCGTAGTACAAAAATCGCGAAGGCGAGCTGCAGCCCTACGCCCCAACCGACGACCCGCAGGCTGATTGCCGGGCGATTCCGCGATAGGGCGACACCGATCCCGAGAATGAACGCGATACCAAAGATTCCGGTCAGCCGCTGTGGCAGCGAACGGGAGACGGTTTGCGCCACCGGTGCGGGCGGAGGCGGGGTCCCCCGAGCCGCAGTATCCGCCGCCGTGGGTTGCTGAGGTCGTGGAGCCCCCTGGACCGTGTTCCACACGAAGCGCGGGAGCGTGAAGACCACCAACGCGCACACGAAGGTGAGCGCGAAGGCGAAGACCGTACGGCGCAGGGGCATCAGAGAGCCTCCAGTTCGCTCTGCACGCGGGACACCAACGCCACCTTCTCGAACTCGGGAAGAAACGCGCTTTCGCACGCGCTGAGCACCACGCGGGCGAGATCGGCCTTGGTCAGGCCCAACACGCTCTGGGCCACGAAATACTCGTCGGTGAGCGAGATCCCGTCCATCAGCCGACCATCGGTATTGAGCGTGACGACCACTCCCCGATCCAGATACCGCTTGAAC
Organism: uncultured Gemmatimonadaceae bacterium; assembly: GCA_964465315.1. Taxonomy (GTDB): domain Bacteria; phylum Gemmatimonadota; class Gemmatimonadetes; order Gemmatimonadales; family GWC2-71-9; genus AG41. The sequence goes on along the minus strand of CAYXIK010000019.1, from coordinate 34,858 downwards.
GGGTGTTCCGCGAGGGAGGGCACCGTGTGAGTGTGCACGTTAGACGTCAGGCACATCTCGAGCGGGACCTTGCGCTCGATCACGTACTCGAGCAGGTCGGGGTCTTCACCGAGCCGCGTGCCGTGCCCCACCCGCAG
>CAYXIK010000019.1:0-34621 GCA_964465315.1 uncultured Gemmatimonadaceae bacterium | reverse complement strand
ACTTTCGTCCCCGTCTCGGCCTCGGCGCGCTTGACGCCGCGCAGCGGAGCCTCGATCGCCTGCGCCAGTGTCAGCGCCGGCCGGTGGAGCAGCGGCGAGTACCGGACCTCCACGTAGCGCACGCCGTCCGCAGCCGCATCCACGACGAACTCGTAGGCGATCCGCTCGAGCGCCGGCGCCGTCTGCATCACCGACAGCGTGATTTCATATTTCGTGAGATACTCTTCGAGGCTCCTCGCGTGCTTCACCGACAGCGCCTGGGCGAGCGCCTCCGGAGTGTCGGCCGGAAGCCTGATTCCCTGGGTGTGGGCGAGCTCGAGCATCGTCGCCGGACGCAGGCAGCCATCGAGGTGCACATGCAGCTCGGCCTTCGGCCACCGGCGCAGGACGTCCTTGCCGAGTCGCGGCGCGCCCTGGCGCGCGCTCACCACCACGCGAAAGATCGCGCCGCCTTCCCCCACCGGGTCGCCCGCGTCCACCGGGCGGCCGACGCCGTCGGTGACGTACGCCGCGCCGCGCCCCACCAGCTCTGCGAGCCCGTGGTCGAGCACCTCGACCGCGTCGCGCACACGCGCGCCACGCGCGACCGTCACGAGCCGCTCGTTGACGAACACCTGGATCACCGACCATCTCCTTCGCGATGCAAACGCGCGTCGTCAGGCGGGGCGATCGGCTGGCGCAGCACCGCGAGATACTGAATGAGCGCATCCAGATCGGTCACCCCCACGTCGCCCGACGGCAGTCCGCGGAGCATGGCGTAACCGCTGCCACCCGCCGCGATGAAATCGCTCACGGCCAGGCTGTAGCTCCGGTCTCCGTCCACACCTTTCCCGTCCGCGAGCCGCAGCTTCTTGATCCGCCGGCCCGCGGGCTTTCGCGGGTCGTACCACACCTCGATGCCCGCCACGTGCGCGTCGGGTCGGTCGCCCGCGAGGGCGTGCTCGAGCGCGGCCTTCAGCACCTTGCCCGACACGACCAGGCGTAGCAGGCGATTCTGAAACGGCTCGACCCGGAAGAGGTCCCCATAGGTCGCGAGGCCTGCGTCGACGTCCGCCCGGATGCCGCCGTTGTTGATCACCGCGACGTCCGTCTTGGCGATGTTCAGCTGGGCGTCGGCGATCAAGCGGCCGAGCCCGTACTCGTCTCCCCGGCGGCGCATCTCGATCCCAAAGCGCGCCACCGGACGGCTCGTGATCGCATCGATAGACACCTTATCCAACCGAAGCGCGTCGGCGAGCCCGGGATCGAGACTGACCTTGCCCGTGAAGGGCGTCTCGATCCGGACCTGCACCTCGCGTCGCACGCCGCCTACGTGCACGAAGTCCACCACCGCGATGCCCGCCCCGGACGACCTCGCTTGTACGATCGGGATGCCGTTGACCACCGTGTTCACGAGCGAGTGGGTGTGACCGCTCACGATCAAGTCCACGGAGCCGGAATCGAGGCCGCGGGCGAGGTCGATGATCTCGCCCTGGCAGGCGGCGGGACCGACCCGCGCGGCGGGCGACGCCGCCGTATCGGCGTCGCAAAACGCGCCGATATGCGCGAGCACGATCACGTAATCGCCCGCCGCGCGGGCCTGCGGCAGCACGCGCCGCACCGCCGCCCCGGGATCGCGGAACGCCAGCCCGCGCACGTTGCGGGGCGCGGTGGTCTCCGGGGTGCCCGGCAGGGAGAGTCCAATGACCGCGATTCGTGCAGGGTTTCGTTCGATCACCGTGAACGGCACCGCCCAGTCGGGCCGGCCCAGGCCGGTGGAATCCGTGATATTCGCGGCCACAAACGGATAGTGCGCTTCCGCCATGCGGGCGCGCAGGGTATCCACGCCCCAGTCAAACTCGTGGTTGCCGATCGCGGCCGCGTCGATGCCCAGTGCGTTCAAGGCCGCGATCGCCGGTCGCCCGTAATTGAAGTTCGAGACCGGAGTGCCCTGCATCTCGTCGCCGGCGTCGAGGCGGACGCTCGTGCAAAAGCACACTCGGGCCAGACTGTCGAGCCAGGGCTTGAGCGCGACCACCCCGCCCACCTGACGCCCGCCCGACCAGGGCCACACCTGCGGCTCCAGCGCTCCGTGGAAGTCATTGATCGCAAGCACGCGCAACATCGTGCTGTCCGGTCGGGGCTCGGGAGGGGTCGGCGGCGCCTCGAATCCTCGATTCGTCGTACGAGCCGTGGTCGCGACCCAGGCGCGAGCCCGTTCGTGCGCCGCCTGGAACCGGCGCCCGAGCCGCGGATGCTCGGGCACGTTGGCGAGGGGGATCAGGTCGGACCGCACCGCCGCCACACGGTATCGAGTCGTCTGCTTGACCAGCCAGACGCGCACGACCGCCAAGCTCGCGGCGAAGTTCCTGGGCTGCACGAAGTGCACGTCGTTCACGACATAGTCACGGATCTCCTTGTGGCTGTGCCCCACGATCACGATGTCCGGTCGGGGAGCCATTCCGGCGAGTGTCAGCGCGGCGTTCTCGGCGCCGACGCCGGTCGTATCGTAGGAAGACGGCTCGTTGAGGCCGCTGTGGATCAGCACGACCTTGAGATCGACGCCCGACTGCTCGAGCTCTCGCAGCGCGGCCGGCGCCGTCTCCCCGATACGCCGTACGCGCACGCCCCCGCCGAGCTGGCTCCGGTCCCACACCATCACGCCGGGCGTGGTGAACCCGGTGATCCCGATCTTCACCCCGCCACGTACCACCACGATGTGCGGAGGAAAAAGCAGCGTGTCGGTCGATCCCTTGAAGATGTTCGCCGACACGTAGCGATACGTGGCGTCCGCCGCGGCGTGGGCCAGCACGTCGCGGCCGAAGTCGAAGTCGTGGCTCCCGGGCGTGGCCGCGTCGTATTGCATGGCGTTGAGCGCGTCGACGGCGGGATGCGGGCGCTGCGAGTCGCGCTGGGCGAAGTAAGCTGCAAACAGGTTGCCTTCGATCAAGTCGCCGGCGTCGACGAGGACCACGCGCTCCGGGTACTGCGCCCGCAAGGACTCGAGGATCGAAGCGGCTCGCGAAAGTCCGCCGGGCGCGGGCGCGTCCCGGACGTAGTCCCAGCCGAGGATGCGTCCGTGCACATCCGTGGTGGCGACGATCACGATGTGGGCGGTGTCGGCGGCGGGAGAAGATTGAACGGGAGTGGGTTGTTGAGCAGCGGCGAGGAGCGCCAGGAGCAAACGCATAGTGCGCAGAAAATTGCCAAGGGCAAGCGCGTTGCGCTACCTTGACGTCGCTATGAGCGAACCGACGACGCACCGGATCCTCGTGGTCGACGACGAGCCCGACATCACCGCGCTCGTGGCGTACCATCTCGCCAAGGCGGGGTACCGCGTCGCGACGGCGGCGAACGGTCGCGATGCGCTTCGCGCGGCCCGGGAAGAACGGCCCGACCTCGTCGTCCTCGATCTGATGCTGCCAGGCGTCTCCGGGTACGACGTGCTCGCCGAGCTGCGCCGCCTCGAGGAGACAAAGGACCTGGGCGTCATCGTGCTCACCGCGCGGAAAGAGGAGCCCGATCGGATCAAGGGGCTCTCCCTCGGCGCCGACGACTATCTCCCCAAGCCGTTCTCACCGCAAGAGCTGGTGCTCCGCGTCCATGCGGTTCTGCGCCGGCTCGGCGCCCCCGCGGTGGCGGCCGGCGGGCTGGTCACCGCGGGACCCATCGCCTTGGACCGGAGCGCGCATCGAGTCACGGTCGACGGGGACGAGATCGAGCTCACGGCGACTGAGTTCAAGCTGCTGCGCACGCTGATCGAGCGCGAAGGACGGGTCCAGAGCCGGGCCCAGCTGCTCGAGACCGTGTGGCAGGCGCATCCGGACGTGCAGACGCGGACGGTCGACATGCACGTCCAGCGGTTGCGCCAGAAGCTCGGCGCAGCGGGCGACTGCATCGAGACCGTCCGGGGTACCGGATACCGCTTCCGCCGGCCGGCCACTCCCGCCGGGCCCCGCGGCCGCAAGCGCCCGTGAAGCTCGCCACCCGGCTGTTCGTCACCACGAGCATTCCGGTCGCCGTGGCCGTCGTCGGGCTGGTCGCAGCGGCGGACCGTCTGCTGCGCCGCAACCTCGAGGACGAAATCGCGCGCAGCCTGGAGCACGAAGCGCGCGTCCTCGCGACCCTGCTGCCCGCCGACTCGATCCACTGGCCCGAGCTCGCGCGCCAGCTCGGCGCGGGGACCGGCCACCGCGTGACGCTCATCGACGCCAAAGGCAACGTGCGCGGCGACACCGAGTTCGACCGCGCCGCACTCGGCCAGCTCGAGAACCACCTGATGCGACCCGAGGTCCAGCAGGCCCTCGCCACGGGCGTCGGCCGTGGTGAGCGGCTCAGCGCATCTACCAACGAGCGACGCATGTACGTGGCCGTGCGCGGCGGTCCGCCCGGTCTCGCGATCACGCGCGTGTCCACGACGCTCGCCGCCGTGGACGCGCAGGTGGCGGCGGTCCAGGGCGCCGTGGCGCTCGCTGGCCTGGGGGCGATCGCCGCGGCCGCCATCCTCGCCTGGCTCCTGTCCCGCGAGGTGGCGCGACCGCTGGTGGAGCTCGGGGACGCAGCCCGAGCCATCGCGGACGGCAGGCAGACCACCTTCCCGGGCTCCAATGTCCCGGAGATCGCTCAGCACATTGTCGCGCTGCGGGCGATGCACCGGCAATTGGATCAGCGCTTCCTCGACCTCGTGCACGAGCGCGAGGAGACCGCGACGCTCATCGAGACGATGGCGGACGGCGTCGTGGCCGCGGACCCGCGGGGCGCGATCGTGATGCTCAACCGGGCGGCCCGGCGACTCCTGGGGTTCGGCCCGGACGATTCGTTCCCCGCGCTCGCCGAGCTCTTCTACGACAAGGCGGCGCGCGAGCTGGTCGGCGCCGCGCTCGCGGGTCGGGAGGCGGAGCCACGGGAGCTCGAGCGGGACGGCCGCACCTTGCTCGTTTCGGGTCGCGCTCTGCCGAACGGCGGTGCGCTACTGGTCATTCGCGACGTGACCGAGCTGCGGCATCTCGAGGCCGTCCGGCGTGATTTCGTCGCGAACGTGTCGCACGAGCTGAAGACGCCGCTCACGTCCATCGCGGGATACGCCGAGACGCTCGCCACGGAAGCGAGCGCAGGCACGCAGACCGAGCGCTTCGCGCGCATCATTCTGAACAACGCGAAGCGGATGCAGCGGCTGGTGGACGATCTCCTCGACCTGTCGCGAATCGAATCGGGACGCTGGCTGCCGACGCCCACGCGCGTCGACGTCGTCAGCCTCGCGGGTGACGCGTGGGCCGCCTTCGCCGACCGCGCCCGCGAGCGCCGCATCGAGTTCACCGCCCGCGCCACGGGCGGCCGGGAGCTCACGGCCGATCCCGACGCCGTCCGCGAGGTGTTCACGAACCTGTTCGACAACGCCCTCCGCCATACGCCGCCCGGCGGGCGCATCGCCGTCTCCGTCGACGCCGAGCCCGAGGGCACTACGGTCGCGGTCGCGGACACCGGCTCAGGGATCTCGCCGGAGCATTTGCCCCGGATCTTCGAGCGCTTCTACCGGGCGGACCCCGGTCGCTCGCGTGAAGAGGGCGGGACGGGCCTGGGCCTCGCGATCGTGAAGCACCTCGTGGAGGCTCATGGGGGAAGGATCGAGGCGCGCAGCGCCCTCGGTCGCGGCACCACCATCCGTATCTTCTTTCCCACGGCCGAAGTAGCGGTCTAAGAGCCGTTACGCGTTCGTCACACCGCCGTCGCGGTGGCTTGACGAGCCATACCCATTCTCCCCGTGTGCGCATCGGCTTGGTCTCCGACACGTACACCCCGCAGGTCAACGGGGTGACCACCGTGGTCCACCGCATCGTCTCGCTGTTGCGGGCGGGCGGCGGGGGGGATCACGAGGCGCTGCTCGTCGTGCCGCGATACCCGGAGGGAGCTACATCGTCCGATTCCCAGGAACTCCGCATTCCTTCGGCCGCGTTCCCGCTGTACCCCGACATCCGCATCGCGCTGCCGCCGTTCCGGCGGGTCGCGGCGTTCTTCGACGCTGCCCCGCCGGACGTGGTGCACGTGCATACGGAGGGCCCGCTTGGGCTCGCCGGACGCCGCTGGGCCCTGACCCGCGGGGTCCCGCTCGTCACCTCGTATCATACGAATTTCCCGGAGTACAGCCGGCACTACGGCGTCGGATTCCTCGAGCCGCTGGTGTGGCGCTGGCTGCGATGGTTCCACGGCCCGGCTCGCGTGACGTTCACGCCGGGCGAAGCGATTCGTGACGACCTGATTCGCCGGGGGCTCGCGCAGGCGGCGCTGTGGGGACGGGGCGTTGACCCGCACTTTTTCCACCCAGGGCGGCGGGACGGCTCGTGGCGACGCTGGCTCGCGGGCGGAGATGACACGGCGGTCGTGCTGCACGTCGGGCGGCTGGCTCACGAGAAGAACCTGCGAGTGCTGATCGAGGCGTGGCGCCAGGCCCGTGCAGCGCTTGGCATGCGCGCCACCTTCGTCGTTGCCGGGGAAGGCCCCGAAGCCCGGCGCCTCCAATCCGCGCTGCCGTTCGTCCGGATGCTCGGCTTCTTGCCCCGGACGGACCTCGCCACGCTGTATGCGAGCGCGGACGTGTGTGTCTTCCCATCCCACACGGAGACCTGTGGACTCGTGGCGCTCGAAGCGATGGCCTCGGGGACCGCCGTCATCGCCGCCGATGCCGGCGGATTCCGCGAGAGCATCGGTCGGGGAACGAATGGCCTTCTGGTGCCGGCGCATGAGCCGCAAGGCTACGCCGCCGCGATCGAGGCGCTCGTGAACGACCCCGCCGCGCGGTTCGGGCTCGCCGCCGCGGCGCGCGACCGTGCGTTGAGCCGCGACGTCGCGCACGAGAACGCCGAGCTGCTCGACCGGTACGCAGCGCTCGCCGGCCGCTCCGCGCGGAGGACGTCCCCATGCGCCGCCTAGTGATCGTGCTCGCTGATGGGCTGCGGCCGGACGCCGTATCGCCCACGCTCATGCCCTCGCTCGATTCGCTCGGCAACGCGTACACGCTCGCCCGGCGCGCGCAGACCGTGAGACCGAGTGCCACGATCGCCGCGCTCGCGTCGCTCGCCACCGGCGTGGGCCCGGTCACTCACCGCCTGATCGAGCCCGGGCTCGGGTTCCTCCCCCGCCTCGGCAGGATCCGTCCGGTGGCCTGGGAGCTGGCCCGCGCCGGTGTCCCGGCGGACATCGTCACCGCGGACCTCGGCCCAGCCGCCCTGCCCGTCGCATGGGCGCTCGCGTCGACGGCGGGCGTTCGCCGGCTGGTGGCCAAGGGGTCGCGCGCACGGGAGACAGCGGCGGCTGCGCAGCGCCTCCTGTCGCAGCCGGATGAGCGACTGCTGTTCGTGTACCTCCCCGACTGCGATCGCGCCGGACATGCTCACGGATGGATGTCCGCTCCGTACCTCGAGGCCGCTACCGAAGTGGACGCCGCCATCGGGCAGCTGTCGCAGTGGACCGACGACGCGGTGTTCATCGTGACGGCGGATCATGGGGGTGGCGGAGTGACCGCCAACGAGCACGACGAGCCACATCCCGTGAACGACCATATTCCGCTCATCGTGGCCGGGCCCGGCGTAACGCGGCGCCATCAGCTGACCCGCACGATTTCCCTGCTCGACATCCCTGCCACCGTGCTGTGGTGGTTTGGCGTACCAGTCCCCATCTGCTACGAGGGTCGGCCGCTGTCGGAAGCCTTTGCGAGGGTCGCGGGCCCGGCACCCGAGCCCCTGGCTGCGTGATGCGCTGGATCACTCACCTCGGCGGCGCCCGGGTGACGCTCGGCATCGGTCTCGCGCTCGCGGCGTTCGGGGAGACCCGCCTCGGGCTCGCCGCGCTCGTGGCGAACGCCGGATCACACGTGCTCGTCCAGCTCCTCAAGCGCGCCGTGGCCCGAGCGCGACCGTGCGATGCCACCGGGCGGCCGCTCGCGCTCGTCGACCTCCCCGACCCCCATTCGTTTCCCTCGGGTCACGCCGCAGCGGCGACCGCGGTCGCCATGACGATCGTCCTCGCCCACCCGCTCGCAGCACCCATCGCACTGCCCCTCGCCGGTGTGGTCGCGCACTCGCGCGTCGCGCTGCGCGTGCACCATGTCAGCGACGTGGTTGCCGGCGTGGCGCTGGGTCTCGGTGGCGCGATTGCGGCGGCATATCTGCTCAACACCCTGTAAGGCGTGGAGGAAAAGCGTAGAGGGATGGCTGGAGAAACGGCGTATTTCCTCCACGCCGTTCATCTACGTAGTCCCCCTACGCCTTACTCTCGACGTCGTTACCGGTTATCGAAGTCGAACGCGCCCGACAACGGATCCGCCGCCGCATCGCGGCTGGAGAGCGGCGCGAGCCCCCAGCGGTGCTCGATCAGGGCGAGGATCGACGTCGTGTCGTAGCGATGATGATCCACCGCGCCCCTCCGGGCGAAAGGCGAGATCACGATCGCCGGGACCCGCGACCCCGGCCCCCAGCGGTCCACTACCGGCGGCGCTACGTGATCCCAGAAGCCGCCGTTCTCGTCGTAGGTGATGATGATCGCCGTGTGATTCCAGTGAGGGCTCGAGCGCACGGCGTCGATCAGCTGCTTCACGTGGTTCTCCCCGGTGATGATGTCGGTGTATCCCGGGTGCTCGTTGTTGGCGCCGACCGGCTTCACGAACGAGACCGCCGGCAGGCGCCCGGTGCGCAGCGCCACCACGAAGTCCTGCTCGTCCTTCAGGTGCTCACCCTTGGCTGCCGTGCCGTCGGCGTAGCGCGCGAAATACACGAAGGGCTGGTGATGAAACTGGAATAGCGGATCGGCGTTGCCCGCCACGGCTTCGTTCCAGCCCCCCGCATACCACGCCCACGAGATGCCCTTCTCCGAGAGCCGGTCGCCGATGGTCGCGAACGTCTGGTTGGGTACGAGATTGGCTTGCGGCACACCGGCGGGATGCGGGGTGTTGACGCTAAAGGCGGTGTTGACCGCAAAGCCATCCGGCGTGACGAAGCCGTCCTTCACGAGGTTCCCGCTCGCATCGAGCTGCGCGATCGCACTCGGGGGCGCGTTCGGGAACACCGGCGTCCGGGCCGCGATGAGCCAGAAGTGATTCAGGAACGAACCACCGAACGCGCCGTGGAAGAAGTTGTCGCACAGCGTGTAGCGCGCCGCCTCCGCCGCGAGCGGTAGCCCGGCCGTATGGTAGAACCCCATCACGAGGCCTTTCGCGTCGCTCACGAGGGCGAACTTGTCCATGCGGCCGCCGTCGATCTGTACCTGCTCCTGGTAAAAGCGGTGCACCAGATCCCGAGTCGGAACGTTCGCGGGAACGAATTGCTCGATGTTGAACGGCGCGTTCGGCAGGTTGGTCGGGATGGATGCCATGCCGGGCACCGGGGGGAGAGTCGCAAACGGCGCCGCCGACGCGTCCACCTGCAACGGCGCGCCGGTCGCGGCCACGAGCCCGTTCGCGCCGGCGAACTCGCCGTACACATTGTCGAAGCTGCGATTCTCGAGATAGATGACCACGATGTGGTCCAGGGCTCTCAGCGCCCGGTCGCCGTCGCGTCCGGGGTCGGCGACGCGCGCGGCGTCGAGCGGGGTGGGCCTGGCCACACGGTCCGAGTCGCACGCCCCAAACCCTACCAGCGTGGCGACGAGCGCGGTCGCGACGCCCTTCCGCAGGAGCAGTCTCATAGATCCTCCGAGGTGAAATGCGGGTTGCCTGGAAGCGCCCGCACACTCGCGCTCGTCGGTCACGAGAACCCGAGTTCCGCGCCGCGGCGGCGTAACGATCGCGCAACAGCGGAGCGACCCTGGACTCGTCTGACTATTCCCTTCACGCCTTTTCTCAACGTCGGTATCGATGTAAGTATCTGAGCGTGCCAACCGTCCTGTTTCTCTGCGTCGCGAACTCCGCCCGGAGTCAAATGGCCGAAGGGCTCGGCCGGGCCACGGCGCCAGCGGGCTACTGGTTCTTGAGCGCCGGCTCGGAACCGGGGACGCTACATCCGCTCGCCGTCCAGGCGCTGGCGGAGCTGGGCATCGACATTTCACATCAGCGGGCGAAGGGATCGTCCCACATTCGGCTCGACGAGGTGGGCACCATCGTCACCCTGTGTGCCGAGGAAGTGTGCCCGTATGTCCCGCTGACCGTGCGAAGGATCCATTGGCCGCTCGTCGACCCGGCCCGGGTCGGCGGCTCGGACGCCGAGCGCCTCGACGCATTTCGCGCGACGCGTGACCGTTTGCGGGACCTTCTGCCCAGCCTCTGGACGACAGGTGCCGCGGTCAGTGAGGCAAGACCCTCGGTCCCAGCGAAACGACGATCGACAGGGCGATGAGGATGATGATGATCCATTCGAGCACTTCGAGGCGGCGGGTGGCCGCCCGATCGGTCATCTTGCCATAGATGCCGTCGAGGGTCTGCAGCTTTCGGGTGATGCTCGCGTCCCACTCCGCCAGATGAAAACGCCGTGATGCGAGACCGTATACCCGCGTGAGGTACTGCTCTCCGATCAGCTTGAGGGCGTTCGTCACCTGCTCGAACAGTATTGCCGCGTCGAGCTGCAGCTGGGAGAGCGCCTGGAGGTCGGGGCCGGACAGGCTCGACACACGCAGCGGGGAGAAGCGTGGCTTCGAGAGCAGGCCGTACGCCCGCTCTAACGCGTCGTCGAGCTGCTGGTCGAGGTAGCGCATCTCCAGAAGCTGTGTGTTCGCGAATTCGATCACGGCGCGAACGTCTTCGCCCTCCGGATCGAACAAGAGGCTCACGTCGGTGTCGATGAACGTGGCATCCGCGGGTCCGAACGACAGTCGAGAGAACGTCGCGTCCGTGATCTCTTGCTGCGAGAGCGTGTGCGGCTCCCCCCGCAGGATCTGCGCGATCGTCTGCGCCTCTTGCGTCGCCAGGGTGGCCGCGTCGCAGGGCGGCGTGAAGGCTTCCACCTCGAAGATGGCGTAGTCCTCGACGAAGGCGGCGATGTGCGGCCGCACCGCCGCATCCCCGAGCGTCCGTACCAGCCGCTCGACATGTTGCCCCGAATCCGCCAGCAGACGCTCATTGCCCCATAGGTCGTGGCTCAGCGAGGCGAGCGCCGGCAGGGGGCCGCCGAGGGGCATGGCGTAGCTCACCGACACGGCCCCGAAGTCATACAGCACGACCTCGACTGCCGCTGCCGTTTGGAAGGATCCTACCGCGATGGGCTGGGCCGGGAGCGAGACGCGCAGCGGTGCGGGCCGATACTCGAAGAACGCCGGCGCGCGACGCTTCTGCTTGACCGTCTGCCGCTCCGTCGCAGCGAGGATGCGCCGCTCCGCCGCGTCCAGGTCGATCGCCTGCGCGACGTCATATGCAAACAGGGGGTAGCACGTCCCCCGCTCGACCGTCAATTGCGACGCACCAGTCGGCACCCGGCTACGCTATCCGGGCATCAGGGCAGGGGCAAGCGCAGGACGCCCTACCGCCACACCGCGGCGCCGTGTTACCAATCCGTTACACACCCCGCGCCGGCTCGTGACGGGCGTGCGTTCGCTTTCCTCCCCGATGCTGCACGACCACCACAACCCATTCCCCAAGGAGGGGAGACACCCAATGGCGTTTTCTTATCGTCGCGCGCTCGGGGTGGCCGTCGTGGCCGCCGCGGTGGGCGCCTCCACTGCCGCCGCGCAGGCGCCGTCGCCTCCGCAGATCTCAGTCGGCGTGTTGTCGTATGCTCAATACCTGTACCAGCTCAAGGACACCGCGAATCACATCAACAATTTCGACATCAAGCGGGCCTACGTGAACGTGGTCGGTAGGTTCGCGGGCGGCGTGTACGCGCGCATCACGGCCGACATCTACGTACCCTCGGCCACGGACAGCTCGCACACCTACCGGATCAAGTACGCCTACGTCCAGTACACGCCGAACGGCAGCCCGCTCGCGTTCAAGATCGGCGAGATTCACACGCCTTGGCTCGACTGGGAAGAGGCGCTGTGGGACTACCGCATGCAGGGCACGATGGCCCTGGAGCGCAACGGCTATGTCTCGTCTGCCGGGTTCGGCGCCGGTGTCGATGGGAAATGGGGGCCCGACAAGGTCAACGTGCAGTTCACGGTGACGAACGACCGCTTTTACAGCCAAAGCGTCGGCGACCAGCGCAAATGGGCACAGGCCCGCGTGTCGGTCCGCGCCATGGACACCGATGATTCATCCCGCGTCGGCGGCCTCCGGGTGACCGGCTATGCCGATTACGGCAACGCGGTGGGCGGTGCGCAGCGGCAGCGCTGGCTGGGCATGGTCTCGTACAAGTCGAAGCAGATCACCCTGGCGGGAGAAGCCGCCGCCACCCGTGATCCCGGAATTCTGAACGGTCACGTCTACAGCGCGTTCGGCGTGTACAAGTTCACGCAAAGCAAGGCGGCTGTCATCGCGCGGGTCGACATCTTCCACCCGCAGGCTGGGAGCACTACGGACAAGCAGACCCGGTTCATCGGCGGCGTGTCGTATCAGATCTCGCCCAACCTCCGCGTGCTCGGCGACTGGGACTACGTGAGCTACCAGGGAACACCCACTGCGGCGCAGGAAGCGACGCGCTCGCAGGCGCTGTTCCAGACGCAATTCAACTTCTAGAAAGAACGAGGTACCGACTCATGGCCAAGTATCCTCTCGTGGCACTCGCCGCCCTGGCGCTCGCTACTCCGGCGAGCGCGCAGGTGAAGCTGAACGGTGCGGGCGCGACGTTCCCGAACATCATCTATCAGGACTGGATCATCAATTACAACCGCAGTCACTCGACCGTCCAGCTGAACTACCAGTCGATCGGGTCGGGCGGCGGCATCCGCCAGTTCTCCGATGGCACAGTCGACTTCGGGGCGAGCGACGCGCCGATGACCGACTCGGCCATCGCCGCGATCCAGGGCAACGTGCTCCACATCCCCACCGTTCTGGGCGGCGTCGTGGCGACTTACAACCTGGCCGAGGTCCAGGGCACGCTGCGGTTCACGCCGGACGTCCTGGCCGACATCTTCCTCGGCAAGATTACGAAGTGGAGCGACGCCCGTATCACCTCCATCAATCCCGGGCTCAAGCTACCGGCCGAGGATATCGTCGTGGTGCACCGCTCTGACGGCTCGGGCACGAGCTTCATCTTCACGGACTACCTCACCAAGGTGAGCCCTGAGTGGGCCAGCAAGGTGAGCAAGGGCACCTCGGTCAACTGGCCCGTCGGGCTCGGCGGGAAGGGCAACGAGGGCGTCACCGCGACGGTGAAGCAGACCCCCGGCGCCATCGGCTACGTCGAGCTCGGGTACGCGACGATCAACAAGCTTCCGTTCGGTGCCGTGCAGAACAAGGCGGGCAAATTCATCACGCCCGCGTTGGAGAGCGTCACCGACGCCGCGGCGGGTGCCATGAAGGCGATGGATCCCGGCACCGACTTCCGGGTCTCGATCACCAACCCGGACGGCGAGAAGGCGTACCCGATCGCGAGCTTCACCTGGTTTCTGCTGCATAAGCAGTACGACGATCCGGCCAAGGCCGGGGAGCTGGTGAAGTTCGTGTGGTGGGCCGAGACGGAGGGCCAGGGCCGGGCGCCCGAGCTCGGGTATGCGCCTCTCCCCAAGCAGTTGCGGCCTTGGATCGAGGCGCGGTTGAAGACGATCACGGCTGGCGGCAAGTCAGTCTGGACCACGGCAGCCCGGTAACCCCTCCTTCCGGCTGCCGTTTTCACCCCCCGCACGGCGGTATTCGCCTGCGGGGGTTTTTCTTTCCCCGCGCCGTTACAAACCCGTGACAGAAGACGGATACGTTTCCGGCCCATGACTGCGCTCCCGATCGAACCCGTTGCGGCGCCGGAGCCTCGTTGGCGCGTGCTCCGCCGCGTCAATGTGGGTGACCGGGTGTATCGCGGCGTGCTGACGGTCCTCGCGGTGACGCTCCCGCTGCTGCTCCTGGCGCTGGTGGGCGAGCTCGTGGTGAGCGCCTGGCCCTCCATCCGGCGGTTCGGTCCCCACTTCCTCTGGACCTCGGTCTGGGATCCCGTCGCGGGAGTGTTCGGAGCCGCGCCCATGATCTTCGGCACGCTCGCCTCCTCGCTGCTCGCCCTGGTGATCGCCGTGCCACTGTCGCTCGGAGTAGCCATTTTCCTCACCGAGTTCGCCCCCAAGTGGGTGCGCCAGCCGATCGCGTTCCTCGTAGAGCTCCTCGCGGCCATCCCGAGCGTGGTGTATGGCCTGTGGGGCGTCTTCGTGCTGATTCCGTTTCTCCGCGCCCACGTCGTGCCACCGCTGCGAGCCGTGCTGGGCTGGACGCCGTTCTTCGACGGCGTGTTCTACGGCAACTCCTTGCTCGCGGGTGGAGTGATCCTTGCCATCATGATCGTGCCCTACATCGCGGCCGTGTCGCGCGAAGTGCTCCTCGCCGTGCCGGCGAGCCAGCGTGAAGCGGCGCTGGGCATGGGCGCGACCCGTTGGGAGGCTGTTTGGACGGCCGTCGTCCCCTACGGCCGAGCGGGCCTGATCGGCGCGGTCATCTTGGGGCTCGGCCGCGCGCTGGGCGAGACCATGGCGGTGACGATGTTGATCGGGAATCGCCATGACATCGGGCTGTCGGTGCTACAGCCCGCATACACGATGGCCGCGGCGATCGCCAACGAGTTCAGCGAGGCGACTACCAATCTGTACCTCTCGGCGTTATTCGAGGTCGGGCTGCTCCTGTTCGTGAGCACGGTGGTCGTGAACGCGCTGGCGCGCTTGTTGATCTGGCAGGTCGCGCGCGGGACCGCGGTGGGGAGTCGCGCCCTGTGAACGCGCGACGGGTTCGCCGCCGCCTGGTGAACGGAGTGATGACGGGAATGGTCGGCGTCCTGTCGTTCCTGGCCGTCCTGGCCCTCCTCTTGATCCTCGGGAACCTCGTCGTGAAGGGCGCCTCGTCGCTCGATTGGAATTTCTTCACGAAGAACCCGGTCCCGGCGGGTGAGAGCGGGGGCGGCGTGGCGAACGCCATCGTCGGCACCGCCATCATCGTGGGCCTCGCGTGCCTCATCGGCCTCCCGATCGGCATCGGGGCCGGGCTGTATCTCGCGGAGTTCGGATCGGGGCGCCTCGGCTGGATCGTGCGGTTCGTCGCGGACGTCTTGAACGGCACGCCGTCGATCGTCGTCGGCATCTTTGCGTGGACCTGGCTCGTGAAACCGATGGGGCACTTCTCCGCGCTCGCGGGAAGTGTGGCGCTTGCCATTCTCATGGTCCCGATGCTGGCGCGCACCACGGAGGAGATGGTGCGGCTGGTGCCGCACTCACTGCGCGAGGCGGCGCTCGCGCTCGGCTACCCGCGGTGGCGCACGTCGCTGCGCATCGTCGCGCGCACGGCGCTCGCCGGGATCGTCACCGGCTCGCTAGTGGGTGTCGCGCGCATCGCGGGAGAGACGGCGCCCCTGCTCTTCACGGCGCTCGGCAACCTGAACTTCACGACGAACGTCCTGGAGCCGATGCAAGCCCTGTCCCTGCAGATCTACACGTACGCCACCGGTCCCTTCGACGAATGGCATCGGCTCGCCTGGGCCGCGGCGATCGTGCTGATGGGTCTCGTGCTGCTGCTCGCCATCGCGGCCCGTTGGGCCATCCGGCAACGTCATGGCGCTGCCCGCTGACGCGCGGTTACAGCTCGAGGCGGTTCGGCTCACGGCGCTGTACGGTCGCCGCGCCGTGGTGAAGGACGTGTCCATTCTCTTTCCAGCGCACACGGTCACCGCGGTGATCGGACCATCCGGGTGCGGCAAGAGCACGTTTCTCCGCTGTTTGAACCGCATGCATGAGCTGTCGGAGGGCGGCTGGGTGACGGGCCGGGTGCTCCTGGACGGCGACGACATCTACGCCGACCAGGTCGATCCGGTGCAGCTGCGGCGCCGAGTGGGCATGGTGTTCCAGCGACCCACGCCCTTCCCTACCATGTCCATCTACGACAACGTCGCCGCGGGCCTGCGGGTCAACGGCCACCGGTCGCGCGCGGACGTGGACGCGGCGGTGGAGCGCGCGCTCAAGCGCGCGGCCTTGTGGGACGAGGTAAAAGAGCGACTTCGGCTGAGTGCCTTGGCGCTCTCCGGCGGCCAGCAGCAGCGGCTCTGCATCGCGCGGGCGCTCGCCCCGGAGCCCGAGGTCCTGTTGCTCGACGAGCCGACGGCGTCGCTCGATCCCGCCGGGACGCAGCGGATCGAGGAGTTGTGTCACGAGCTCAAGACGAACTACACGATCGTGATCGTGACGCACAACCTGCAGCAGGCGGCGCGCGTGTCGGACTACACCGCGTTCTTTTACCTGGGCGATCTGGTCGAGGTGGGCCGCACGGAGGCCCTGTTCACCACGCCGACGCAGGAGCGGACCGAGGCGTACATTACCGGGAGGTTTGGATGAGTGTCGCCGTGGAGCCGGTTCCCCAGGAAGCGCCTGCTGCCCCTCGCATCGTCGCACAGCCGGCCCACGTCGCTACGCCCGTCATCGACGTGCGGGCGTACCGGTTCTGGTATGGCGCCACCCAGGCCCTCTTCGATCTGACGTTCACGATCCCGCGCCGCGCCGTCACCGCCCTGATCGGGCCATCCGGATGCGGCAAGAGTACGTTCCTCCGCTCGGTCAACCGTTTGAACGAGCTCATTCCCCAGACGCGCCACGCGGGCGACATCCTGCTCGAGGGTGTCTCGGTCTTCTCGCGCGGTACCGATCCGGTGGCGTTGCGCCGGGAGGTGGGGATGGTGTTCCAGCAGCCAAACCCGTTTCCGAAGACCATCTTCGATAACGTCGCGTACGGCCCCCGGCTGAACGGCCTGGCCACCGAGCGCGAGATGCCGGAGCGCGTAGAGCGGGCGCTGCGGCGGGCGGCGTTGTGGGACGAGGTGAAGGACCGCTTGCGCGCCGCGGGGACGAGTCTCTCGGGCGGCCAGCAGCAACGCCTCTGCATCGCGCGCGCGCTGGCGAACGAGCCCGAGGTTCTGCTGATGGACGAGCCGTGTTCGGCGCTCGATCCCGCGGCGACGCAGCGGATCGAGGAGCTGATGGTCGAGCTCAAGCAGAACTACTCGATCGTCATCGTGACGCACAACATGCAGCAGGCGTCGCGCGTGTCCGATTTCACGGGATTTTTCTATCTCGGTCGCTTGATCGAGTTCGGCGATACGAAGCAGATCTTCACCAGGCCCTCGGACGAGCGCACCGAGGCCTACATCACGGGACGGTTCGGATGAACGCATCACTCGCGCACCGCCACTTCCACGACGAGCTGTCGGAGCTCAAGGCCAAGCTCCTGACCATGTCCGGGGAGGCCCAGGACGCCCTCGGCCGCGCGCTCGACGCGCTGCTCAGGCGCGACCCCGCGCTCGCCGAGCGCGTCATCGCCGGCGATCGGGCGATCGATGCCCTCGAGCTCGAGATCGAGGAGACGGTGATCGATCTCCTGGCGACGCAACAACCGATGGCCCGCGACCTGCGCCTGCTCGTGGCGGCGACCAAGATCGCGAACGACCTGGAGCGCGTGGGCGACCACGCAGTGAACATCGCGCAATCCGCCGAGCGGCTCCTCTCCGCCCGGCTGATCGCCCCCGAGCCCGAGCTGCTCGAGATGGCGCGGCAGGCTCGTGCCATGCTGTCGGGGGCGCTCGATGCCTTCGTGCGCGGTGACGCCAAGCTGGGTCGCGAGATCTGCCGGCGCGACGATTCGGTGGACGCGCTGCATCATTCGGTGTTCCGCATCCTGCTGACGCATATGATGGAGGATCCGCACATCATCGGGGCCGCGATGGATCTGTTCCTCGTGAGCCGCAACCTCGAGCGCGTGGCGGATCTGGCCACCAACATCGCTGAGGACGTCGTGTTCGTCGTCGAAGGCAAGACCATCAAGCACCACGCGGAGGAGCGCGGGGCGAGCACCGCTCCCGAGCGCTGACGCGCCGTGGCCACCGCGCCCCCTCCCACCGCCCCCACCGCCGCGGTACCCCCGACCACCTACCGGGCGCGCCCCAAGCGACGCGCGCCCGGTCGGCCTGCGCCGCGTATGTCCCTCTCTACCGCTCCTCGGCTCGCGGCGGTCGACATTGGGACGAACTCCATCCGGCTCGTCATCGCCGAGGTGCAGCCCGACGGCTCCTATCGCGTGCTCGACGAAGATCGGGAGATGAGCCGCCTCGGGCGTGGGCTCTACGCCGCCGGCCGCATCGCCGAAGCGCCGTTCGAGCAATCGTTGGCGGCGCTAGGTCGGATGAAGGCGATCGCCGATGGGTTCCGCGTGACGGATCTGCGCGCCATCGCGACGAGCGCCGTCCGGGAGGCGGTGAACGGCCCCGAGTTCGTACGCGAAGCGTGGCGCCGGACGCGCGTGCGGGTGGAGGTCGTTTCGGGAGACGAAGAGGCCCGCCTGGCGTTCCGCAGCGTGGCGCGCCACTACGAGCTGGGCGACCGGCTGGCCGCGATCGTGGACATCGGCGGCGGCAGCGCAGAGGTCGTCCTCGCCGCGGGCGGCGTGGTCGAGCAGATGTTCTCCCTGCCGATCGGCGCCGTCCGGATGACGGAGCAATACGCCAAGTCCGACCCCCTGAAGCCAAAGCATTGGCGAGCGCTACGGCGGGCCATCGATGCCGCGATCGACGATGGGATAGGCAAGCCGCCCTTCGTGGCCGAGGTGATGATCGGCAGCGGTGGCACGTTCACGAATCTCGCCGACATGGCCCAGGCCGAGCGGAACGGGCAGGTCTCGGGTGCGCGCGACCTGGCGCTGAGTCGCGCCGAGGTGAAGCGACTCGTCGACCGGCTGCGCGAGACGCCTCTCGAGGCGCGCCGGCGGATCCCGGGCCTGAACCCCCAGCGGGCCGACATCATCGTGGCCGGCGCCGCGGTGGTCGCCCGCCTGGCGCGGCGCCTCGATACGCAGCGCGTGATTGTGAACGATCGCGGCGTGCGGGACGGCGTGCTGCTCACCATGATCGACGACCTGACGGGCGGCGCCCCCGCCCCGACGCGCGTGGCCGCGGCGGACCGGATGGACGCCGTGCGGCGCTTTGCCCGCGCGTGCCGCTCTAACGAGCGACATTGTGAGCACGTCGCCAACGTCGCGGGACTCCTGTTCGACGCCCTGCGGGACGCCTACGCGCTTCCGCCTGCCGGGAAGGATCTCCTCACCGCGGCGGCGCTGCTCCACGACATCGGGTACTTGATCCATCACGAGCAGCATCATAAGCACGCGTATCACCTCATCATGCATGGGGAGCTGCGCGGCTTTTCCGCCCGTGAGATCGAGCTGATCGCGAACGTGGCGCGCTACCACCGCCGCGCCTTCCCGAAGAAGTCTCACCCCAACCTCGCGCGCCTCGACAAGGGAGAGCGCCGGTTGGTCCGACGGCTCAGCGGGATTCTCCGTGTCGCCGACGGCCTCGATCGGACGCACGGCCAGCTCGTGACCGGGTTGCGGTGCCGCGTGGGCGACGGGTGGATCCGGCTGCGGGTCACGGCGACCAGCGATCCGGCGATCGACCTCGAGGACGCCAAGCGCAAGGCCGGCTTGCTCGAGCGCGCGTTCCGTGCCGAGCTGTCGCTCACGTCCGCCCGAACGTAAGTCATGACCGACCGCGCCCCGCCCGCCCACCCGCCCGAGTCGTATCTGAACCGCGAGCTCTCGTGGCTCGAGTTCAACGCCCGGGTGCTGGAGGAAGCGGGGGACGCCACGAACCCGCTGCTCGAGCGGCTCAAGTTCCTCGCGATCTTCAGCTCGAACCTGGACGAGTTCTTCGAGATCCGCGTGGCCGGTCTGCAGCAACAGGTCTACGCCGGTGTGGCACCGCAAGACTACGGCGCGGACGGCATGGCGCCGGCGGAGCAGCTGACGGCGATCTCACGACGGGCCCAGGAGCTCGTCGCCACGCAATATGAGATCCTCCGTGAGGCGGTGTTTCCCGGACTCGCCGCGGGCGGCATCGAGCGCGTCAGACCCGACGACCTCACCGAGTCCGAGCGGCGACATGCCCAGCAGTTGTTCCGGGCCAGCATCCAGCCCGTCCTCACGCCGCTCGCGATCGATCCGGGCCACCCGTTCCCGCACGTCCACAACAAGAGCCTCAACGTGGCGCTCGTGGTGGAGCGCAGCACGGGCGGCCTGTCACGCCGTCACTTTGCCGTCGTCCAGGTGCCGGCGGTCCTGGATCGGGTGGTGATCGTCTCGCGCGAAGCCGGCCGCGTGCGATTTCTCTTGCTCGAGGACCTGATCACGCAGCACCTGCGCGAGCTCTTCGGCGGCCTGCGCGTCGTCAACCACACCTTCTTCCGGGTAACCCGCAACACCGACCTCACCATCGAGGAAGACGATGCCGAGGACCTCCTCGCCACCATCGAGGCGAGCCTGGGCCAACGCATGCGGAGCGATCCGGTGCGGCTCGAGATCTCGGCGGACGCGGCGGACACGTTCATCGAGATGCTCACGCGAGCGCACGACCTCGAGTCGCGCGACGTGTACAAGGTTGACGGTCCGGTCGACCTCGCGGCCCTGATGGCCCTGCACCGGCTCGAGGGCTTCGCCACGCTCCGGGACGACCCGTTCGTCCCGCGCGTGAGCCCGCCCTTCGCCCAGGGGCGGGACATGTTCGACGTCATCCGCGCCCAGGACGTGCTCGTGCACCATCCGTATGAGTCGTTCGGCTGCGTGGTCGACTTCATCGCGCGTGCCGCGGACGACCCCCAGGTCCTCGCCATCAAACAGACGCTGTACCGCACGAGCGCCCCGAGTCCGATCATCTCGTCGCTCGCGCGAGCCGCGCAGAACGGCAAACAGGTCACGGCGCTCGTCGAGTTGAAGGCGCGCATGGACGAGCGAAACAACATCACGTGGGCGCGGACGCTCGAGCAGGCCGGCGTCCATGTGGTGTACGGCATCGTGGGCCTGAAGACACACTGCAAGGCCGCGCTCGTCGTGCGGCGCGAGGCCGACGGCATCCGGCGATACGTGCATCTCTCCACCGGGAATTACAACGCCGCCACCGCCCGGATCTATACGGACCTCGGCCTCTTCACCGCTGATCCCGACTTCGGTGAGGACACGAGCGCGCTGTTCAACCTCTTGACGGGCTATGCGGAAGGCTATCAGTGGCAGAAGCTGCTGGTCGCGCCTCTGGGCCTGCGCGAGCAGCTCGTGGAGCTGATCGAGGGCGAGCGGCGCAACGCGCAGGAGGGGAAGCTCGCGCGGATCATCGTCAAGATGAATGCGCTCGTCGAGCCGACGGTGATCGATGCGCTCTACGGCGCCTCCCGGGCCGGCGTCCCGATCGACCTCATCATTCGGGGCATCTGCTGCCTGCGGCCCGGACTCCCGGGGCTCTCGGAGCATATCCGGGTGACGAGCATCGTGGACAAGTACCTCGAACACAGTCGTGTGTTCTACTTCGAGAACGGCGGGAAGCCCCGGGTGTTGCTCGCCAGTGCGGACTGGATGCCGCGGAACTTCTGGCGCCGCATCGAGACCGTCTTCCCGGTCGAGGACGCCGCCCTCCGATCCCGCATCACGGGAGAGATCCTCCCGAGGCTCATGGGCGACAACGTGAAGACCCGTGAGCTCCTGCCCGATGGCACGTACCAGCGTCGGTCTCGCGCCGAGGGAGAGCCGGCCGTGCGCGCACAGGTGGCCCTCCAGGAGCTGGCGCGGGAGGCCGCGCGGGAGACCGCCGAGCCCCGTCCCCCCTTCGTGCCGGTCGTGCGTCGGTCGCGCCCCACGGACGTGCCCGAGCGCGCCCGATCCTAGGCCTCCCCAGCTATGCGTCTGCTCGTCGTCCGGCACGGCATCGCCGAAGACCGCGAGGCCTTCGCGCGCGCGAACCGCGACGACGCGGCGCGTCCGCTCACCGCCGAAGGGCGCCGCAAGATGGAGCGTGGCGCGCTCGGCCTGCGCCAGCTCGTGCCGGAGGTGGATCTCCTCGCCTCGAGCCCGTTGCGTCGCGCGGCCGAGACCGCCGACATCATCGCCCGCGCGTACGGCGAGCTTCGCGTCGAGCGGGTTCCCGAACTGGCGCCGGGTAGCGGCGTGGACCGAGTCATCGCGTGGCTGCAGAGCCAGGCGGCGCGGGGCACGATCGCCGTGGTCGGGCACGAGCCCGATCTTTCATGCATGGTCTGCGCCCTAACGAGCGGCACCGACAACCCGTTTCTCGAGCTCAGGAAGGGCGCAGCCTGCCTCCTCGACCTCCCCGGCCCGGTCGCTCGGAGCGCCGCGACGCTCGACTGGCTGCTCGGGCCAAAGCACCTGCGCCGTCTTGCGGCCGATGATGACTGATCGCGCATCCGGCCTGCTCGGCCAGCCCGCCCCGGCCGCGGTCGCGCGGATCGCCCTCATGCACCTCGACCAGGCGCGGGTTGCATGCGCGCGCCTCGACGATCCCAAGGATCCCGAAGCGCTGCACGATTTCCGGGTCGCCGTGCGTCGCCTCCGCACGGTCGTGCGGGCCTTCAATGGGGAGCTCGACAACGCGATTCCGAAGAAGCTCGAGCGGCGCGTGCGCGATCTGGCCCGCCTCACTACCGCCGGGCGCGATGCCGAGGTGCAGCTCGCGTGGCTCGAGGAGGTGGGGTCCCGTCGCGGACCCGGCATCGCGTGGTTTCGCACCAGGCTCGAAGATCGCCGAGCCCGGGCCTACGACGAGATCCGACGCTCGGTCCCGCACGCGTTTCGCGGTCTGGAGCGTCGGCTCCGCCGTCGCTTCAACGGCGCGCTGACCGATCCGGCGAAGCGCGTCGGCCCGTTCGCGCCCGCGTTGGCACGCGAGGTTCGGGCCGAAAGCGCGGCGCTGCGCCAGGAATTCGCCATCGCCCGCTCACCCGGCGACGCGGACGCCGTGCATGGGGCCCGGATCGCCGTCAAACGGTTGCGCTATCTGTTGGAGCCGGTCGGTGAGGGAGATGCCGGAGCTCGAGGCCTGCTCGACCGCCTGAAACGGTTGCAGACCGCGCTCGGCGAGCTGCACGACCTGCAGATCCTGTTGCAGGAGTTCGGCGAGGCCGCCGCGGAAGCGGCAGCCGAGCGGGTCCGGCGCAAGCACGCGTTGCTGCTCCGCGGTGGCGCGCGCAGCGAACAGCTGGATGGACCCCGTCCCCGCCCGTCACCCACCGGCGTGCTCGCGATCGCGCACCTCGCGGCCCGCCGTCAGGAGGCCGTGTTTGCGCGTGATCTCGCCGAGTGGCGGGACGGCGCGTTGGACGCGCTTACGGGAGATGTCGCGCGTTGGGCAGGCACGCGGGTGCGACTCAGCAGCTCGCGGCCGCGGCTGAATCGCCGGGTGAGGATCAAACGCCGCGTGGAACGATGACCGGTCGCGCGCGACGACGCTCCAGGAACTCCTGATCCGCGAACAGCTTGATGAGGACCATCCCTGCGACGAACCCCCCGACGTGCGCCCAGAAGGCCACGCCGCCCTCGACCTGGCTCAGCGCCGACGCGGTGCCACCGAGCAACTGCAGCAGGAACCAGTAGCCGAGGATCACGTACGCCGGCAGCGTTACCGTCGTGACGAAAAAGCCCAGAAAGATCAGCGTGTGAACGCGGACCCGGGGATAGAGGAGGACGTACGCGCCCATCACGCCGCTGATCGCGCCCGATGCACCTACCATCGGGACGGCGGAGTTGGGGGAAATGAGCACCTGCGTGGCGGCTGCCGCGAGGCCGCAGAGCAGGTAGAACACCACGAAGCGCCCATGCCCCATCGAGTCCTCGATGTTGTTTCCGAAGACCCAGAAGAACCACATGTTCGTGATGAGGTGGAACCAACCGCCGTGCATGAACATCGAGGTCAGGAAGGTCCACCAATGCGGGACTGCGGAGATGACGCAGTGCATCTGGGGCCCAACCGGAACGGTCGTCCCCGGGGGCACAGTCCGTAGCACCTCCCCGGGGATCAACCCGTAGTGGCAGACCGACTGCGCCAGCGACTGGTCCGTGGCTCCCGCGCCTTGAACGAACAGCCAGGCCAGGACGTTTAGGGCGATCAGGCCGACGGTCGTGACCGGCGTGAGCTCGGTGGGATTCTCATCTTTGTAGGGAAACACGCGAGTAAAGATACGCCGAGTCTGTCATATTGGCATCTTTCGGAGGCACGGGGATTGCCTGTGCGACGGGTCGTTAGGATCGGGCATCAACCTCAGGATAAGGAGCAGCGGTCATGGCTGAGAAAATCATCGGGATCGACCTCGGCACCACCAACTCCGTGGTGGCGGTGATGGAGGGCGGCGACCCGGTCGTCATCCCGAACGCCGAGGGCGGCCGCGTTACCCCGTCCGTGGTCGCGTTCACGAAGGACGGCGAGCGGCTGGTCGGTCAGGTGGCGAAGCGTCAGGCGGTCACCAATCCCCAAAACACCATCTTCTCGATCAAGCGATTCATGGGTCGGCGCATGGACGAAGTGAAGGAAGAGATCAAGCGCGTCCCATACAAGGTCGTGTCCGGGCCCAACGGGCTCGCCTGCGTCGAGATCATGGGGAAGGTGTACACGCCGCCCGAGATCTCGGCGATGATCCTCCAGAAGATGAAGCAGACGGCGGAGGACTACCTCGGCCACAAAGTCGAGAAGGCGGTCATCACGGTCCCCGCGTATTTCAACGACTCGCAACGGCAGGCGACCAAGGACGCCGGCAAGATTGCCGGGCTCGACGTGGTGCGCATCATCAACGAGCCCACCGCCTCGGCGCTCGCCTATGGGCTGGATAAGAAGAAGGAAGAGAAGGTCTCGGTCTACGACCTGGGCGGCGGCACGTACGACATCTCCGTGCTCGAGCTCGCCGAAGGCGTGTTCGAGGTGAAGTCCACCAACGGTGACACGCACCTGGGGGGCGACGACTTCGACGCGCGCATTATCGAGTGGCTGGTCGCCGAGTTCAAGCGCGACCAGGGGATCGACCTCTCGAAGGATCCCATGGCCCTGCAGCGGCTCAAGGAGGCCGCGGAGAAGGCCAAGATGGAGCTCTCCACTGTGATGCAGACGGAGATCAACCTGCCGTTCATCACCGCGGACCAGTCGGGGCCCAAGCATCTGAACCTGTCCCTCACCCGCGCGAAGCTCGAGCAGCTCGTGGACGATCTGGTGAAGCGGACGACGCCCCCCATGGAGCAGGCGCTCAAGGACGCGGGGCTCAGCCCCACCAAGATCGACGAGGTGATTCTCGTCGGCGGTCAGACGCGCATGCCCAAGGTGCAGGAGGTCGTCAAGTCCTTCTTCAATAAGGAGCCGCACAAGGGCGTGAACCCGGACGAGGTCGTGGCGATCGGCGCGGCCATTCAGGGCGGCGTGCTGGCCGGCGAGGTGAAGGACGTGCTCCTCCTCGACGTGACGCCCCTCTCGCTCGGCATCGAGACGCTAGGCGGCGTCACCACCGTGCTCATTACGCGGAACACGACGATCCCGACCAAGAAGTCGGAGATCTTTTCGACCGCGGAGGACAACCAGACGACGGTGGAGATCCACGTGCTGCAGGGCGAGCGCCAGATGGCGAGCGACAATCGCACCATCGGGAAGTTCCAGCTGACCGGCATCCCACCCGCTCCGCGGGGCGTGCCGCAGGTTGAAGTCACGTTCGACATCGACGCGAACGGCATCCTGCACGTTTCGGCCAAGGACAAGGCGACGGGCAAGGAGCAGAAGATCCGGATCGAGGCTTCGTCCGGCCTGGGCGACAAGGACATCGAAAAGATGGTCAAGGACGCCGAGGCGCACGCCGCCGAGGACAAGAAGCGGCGTGAGGAAATCGAGCGCCGCAACCGCCTCGACACGCTGGTGTATGAGGTGGAGAAGAACTCCAAGGAGTGGGCGGACAAGCTCGACTCCTCACTCAAGACCCGTCTCGACAAGGGCGTCGAGAGCGCCAAGCAGGCCTTGCGCTCCGGCAACGCCGACGAGATCTCCAGGGCACTGGAGGAGCTGCAGCAGGCCTACTCCGCGGCCGGCGCCTCGCTGTACGCGGCGCAGCGCGGAGCGGGGACCGGCCCGGCGGACGCTGGCGCCCCCGGTGGCGGTGAGGGGGGCCAGCCGGAGCCCGGGGCGGGGGCCGGACAGAAACAGGACAATGTGGTCGATGCGGATTACGAAATTGTGGATGACGACAAGAAGAAGTAATACCCTTTAACGCATGGGATAATGACGTATGTCGGTACGCACGCGTGATTGGCTGAAGTTCGGTACCCTCGTGGCAATCGCCTTCGTCTTCGGGTTGGCGTTCGCCTCCACCTTGGGGCTGCCCAAGAAGGGCGGCGCGGTCGAAACCATCGCCACACCGCCCCCCTCCGCCCCCGCGCCGCAGCTCGCGCTGCCCGTGGTCAAGTCCGTGAGTGACCTGAGCGATGCGTTCGTCGGCGTGGCGGATCATACCAGGCCGGGGGTCGTGTTCATCCGGGCGCAGCACGTGGACCGGGGCGACAACCGGAAGCTGCCGCCCGGGTTCGAGGACTTTTTCCCGAACCTCCGCCGGCGTCCGCAGGTGGAGCAAGGCTCGGGATCGGGGTTCATCGTTTCATCCGACGGCCTCATCCTGACCAACAATCACGTGGTGGCGGGAGCCGACAAGGTTACGGTCCGGCTGTACGACAAGCGGGAGTTCACGGCTAAGGTGGTCGGCACCGATCCGAACACCGATGTCGCGGTGATCAAGGTCGATGCCCGCAACCTGCCCACGCTGGCGTTCGGCAACTCCGACTCGACGCGCGTCGGCGAATGGGCCCTTGCCGTCGGGAATCCGCTCGGCGAGGCCTTCGCGTTCACGGTGACCGCCGGGATCATCAGCGCCAAAGGCCGCCTTCTCGCGGGACTCGCGCAGACTCGCTACGCGATCCAGGACTTCATCCAGACGGACGCCGCGATCAACCCTGGGAACTCGGGAGGGCCGCTCGTCAACATCCGGGGTCAAGTGGTGGGCATCAACTCCGCGATCGCGAGCGAGACCGGCTACTACGCCGGCTACGGCTTCGCGATTCCCATCAACCTCGCGCGCACGGTGATGGACCAGCTCGTGAAAACCGGGCACGTGGAGCGCGCCGTGATGGGCATCTCGATCCGGGACGCCAATCAGGAAGACGCGGACGCGGTCGGACTGAAGCAGATCGCGGGCGTGGTCGTGAACAGCTACACCAACGACGACTCTCCGGCCAAGAAGGCCGGCATCCAGCCGGGCGACGTCATCACCGCCCTGGATGGGGAGTCGGTCGACAACACTCCGCAGCTCCAGCAGAAGGTCGGCTTCAAGAAGCCGGGCGAGCCGGTCGAAGTCACCCTGCTTCGCCAGGGGGGCGAGAAGAAGACCGTGACGGTGCGACTCGCGCGGGCGCCCAGCGACACCGACAGCGAAGTCGCCGCGGCGGCGTCGAAGTCGAAGTCGGATGCCTCCAGCAAGGAGGAGGTGCTCGGCATCTCGGTGGACCCGCTCACGCAGGACGATGCGCGCGACGCGCGGCTCCGGCCGGTGATCGAGCGGGGCGGCGGCCTGGTGGTCACCGACGTCTCGCCTGAAGGCCCCGCGTTCCAGCGGCTTCAGTCGAGTGATGACCCTGGGGGCCCGGACATCATCGTCGCCGTGAACGGAACCCCCACGCGCACGCGCACGGCGTTCCGCGAGGCGCTGCGGAAGGTGAAGCCCGGCGACGTGGTGACCTTGCAGGTCCTGTCGCGGAGCCCCGATACGACGGACGGCTGGGCGTCCCGAATCGTCCGGCTGCGGGTGCGTTAACGATCGGGCGCCCGCAACATCACGGCGCCCGTCATCAGCTGCCAGAACACGGGAAGCACGAAGGCCGCCTGGTCGGCCTTCGTGTCCTCCCGGAAGAAGAACGCCAGGCCCATCGCGACCGCGCCTGCCGCCAAGCCGCTCGTGCCCAGCCAGCGCGGCAACGTCTTGCCGTCCACCACGCCCCAGCCGTACAGACAGGTCGAGAGCCCGAGCGCAAAACCGGCCGCCCGCTGGCTCGCGAGCGCGAACGGATGGATCATGTCGAACAGGAAAACGGCGCGTGTGGCCGTCATCCCAGGGTCGGCCGTCGTGAAGCTCTGCGCCAACGACCAGCCCGCCCCCGCCATGAACGCCACGATTACCATCCACGCGCTGTAGGCGAACGTGCCAACGATCAACCCCGCACGGACTGCGTTTTCCCCAGCAGTCCCGGCGTGCACCCGCGCCACGCCCACCAAGCCGGTGAGCGCGAGCGGAAAGCTGAACAGAAGGCCCCAGTGGATCGCGCGCCACGCCGCGCACTGCGCGATGGTCGTGAGTTGCGCCGCACCGTCGCCCACGAGGTCGGGATGCAACGTGCCCGCCACGATGGTGAGAAGCGCGCCCGTCAGCAGACACACGGGGTAGATCACCCGCCGTGAGAAGGGGAGCATGGCACCTCCGGAAGGGTGGCCCAATCTAGCTCCGGCCGGGCCCGGCGCTATATTGCCGACGGACAACCCCGTGAGGACGAAGCATGCAGTTGACACGGATCCTGCGTGAAGGGTTCATCGCCGGTTTGATCGGCGCGGCGGCCGTGGCGCTGTGGTTCCTGATCATCGACACGCTCGCCGGACGCCCGTTCTTCACCCCGGCCATGCTCGGCTCGGCCGTGTTCTGGAGCGTGCACGATCCCGCCCACGTGGTGATCGAGTACTCCCGCATCATCGGCTACACCATGATCCACGTGAGCGCGTTCATCATCGTGGGCACTATCGCCGCGGTGCTCGCGGCCGAGGTGGAGGTGGCGCCGCCGACCTTGTACCTCGTCGTCGTCTTCTTCGCGATCTTTGAGTTCGGGTTCTACGTGACGGTGGCGATCCTCGCCCAGCCGCTGCTGGGCTCCCTCGCCTGGTGGAACGTCGCCATCGGCAATGCCATCGCCGCGTACGGCATGGGCTATTACCTCTGGCGCTCGCACCCGAAGATCGCGGAGACGCTCAAGCTGCATCCCCTGGGCGAGACGGACGAGGGAGAATAGCCCCGTAAGCTTCCAGCGGCACCGATCTCTCCGCTTCACCGCGCTCTTCCCGGGCCGCCCAGCGGAACCACACCACGCCACCGGCGATCCACAGGTACATCGTCCCGACCACCCACATCAACAACCCGCCCAGCTGCTGGTCCACGAGTGGCGTGAGACCCCAGACTCGCAGCGCCGTCGCATAGAAGGGATATAGCACGGTCTCGGCGAGCGTGATCATCGCGCCCGCGAGCGACATCGGGAGGCCAAGCAGGAAGAGAAACACGAGCTGCGTCGGGTAGCTCGCGCGCGGGAGCTCCGGTATCGGCGAGAGAATCGGCCACCACACGATCACCGCGGTCGCTATGAACACCAGGTGCTGCACGATGTGCACGGGATGGTGCTCGAGCGCCGCCTCGTAGAAGCGCGGGAAGTGCCAGAGCGTGATCGGCACGGAGAACAGGATCCCCGCCGCGAGTGGGCGCGTGGCCCAGCGCGCGAACGCGAGCAGCAAGCGCCACCGGAGCAGCGGCCGCACCACCCAGGCCGGTGTGCCGTAGAGCAGGAGCGGGGGGAACGCGAGCGTCAGCACGAGGTGCTGCACCATGTGCGCGCTGAACAGGTACGAGTCGGATAGGTTGTGGAGCGGCCCATTGAGCGCGAGGCCGAGCACGACGAGCGCCGCGGCGAAGGACACCACCCGACGCCCCGGCCCCGCGAGTCCCCCCCAAAAAACGTAGAGCCCGCCCAGGAGGGCGAGCCCGATCATCACGCTCGGATGCAGGTCCCAGTGCCGCCATGCGTCGGCGGATGGGGGAGGTGCTGTCATCCCGCCCCCGCGGCACCCCTGAGCGTGAGCGTACCGTAGAAGAGGAACATTAGCGCGACCAACACCCCCACCACGAGGAGCAGCGGAGCGCCGAAGAGGAAGGTGAAGAACTTACTGTCGGCCTTCAAATGCATGTAGAACATCACCACCAGTGTAAACTTGGCCGCCGAAAGCACGAGCAGCACCGGCACAAGCACGGGGTGGAACGCCGGCACGTAGAACACGCCCACCTCGAGCACGGTGAGGATCACGAGCACCGCGGCCACCCGCAGGTACACGTCGGCCGTCGGGTGCGGATGTTGCCCGGTCTCCGTTCCCTGCCCCTGCTCCCGCCCCATCGCAGTCCCCCTCTCGTCCCGCGCGCTCATTGGATCAAGTACACGACGGTGAAAATCACGATCCAGACCACGTCCACGAAGTGCCAGTACAGCCCGGTGATCTCGACGGTCATCGCGTGCGCGGGCCCGAGCTTCCCCTGCAGGGCGCGGACCCACAGCGTCAAGAGCCACAGGACGCCTACCGCCACGTGGGCGCCGTGCGTGCCCGTCAGCACGAAGAACGTGCAGCCGAACAGGTTGGTCTGAAGCGTCAGGCCCTTGTGGACGAACTCGGTAAACTCGATCACCTGGCCGCCGAGGAAAACCAGGCCGAGCAGGGCGGTCGAGAGCAACCAGATCTTCCCCCACTTCATGTCGCCCCGCTGCACCGCGGCGAGCGCGAGCACCATCATGAGGCTCGACATCAGGAGATCGAACGTGCTGACCGACGTGAACGGAATGTTGAGGATCTCGTGCGGGTAGGGCCCGACGACACTCTTTCCCTTGTAGATCAGGTACGTCGAGATCAGCGAGCCGAACAGCAGGCACTCGGAGCCGATGAAGGTCCAGAAGGCCAACTTGCGGCTGTCGAGCCCCATGCTGGTGTGGTGCACGGGGGGGGAGGCGGCGTGCGTCATCGCTCAGACCTCGAAAGGCTCGAACGCCCAGCGGTAGATGCCGAACAGCAGGAGGGCCACCCCCACGAACACCACCCAGAGCGTGTGGGTGAGCGGCGCGAGCGCCATCACCGGCAGCCCGAACGCGGCGACCACGGGCCACCACGAGCCGCCGGGCACGTGGATCGGCGTGGGAGGCACGGCGGGTGGATCGACCATCGGCCCGTGACGCTCCGTGCGCCAGCGCGGCAACCGGTTCGCCACAGTCGGGATGACTGAAAAGTTGTAGACCGGCGGCGGCGAGGCGATGCTCCACTCGAGCGTCGCGCCGCCCCAGGGATCGTTCGAGGCCCGTTCGCCCCTCCGGGCGGTCCGCCAAATGTTGTACAGGAAGACGAGGATCGAGAGCCCGATCAAGAACGCGCCCGCGGTAGACACGAGGTTCAGGTCGCCCACTCCGAGCTCGGGACCGTAGGTGTAGATGCGGCGCGGCATTCCCAATAGTCCGATAAAGTGCATCGGGAAGAACGCGAGGTTCATCCCCACGAACTGCAGCCAGAAGTGCCACTTCCCGAGCGTCTCGCTCAAGAGCCGGCCCGTCATCTTGGGCCACCAGTAGTACATGCCGGCGAAGAGCCCCATGATGGTGCCGCCGAACAGCACGTAGTGGATGTGCGCCACGACGTAATAGGTGTCGGTCTGCTGGAGGTCGGCTGGGGGTGAAGCGTGCGTCACCCCCGAGAGGCCGCCGATGATGAACATCGCGATGAATCCGACCGCGAAGTGGAGCGCGGTGGTACCCCGGATGTCGCCGCCCCAGAGCGTCGCGATCCAGTTGAAGATTTTCACGCCAGTCGGCACCGCGATGAGCATCGTCGTGGCAGCGAACACCGAGTCGGCGATCGGCCCGAGCCCCACGGCGAACATATGGTGGCTCCACACGCCCCAGCCCATGAACCCGATGAGGATCCCTGAGTACACGACGACCGTGTAGCCGAACAGCGGCTTCCGGGAGAACGTCGGGAGCACTTCGGACACGATCCCCATCGCCGGTAGGATCAGGATGTACACCTCCGGGTGGCCGAACAACCAGAACAGATGTTGCCACAGGATGGGCGTCGCCCCCGCCTGGTGCACGTAGAAGTGCGTGCCGAAGAAGCGGTCGAACATGAGGAACACGAGCGCGACGGTGATCACGGGGAACGCCGTGATGATGAGGAACTGCGTGACCAGGGTCATCCACGTGAACGTCGGGAGCCGCATCATCTTCATCCCGGGGGCCCGCAGGTTGAGGATCGTCACAATGAAGTTGAACCCCGCCGCCAGCGACGAGATGCCGAGGATCTGGAGGGCGAGCAGCCAGAAATCGATGTTGGGCCCGGGCGAGAACTGCCGCTCGGTGAGATTCGCGTAGCCGAACCATCCGGCGTCGGGCGCCACGTTGAGCACGCCGGCGTGGAACAACGGTCCGGTGATCCAGCTCGCGTTCAGGAACAGCCCGCCCAGGAGAAACACCCAATAGCTGAAGGCGTTGAGCCGCGGGAAGGCCACGTCGCGCGCGCCGATCTGCAATGGGATGATGTAGTTGAAGAAGCTCGCCGAGAGCGGCATCAGCGCCAGGAACACCATGGTGGTGCCGTGCATCGTGAACAGCTGGTTGTACGTCTCGGCGCCCACGAGTTGGCCGTTCGGCTGGGCGAGCTGCGCCCGGATCAAGAGCGCCTCCATCCCCCCGATCAGGAAGAATCCAAAAGCGGTCCAGAAGTAGAGCAACCCGATCCGCTTGTGATCGGTGGTCGTCAGCCAGCCCTTAAGGCCGCCCGGCGCGCCGCTCATTTCAAGCTCTCGAGGTAGGCCACCAGGGCCGCGATGTCCTGGTCGGTGAGCGGCGGCTGCATGCGCATCATGAGAGAGCCGGGTTTCAGGGCTGGCGCGTCGGCGATCCAGCGCGCCAGGTGGACCGAGTCGTTCGGGAACAGGCCCGCCGCGATGGTCGTTCTGCTGCCCACGTGCGTCAGGTTCGGGCCGATGATCCCGGGCGATACACCCTGGATCGTATGGCAGCCGATGCACGCCGAGCGCGAGTACACGGCCCTGCCCAGGTCCGCGAGGCTCGCCTTCGCGGGAACCGCCGGTCCGTTCCTCTGTGCATCCACCCACGCCCGGAACGCCGGGTCTTCGTCCACGAGCACGCGCAGCCGCATGTTGCCATGCGAGGCCCCGCAAAACTCGGCGCACTGACCGGAGTAGTCGCCCGCCGAGTCGGCGCGGAACGCGATGTAATTCACGTGCCCGGGGATCGCGTCACGCTTGCCGCCGAGCACGGGTGCCCAGAATGAATGGATTACGTCAGCCGACGTGATGGCCACCTGGACGGATTTCCCGACCGGCACGTGCATCTCGTTCGCCGTCGTTACCCCTAAGTCCGGGTACTTGTACTCCCACCACCACTGGTGCCCGACGACTTCAATTTTGAGCGCGTCCGGGGGCACGTCGCCCGCCGTGGTGAAGATCGTGCGGACGGTTGGCACAGCGACGAACACGAGGATCACGGCTGGGGCGAGCGTCCACGCGATCTCGAGGATGGTGTGCCCGTGCGTAGGCTTGGGCGCGGCCCGCCCCTCCCGGTGGCGGAAGCGGACGAGGGCGATAAGGAGCAGCGTCTCGACCACGAGGAACACCGCGGCGGCCCACCAGAAGATGTCGCGAAAGAGAACGTCAGCAGCTCGAGCGAAGTCAGAGCGAGGGGCGAAGGTCGATTGCGGGAACGGTCCGCCGCAGCCAAGCAGCCAGAGCGCGGCGGAGGTCAGCCACCATCGATATCGGGACACGGGCGCGAGGATCCTTGCGTGACGGTCGGGAAAGGCACCGGACACTAGCACGGCGCGGCGCGGGCGTCAACGAAACCCGGTCGTTCGCGCCCTTGACAGCGGCGCGCTCATGTAACCGATTACATCCCCCACGGCACCCGCCGAGGGAGCGGCATGGTCACCATCCGGGACGTGGCACGCGCGGCGCGAGTCTCCGTCGCCACGGTCTCGCGGGTCCAGAACGAAAGCAGTCTGGTCACGGAGCCGACGCGCCGTCGCGTCCGCACGGTGGCCCGCCGCCTCGGCTACACACCCCACGCCGCCGCCCGCAGCCTGAGCACGCGCCGGACGTCGAGCATCGGCGTCCTCCTCCCCGACCTGTACGGCGAATTCTACGCCGAGCTGATCCGCGGCATCGATCAGACCGCGCAGCACCAGGGCTATCACCTGCTGATCGCGAGCTCGCACAACGACAAGGCGACCATCGAAGCGGCGCTTCAAGCGATGCGCGGTCGCGTGGACGGGTTGATCCTGATGTCTCCGGCGTTGGGGGCACACGTGCCGGTTCGCGACCTGCCCGAACGCTTTCCCGTGGTGATGCTCAGCTGCAACGCGTCCGGCCGGGCATTCGATTCGATCGTCGTGGCGAACCGGCAGGGCGCCTACGAAATGGTGCGGCATCTCGTGACCCGGGGACATCGGCGCATCGCCATGATCATGGGGCCGTCGCGCAACTTCGACGCCGTCCAGCGGTGGCGCGGGTATCGGGCGGCGCTCGAGAGCGCAGGGATCCGCCCAGCGCGGCAGTGGGAGGTGGCGGGCGATTTCACCCAAGGCTCGGGCTACGACGGGTGCCGCAAGCTGCTGCGATCTCAACCCCGGCCGACGGCGATCTTCGCTGCAAACGATGCGATGGCGATCGGCGCGCTCTCGGCGCTCGCCGAGGCGAGGCTTGCGGTACCCGGCGAGATGGCGGTCGCCGGCTTCGACGACATCCCGATGGCGCGGTACATGCACCCTCCCCTGTCCACGGTCCGCGTGGACATCAGCGCCCTAGGCGAGCGTGCCGCTCGCCGGCTACTCGATGCCGTGGGGAACGGGCGCCGGCATCAGAACCGGCGGGAAACGTTGCCGGTGACGTTGGTCGTGCGGGAATCCTGCGG
>CAYXIK010000018.1:13580-51608 GCA_964465315.1 uncultured Gemmatimonadaceae bacterium | reverse complement strand
CGGCGGCACCGGCGGGAAGGGCGGCAAGGGCGGCCAGGGCGCGATGGACTCGAGCAACCGCCGCTGCCCGGACGCGGCGAGCGGCGCGCCGGGCCAGGCGGGCAACGCCGGTTCGACCGGCAGCGAGGGAGCGCCCGGGCCACGATCGATCGTGGTGACCGCACCGACCCGCGAGATTTTCGGAGTTCAAATACCGCCCGAGCTGAGCTCGTTGCTCGAGCGCGTGCAGCGAAGGCCCTAGCTTACCTCACGACGAGGTGCGAGTACTGGAGGAAGTTTTCCACGACGAGCTCGAACTCGTCGCCGGGTGAGATCACGGGCAACGGGGTCGTCCACCGGCCCGCCCCGGCTACCGGATCCGCGACGAGCGTGACGGTCGAGGCACCGCTCAGAAGATCCGGCGGGATCGTGAAATCCACCGTGCTGTTGGTCGTCACGAGCCCGAGGCGCGTCCACATCGCGCCGCGGACCAGGTAGATTCTCACATCCGACCAATGGCTGTTGGTGACGCGAAGCGTCGCCGGGGCGTAACTGCGGGACGTGCTGTCGGGGGAGGGGTCGGGTGTGGTGGAACCGGCGGGATTGTGAGGCTGGGCGCACGCGTTGATCGAGAGCGGGCCGAAGCCGCACCAGACGATCGCCAGCAGCCGCATCAGCTTCATCGGGAACTGCGCCATCGGGTGACTCCCGTCGCTCTGTCGCTCCCGTGGCCGTAACATACTGCACCGTTGCGCATTGCAGAAGGGAGCGTCATGTCCGGGACGTATGACATCGTCATCGTCGGGGCCGGTCACAACGGCCTCGTCACGGCGGCCTACCTCGCGCGCGCGGGGATGCGGGTGCTCGTGCTCGAGCGCCGGGACGTGGTCGGCGGCGCGTGCGTGACCGAAGAGCTCTGGCCGGGCTTCAAGGTGTCGACGGCCGCGTACGTCAACAGCCTGCTCCGTCCCGAGATCATCCGCGATCTCGAGCTCGGACGGCACGGGTTCGAGCTGCTGCCGCGCAGCCCGTCGTCCTTCACGCCGTTCCCGGACGGCCGCTTCCTCCTGATGGGGCCGGACAAGGAGCTCACACGGCAACAGGTCGCGAAATTCTCCGCGCGTGACGCGGAGGCCCTGCCTCGCTACGAGGCGATGCTCGAGCGGGTGGCGGATTTCATCGAGCCTACCCTGCTCCAGACCCCGCCCAACCCCTGGTCGCTCCGGCCCAAGAATCTCGCGCAGCTCGCCGGCCTTGGCTGGCGGTTCTTGAAGCTCGGCAAGGACGGCCCCGGCGCGCTCGAGATCCTGACCGGCGCGGCGCGCCCGATCCTCGATCGCTGGTTCGAGTCCGAGGAGCTGAAGATCGCGCTCGCTACGGACGCGATCATCGGGGCGATGGCCTCGCCGACCGTCCCGGGCACCGCGTACGTGTTGTTCCACCACGTGATGGGGGAGTGCAACGGCGTGCGCGGGATGTGGGGGTACGTGCGCGGCGGGATGGGCGGGATCACGCAGGCGCTCGCCTCGGCGGCACGCGCGCACGGCGCCGAGATCAAGCTCAACAGCCCGGTCGCGAAAATCGTCACGCGCCGCGGCCGCGTGAAGGGCGTGGCCCTCGCGGACGGGACCGAGTATCAAGCCCGCAAGGTGGCCTCGAACGCGGACGCGCACGTCACGTATCTCCAGCTCGTGGACGGGGACGCGCTGGCGCCCGACTTCCTGGCCGACGTGAAGGCCATCGACTACTCGAGCGCGTCGTTCAAGATCAATGCGGCGCTCTCCGAGCTCCCCGATTTCAGCGCCGTGCGAGGCAGCGGGCTTGCCCCCAACCAGCACCTGCGCGGCACGATCCATCTCGCGCCCACTCTCGATTATATGGAGCGGGCGTACGACGACGCCAAGTACGGCCGCCCCTCCGCGGATCCCATTCTCGAGTGCACGATTCCGTCCGTCGTGGACAC
Organism: uncultured Gemmatimonadaceae bacterium; assembly: GCA_964465315.1. GTDB lineage: Bacteria > Gemmatimonadota > Gemmatimonadetes > Gemmatimonadales > GWC2-71-9 > AG41. Next base: position 49,666 of record CAYXIK010000018.1, on the reverse strand, counting down.
GACGGTGGCGCCCGCGGGAAAGCACGTCATGTCGTTCTTCGTGCAGTACGCGCCGTACCAGCTGCGCGGCACGACCTGGGACGAGGTGAAGGACCGGTTCGCCGATCGCTGCTTCGATATCCTCAACGACTACGCGCCCAACTTCAAGCGCGCCGTGATCGAGCGCCAGGTGCTCTCACCGCTCGATCTGGAGCGCCGGTTCGGGCTGACGGGGGGGAACATCTTTCAGGGCGCGATGACCCTATCACAGCTCTTCTTCCTGCGTCCGCTACCCGGGTACGCCGACTACCGCTCGCCCATCAAAGGGCTGTATCTCTGCGGCTCGGCGACGCACCCGGGCGGCGGGGTCATGGGGGCGTGCGGCTACAACGCCGCCCGGGAGATCCTCAGGGACCGTTAATCCATGCCCTTCTTGGCGGTCGGCGGGAGATGGCCGTTCAACCGCAGGTAGATCGCCATCTGGCTGTAGTGATCCGCCCAGTCCGCCACGGTGATGAGCGCGGCAAACCCCTTCGTGACCTTACGGCCCCCGAAGAAGTCGATGGTGTCGCCCAGCTGCGCGTCCTGGATCTGCGCTAGTGCGGTCTCGCAGAACTTGAACGACTCCTTCAGGCCCGCCACGAGCTTGTCCTTGGGGTCCGTCCCCGCAAACTTGTCCGCGTTCGGCTCCTTGATGCCGGACGCCGCGCTGCAGAGATAGTTGTTCCCTTCCTTGATCAGATGGGCGACCACGTCCCCGTAGCTCATCTGGGCGGGCGTGGGTTTGTAGCCGTACTTGTCGGCCGGCATCTCTTCCGCGGCCTCCACGATGTTCTTCGTCTGGCGCTGCGCCAGAGCCCGGACTCCATTCATGACCGGGTTCTGAGCGTGCGCGGCGAGGACGATGGTGAGCGGGAGGGCGCAGGTGGCAAGCAGGGTGGTTCCGAGCGTGGATCGCATCCTCGAATCTCCTGTGAAAGGCATAGTGGTCGCGGCCGCCGAATTCTGCACAGGAAAGGGGCTCTCGTCCAGGCTAGATTGGGTGATGCGCTCCCCTTTTGCCACGGTCCTGCTCCTCGCCGCCCCGCTCGCCGCCGCCGCCCAGTCGAACGCGGAGCGGATGGCCAACGACGTCTACACCCGCTCGCACGACTACGACCTCGTGCACCAGCGGATCGAGCTCAGGAGCTTCGACTGGGACTCGACGTCGTTCGACGGCCGCGTGACCACGACGCTCCTCGCGCTCCGCCCCGGGCTCGATTCCGTGGTGCTCGACGCCGGGAAGGGGCTCGCCGTCAGCCGAGTGGTCGAGGCGCGAGCGGGAGGCGCCGTGCTCCGGAGCGCGGCACACGGCGACACGCTGGTCGTCTACCCGGCCCGACCAGTCGCCTTTCACGACACATTGCGCTTCACCATCGAGTATCACGCGCGCATCGACAACGGCCACGGGCTGACGTTCATCCGGCCCGACGGGCTGGAGCACCGTCCCCAGCAGATCTGGAGCCAGGGCGAGGACGAGAACAACCACGATTGGTTCCCGACGTACGACTACCCGAACGACAAGGCGACCTGGGAGCTCGTGGCCACGGTGCCCGCGGAATACACCGTGGTGTCGAACGGGAGGTTCGTGTCCGACCGGAAGAATCTTGGAGGTACGCACACGGTCACGTGGCGTCAGGACCAGCCGAGCGCTACGTATCTCGTGTCGCTAATCGTCGCCCCACTCGTGAAGCTTACGGATCGCTGGCGCGGCATTCCGGTCGACTACTACGTGTATCGCGCTGATTCGGCGCGCGCCCGCCGCCTCTTCGGCGTCACGCCCGATATGATCGAAGTGTACTCTCAGATGACGGGCGTCCCGTACCCCTGGCCCAAGTACGCGCAGACGACGGTCGCGGACTTCTTCGGCGGCATGGAGAACGTGAGCGCGACCACGCTCGTGGATTGGCTGCCCGACGACCGCGCGTATCTCGACCGCCCGTGGTACCAGTGGATTCTCATTCCGCACGAGCTGGCGCATCAGTGGTTCGGCGACTACGTCACGCTCGAGAACTGGGCGAACATGTGGCTCAACGAGGGGTTCGCGGAGTTCCTCCCGGGTCAGTACTGGCGCGCCAAGCTCGGTCCCCATGCGGAGGACGACTACTACCTCGACGAGTACCGCCAGTACCTCCAGATCGACGAGCGGCGCCGCATGTCGCTCGCCGCGCTGGGCTCGAACAACGTGTATCCCAAGGGCGCCCTGGTACTCCGGATGCTGCTCCACTACCTGGGTCCCGAGCGGTTCTGGGCCTCGATCCACCTGTACTTGACGCGGCACGCTCTTGGGAACGCGACGACCGATGACCTGCGCCAGGCGGTGCTCGACGCGACCGGTGAGAACCTCGCCTGGTTCTGGGAACAGTGGATCTACGATGCCGGACACCCCCACTTCGCCGTCACCGCGGCATACGACAGCGTGACGCGAAAACTCGCGCTGACGGTCAAGCAAACGCAGTCCGATTCCGGCAAGGCCGACACCACAAGGGCAGCGGTCAAGTTCGAGACACCGCTGAGCTTCCGGATGCCGGTGGCCATACGGGTTGGAACAGCGCGAGGCGACGTCGTCCGTCACGCGGAGCTCGATGGGCGCGAGCAGACGATCGAGATCGCCGATCTGCCAGGACCGCCGACGATGGTGGTGTTCGACGACGGGAACACGATCCTGAAGGAGCTGACGTTCGACCAGCCGACCACCTGGCTGGCGACCCAGCTGCGCCGAGACGCCGACCTGTGGAACCGGGAGTGGGCCATCGCGCAGCTGGCGAAGCGGACCGCCGACACAACGGCCGCCGCGGCCCTCGCCTGGGCCGCGACGTCGGCCGACTACTTTCTCACCCGGGCAGGGGCGGCGGAGGCCCTCGCGAGCTTCCCCTCGACCGGTGCCGCGCCGCTCGCGGCGGCGCTTCGGGACAGCTCGGCGCAAGTGCGCCGTGCCGCGATCACGGCGCTCGGGCAGATCGGCGGCGCAAAAGCCGCGGACCTGGCGCGCCTGTCGTTCCGTGGCGACTCGAGCTACGAGGTGCGCGCCGCGGCGCTGACGGCACTCGCGCACGCCGACTCCACCGCGAGCGACAGTGCGGCCGCATGGGGGCTCGCGACGCCCTCCTATCAGGATGTGATTCGGCAGGCGACCTACCGCATCGTGGCGCAGTCGGGGGACTCGAGCGCCGTCCCTCAGATCGAGGCGCTCCTCGGAACCGGTCGCTTTCCCGCGCACGTCCTCGCGGTGCTCGCGGCGCGCGGCAGCGCGCACGCCCTGGACGTGCTCACCGCCCACCTAGACGACGCGCGCCCCGCCGTGCGGCGCTGGGCGGTCGAAGCCTTTCAGTTCACTCTGCCGCGCCAGCTCGGCGTGCCACGCTTGCAGGCGATCCAGAGCGAGCTCAAGTACGCCGATACCAAGCGGGACGTCGATGCGGCGCTCAAGCAGCTCAAGAAGCCGGCGTCCAACGAGGAGTAGCGCTGCTAGGAAGCGGGTTTCTCCCGCCGCGCGACCGTACTCTGCCACACGTAGATCGGGAGGCCGATGAGGATCAAGAGCGCGCTCATCAGCGTGTCCGCGGGGTCTTCCTTGGCGGTGTTGAAGACGAGCCAGAGCGAAAAGAGGATGAAGACGATCGGCGTGTAAGGATACCCCCACGCCCGGTACGGCCGGGCCATGTCGGGGGCCTTTTGGCGTAGCCGAATCACCGCGCCGCAGGACATCGCGTAGAAGACGAACTCCGCCAGCACGACGTACGTGAACAGCCGGTTGTAGACGTTCTTCCACGATGGCTCGGTCGATACCCACGTGAGCGCGATGGAGATCACGCACTGCACGGCGAGCGACGGCACGGGCGTGAGAAAGCGCGGGTGGACGCCGGCGAGCCAGCGTGGCAACAGCCCGTCCCGCGCCATGGCGTACGGCACGCGCGCGGCGGTGAGCACGATGCCGTTGTTCGACCCCAGGGTGGCGACCATGATCGCGACAGCCACGAATCCCGCGCCCGCGTGTCCGAGGGTGACCTGCGCCGCGTCCGACGCCACGAGGGACGAGGCCGCCATCTTCGCCGGTGAGAGCACATAGGCGAACGATGCCGTCACCAGGCAGTACAGCACGATGGCGATGAACGTGGACAGGATCATGGAGCGCGGCAGGTTACGGCCCGGGTCCGTGACCTCACCCCCGACGTACGTGCTCTCGATCCACCCGTCGTAGGCCCACAGGACCGCCACGAGCGCGACGCCGAACGACGCGATCTGCTGCCCCAGCGGCGCGTCCGACCAGAGCGGGGCGAAATTCGCCGGGCTGCCGCCCGGCAACACGAAGCCCACCACGATCAGCACCGTGACCAGGCCGATCTTGGTGAGGGTGAGCACGTTCTGCGTGATGGCGCCGAGACGGACACCGAGCGAGTTGACCACGGTGAGCACGATGATCGAGACCACCGCCACTGCCTTGATCCCCGCGTCTCCCAGGTGCGCGAAGAACCCGAAATAGGTCGCGAAGCCTAACGCGATCGCGGCGATCGAGGCGGGGTTGATTACGACGCCGCTCGACCAGCCGTAGAGGAATCCCCACACCGGGCCGTACGCCGCGCTCAGGTAAACGTAGATCCCGCCCGCCTTCGGCATGGCCGCCCCGAGCTCGGCGACCGCCAGCGCCCCGAGCAGCGATACGATTCCACCCACCATCCACACCAGTATCGAGGGCAGCGACGCGTGCAAGGTCGCGGCGATGACACTCGGAACGATGAAGATCGCCGACGCGACGATCGTCCCCACGTTGATCATCGTCGAGTCGAGGAGGCCGAGCTGTCGCTTGAGCTCCGCCATCAGCGCTTGCGCCAGCTCCGGTAGGAGTGCTTCAGGAGATTCTGGAAGTGGTAAACGCCCTCCTCGAAGCGGACCGAGAAGCGACCCTTGTCATAGGCCCGGGAGCCAAGGCCCTGCTGCACCCGCTCGCAGATCTCCGCGTCCTCGTGCTGCACGCGGTCCGAGAACGCGATGTCTTGTTCGATCCGCGCGCGGGCCGCCGGCGACTCGACGTCGTCGTAGTAATAGCGGAAGATCACCTTGCAGCGGTCGGGAGCGGTAGGAATCACCACGTTCGACTGCAAGCGTCCCGGCACGACGTTGAGCATGAGGTTGGGGAAGACCTGGTAGTACAAGCCTTCGCCGCCGCCCGCCGTGTAGACGTTACGGTCGCCGGTGAGCGGACCGACCTGCACCGAATACCAGTCGTGCACCTCGGTGACATAACCTTCGTAGTCATACAGCGAATACAGCTCGGGGTGTACGTAGGGGACGTGGTACCCCTCGAGATAGTTGTCGACGTACACCTTCCAGTTCGCCTGCACGTCGTACTCGATCCGGCGCGCGAACGTCAGCTCGGCGATCCGGGTCGGCGAAATCCGCTCCCGGATGCCTGCGAGATAGGTCTCGAGCGGCCTAGGGCGCGCCGCGAGGGTCACGAACACCAGCCCTTCCCACACGGCGAGATGGACGGGCGTGAGGCCGTAATTCCGCTTATCGAACAGCTCCACATGGTTGAAGTGCGGCACGCCGCGCAGCATCCCGTCCAGCCGATAGGTCCACCCGTGATACTTGCAGATGAGCATGTCGGCGTTGCCGTCCTTCATCGCGAGCGGCCCGCCCCGATGGCGGCACACGTTGTAGAACGCACGCAGCTCACCGTCCTGCCCCCGTACTACGATGATCGGCTCGCCCGCGACCTGCGCGACGATGTGGTCGCCGGGTCGCGCCAGTTGTCCGACGTCAGCGACGTGCTGCCAGGTAGTCGCAAAGACAGCGTCCCGGTCGAGCGCGTGGAACCGCGGGTCGGTGTACCACGCGGACGGGATCGTTTCGGCACGGGCGAGCGGAGCAATCCGCAGGTCCGCCGCCTTGAGTCGCGGGAAGGCGCCGTTCCCGGACGTCGAAGTCACGGATTCAGGCGGTTGTATTTCTTGAGGACCTCCCGCAGACGATCGTGCGGCAGGCCGTACACGGTGAGGTCGTCCGCCCCCGTCATCGTCCGGGCCGCGACCATAGCGTTGACGATCGCCTCTTCAGTAGCCTGGATCGTCGCCTCGAACAGCGGCGTGATCTGATCGTTCGCGACCATCGTCACGCGGGCGAGCCCGGAATCGCGCGACGCCTGCGGGTTGGCGGTCGAGAACGCGATGAAGATGTCGCCCGACGAATTCGACGCGAGCCCGCCCAGGCGGCCGACGCCGAGCGCGGCGTGGCGGGAGATTCGCTTGAGCTGGTGCGGCAGGAGCGGCGCATCGGTCGCCACCACGATGATGATCGAGCCCAGATCCTGCGCCAGCCGCGCGTCCGCGGCGCCACGCAGGCTACCGCACGGCTGGCGGCACGGCATCAGATCGGTGATCTCCCGGCCCACCGGTACGCCCGCGATGCGGAGCGGCCCGCGGCCGCCGTAGTTGCATTGCACCAGCACCCCGACGGTGTAGCCGCCGTCTCCCAGGGTGCGTCGCGAGGCCGTGCCGATCCCTCCCTTGAACCGGTTGCACACCATGCCCGTCCCGCCGCCGACGCTGCCTTCAGTCACGGGGCCGCCGCGCGCGCTATCCATCGCGGCCCAGGCATCCTGCTTGGTGACGTGGAAGCCGCTGATATCATTGAGGCCACCGTCCCACGTCTCGGCGACGACCGGGAGCGACCACTCGTCGCTGTGCATGCGACCCTTACCGACGATCCATTCGATCACCGCGTCCCGCACGACGCCCACGGAGTGCGTGTTGGTGATCATCACCGGTCCCCACAGAAACCCGGATTCCTCGACCCAGGTGGTCCCGGTCATCTCGCCGTTGCCGTTCATCGTGAACCACCCGGCGAACACGGGATCGTCGGAGGCCTTGCCACGGGGAAACACCGCCGTCACGCCGGTCCGGACCGGCCCTTTGCCCACGACGAGCTTGCCGCTCCCCGCGATGAGCGTGCGGTGGCCGACCTCGACGCCGCTCACGTCCGTGATGGCGTCGAGCGGGCCGGGCGTGCCTTCAAACGGGACGCCCAAATCGCGGGCGCGCTCCGGCTTCTGCGCGGCCGAGCCGGGTACGACGAAGAGACAGACGGCGAGCAGGGCGAGTTTCATGAGCCCCCGGGGGTGGGTGCGGTAGGATACGAGACGCCCGCGGGGGTGGCAAGCGCGGCAGCAGCGACGATTACCGTACGCCGCCATGCGCGAGTGAACTCGTGGCTCGGCCCTGTCATTGAACTGACGTTGCGACATGCCGCTTCAGCGGCAGCGCGGAGGCGCGGCTTCAGTCGCGCCTCCCCGTGCTAGATTCATGCCCCTATGACCGGCATCGTCTTCCCTTCCGCGTCCGCGCGTTCCTATTGGCAGCTGAGTCGCGCACCGCGCTACAGTCTTCTGTTCGCGCTCCCGCTCCTGATGTTCTACCAGATCCTCGCCGTGCTGCTGGCGCACGGCCCGCGCTCGGTGCGGAACGGAGCGGATGTGATTCTGCAGGCCCTGTTCACAGCGGTGGCGGGCGCGTGGGGGCCGCCGCTGTTCATGCTCTGCCTGATCGGCGGTGGGCTGTGGCTCGTGGTGCGCGACATGCGGGCCCACGGCTCCCGCCTTCGAGCCGGCGTGTTCTTGACGATGCTCGCCGAATCGCTCGCTCTCGCCTTGGTGTTCGGCCTGTGCGTCGGCAGCGTTACGTCCGGCGTCCTGGGCCTGCTCCAAATGCTCTCAGTCGGAGCGGGGGCGGAGGGCCGCCTGGACTCGTGGACCCACCTCATGGTGTCGCTCGGCGCGGGGATTTACGAGGAGCTGCTGTTCCGGGTGCTCCTGGTCGGCGCGCTCTCGGCCGGCGCTCGAGCGCTGCTCGGCTGGCGCCCTGTGACGGCGGGCGTCGCGGCCACCGTGCTCGGCGCGGCCATCTTCTCGGCCTTTCATTATATCGGGCCCTACGGGGACCAGCTGCAGGTCTACTCGTTCGTGTTCCGCATGGTGGCCGGGCTGTTCTTCTCGGCCCTGTATCTGCTCCGAGGATTTGGGATCACCGCGTGGACCCACGCGCTATATGACGTATCCCTTCTGCTGCTACACTAGACAGCGAACAGATGGACAGGCGGACAGAAAAAATGCAACGGCTAGCTTTTGCCCTTCCTATGGGTCTGCGCGGCGAGTTCCCGTAGCTTGAATCTTTGGATTTTTCCTGTTGCCGTCTTCGGCAGCTCCTCGACGAACATGATCCATCTCGGGTACTTGTACGGCGCAAGCCGATCTTTGACGAACGCTTTGAGCTCGCTCTCGAGGGCGGGGCTCGCCGCGTGGCCACGCGCCAGGATGACGAACGCCAGCGGCTTGACCAGCTCATCCTTGTCCTCCGCGCCCACGACGCCGGCTTCGACCACGGCCGGGTGCTCGGCGAGCGCGCCCTCGACCTCGGCCGGTGACACCCACATCCCGCTCGCCTTGATCATGTCGTCGCTCCGGCCGGCGTACCAGAAGTAGCCGTCCGCGTCCCGGTGGTACTTGTCGCCGGTGCGCACCCACTCGCCCTGGATGGTCTGCATGGTGCGCTCGTGCTGGTTCCAGTAACAGGCACACGCGCTGTCACCCTTGACGAGCAGGTTGCCCACCTCCCCGGCCGGGATCTCCCGTCCCTCGTCGTCCACGAGGCGCGCTTCGTACCCCGGGACGAGTGTCCCGCTCGAACCCGGCCGCACGCGACCATGTCGATTCGCGATGAACGTGTGACACATCTCCGTCGAGCCGATCCCGTCGAGGATCTCGATCCCAAATCGCTCGACCCACCGCTCGTAGATCGCCTTGGGCAGCGGCTCGCCCGCCGAGCTGCACACACGGACCGAGCGCAGATCATACAGGCGGTCCGCGTCCGGCACCTGCAGCATCGCGGCGTACGCGGTGGGGACGGCGTAGAAGATCGTCGGGCGCTCACGAGTGATGATCTCGAACACTTTCGCGGGCTCGGGCCGGCCGGGGTAGAGCACCGTGGACGCGCCGACGTGAAACGGGAAATAGAGGGCGTTGCCGAGGCCGTACGCGAAGAACAGCTTCGCCACGGAGAAGGTCCGGTCCTCCGGCCCGATCTCGAGCACGTGTTTTCCGAAGCCCTCGCAGCAAACCAGCATGTCGTGCTGGAGGTGGACCGCCGCTTTCGGAGTCCCGGTCGTGCCCGAGGTATACTGCCAGAACGCGACGTCGTCCCTCGTGGTCGCAGCGGGCGCCAGGTCCGCGCTCTCGCTCCCCACGAGCTCCGCATACGACAGCTGGCCCGCGGAAGCCTTGCCCGCGACCACCACGTGGGTGAGAGTCGGGACGCGGGTCCGGAGCTCTTCGACGGCGGGCACGAGCGACTCGCTCGCGATGACCACCGCCGCCCGGCTATCCGTGAGGATGTATTCGAGATCGCGGGGCTTGAGCAGCGTGTTGGTCGGGATCGGGACCGCCCCGATCTTGAGCGCGCCCCAGAAGCTCCACACAAACTCCGGTGAATCGTGCAGCAGCAGCACCACCCGCTGCTCCATGCCCACGCCGAGGCGCCGGAGGGCGTTCCCGAGCCGGTTTGCGCCCGCGTGCACGTCCCCGTAGGTGAGGCGCCGGCCCTCGTAGAGGATCGCGAGGCACGTTTCCCGGCCCTCCTCGACGTGCCGGTCGACGAACCAGTGGGCGGCGTTCCACTCGCGGGGAAGCATCGCGCCGACATTACCCCCCGCCGGGGCGGCGTCAAGCTCGCGCGCGGCCGAAGACCGTCTTATGATTCCGTGGGGGACTATATGATGGGCATTCTTCCTCTCATATGGCTACTCGGCGGCCCGTGGCGAGACCACGGGACGGACTCCCTCGCCGTCCTCAAAGCCGCCCGGCGCGCGCAGCAGGCCTTCGAAGCCACCCGACGCGCGAATCTCCCCCAGCAGCCCTCGTTCGCGGGCGGTGCATGCGACGAGCGGATCGGCCGCATGTGCTACTGGTACGAGGGCGGCCTGGACACCGCTCCGGAGGAGCCACCCAGGATCCGCGACGCGCGGGTCAAGCTCCTCGCGACCCTCGCGGACGCGGGCGAGGCACTGCCCGGCGACGAGTGGATCGCCGGCCAACGCGTCCGATACCTGATCGAGCACCAGGCGTTCGATGCCGCCGTTCGCGTAGCGACCGCGTGTCGCGCGACGCTTTGGTGGTGCGAGGCGCTGGGGGGTATGGCGCGGCACGCCGCCGGTGATTTCGCGGGCGCCGACAGCACGTTCGCCGCGGCGCTTCGGGACATGCCCGAGGAAGAGCGGTGTCATTGGACCGATATCTCGCCCTTGCTCGAGGGCGCGCTCGCCAAGCAGTACAGCCGCCTGGATTGCGCGGGTCGCGAGACGTTCGCCGCGCGCTGGTGGTGGCTCACTCGGCCGCTGTATTCGCTCGGTGGCAACGACCGACGGACGGAGCATCTCGCGCGCCGGACGTTTGCCCGGATCGAGCGGGACGCGCGCACGACCTTCGGCCTCTACTGGGGGGACGACCTGCGGGATCTCCTGGTGCGATATGGATGGGCGACGTACTGGACGCGCGACCCACCGAGATCGGACCTCGTGTCGTCGGAGCCGCGCATCGCCGGGCACGAGCCGTCGCCGAGCTTTCGCTTCGCACCCACCCAGCGCGCGTTCGATGATCCCAGCGCCGCGCGACCGGAGGATTGGGCCCTCGACGCGCGGCAAGCCCGCGAGCGTTATGCTCCCGAGTATGCGCGGGCGTTTGTGGCGCTGGATCACCAGGCGGCCGTCTTCCGGCGCGACGACTCCTGCATCGTGGTGGGCGCCTACGACCTGTCGGGCGACACGCTGTTCGCCGAGGACTCGGTCAGGGGCGCCCTCGTGTTGGCCGCGGACGAGCACCCGCTCGCCATCGCTCGCGACTCGGGGGTCGCGAACGACACCCGAGCCTTGACGGCGACCGCACCGTGCCAGCCGTTCGTCCTCTCGCTCGAAGCGATCGCGCCGCGCGGGCGGCACGTTGCCCGCGCGCGGTACGGCGTGGCGCCGCCCGCGGTCCGTCCCGACCAGGTCGAGATTTCAGATCTGCTCTTGTTCGATCCGCGAGATTCCCTGCCGGACGACCTGTCCGCCGTGATTCCGGAAGCGCACGGAGGCACGAGGTTCTCCGCGCCACAGCGGCTCGGCGTCTTCTGGGAGCTGTACGGGGTCGGCGCGGGAGCCGCCCCCGTTACGATGGCCCTGACCGTCACGCGCGAGGGCGGAGGCTGGCTGCGCCGCGCGGTGCAGTCGCTCGGGCTCGTCGGTCCACGCCGGAACGTGCGGCTCGAGTGGCAGGAGGTGCCGCAGCCGGGCGCGGTGAGGCCCCGCGCACTCGTGGTCGACCTCTCGGACCTGGCGTCCGGCCGCTACGTGATCGAGGTCGCCGTCTCGCCTGCCGAGGGGGACCGGGTCACGGCACGTCGCGAGATTACGGTCGCGCGCTGACTACTCCGATCTGGGACGGGTGGCGCTCACCTGCCCCGCGTAAACGGCGCGTGCCCGATCGATCAAGCCGAGCACGTGCTCCCGTTCGGCCGGCGTCCTCCACCCATCGTGCGTCTCCGCCCCCTGCTGCAAACGGTCGAGCCACTTCAGGAAGAACTCGGCATCCTCCGTCGAACGCACCGGCTCCCGCCCCACCCGCACGTAGATCGGGCTGGTGGACGCGAACGGGTACAGATCGAGCACCGGCTGCTCCGCCCTCTCGCTCCAGGCGCGGAGTACGTACCAGCCGCTGTGCGTGACCGGGATGGTCACGCTCCCGCTCGCGGCCGTGCGGTCACCGTCGAGCGTGACCGCCGCGACCACGCGGCCGTTCCCGATCACCTCCAGGTGATCGACCGGCACGCTGGAACGCAGCCGCACGCGCGCCGTGAGCCGCCCCCCTCCCCCACCCGCCGGCAGCCCCACCTCGTCTCCGATGGCGTGTCCGTCGAGCGTGAATTCGAGCAGCGGCGCGTTGGACACGAAGGTCCGACCCGCCTTGATCGCCGCCATCCAGTGACGGTGATCGAGCTTCGGGCCCGCGTGCGCGAACACGCGGACCAATCCCGGGGGGCCGCGGAGCGAGGCGAAATTCGGGAACGCGTCGGTCCCCGCCCCCGCCGGCAAGCGAAAGCCACAGTTCAACAAGCGATACCAGATGGCCGACGTAATCAGATGATCCGAGTACCCCATCACCTCCACGTAGTCGACCTTGCCGAGGGCCGCGTCGAGCGGGAGCTCGTAGGTGAGCGGCGTGGTCGTGTCGGCGGGATCGGGCCGCGCATCGAATGGGTGGACGTAGCCGAACAGGGCGCCCTGCGCGTGGGCCAGATCGCCGACGTCGGCGTTCGCAGGGTAAAGGCTCGCCGCCGCCGTATTCGGATATGCGGCGTACTCGGGCAGGATGTAGTGGTCGGTGAGTCCGAGGAACGCCGTGTGGCCCCAGTAGCTGGTGTGAAACTCCTGGCCGTGCATGAGGAGAAAGCCCGGGCCCGAGGCCGGATCGGGATCGGTACCAAAGTACGCGATGTCGGGAATGCGCTGCTCTTTGTTCACGATCAAGTTCTCGACCACGTGCAGGTCTTCCGCCCGCGCTTGGAACGCGAGGTGCGGCGGCGTGTTGCGGTACGCACCACCGTAATTCATGTGCACGTGGAGGTCTCCGCTCCACCACCCCTGGGCCGGGAGGTTCGCGAGACGCTCGAGCACGAGCCGCTTAGTCACCGTCCTTCCCGCGGGCACCTGGACGGCGGCGCGCGCCACGCGGTATTCCGGCCCACGCCAGGCCTCGACCGCGATTACGCCCGCGGGCACCGTCAGCTCGGTCGCTCCGCTCGCGTGGACGTACGTCACCTCGAACCGGCGCTCCGAACGATCGAACGCTTCGTCCGCATGGCGCCACGCGTCGTCGGGCGCGTAGCCGCGCCCATCGGGGCCGGTCATCGACAGCCGCGCCGCCAGCGGATGTCCGCCTGCGTCCACCACCGCCACGCGTAGCCGGCCCACAGCGCCATGATACCGGCGCTCGCCGGGCACCACCTCGCGGCGATGTGCGCCCGGTATGTCGATGACCCAGAGGGACGTATTGCCCGACTCGTTCGACACGTACGCGATGTGCCTGCCGTCGTGGGACCAGCGTGGCGCCGTGGCGTCGAACTCCCCGTAGGTCAACGGAAAGGGATCCCCACCCTCGCTCGTCATGAGCCAGAGCTGATGCCATTGGCGGCCGAGGTAGGAGCTGTACACCACCCGCGTGCCGTCGGGAGACCAGTCGGGCCGAGCTTTCCAGGTGGTCTCCTCGTAGCGGATCTCCCGGAGGGGTGCTCCGGGCGTGGCGGTCATCCGCCACATCCCGCCCGTGCCGTGAATGTGCCCGCGGTTCGAGACAAGAATGAGCTCGCGCCCGTCCGGCGACCACGTCGGCGAGAGGTAGTGATCCCACGTGCTGTAGTAGTAGCGCGGGAGCTTGCTGTCGTTGTCTTCGGTCAGCCGCGTAACCGCACCAGGCACGCCGTTCTCCATCGCCAGCGTGAAGATGTGCCAGCGGCCGTTCGACGTCGAAGAGACGAACGCGATGCGGCTGCCGTCAGGCGACCAGCGCGGCTCGACGTTGACCGCTCCGTTGGCCGTGGCCGCGCGCACCGTTTTGGCCCCGAGATCGAGCAGCTCGAGCTCGATCGCGTCGCGTGCATAGCGCGCGAACACGACGAATCGGCCGTCGGGCGACCAGTCGGGCTGGTAGTCGTATCCCTCGTCGCCGGTGAGCTGCACCGCCACGCGGGAGCCGACCCGCTGCCGCCAGAGCGAGCCCTGCATCGAGTAGATCAGCTCGCTGCCGTCGGGGGACCACGTGACGGCGCTCGGGCCGCTCGTCACCTGCGGGACGTACATCTCGCGCCAGTAGTAGGCGTGCGGCACCGCGACCTGCTTCAGCACCGGCGCGCGCTGCGCGTGAGCGCTCCGGGAGCCGTGGGTGGCCACGGATAGAATGACGAGCGTCACTCCGCGTCGCAGTCTCATTCCGTCTTTCCGTCGCTCTTGGATCTCAGGTACAGACGCTTCGGGTCGAGGACTTCCCGGAGCAGGTGAAGGTCTGTTTCGCTAGGGGGCGCAACGGTCCCGAGGGCCTCGTGACGCGCGAGCGGCCAGCCCACGCCTGCTTGCACGTCATCCGGCGAGACACCGGGGTAGAGCGCCGCGAGCGTCATTTCTCCCGTTGCCGCGTCCGCTTCGAGGATGCCTTTGTCGGTGATCACCTTCACGGGCCCCGCCCCGGGCAAGCCGAGCTCGCGCCTGGTCCGCCCGCCGGCGCGTTGACCGGGGCTCGTCACGAAATCCACGCGCTCGGGAAACGCCCGGGCGTTGAGTTTCGCTACGATCAGTGTACGCTGCGCGTGCACCGCGATCTCGGCCGCTCCGCCCGACCCGGGCAGACGCACCACCGGGCGCTCGTACGGTCCGATGACCGTCGTGTTGATGTTGCCATAGCGGTCCACCTGAGCGCCACCCAGGAAGCCCACCTCGATCCGCCCGTTCTGCAGAAACAGTTGAAACACGTCCGCCATGCCGCACACCATCAGGGAGCCGGTCACGAGTGCAGGATCGCCGATCGACACGGGCAGTCGTTCAGGAACCGCGCCCACGGCACCCGATTCGTAGATGAGCACGAGGTTGGGCGCGTGCGTGGCGCGGGCGAGGTTGCACGCGAGGTTTGGGAGGCCGATGCCGACAAAGACGACCTCGCCGTCGGAAAGCTCACGGGCCGCGACCACGGTCATCATCTCATCCGGCGTGTACGGAGCGCCGGGGGCGGGGCTAGAAGCCGTAGTTGACTCCCGAGGATGGGCGGTCTTTCGCCTTGAGCCTAGTGGCGAGACCCGGCTGCTTCGCGAGGTACCCGGCGCGATCCGGCACGCCGTGGACGAACTCTTCCAGGTAACGGCCCAGCTTCACGGCGTCCTTAGAGATCGCCTCCCAGGCGACGTAGAAATCGTTGTCACGGTCGTAATAGCCCTGGGCATACGACGGGTGCGCCCCCCAGGGCTCGACCACCACGGCGCTCACGATCATCCCGGGGATCACCGTGCGATTGGGATCGGAGCGGATCACGGCTTCGTCGACGAGCTCTTCCACGACGACGATCACCCGCGTCGACGCGAACGCCGCCTCTTTCTGGACGCCCACGAGTCCCCACATCTGCGTGTTGCCCGCCGCGTCGGCCCGCTGAGCGTGTACGATGGTTACGTCCGGGTTGAGCGCCGGGACGGTCGCGAGTGTTTCGCCGGTATAGGGGCACACAACCGTCTTGATGCGGGGATTGGCGCGCGGCAGGTCGGTACCGGCGTAGTTTCGGAGCGGCCAGAACGGCAACCGCGCGGCGCCGGCCGAGAAGCGCGCAACCATGCCGAAGTGCGAGTACTCCTCGATCTCGAGGCCGGCGGAGGCCGCCTCCTTGCGCTCGACCGCGCGTCGGAGCGCGTGTAACGATCCGACACCTGGGTTCCCTGCCCACGAGAACACGAGCTTCCGGGCGCAGCCGGCGGCGATGAGCTGATCGTAGATCAGGTCCGGCGTGAGCCGCGCGAGCGTCAGGTCGCGGCGGCGCTGTCGGATGATCTCGTGGCCCGCGGCGAAGCAGATGAGGTGGGTGAAGCCTTCGATGACGACCGTGTCGCCGTCATGTACAAAGCGCGCGACGGCGTCGCGCATCGAGAGGACCTTGGACGCGTCATCCATGACGGAGGACGCTTAGTCCGTCATCTCGTGAAGGCACTCGTCGATGATGCGCAGCGCGGTATCCACGTCGTATTCGTCCACCACGAGCGGCGGCGCCAGCCGCAACGCGCTCTTCCCGGCGCCCAGGAGCAGCACGCCCTTGCGGAATGCCCTCTCGACGAGCTCGTGTGGGATGTCCGGCGCGGGCTCCCGCGTCGCGCGGTCCTTCACGAATTCGATCCCGATCATCAGGCCCCGGCCCCGCACGTCACCGATCGAGGCGTACTTCTGCTGCAGCCGTTCCGTGCCGGCGAGAAGCCGTGCCCCCACCTTGGGCACGTTGGGCAGGAGCTCCCGCTCGACGACCTCGAGCGTGGCGAGCGCAGCCGCGCAGCACACCGGGTTCCCGCCGAACGTGCTGCCGTGCGCGCCCGGCCGCCACTTCATGATCGACTCTCGGGCGATGATCGCGCCGATCGGCATGCCGCTACCCAGGCCCTTTGCCGTGAGCAGCACGTCGGGCTCGATACCCTCGTGCTCGCACGCCCACATCTTGCCCGTGCGACCCACGCCGCACTGCACCTCGTCGCACACGAGCAGGATCCCGTGCCGATCGCACAGCTCGCGCAGCGCCTGCAGGTACCCGGGCGGCGGCACTACGTAGCCACCCTCTCCCTGAATCGGCTCGACGAACACCGCGGCCACGCTCGCGGGATCGAGCCGCTTGGCGAACAAGTCGTCCTCGATGGACGAAACGCACCGCATGGTGCACGCCGGCTCGCCGCGGCAGAAATCACAGCGGTAGCGATACCCGTACGGGACGTGATAGACCTCGGGAAGGAAGGGCGCGAAGCCCGCCCGCTGGATCGACTTGCTCGCCGTGAGGCTCAAGCCCCCGTAGGTGCGGCCGTGGAACGCGCCGCTGAATGCGATGATCGCGGGCCGCCCCGTGGACTGCCGCGCCAGCTTGATCGCCCCTTCGACCGCCTCCGTGCCTGAGTTCGACAGAAACACGCGCTTCTTGCTCGTCCCGGGCGCGAGCTGGGCCAGCCGCTCGCACAGCGCGGCGAAGCCCTCGAAGTAGAAGTCGCTGCCGCAGATGTGCAGGAACCGGCCCGCCGCTTCCTGGATCGCTTTGATCACCTTAGGATGGCCGTAGCCGGTCGAGGCCACCGCGATGCCCGCCATGAAATCGAGGTAGCGGTTCCCATCCACGTCCTCGACCATGGCGCGCTCCCCGCGCGCGATTGCGAGCGGGTACTCTTTGGGATACGAGGTGGACGCCCAGCGATCCTGTCGCTCGACGATCGCTCTCGCCTTGGGGCCGGGTGGCGGTACGATGATCCGGGGGTAGTCGCGCGTCATCGCGCCTCCTCAATCACGGTTCGGCTCTGCTCCCGCAGGAACTGCGCGACATAATAGGGCCCGCATCCACCCTTCCCCGTCGAGCCCGAGGCCTTCCAACCGGTGAACGGTTGCGCGCCGGGCCACGCGCCCGTCGTCGCGCCGGTGCGCTTGTTCACGTAGCACACGCCGACCTCGACCTCGTCGAAGAAGCGCTCGATCTCCTCCGGCTTCTTTGAGAAGATTCCCGCGGTGAGGCCGTACTGCGCCTTGTTGGTTTCGGCGATCGCCTGCTCAAGCCCCGTCACCTCGCCCACCGACAGCAGTGGCACGAACAGCTCCTCGAGGAACAGCGAGGACGAGAGCGGCAGCTGCGCGATCGTGGGCGCAACGAAGTGGCCCCGATCGAAGGGTCCCCCCCGCAGCCGGTCGCCGCCCAGCACGATCTTGCCTTCCCGGCGCGCCTGCGCGACGGCCTCCTCGAACCGCTCGACGGCCGCGGCGTTGATCACGGGACCGAAGTACACGTCGCGTGCCGTGGGATCGCCGACCTTCAACGCTCCGGTCTTCTCGACCAGCTTCTCGAGAAACGGATTCGCCACCCGCCCATGCACGTACACGCGCGACGTGGCGCTGCATTTTTGATTCTGGAGCCCGAACGCCGAACGCGTCACGCCCTCGGCCGCGGCGTCGAGATCGGCCGTGTCGAGCACGATCGTCGCATTCTTGCCGCCCATCTCGAGCAGGCACGGCTTCACCCATTGCTGCGACAGCCCCTGATAGATGCGCATTCCCACGGCCTTGGAGCCGGTGAAGACCACGCCGTCCACGCCGGGATGGCGCCACAGGGCTTCCCCGGTGACCTCCCCCGTGCCCGGGATATAATTGAAGGCGCCGGCGGGCACGCCGGCATCCCGATACACCTCGAACAGCTTGAGCCCTGTCCACGGCGTGTCTTCAGCGGGCTTGTAGACCACCGTGTTGCCGGCGACCAGCGCCGCAGCGGACATCCCGGTCGAGAGGGCCAGCGGAAAGTTGAACGGCGCGATGCAGGCGAACACCCCGTAAGGGCGGAGCATATCGGTATTGTGCTCGACCGCCGTCACGCGCGCCATGGACCGGACGAACCCGCCCGCGTCCTCCATCTGCTTGCAGTAGTACTCGATCAGGTCCGCCGATTCCTCGGCGTCCCCCATAGACTCGAGCCGGCTCTTCCCGACCTCGAGGCTCATGATGGCGGCAAGCTCGAACTTGCGCTCACGGATCAGGCCCGCCGCCCGCCGGAGCGTGGCCACCCGCTCGGTCCACGCCAAACGCGCCCACGGCCGCTGCGCAGCTTTGGCCGCGGAGACCGCGCGCCCCACCTGCTCGGGGGTCGCCGTAGCGAACCGCCCGAGCATCACGCTCGTATCGATCGGCGAGGTGGCCACGATCGGTGGCCCGCCTGAAGGGACCGCATCCTTCCCGATGTACAGGGGATAGCTTCCGCCGAGCTTGGCCCGAACACGAGCCAACGCCGCGTCGAACTGGCGATGGAACGAATCCCAATCGACGTCCGCCGAAGTGTACGTAACCTTTGAGGAGGCCGGCGCAGTGGTGGTCATGTTCTCACCGCACATCCACCTTGACCGCCTTGAGCGCCGCGGCATGCGCGGTCTTGAACCGTGTCACGATCTCGTCGATCTCACGTTCCGTGATGATGAACGGCGGCGCCACGACGACAAGATCTCCGTTTACGCCATCCGCGTGCCCGACGTTGGGCCACACGATGAGACCGGCCTCCTGGGCCGCCTCGGTGAACGTCTCGGCGAACTTCGCCACACGCGGCAGTGGCGCCCGGGTGTGCTTGTCCTCGACGAACTCGATGCCGGCAAGGAGCCCTCGCCCGCGTACGTCACCCACATTCGGCAGCTGTGCAAGCGTCGCGAGCCGTCGCTGCAACGTGGCTCCGACCTTGGCACACCGCTCGACGAGGCGATCGCGCTTGAGCAGGCGCACCGCGGCGAGAGCGGCGGCGCACGCAACGGGGTGGAAGGAGAACGTCTGGCCGTGCAGGAAGCTTCCCGAACCTTCGGCGATCACGTCGACGATCCGCTCGGGGGCCGCTACGGCGGACACCGGAGCGTAACCACCGGAGATGCCCTTGCCGACGACCATGAGGTCCGGAGCGACTCCATACGGCTCGACGGCCCACCACGTGCCGGTGCGACCGGCCCCGCACAGGATCTCGTCGGCTACGAACAGGACCTGGTGGCGGTCGCAAATTTCGCGGATGGTGCGGAAGTATTCGGGGCGGGGCGTGGAAGCGCCCGTCGACGACCCACCCACGGGCTCCGCAATGAACGCCGCGACGGTGTCGGCGCCGAGCCGCCGGATCAGCGCCTCGAGCGCGGTACCGCTGCACGCGGGGCACGCGGGGTCCTCGCCGCGGCAGGCGCACCGATACGGGTACGGAGCCGGAATGCGCTCGACGTCCACGAGCCACTCTCGGAACGGCAGGCGGTACTGCTCGCGCGCCGACGCGGAGAGGGCGAGCAATGTGTTGCCGTGATAGGATGGATTGAGGGCGATGATGCGGTGCTTCCCGGGCTTACCCGCCTCGATCCAGTACTGTCGCGCGAGCTTCAGCGCGGCCTCGACCGCCTCCGAGCCGCTCGAAAGGAAATAGAGCTTGTCCAGGTCCCCCGGCAACGTCTCGGCGAGCTCGCCGGCGAGCTCTTCCACCGGCCCATGGGTGAAGGCGGTCGCCGAGAGGTAGCCGAATTCGCGCGCCTGACGGGCGAGGGCGTCGGCGATCTCCGGGTTCGAATGGCCGAGGTTCGCGACGTAGGCGCCTCCGACGGCGTCGAGATAGGCCTTTCCCGCGTCGTCGAATAACCAGCAGCCTTCGCCGCGCACGATGCGCGGATAGCTTTTGCCAAGCTTCCGGTAGAAGACGTGGCTGTCGGGATACCTGTAGGTCGGCATCGGCTCCTGTGGTGCGTGGAAACGCGGCAAGATACGACCGGGCGCGAACCTCGGCTAGAAACCTAACTGGAGGCTAGACTTCAACTCCATGGCGACACCCCGGCCCGCGGCCAGCGCCTCATTGGGCGCGTGGTGGGAGCGGCTGCGCCCGCTCCCGGGGGGCCGCCGGCTCTTCAGCTGGCTCTTGTGGCGGCTCGTCCCCTACTCGGGCACGGTGCGGCCCCAGGTGCTCGAGCTCCGCCCCGGGTACGCCAAAGTCAGGATGGGCGACCGACGGCTGGTCCGGAATCACCTCGACTCGATCCACGCGATCGCCCTCGCGAATCTCGCCGAGGTGACGAGCGGGCTCGCGGTCACCACCGGGTTGCCCGCGAGCGTGCGCGGCATCCCGGTCAGTCTGTCCATCACGTTCCTCAAGAAGGCGCGCGGCACGCTCACCGCCGAGGCGCAGCTCCCCATCCCGGACGGGAGCCGCGAGGCGGAGCACGACTTCGTCACGGAGATCGCGGACGCGAGCGGCGACGTGGTCGCCCGCGCCACGGTGCGGTGGCGCATCGGCCCCCTGCCGAGCCCTGCGCGGTGACGAGCCTCGACACCGCGCTCACCCGCGACGCCCGGATCGAGGTGCCGCTCATCGGCGGTGCCATGTTCCCTTGTTCCAACCCGGAGCTCGTCGCCGCGGTCTCCGAGGCCGGTGGCATCGGGATCGTGCAGCCGCTGTCGATGGAGTACGTGCACCGCTGTCTGCTCAGGGACGGCCTGCGCCTGATCCGCCGGATCACGCACAAGCCGATCGGCATGAACGTGCTGATCGAGCAGTCGTCGAACCTCTACCTCGAGCGCATGCGCCGCTACGTCGATATCGCCCTCGAGGAAGGCGTGACCTTCTACATCACGTCCTTGGGAAAGCCCCGCTGGGTCGTGGACCGCGTCGCCCAGGTCGGCGGGGTCGTCTATCACGACGTCACCGAGCGGAAATGGGCGCTGAAGGCGCTCGATGCCGGTGTCCGCGGTTTGATCGCCGTCAACAACCGGGCGGGCGGGCACGCGGGACCGAAGACCGCGGAGCAATTGATGGATGAGCTCGGGGATCTCGGCGTGGCACTCGTGTGTGCCGGCGGGATCGGGGAAGCAGCCGAATTCGTCGCCGCCCTCCGCCTGGGCTATGCGGGCGCGCAGCTCGGCACGCGCTTCATCGCGACCACCGAGTGCACGGCCCACCCGGACTACAAGCGCGCGATCGTGGAGTCCGACGAGGACGACATCGTCCTCACCGAGCGCGTCACGGGCGTCCCGCTCGCCGTGATCCGGACGCCGTATGTCGAGCGCGTCGGCACGAGGGCCGGTCCCCTCGCCCGCTGGTTGTTGCGGCACCGCCGGACGAAGCATCTCATGCGGACGATTTACGCGCTGCAGTCGGCGTGGCGGCTCAAGCGGAGTCACTTCGCGGGCGAGTCGTCCCGGGACTACTGGCAGGCGGGACGGAGCGTGCGCGGGATTACGAGCGTCGAGCCCGCCGGCGAGATCGTCCGGCGGTTCGCTGCGGCCGCTACTGATCCACGATCACACGACCAGCGACTCGCCCGCCAGCCGAATCGATGATCGCCACGGTACGCGCCTGCCCGGCGCCTACCGCGATCGAGTCGCTCAAGAACAGGGTATCCCGCACGCCGCCGTGCGAAATCACTACCGTCCACTTCCCCGGCGTGCTCTCGAAGTACTGCGTGATCGCGCGATAGCTGAACGGTTGCTGTGTCAGGATGAGGTGCGTACTGTCCGGCTGCGTGCGATACGCATCGACGGTTCCACTGACGCGTGCCGCGAAATTCGCGAGGCGCAGCCGGCCATGGCCCGCGGTCGGCTGCGAGCCGGCGTCCGGAACGACCACCGGCTCGATCACGACCGTGTCCACCTTGACGGAGTCCAGGACGAACGCCGTGTAATTGACCCCGCCGGTCGACGTAAGGACGAGAAGTAGCCTCCGGGTCGTGTCCTGGGGCGGGCGCGGCTCCAGGGTATGATCCCCGGGCGATAGCGCGACGCCCGGCGTCGTCTCGCCGAACATCAGGTTGGTCTGCAACGACCGGCCGTCCAGCAGCACGTTCAAAGGCGGCCCGTTGAAGATCGTGTGCAACACCCGTAGCGTGGAGAATTGCGGCGGTGTCGGGCCGTTCCCGTTGTTGCACGCGGAGAGCGCGACGAGGACGGTGAGGATGCTCAAAGCCGGACGTCCGGTCATTGGCCTCGATCCACTACGTACACGTTGCGCTGCGCCGTGGGCATGATCACGAGATCGAGAATGTTCACGTGCTCCGGGAGATTCACCACGTAGGCGATCGCATCCGCCACGTCGTCCGCGCTGAGGGGTGTGAACCCCTGGTAGACCGCTTTGGCGCGGTCTTGGTCTCCGTGGAAGCGCACCTCGGAGAACTCCGTCTCGACGAACCCCGGGTCCACCGCTGATACGCGGATCGGGGTGCCCGCGACGTCGAGATTCATCCCTTCCGTGAGGGCGCGCACGCCAAACTTCGTGGCATTGTACACGTTGCCCATCGGATAGGTCATGTGACCGGCGGTGCTGCCGAGGTTCACGATGTGTCCGCGGCGCCGTGCCACCATGTGGGGCAGGATCGCCCGCGTCACGTTCAAGAGCCCTTTCACGTTCGTATCGATCATGCGATCCCAGTCCTCGGGGTCGCCGTCCTGAATCTTGGCCATGCCGCTCGCGAGCCCGGCGTTGTTGATCAGCACGTCCGGCACACGGTCGGCGCGGACCAGGGCCTCGGCCGCCCGGTTGACGGCGGCCCGATCTCGCACGTCCACCACCGCCACAGACAGGGACACACGGTGCGCGGCGCCGAGCTCCGCCGCGACACGCTCGAGGCGATCGGCTCGCCGCGCCCAAAGCACCAGGTTCGCGCCCTCCGCGGCGAACCGCCGGGCACACGCCTCGCCGATCCCCGAGCTGGCCCCCGTGACGAGGATCAGCGTTCCCTTGATGCGATTCATGTCACGACGTCACCAGATGTGGGGCTGCACCGAATCCGGGCGCACCATCGCGTCGCCCGCGTTACAGGCGAAGGCCTTCCGGAATTCGGTCATGTTCGAGAGCGGGCCGTTCACCCGCCACCGGGGCGGCGAGTGTGGGTCCACGTTCAGCAGCAGACGCGCGTACTCGTCACGGTATTTCCCCCGCCACACCTGGGCCCACCCGAGGAAGAAACGCTGCTCGGGCGTGAAGCCGTCGATGAGCGGCGGGCGGGGCTTCTCGACCAGCGTCCGCTCGAACGCCGCGTACGCGATGCGCAAGCCGTTCAGGTCGGCGAGATTTTCGCCGAGCGTGAGTCGCCCGTTCACGTGGAGCGTATCCACCGCGACGTATCCCGCGAACTGATCCACCACGAGTTGGGCCTGGGCCTTGAAGCGGTCGCCGTCCGCGGCGGTCCACCAGTCGCGAAGGTTGCCGACCGCATCGAACTGGCGGCCGGCATCGTCGAAGCCGTGAGTCAGCTCATGCCCGATGACGGCCCCCATGCCACCGTAGTTGATCGCATCGTCGGCGTCGGGGTTGAAGAACGGCGGCTGGAGGATTCCGGCTGGGAAGACGATCTCGTTCATGCGCGGGTTGTAGTACGCGTTCACCGTCGGCGGCGTCATGCCCCACCGCGTGCGGTCCACCGGCTTGCCGATCTCCGCCAGCCGCCGACCCGTGTCGAACTCGTTTGCTCGCTGCACGTTCGCGACGAACGAGCCGGGCTCGATCCGAAGCGCGCTGTAGTCCACCCAGCGATCCGGATAGCCGATCTTGTTCGTGTAGCCCGCGAGCTTGGTCAGGGCCTGCTGGCGGGTCGTGTCCCCCATCCACGGAAGCCCGTGGAGCCGGTCTTCCATGACAGATTCGAGATTGTGCACCATTTCCAGCGCGCGCCGTTTGGCCTCGGGACTGAACGCGCGGGCGACGTACTCCTGGCCGAGCGCCTCGCCCAAGGCCCGGTCGGTCGCCTCCACGCAGCGACGCCAGCGCGGTTGCTGCTCCTTGACCCCGGTGATCGTCTGCTCGAAATGGAAGTCCTCGGCCGCGAGCGGCGATGCGAGCCACGGCCCGAATCGGTCGAGCAGGTGCCAGCGCAGGTACCAGCGCCAATCGTCCATTGGGCGGTCCCGAACAAGACCGCTCAACGCCTTGAAGAAGTCGGGCTGGCGAACGTTCAGCGCCGTGACCGCGGGCGCCCCGACCGCTCCGAAGTACTCGCCCCACGCGATGCCGGGACTGATGGCCCCGAGCTCGGTAACGGTCATCTTGTGGTAGACGGCGTTCGGGTCACGCTGCTGCACTCGGGTCATCGACGCACCCGCGAGCGCCGACTCGAGCGCCAGGATTCGTTGGGCGGCGGCGCGTGCGTCATCGGCGCTGCCCGCGAGCTCGAGCATGCGCGCGACGTGCGTCACGTACTGCTGCCGGAGGCGCTCGGAGGCGCTGTCGGTCTTGGTGTAGTAGTCGCGGTCGGGCAAGCCGAGTCCACCCTGTCCCGCCTCGCCGATGACCTCGGTCGAGTGCTTGGCGTCCGGCCCCGCAGCGAACGAGAAAAGAGCGCGCGCGCCGGCGCGCTGCATCCGTGCCGCTTCCGCCAGAAGCGCGTTACCCGAGCTCACCGCCGCGATGCGATCGAGCTCCGGCTTGAGCGGCTCGAGTCCGGCCGCTTCGGCGGCCGCTGAATCCATACACGTCCGATAGAATGTCCCGAGCTTGCGACGATTACCGCCCGGCACGGCGGCGTTGTCCTTGGCTGCCGCCGCGAGTAGGTCGTGCAGGACGTCGAAGTTGTGCTCGTACAGCTGGTTGAAGCTGCCCCAGCTCGGGAAGACGGCGGGGATCTCGGTGTGCGACAACCAGCCGCCGTTCGCGAACTCGAAGAAGTCGCGGCACGGGGCGCAGGTCGTGTCGAGGCTCGAGCGGTCGAGTGCCTGCACCACCGGTGCGGGACCGCGCGCCGGTGACGCCCCGTGGCTGCACGCGACGCAAACGACGGTGACGGCACCGACCAACAGACGTCGAATCACCATGGTTGACTCCGCGACAAGAGGTTATCTCATGTTCCCGGTGTGCCCCAGCGAGTACCGACCCGGCTGGGGCCACACGCACAACCCATGCGGCTCCCGGCCGACACGAATACGGTGTGTCAGACGACCGGTGCGCGTGTCGAAGACGTACACCTCGTCGTCATAGCGGCCCGAGACCCAGAGCTCGGTGCCGTCCGCGGTCACGTTCCCCATGTCGGGGCTGCCGCCGCCGGGCACCGGCCACGTCGCAACGATGCGCTGAGTCGTGGGGTCGAGCACGGTGATCGATCCCGGGCCGTGACGCCCGCCCGCCGTGGTATTCCAGCCGCGATTCGTGATGTACATGACCCGCCCGTCGCGGCTGGGATAGATCCCGTGGGTTCCCTTCCCAGTCGCGACGAATCCGAGCCGGCGGAACGCCGCGGGATCGACGAGGAACACGCCGTTCGCCTTCATGTCGGCCACGTAAAACACCCGCCCGTCCGGCGAGGAGCGGATATCCTGCGGCATCGCGGTGCTGTCGAGGCCCCCGGGGTCGAGCGTGAGATAGCCGGTCACCGCGCGACTGTCGAGGTCGAGCTTCAATAGCTGTCCCGAGAATTCACACGTGGCGATCGCGAACCGTCCGTCCGCCGTGAACTCCATGTGGTCCACGCCCTTGCACTGCACGGGCACCGACTGCACCAGCGCCATGGTCCGGGCGTCGCGAAAGTCGAGCCGCCGCCGCCGCTCGGCGACCACGATCGCAAACCGGCCATCGGGCGTGTAGTAGAGATTGTAGGGGTCCGACACTGTCACGCCGCGCCCCTCGCGGCCGGTGACGGGATCGATCGGCGTCAGCGTATTGCCGAGGTTGTTCGCCACCCACAAGGTGCCGAGGTCGTAGGAGGGGACGACGTGCTGCGGCAGCGCGCCGGTTGGGAAGGTGCGCAGCACGCGGTATGTCCGCGGGTCGATGACGGTCACGGTGCCGTCGTGCGAGTTCGGGACGTACACGAGGGGCCGTGCAGCGGCCGCGCGGGCGGACAAGCGGCCGGCTGCGGCGGGCGCATACAAATTCACGGTCTCGCCCGGCCGCGTCGTGTCCGCGGCTACGACGCGAGCCGCCGGGGCGGACCGGCGCTCGCCACGGCACGCCGCGACCAGAGCCAATACCGGGAGCCATCGCCGAATCACGGAGCAGTAAGATACACCGGAGCGCATCACCCGCCCGACCAGCTGACGAGGACCTTCCCGACGTTGCGGTTCTCGCGCATCCGTTGAAACGCCTCGGCGGCGCGCTCGACCGGAAACACCGAATCCACGATCACCGTGAGCTTGCCGTCGGCGAAGCCAGGCAGGATCTCATCCTGGAACCGCGCGACGAGCGCCGCCTTGTCCGCCCGGCTTCGGGACCGGAGCGTGGACCCCACTATGCGGGCCCGCTTCTTCATGAGCAGCGCGAGGTCGAGCTCGACGCGCGAGCCGGACATGGTCGAGAGGATCACGACCCGCCCCCCGACCTTCAGCACCGCGAGGTCGACGGCGAGGCTCGCCGCGCCGATCGGATCGAGCACCACGTCCACCGCATCACGCCCCCAGCGTGCTTCGACCTCGGCGACCAATTCTGCGCGGGTCGTGTCGACCGCGAGGTCCGCCCCCGCGGCCTTAAGGGCAGGGACCTTCTCGGGCGTGCGCGTCGTCGCGGCCACGCGCGCACCACCGAGCTTTGCGATCTGAATCGCCGCGAGCCCCACGCCTGACCCGCCCGCATGAACCACCACGGTCGCATCCCGCGGAAGACCGCCTTCGACCACGAGATTCAGGAAAGCGGTGAGAAACGCCTCCGGAATTCCCGCCCCGGTCATGAGGTCGAGCCCGGCCGGCGCAGGGAACACCTGGCCGACCGGCCCGGCGACGTACTCGGCGTGCCCTCCACCCGCGAGCAAGGCGCACACCCGCTCGCCGGTGTCGTCGCGCACCCCCGAGACCTCGAGGCCGAGGATCTCAGGCTCACCCGGTGGCGGCGGGTACCGACCCGCGATCTGGGAGAGGTCGGCGCGGTTCACGCCGGACGCCGTCACCCGGATGAGGACTTCCCCGCGACCCGGGACGGGCGTCGCGGCCTCACGCAGTGACGCCGCGTAGCGTCCCCCCTCCGACTGCTCGGCGACGTGCAGGTACTTCATGGCGGCAATACTAGCCGGGCGGCCCCGACCCGTGCAAAATTCGCGGGCCATGATCAAGCGCTGCTGGGCCGGGGGTGATGACCCCCTGATGCTCGCCTACCACGATGAAGAGTGGGGCGTGCCGCTGTACGACGATCGCGACCTGTTCGCGAAGCTCGTCCTGGACGGTTTCCAGGCTGGGCTCTCGTGGCGCGTCATCCTCCACAAGCGCGCGCGCTTCCTCGAGGCGTTCGACGGGTTCAGCCCGAAGCGCTTGGCCCTCTACGACGCCCGAAAAATCGGGCAGCTCCTGAAGGACCCGGGGATCGTCCGGAATCGGCAGAAGATAAACGCCGCGATCGGCAACGCTCGCGCTTTTCTCGAGTTCCAGGAGAAGGAAGGCGCGTTCGGCGCGTTTCTCTGGAGCTTCGTGGGCGGCGCGCCCAAGCAGTATCGCCGGCGCACTCTGCGTGACCTGCCCGCGAGAAGCCGGGAGTCGGACGCGATGAGCGAGGCCCTCACAGAGCGCGGGTTTCGCTTCGTCGGGCCCACGATCTGTTACGCCTTCATGCAGGCGGTCGGCATGGTGAACGATCACCTCGTGACGTGCTTCCGTCACCGTGAAGTCCAGTCCATAGCCGCAAAACGGCGAGCCTAGGCCACGTCCGCCGGCAGCACCGCGGTCGCGAGGAAGCGCGGGGGCCGGCGCACCTTGGTCGCCTGCTCATAGGCGTACGCGAGCTTGATGAGCGTCCCCTCGCTCCAAGGCCGTCCCACGAACGAGAGCCCCACCGGCAGCCCCCGCGCGTAGCCCATCGGCACGGTCACGTGCGGGTAGCCCGCCACGGCCGCGGGACTCGAAAAGCTGCCGCCGCCCCCCGGGTCGCCGTTCACAAGGTCGATGAGCGAGGCCGGGCCACCCGTCGGCGCGATCAGCGCGTCCAGCTTCTGTTCGTTCATCACCGCGTCGATCCCCTGCGTGCGCATCAGCAAGTGATCCTTGTCGAGCGCCTTGAGATAGTCCTGGTCCGTGAGCGGCCCCTTGGCCTGCGCCTGCACGAAGATCTCCTGGCCGAAATAGATCAGCTCCTTGTCCTTCGCGCGCTCGTTGAACGCGATCAGCTCCTCGAGTGTTTTGGGTCCGCTGGGCGCCCATTCCGCCAGATACCGGTTCAGGTCCGCTTTGAACTCGTACAGGAGGACGGCGAATTCTGAGTCGTCGGTCTGGCCCGCCGTGGCGATATCCGCGGGATCGACGATGACCGCGCCCGAACGCTTGAGCACGTCGATCGCGGTCTCCATAAGCGCGTCCATCGCCGGGCTGTATCCCATGAAATGCGAGCGGCACACGCCCAGCCGCGCGCTTTGGAGTCCTTTCAGATCGAGAAAGGTCGTGTAGTCGGTGCGTGATTGTCCCGCGCTCGCGGCGGTCGCGTCGTCACGTGCGTCCACGCCCGTGAGCGCCCCGAGCAGCGTCGCCGCGTCGGCCACGGTCCGGGCCATCGGGCCCGCGGTGTCCTGGCTGTGGGCGATCGGGATGATGCCCGACCGGCTCACGAGACCCAGCGTCGGCTTGATGCCCACGATACCGCAGCACGTAGACGGTGAGACGATGGACCCGTCCGTCTCCGTCCCGATCGCCACCGCGCAGAGGTTGGCGGAGACCGCCACCCCCGAGCCCGAGCTCGAGCCCGAGGGCGTCCGATCGAGCGCGTACGGATTGCGGCACTGACCGCCCCGGCCGCTCCAGCCGCTCGACGAATGGGTGGAGCGGAAGTTCGCCCACTCGGACAAGTTCGCCTTGCCGAGGATCACCGCTCCCGCTGTCCGGAGCCGCTCGACGATGAAGGCATCGCGCGGCGGTGCCACGCCCACCAAGGCGAGCGAGCCCGCCGTACTCTGCATCCGGTCCTTAGTCGCGACGTTGTCCTTCACCAGCACGGGGATGCCATGAAGCGGCCCGCGCGGTCCCTTGGACTTACGCTCGGCATCGAGCGCCGTGGCTTGGGCGAGCGCATCGGGATTGGTCTCGAGCACCGCGTGCAGCGCGGGCCCTTTCCGATCGAGCTCCTCGATGCGCTGGAGGTACGCGGTCGCGAGCCCCTTCGCCGTATACTTGCCCGACGTCATCCCCGCCTGCAACGCACTGACGGGCACCTCCTCGAGGTCGAACGGCGCGGGCGTCGCGCCGACCCAACGCGCAAGGGCGGGGAACCCGGGTCTCGAGATAGCGACCGCTCCGCTCACCGTGAGGTACTCGACAAAGCTGCGGCGATCCATCGGCCGATCGGGCATGGGCGTCTCCTCAATGGAATGACACAGGGCGGGAACGAGGATAAACTTGCTGCGACCTTCACGCGACGGCCAGCGATGCCGCGAGCAGTCGGAGGACAGTCAGATGTCGGCCGGCTGCGGCGGGTCGTGGTGAAGCCCGTCCGCGACGCATTCGGTACCGACGCCCTTGTGGAGCGTCAGTGGCGCGACCTCCGCTACACCGCCCGCCCCGACCCGGCCGGTGCCGAGCGCGAGTACCAGCGCTTCCTGTCGCTGCTCACCGAGGCGGGCGTCGAGGTGCTCTCCTTCCCGCCCGATCCGTCCGTGGGGCTCGACTCCGTCTACACGCGCGATGCGTCGATCGTCTGCGACCGAGGCGTCATTTTGTGCAATATGGGCAAGGCGCAACGACGCACGGAGCCCGCGGTCCAGGAGGCGTTCTTCCGATCGGCCGGCGTCCCGATCTGCGGGCGGATCGGCGGAGCCGGTACGCTCGAGGGCGGCGACGTGTGCTGGATGGACGAGCATACGCTCGTCGTGGGCCGGGGCTACCGTACCAATGACGAAGGCATCCGGCAGCTCCGCGCGCTCGTGGCGGACAGCGTCGACGAAGTGATCGTCGTACCCCTGCCCCACTGGCGCGGCCCGGACGATGTGTTCCACCTCATGTCGATCGTGAGTCCGATCGACGCCGACCTCTGGCTCGTCCACGCGCCCCTCCTGCCGGTGCCGTTCCGTGAGGCGTTGATAATACGCAGCATCGAGCTGGTGGAGGTCGCGACGCCCGAGTTCGAAACCCTGGGCTGCAACGTGCTCGCGATCGCGCCACGAGTGGTGGTGATGGTCGCCGGCAATCCGGAGACCCGGCGACGGCTGGAGCGCGCGGGGGTCCAAGTCCAGGAATTCCCCGGGCGGGAGATCTGTCTCAAGGGGGGCGGTGGCCCAACCTGCCTCACGCGGCCCCTGGTACGGGACCCGAAATGACCGCGACGGGGGGTTGCCGTCTTATATTGGAACCCGAACTCCCTCTCGGAGGGCCGTATGACGAGGACCATCCTGTCGGCCGCGGTGCTGATCGGCCTGGCCGCCTGCAGTAAGAGCGGCTCGCAGCAGTCAAGCACGCGGGCTGCCCACTCGACCCGACCGGCGGCCACCCAGTCCAAGACGGGGACCACCGCGGCGCCGTCGAAGTCGTCGAGGAAGAAAGGGGCGGCCAAGCCCGACACCGGTCACACGAAGAACCCGCTTACGAACAACTGAGCGTTTAGGCCGTGAGTCAGCTCAGCTCCGCGTCGGCACGCTCGCGCTCGGACGTCTCCCCGAGCGAATCGAGCAGCTCGCGAGCCTGCTCGAGGTAGGCGCGCGCCTCGTCCTGCTGGCCGAGGCGATTGCGGAATGAACCGTACTCGAAGTACACCTGTGCCTGCGTGGCCACGGAGCGGTCGAGCGCTTTGGCCAGCTCGATCGCCTGCTCGAACGAGAACTCACCTGACGCGTCGTTGTTCGTCGAGCTGGGGCTGTACGTGCTTCGAGAAACAGTCCGGGCAGATGCTGTGGGTGAACGCGGTGTCGAAGCGCTGCTCGATGTAGCTCTCCAGCGACTCCCATTCCTCGCGCTCGTTCCGGATCCGCTTGCAGTACGAGCAGATCGGGAGCAGCCCTTCGAGCTGCTCCAGCTCCCGGCGCAGGCCGAGGATACGCTCCGCCACCCCGAGGCGGGCCTGCAGCTCGTCCGGGTCCACTGGCTTGGCGATGAAATCGTCCGCGCCCGCCTGCATAGCCGTGAGGTACTGCTGCTTGCCACCCCGCGAAGTGACGAGGATGAAGTAGACGTAGGCCTCGTTGCGACGCGCCCGCACCCGACGACAGAGCTCGACCCCGTCGAGCTCGGGCATGTACCAGTCCGAGATCACCACCCGGAAGCGCGACAGCTTCAGCGCGTCCCAGGCTTCCCGGCCGTTCTGGACCGTGCTGACGGAGTAGCCGGCGGCTTGTGCCACCGCGCTGAGCTGACGGCTGGACACGGGATCATCGTCGACGACGAGCACCGCGACTTTGCTGAGCATGGGCTGGAAGATAGCAGCCTCGGGGGGAGGCGGCATCCACTATCTATTATATGCCCCCTTTGATCAAAGGCCCGTGATGCTCTTCTACCTCCCGATCGCCCTCACCGCGCTGGCGACCGCCCTCTACCACGTCGCGCAGAAGTCCATCGTGCCCGGCGTGCACCCGATGGTGTCCCTGGTGGTCACCTATACCACGTCGCTCGTCGCCTGCCTCGCCGCGATTCCATTCGCCCCGGGCGGCGCCGTGTTCGTGCGCTCGCTCAAGGACCTGAACTGGGCGACGTATGTGGTAGGGCTGTCGATCGTGGGGGTGGAGCTCGCGATCCTGCTCGCCTACCGCGCCGGCTGGCGGATCAGCCTCGCCTCGGTCATCGCCAACGTAACGACCGCTCTGCTGCTCGTGATCATCGGCGTGGTCGGCTACCGTGAGCACCTCGCCGTGCGGCATGTCGCGGGCCTGCTCATGTGCCTCGGGGGGCTGGTGCTCGCCGCCCGGCCGTGACCTCTCCCACGAGCGGGATGACCTCGGCAGCGAACCGCTCCATCTCCTCGTATTGCGGGCTGAACTGGAGTAGCAGGAGATCCACGCCCGCCCGCTCGAACTCGCTGATCCGCTCGGCCACCTGCTCCGCGGTCCCCACCAGTCCGGCGCGGAGCCCCCGGTTCGACACGGAGTAGTCCTCGAGACTCACCTGCTGCTCGAGCTGGGTGTTCGCGAGCCAGTCCTGATAGTTCGCATACCCGGCCGCACTCTGGCGTACGTCCGTGATGCGCGCGACCTCGGCGAGCGCCGCCGACTCCGTATCCGCGCACACTACGTATCCCGCCAGCCCGAACCTGAGCGGCGGGCGCCCCGCACGAGCCCGACGCGCGCGCATATCGGCCACCTTGGCGGCCACGCGTTCCGGCGGGTCACCATGCATGAGATACGCGTCGCAGTCCTGCGCGATGAGCTGCTTCGCAGCCTCGGACTCGCCTCCCGCATAGATCGTGGGGCGTGGCCGCGCCACCGGCTTGGGTTCGAGGATCGCGTCCTCCACGCGGTAGTACGTGCCGGCGTGACTGAAGCGCGGAGTCGACCACATCCCGTTCACCACGGCGAGCCACTCCGCGGTCCGTGCGTAGCGCGCATCGTGCTGGTCGAACTCGACGCCATATTGCTTGGCCTCTCCCGCCCACCACGACGAGACCACGTT
The DNA here is from genome assembly GCA_964465315.1 of uncultured Gemmatimonadaceae bacterium. Lineage (GTDB taxonomy): Bacteria > Gemmatimonadota > Gemmatimonadetes > Gemmatimonadales > GWC2-71-9 > AG41. Next base: position 16,888 of record CAYXIK010000018.1, on the reverse strand, counting down.
CAGCGTCAGCCGTCCCCCGCTGATCCCGTCGATATTGGCGGCCTGCTTGGCGAGGAGGGCCGGCGGATGGAATGTCGGCCGGACCGCCACCATCAGCTCGAGGCGCTCGGTCACCGCGGCCAGGGCTGCGGCCGTGCTCCAGGCGTCGAGCGACGGGGCATCCGGCCCCTTGATGTCGTTCAGGTTCAGCTCCGCGATCAGCGTGAGATCGAAGCCGATCTGCTCGCTCCGCTGCGCCAGCCGGCGCACGTAATCCCACGTTGCCTCCATCCCCTCGTCGGGAACGTTGCGCAGCCAGCCGCCGAACACGGGAAGCCAGTAGCCGAACCGCACGGTCAGTCCGCCTCCGCCTCGAGGTAATCCACCAGGCGGGCGAAGGGATCGAACCCCACGACGCGCGGCGCGTCCGCCACAAAATTCGACAGCGCGTTGATGTCGTAGAAATGGAGCTTTCCGTCGCGCTCATCGATCATGTACTCGACCCCACCGACGTCAATGTGCGCGGCCTGCATGATGCACTCCACCTGTGCCACGATCTCGGGGGGGGGCGTGTAACCCTCCACGCGGAGATTGTTCTTCGGCGCGTCCACCGGGCACGCCGCCCGCACCAGCTCCGCGCCGCCCACAGTCTGGCAGACGTCGGCGGGACAGAGATTGAAGCTCTCCCCCGACGTGTAGATCCGGATCGCGTAGAGGTAGCGGCCTCCCAGTACCTCGACCCGGACGATGCGCTGGTCGGCGGCGGGGATGAATTCCTGTATCAGCGCGGTGTGGTCGATGCCGAGATCGAGTGCTTGGCCTCGGGCCGCCCGCTCGAGCTGGTCCAGTGACTCGAAGCGGCGGATGCCCGCCCCCGAGCCGCCGATGTTGGGCTTCAGTACGATCGGGAACCTCAGGCCCTGCGCCGCCGCCGATGCCTCGGCCGCGTTATTGATCACCCGCGCTCGCGGATGCGGCAGGCCGAGCTGCTGGAGCAGCGCGAGCTGCAGCGCCTTGGACGTCTCCGTGACGTAGGCGTCGTAACCGTTGATCACGCGGACGCCATGACGCTTCAGGTGCGCGAGATAGTGCAGCGTATAGAAGATGGCGTTCCCCGCCCCCCGCAGATACGCGGACGGGCTCATCCGGTTGAACACGAGAGAGTACGGCGGGGGACCGTCAGCGGCATCGAACCGGTGGCGCGCCGCGTCGAGGCGCACGTAGGGGACATGCCAGCGGTCGAGTTCCGTGAACAGCGGCCGGAACCAGTCCGGGTGCTCGTAGTAGATCGCGATCGGTCGCTCAGTCGTGGCGCTCATCTCATCCTCTGTTGTCGGCCACACCTTGCGCGAGGGCCCACGCCTCGCGCACGGCGCGGTCCACCGCCTGGAGCAGTTCGACCCCCGGCTTCCCATCCTGGAACTGCGCGCTCGTCCCGTACACGCCGGCCGCAATCACCGTGGCGCCGAGGCTCGCGAACAACGGGCGAAGTCCGTGGTCCACCGCCAGCGCGTGCGCCGCCGCATGACCCGTCGCGATCGGCACGCCGATCTTGCCCACCAGGCTGTCCTGCGGCAGCAGGTCGAAGAACACCTTGAGCAACCCGCTGTAGGTCGCGCGGTAGACGGGTGTGCCGGCCACCACAATCCCCGCCCGCGTGGTCGCCTCGAGTGCCGTCGTCACCGCAGGAGCCGCGACGCGCCCCAGGAGCGCTTCGGCCGACAGTCCCGCTAGATCGATCAGCTCAGTCGCTGCCCCGCGCCGCGCGAAGCCCGCGAGCGTGTGCTCGACCAACGCCCGCGACCGGGACGTACCTGACGGGCTACCCGAGATTCCTACAACCGACAGGCGTGCGCTCGAAATAGCGTTTCCTCTCCCAGAAAGCAGATCGGCCGCGAAACCTCGTCGGGAATCGCGGCCGATCTCTTGGTGCGCTGGCGCCGTGGCGCCTCAGAGCCTCACGACGAGATCGCCCGCAGTGAGCGACGACACCCGGAGCACATGGTAGAGCCGTAAGGCATCATGGAATCGCAAGCTACGTGGGGCCTCAGGCGCGGGCAAGGGCTTGGACGACCGACCATCGCATTGCATAGTAGTGGCCCCATGACCACACCCGTGTCTCCCGCGCCGCTCGCGAATGCCGCGCCCGGCTTCCGGCTCACGCCGACCGCCGTCGTACTCATTGCCGCCAATCTCGTACCGCTCGTAGGCGTGCTGTTCTTCGGGTGGAGCGTCTTCGCCACACTCCTACTGTTCTGGGCGGAGAACGTGATGGTCGGCGTGTTCAACATCCTCCGCATGCTGGCTGCCGACCCCGACAACCCGCTGGCCTGGGCGTCAAAGGTGTTCATGATCCCCTTCTTCACGTTCCACTATGGAATGTTCGTGACGGTCCACGGGATCTTCGTCCTCCAGCTGTTCGGCGGCATTCATTCGAGGGGGTTCCCCACGGCGACCATGTTCTGGAACGCGATCCAGGGGGCCGGCATCGCACCGGCTGTCTGGGGCCTGGCGCTGAGTCACGCCGTCTCGTTTGCCTTCAATTATCTCGGGGCGGGCCAGTACAAGACCGCCTCGCTCCCGATGCTCATGACCCGGCCGTACGGGCGCGTCATGATTCTGCACGTCGTGATCCTCGTCGGTGGCTTCCTCGTCATGGCGCTCGGATCCCCCACGCTGCCGCTCGCTCTGCTCGTCGTCCTCAAGACCGCGCTGGACCTGCGCGGGCACCTGCGCGAACACATCACCGCGCCGCAGACCGGGCCCGCCTGATGCACAGGACGCCCGACACGCCGGACCTCACAGGCCTGCAGCAACAGCTCGCCGTTGCGGAAGAACAGGTCCGTCACCTGAGCGCGGAGCTCGAGAGCCTGAGCTACTCCGTGTCGCACGATCTCCGCGCGCCGCTGCGCGCCATCAACGGCTTTTCGCAGGCACTGCTCGAGGACTACGGGAGCACGCTGCCCCTGGACGGTCAGTCGCTCGTCATGCGCGTGCGCGAAAACGCCAAGCGGCTGACCCAGATGATCGACGGCCTCCTGGCCTATTCCCGGCTGGGCAGGAAGCCGTTGGACATCGAAACGGTCGACGTCGCGTCGATCGCCCGGGCGCTCGTGCAGGAGCAGCGGCAGGCGGATCCGAAACGGGAGGTGGAGGTCGTCATTGGCCCCCTGCCGACCAGCATGTGTGATGCGGGCCTGCTCCGTCACTTGCTCTCGCACCTCGTCGACAACGCGTTCAAGTTCACCCGCCGCCAACCCCGGGCCCACATCGAGATCGGTTCCCGGGTCGAGGACGGCGAGACCGTGTATTACATGCGGGACAACGGC
>CAYXIK010000018.1:0-13480 GCA_964465315.1 uncultured Gemmatimonadaceae bacterium | reverse complement strand
GGCGTTGGTGCAGCGCATCGTGCACCGGCACGGTGGGCGGGTGTGGGCCGAGGCGCAGGTGGACCAGGGCGCGACCTTCTATTTCTCACTCGGCGGGCACTCGGCATGACCCGCGCTACACGGTTCATCTCGACGCTGTTGGTCTTCACCGTTTTGGAATGCGGGGATTACTCAGGCCCGGGAACGCCTTCCCGTTCTTTCCTGATGGGCTTCTCGGCGATCCCGCCCCGGATGGACACCACGATCGTCGTTCCCGCGATCAATGTGTGGGCGCTGCGTGCGGATGCCGCGATCATCCACGCGTCCCCGCCCTGGGCCGCGATGCTTGGCGGGGCCTCGCCTGCCACGGCGGTCGACATCGTAGAGGTCCCGCTCGCGAACTACTTCCGGGCGAAGCACCTCGCTCTGGCCTTCACGGTGGACGCGACCGACGGCTTGAACCGGGCTGCCGAAGCACCGGAGCTCGTGGCGCTGGGCCGCAGCGTGACCGACACGGCGGTGCAGCGACTCTACCGGGAGTGGGTCTTCGCGGTCGCCCAGAAGTTGCGGCCCGACTATCTCGGCCTCATCGCCGAGTCGAATCTCATCCGCGCCGCGGCGCCGGACTCCGTGTACCGGGCGCTCGTCGTCATGGCCAACGCGGTGGCCGGGCAGATCAGAGCGGCGGGCCTGCCGTCGCCGCTCTACGTGAGCGTGCAGGTCGAGACAGCCTGGGGTCGTCTCACGCCCGGTGGTCCGTATGTGGGAATCGCGCAGGATCTCACGGATTTCCCGTTCGTGAACGCGATCGGGCTGTCGAGCTACCCCTACCTGGGCGGCTTCGCGGTGCCCGAGAGCCTGCCGTTGAATTACTACAGCAGACTCGTGCAGGGAACGACGCTGCCGGTCCTCGTGGTCGAAGGCGGCTGGCCGTCGGTGACGGTCGGGTCCGTCGTGTCGTCCCCTACACTCCAGGCGCGTTATATCCAGCACCAGACCCGGCTCCTTGACCAGGCGCGCGCGCGCGGCGTTTTCCAGCTCACGTTTTACGACCTCGATCTCACCGGAGTCACGCTGCCCCCGGGGTCCATTCTTCCTCTGTTCACGCATCTCGGGCTCGCGGACAGCGCCTTCAACGCGAAGCCCGCGCTCGGTGTGTGGGACAGCGTATTCGCCCGGCCTTACCTCCCTTGAGACCCGGGTTGATTTGGGCGCTGCCGGTGGGTCTTCGGGCCTCGCGCAGCTAACCTCTTGATGTCGTGCCTAGCAGGCACGTCGGCTGGCCAGTAACCGTGCGGCGGGCCGCGTAAGCCCGTGTCGCCTTTGCGGGTACGCTGACTGTGTGACGTTCGCCACAGCCCGCCCCCACGACAGGGTTGATTCTGGATTCGCCTGCTTGTCCAGGGGAGACGGGTCTAGTAGGAGCCCGGACCCCCGGCAGGTCGGGCAACTTGAGGCCGCAGCGCCCTCCTTGAGTTTCAGCCTCCCAAAAAAAGCTAGGAGTGTACGATGCGTGTCCTCATGGTCCTGTTCGCGCTCGTCGCCACGCCGTTCCTGGCGAGCGTCTCTCAAGAGCAGGGCGGCTCCGATCAGCGCGAGCTGACCGGTAACCACGGCGTTCGCCACGCTTACGGGAAAGCCGGTCGGCGCGGTCGTGGTCACGACGACGAGCATTGCTCGGTGCGTGCGGCGAAACACCCGCAAGATCAAGATCAAGATCGGGATGAGAAGAAGTGCGCGCCGGTCGATCCGCCGCCGCCGCCGCCGCCTCCGCCGCCGCCGCCGCCCCCGCCCCCGCCCCCTCCACCGCCGCCGCCCTCGTCGTGTGCCCAGGCGCCGGCAGCCACGGGGACCGCCAGCGTCCAAGGGCAGGTGTTCCAGAACGTATCGCCGTTCCCAGGTCTTCAGAACTGGTGCGTCGAACTGAGCGGTCCGGTGAGCGGGTCGATTCTCACCGACGCCTCCGGGAACTACACGTTCTCCGGTCTGCCGGCCGGCGTGTACCTGGTCTGTTTGGACGTCCAGGCGGGCTGGCGAGAGACATTCCCGCCGGTTGGGACTTCGAATCCTCTGTGCGCCAACGGCTTTCCCGGGTGGCTGAACACGCTGCCTAACGGTGGCATTGGCATGTTCATCGACTTCGGAACTGTCACGCCGTAGTATGAGCTGAATGCATGGGTGTAAGGGCCCCGGGCGGTATCGCCGGGGCCCTGTTCTTGGTACCGGAGAGGGAGAGGATTTGTGAAGGGCGTGATCCTGCTAATCAGTTTGGTCGCGTTCCCGCCAGCCGCGGCCGCACAGAAGCAGTGCGTGAAGGGTAAGCCCTGCGGCCATACCTGCATCGCCGTTGCCAAGACGTGCCATGTCGAACGGCCGGCCTACGCGCCGCCCTCCGACACGGACTCGGCTCCGGCCGGTACTGCGCTCGCCGAGCCCGGGGCCGGCATGTCCTGGGTCGCCTCCTCGCGCGGGGAGGTCTACTACCGGCGCGGGTGCGTCAACGCTAGCCGGCTGGTGCCAGAGAACCGGGTGTACTTCCGCACCGAAGAAGAGGCGAAGCGGGCGGGGTATCGACGTTCCGGCTCGCCGGGCTGTTAGGCGCTCCGACGTTCCTTAGGGGGTATCAGACGGGTCGCGCCGGTTCACCGCCCGTCAAGGAGGCCGTCCGCTGCAGGAGGTACCCCATGCGCCCGAGGCTCGATCTCGTCACCCTGACCACCCTAGGCCTCGCGTTCCTCGCAGCGCCTTCCGCCCCAGCTCAGCACGGTCTCGACTTCGTGCCGTACGTCGGGTTCTACGTCCCGACCACGAACATGATGAATCCCGCGTTCGCTGGGGTCCCGGCGATGACGCAGCGATCGAGCATCATCCTGGGGGCAAGGGTCACGTGGTCGCTGCCCAGCCACGTCGGGATCGAAGGCACGCTCGGCTACGCGCCGAGCAATGTGGACCCCGGAGCCACGTATGGCTGCTGCAACGCCGCCCACGTGATCACGGCGAGCGCGCGGGTCCTCGCGCCGCTGCTCTTCGCCGGTGGAGCCCCCCTGCTCCGCGTGGGGGGTGGTATGGGTGTGGTCTCCCATGGCGGCCGGGCATATGCGAACACGAGCGGAGCGACCAGCATCGCCGGGATCGCCAGCGCCGGTATGGCGTTCCGGCTCGGGCCCACGCCCTTGACGCTCCGGCTCGACGCCGAGGACTACATGTTCAACTCGCGTCTGGGCGCCGAGCCCGGTTGCGATCGGGGCGGCTACACGGGGTTTTGCGGGCAGCTGCTTCGGGCTTCAGGCGCCTTCAAGCCGCAGTTTCAACACGACCTCGTGCTCTCGGTCGGCCTGGCATTCGCCGGCGGGAAGCGCTAGAACCATGGGCCATGGCCACCTGCGCCAAGTGCGGGACCCACTTTTTCCAGCTCTTCGAAGACGCGGGGCCACTCTGTCCGCGATGCCTGGCAACCGAGGTCTCCCTGCAACCGGTGCGGGTCACACCGATCCTTGTCGGCCTCATCGCCGTCGTCTACGTCGCGATGGTCGCAAGTGGCGTCTCTCCCACCGATCCCAAAACCGACGCGTTGATCGCCTGGGGATCGGACTTCGGCCCGCTCACGCTGCGTGGCGAACCTTGGCGTCTCGTTTCGTCCATGTTTCTCCATGCGGGCATTCTGCACCTCGTGTTCAATGCATGGGCGCTCTGGACCCTCGGACGCCTGACGGAGCGGCTCCTCGGGGCGTTGTCGTTCGCGCTTATCTATCTGTTGAGTGGGATTGCGGGAGACCTGGCGAGTCTCTTGATCCATCCGCTGCTCGTCTCGGTAGGGGCGTCGGGTGCGATCTTCGGTGCGGCCGGCGCGCTCGTCTCGTTGCAGTATCTCCGCAAGCTGCCGGCGACCGCTCTGGTCCTGAGACGGGATTTGGCGGGCATCGGCACCTTCGTCGTCTACAACTTGGTGTATGGTGCGACGCACGGCGGCATAGATAACGCCGCCCATGTCGGAGGATTGCTCACCGGCCTAGCGCTCGCCGCCTTCGTGCCCCTTCCCGTTGCCCCGGGGGAGCCCCGGCCGCGAGGCCGTACGGTGGCCACCTTCGGGCTGGCGAGCGCCCTACTGGCCCTAGGCGGCGCGTACGTCTGGCACGTGCGCGCCCCGGTCGCGGAGCTCGGCAGCGGCCTCCAGCTGATGGACGCTGGACGCACTGACGCCGCCATCCAGGCGCTAGAGCACGTCGTGACCCGCTGGCCCAACGAGGCGGAGGCCCATTTCGTCCTCGGTGCTGCGTACCTGCAGGCGAATCGTCTCGACGAAGGGGCTGGATCGCTGCGTCAGGCAACGAGACTCGATTCCCTCAACCCCAGCTTCGCGAACGAGCTTGGCGTCGCGTACCTGAGGACCAATCGACTCGATTCGGCCATCGTCATCTTCAAGAAAGCGATCGCGCTGGCGCCGAAGTGGTCGTACCCGCAGTCCAACCTCGGCCTCGCATATTTGCGCGCGGGACGCGCCGCCGAAGCCATCCCGCCGCTCCGCACCGCGCTCGAGCTCCAACCGAACGATGCCAACGACCAGCTGATGCTCGGCAACGCCTACCTGGCGACGCAAGTGTTCGCACAGGCGGTGACCAGCTTCGACGCGGCGCTCGCGCACGCGAAGGACAGCGCCCGGGTGTACGGCCGACGAGGGGTGGCCTACCGGTTCATGCACCGGGATGAGGATGCGCGCGCGGACTTCGAGCGCGCCGTGTCGCTCGGCACGCGTCGGGTCGAGGACTCAGACGTCGTGGCCGACGCGCGACGGGGGCTGACGGAGCTTGGCGCGAGCATGCCGCATCGGGAGTCGCGTATGCCCGGCAACGAAGTCTTTCTCGACGCCCTCGTGGACGTGAAGCCCGCCGTCGTTTCGTTCCCGTCTCCCGAGTATCCCGAGCGACTGCGGGTAGCGAAGATCGGGGGGCGGGTCCTTGTCCAGTGCGTCGTCGACACGAGCGGGTTGGCGGAGCCGAGGTCGGTCAGGATCCTCCAGAGTCCCGATACGGCGTTCAGTCGCGCGGCCACGACGGCGCTGCTCCGAGCGCGGTTCCGGCCCGCCCGGCTGAACGGCCGGGCCGTGCGCGTTTTGATCCAGTTGCCGCTCGATTTCAATATCAAGTCGGAGTAGCGTCAGGGGGCGAGAAACACCAGCTCGCGCAGCTCGCACTCGCCTTCCCACGTCGGCCAGTGTTGCTGGTGCAGCTGCATGAAGTGACGGGTTGCCTCGATCGCCTCGCGTCTCGACGGCGCCTCGAGGATGGCGAAGCCGCCCACCACTTCTTTCGCCTCCGAGAAAGGGCCGTCGGTCACGGTCAGCGTCCCGCGAGCCATACGGAGCCGCACCCCTGTCGAGGTCTGGCCGAGGCCTCCGGTCGAGACGAGCGAGCCGTCCTTGAGCCCCTCCTCGGTGAGCTTCCCAATGGCATCGAGGAGCGCCTGCGGTGGCACGCCTTGGTTTTCTGACGATTTGACGATCGACAAGTATCGCATGGCTCACCTTCCAGCGGTTTGAGTTGGAGTCGAGGGCCAACGGCCCCGGGCGACCGTCGCCGCAAGGATTCCAACGACCAGGGGCAACACCGCCGACGCCACGCCCTGCGTCGCGACGGTGACGATGATCGCGCCGGTCATGATGATGACGAGCCCGGCGGCCGCGATCGGTGTCAGCTCGGTGCAGATGCGGAAGAGCCCGGGCAGCACGAGGCCGAGGGCGCCGAGTACCTCCGCGCAGCCGATGAACTTGAAGAATGGTGCGGGCAGGGGCGTGAGCTTCGCCAGGGCCGCGAGCGGCATCGCGAGCTTGAATCCGCCGGCGAACAAGAAGACAGGGGCGAGCAGGCCCTGGAGAATCCAGAGAACCAGGTTCGCTCTCTTGGTCGTGACGGGCATGGTCTCTAGCTCCTTTCGTCTCGAGTACGGCGCCGGCGCATCCGGCGCCCCACTCCTACGACGAGCGAGGCCCAGCAAAATCGACCATGGGCTAGGTTGTTGGTTGGGCGGAACTTGGGCGACTGCGGGTCGGCTCGTGAACGTGCTACAACTTCACGGATCGCGTGCGCAAGTCCTGCGCTGGCGCGGGAGGAGGCTACGCGGCTGCACCACGAAAACTGAGAGGACGGTGGAGCAATCGCTGCGGACGGTGGCGCCGAGCCAGACGGCCGAGAACAGCCTTAACGACAGCCGACCCGGCCCGTCCCGCTGCTGAAGGTCGTTCGCACGCGCCGCAACGGGCTCGTCGGCGTGACTGGGGAGGAGCCGCCGTAGGCCGTGCCTAGCCCCACCGAGAGCACCCATTGCGGCGACCCGCTGGTCAGCCCGCGACTGCCGTCCACCGCGAGCATCAGGGCTCCCGCGAGCGTGTGACTCACGCCGACTCCGATCACCCGGCTGAGCGTCTGCGTAGAGTCCGCCGTGCCCACATCGACGCCGAGCGACGCGGTCCAAGTCCAGCGCGGCGCGGCGTCATAGCCCGCTTCGACGCGGAGCGTCGTTGCCTTTGGCGCGTTGAGCGTGGACTGGGACGAGACGCCCGAAACGCTGCGGCTGGCGTCGGCAGAGAGATGGGCCCGGCCGGGTGAGACCGAGGCACCAAGATCGACCCCGGCCGCCGTCTGGCCGTTCCCTAGCCCGCAGGACGAGTTGCCTGTCGGCAGTAGGACTAGGAGCGCGGCGCCCAGCGTGGGCGCGCCGGGCGTCGGCGAGGTGTAGGAGGCCGCAGCCACGAGGGGCAAGTCGCCGATCCCGCTACTCGAAGTCGAAGCCGTGCCACCTTTCGACGTGGTCGTCGTGGTCGACATGTGCAACACCGCTGGCATCGCGTACAGGCTGAGCCATCCGGATTGGTACTCGAGGATGCCGCTCAAGGCCTGCTCGGACCGCGCGTCCGTGAGCTTCACGACGCCAACTGATACACCGGCGTCGAGACGCTGCGCGACCGCGGGCGATGAGACTAGGATGAGCAATATGAAACTGCGAACGAGCGTGCGCATGTGGACTCCTAGAGTAATACCCGACCTCGGTGACCAGGATCACGCGGTCGTCCCGGCTAGTTCCCAGGGCTCGACGGCCGTGGCGTTACCCGATGGCCGCCGGCGCAGTCTTAACTCGTGGATGACTGGTTGAACGACGCGAACCCTTGGGCAGCGCGGCGACGCGCTGCCCGGCACTTTGGAGGGCAGGATGATCAAGGCACTGCAGATGGCGTCGCTGCTTGCGCTAGGGATTGCGGTGAGTGCGGTCGCGCAGCATCCGGTGCACGCGCAGGCACCGCACGTGAAGCCCAGCGCGCCCGCAGCGAAGCCCGCTGGGCGCGAGCCCGCCGGCAAACCGAGCGAGGAAGTGAAGAGCTTTGGCGGCATCGCGAAGAAGCTGAACACCACGCCGCAAGCGCTCGAAGCAGCCTATGACGCGGCGAAGGCAGCGAATCCGAACCTCACCCACGGCCAGTTCATCGCCGCCAACGTGCTGGCGAAGAACCTCGGCGAGAAGAATCCCGCCATCACTACCCAGGCCATCCTCGATGGGTTGAAGAACGGTAAGAGCATCGGTCAGACGCTGCACAGCCTGGGGTTGAGCGACAAGGAAGCGGACGAAGCCGAGCGGGCCGCCGGTAAGGAAGCCAAGGAGGCCGACCGGGCCGCCGACAAGGCTGCGAAGACCGACGAGAAGAAACAGGACCAGCAGCCCAAGCCCGATCGCAGTCTTTGAGCTCGAATTCACAACGTAAGCGGCGGGTTGCGTCCCGGCTGCCCGAAACGACGAAGCCCCGACACCAGCGAACCGGTGTCGGGGCTTCTTGTTACCGTGATCGGCCTGAGTGGAGTTCGTCGCTGCAGTGGGCCTACAGGTCGATTGTGCCCTGGAGATACAGGCGTGCCTTGCCGGCAATCTTTACGCGATCGCCGGCGACCTTGCACCGCATACGACCACCGCGGGCACTCAGCTGTTGCCCGTGCAACGCCTCCTTACCGAGCCGCGCAGCCCAATAGGGTGCGAGGGTGCAGTGTATAGAGCCGGTAGCGGGATCCTCAGCGATGCCGACGGCAGGGGCAAAAAATCTGCATACGTAATCCACGTCGGCCTCGCCGGGAGCGGTGACGATCGTGCCGCCGATCCCGATGTCGAGTCTGGCGAGCGCGGCGATGTTGGGCGAGAGCGCTCGCACTTGCTCAGCGGCATCCACCACGACGAGGTAGTCGCGTGATCTCATCACCTGCGCCGTCTCGAGGCCCAGGGCCGGCAAGAGCTCGACCGGCGTCTCACACGATTGCGGTGGCCTGGCAGGAAAGTCCAGTTCGAAGCTGTCCTGTTCACGAGACACGATCAACACGCCACTGCGCGTGTGGAATCGAACCGGCCACGCGGTGTGCTTCCGCAGCGTGAGCACATAGGCCGATGCTAAGGTCGCGTGTCCGCAGAGATCGTCTTCGACGTCAGGCGTAAACCAGCGCAGGTCGAAATCGCCATCGGCGCGAGGAACCACGAAGGCGGTCTGGCTGTGCCTGTTCTCCGCCGCAATCTCGTGCATGGTGTTGTCCGCGAGAAAGGCGGAAAGCATGCACACACCGGCGGGATTGCCAGCGAAGAGCTCTCCCGTGAAGGCATCCACGTGATAGTACGGAATTGGCATGTCGGGGCTCCACTCAGGCCAGGAAGCCCCGACACCAGAGAACCGGCGTCGGGGCTTTGGTTTACGCTCAATGGGCCGAAGTGGAGTTGAACCACTGACCTCCCGCTTACCAGCGAAACCCCCGCACTCCGGCCTAGCTGAGTCTACTCTCGAAGTGCTTGCTCTAACAAGTAGATACAGACTTGAGCAAAAGTTTGCGTACGGTCTTTTCGGCCCCTTTTGGGCTTCGCACTGTTCCCGTATATACCTTGACACGCATATGCTCTGTGGAGTATATCAAGAGAATGGAATCTGTGTTCGCAATCATTGCGGAGCCGAACCGCCGCGCGATTTTGAGCCTCCTAGTCTCGTCCCAACAGTCGGTGGGAGAGATCGAGCGTCAGCTTCGTATGCCGCAGCCGACCGTGTCAAAGCACCTGCGCGTGCTGCGCGAGGCCGGTTTCGTGGAATCCACGGTGGACGCACAGCGCCGTCTCTACCGGCTGAAACCTGAACCACTTCAGGAGGTGGATGCCTGGCTGGCTCCGTTCCGCCGGTTCTGGTCCGCTCACGTGGATGCTCTCGAACGCCACCTCGACCGCATGGATCAGTCAACACCAACGAAAAGGAAGACAAGGAGAACGCATCGATGAACGTCCTCTTGTGGGTCCTCCAGGTCGCGCTCGCCGTGCTCTACCTCGCGGGGGGGTCATACAAAGTGTTCAAGTTCGACGCGCTCGCGAACCACATGCGCGCGCTCTCGCGCGGCGGATGGCGCGCCCTCGGCGTGCTCGAGATGTTGGGTGCGGTCCTGTTGATCGTCCCGGCCGCCGCGAAGTGGATGCCGGCCCTGACCCCGCTCGCCGCCGCCGCGCTCGCGCTGGAAACCCTGGTCCTCGCCGGGCTATACGCGCGGTATTCGCTTAGACTGGCCGCTACTAACCCGATGGTCTGGGCCGTCGTGATGGGGCTGCTGGCGGCGTTCGTGGCCTACGGGCGGTACGCGCTCACGTCGGCGGCCTGACGCCCCGCCGTCCGCGCGCGACGGCCTCGCTAACCTCTAGGAGAAGAAGAATGGCTGATCGCGAGCAGTACACACCGGGTCCAGCCAGCGGGGCGCGGATACAAAGGGACGGAGAGAAGTGGACGCTCATTCTCGTCAGAGAGCTGCGCCATTCGCCGGAGAAAGTCTGGCAGGCGCTAACCGACCCCGCGCAGCTGCGCGACTGGGCGCCCTTCGACGCCGATGGGAGCTTGGGGACGGTTGGAGCCACGGTGAAGCTCACCACGGTGGGAGCGCCCGCTCTGCACGTTACCGAAGCCAGAGTGACGCGAGCAGACGCTCCCAAGGTGCTTGAGTACAACTGGGGTGGCTTCGATATGCGGTGGCAACTCGAAGCCCTCGGTGGCGGCACGCGCCTGACGCTGTGGACCAACATCGATCGCCGCTTCATCTCGATGGGTGCGGCCGGGTGGCACATTTGCTTCGATGTTCTGGATCACTTGCTCAGCGGAACCCCCATCGGCCGCATCGTTGGTCCCGACGCGATGAAGTTCGGTGGCTGGCAGCGGCTGAACGCCGAGTACGCAAAACAGTTCGGCGTTGAGACCCCTGATCGGCCCTCTCGCACACGGACCTGAGCATGCCGCGCTCCAAAGGAATAGTCCTGTCGTGCAAATCGAATATCTCTAACTTCTAGGAATAGAACATGAAAAGGTCGGGGACGAGCCAAGGCCAGTCGGCATCGGAGCTGATCTCGAAAAGAATCGCCGAACTCTGGGACTGGCGCGGGGAAACCCTGAGCAGAATACGCAAGCTCGTCAAGGAAGCAGACCCGGACGTGGTCGAGGAGTGGAAGTGGGGCAACCCGGTTTGGTCGCGCGACGGCATTATCTGCACTGGCGAATCCTACAAGAATGCGGTGAAGCTTACCTTCGCCAAGGGCGCGTCTCTGAACGATCCGGCCGGTCTCTTCAACGCAAGTCTCGACGGAAACGTACGCCGCGCGATCGACATCCACGAAGGACAAAAAGTCGACGAGCCCGCCTTCAAGGCGCTCGTTCGCCAAGCGGTCGCCCTCAACAGTTCTGGCAAGTCGAAACCGTCGAAGAAAGCGAAGTCGTAAGGGATGCCGCCCCTGAACAGGTCCCTGGCACCCGCAATCACTATAGGAAAGTGCTAAAGGTGCTATGGAAAAGCCCCCGCCGGGTACACCCGACAGGGGCCAAACGCTTGATGGGCCTGGGTAGAGTTGAACTACCGACCTCACGCTTATCAGGCGTGCGCTCTAACCACCTGAGCTACAGGCCCGCGTTGTCCTGCTTCAACTTACGCGGTCGGCGTTGGGGGCGCCCAAAACAGAGTCGTTTTCAGAGCTAGTAGCCTGCCGCAGCGCCCCCAGCCGGTCCCCCAACTTAGCGGCGTGCTGCTCGACGCGGTACTCCAAGTGCTTGCTGCGGTGCCGCACGGTGCCCAGGTGGCGCGGCGTCCATCCGGCAGGCGCCCATACCACCGCGCCACGCCGCCTTGGCGACGGGTGAAGACGCCTCCTCGCGTTCGGCTCACGGCTTCCTCCCGTGTTTAGGTCCCTCGGGGCGGTAGTCGAACAAGTCCTCCGGGCGACACTCCAGCGCCCGACACAGCGCCTCGATCATGCGGCCCGGGTCCCCTCTTCGGTACAACTCGTCCCCTTTCAGCGTGCCCTCCTTGGTTGGCGGGGCCGCTCGCCGGTGCGCTCGAACAAGTCGGCCACGCTGCAGTCCAGGACTGCGCACAGCCGGTCCAGCACATGCACGTCCACGCGCCTCACCGGCCCGCGGACGAGGCGGTACACCGTAGTCGGTGGCAGCCGCAAGAGCTTCGCCAGGCGGTAGACCGACATCCGGCGTTGACGTAGGAGCTTGGCCACCTGGAGCCTTACCATAGGCGCCCGAGGTATCAGTACCTTGAATTTACCGGGTACTTCCGCTTATCGGTAGTACCAGTTTACGGGAGTGTCAAGCGGAGGGTCCCAAGAGTCTCGCTGAGAACCTCGACATCCTGAATCGTCCAGCCCTCTAGTGACTGCCTCCACCGCTAGCGCCCACGACCGGAGAGGTACCACGTACGTCTGAAGAACAGCCAGTGCGCACCGACTGGACGGGACCAATGCAGCGGTGCATTATGGGCTGAGTGGCTACCAAAGAATCTGACCGCTCCCTCCCAGATCTCCTGACGGTCACAGCGATTGCGCTCGTCGCGTACGCCGTTTCGAACGTCTCGCACGAGGCTGTTGGGCATGGCGCAGCCTGCGTGGCCCTCGGCGGGAAACCCAACGTGCTCTCCTCAGTGCACTTCGATTGCAGTGAGCAAGCGATCAGTGCGCTCGCCCGTCGTGGCGTCGCGGCAGCGGGCACGATCGTAAATTTCATCGCAGGTGCAATTGGGCTCGTCGCTCTTAAAGCGAGCAATCCGGTGCGCAAGCCGCATATTTCCTACTTTCTGTGGCTTTTCACTACGCTGAACCTTTTGATGGGAGCCGGCTACTTCCTCTTCTCGGGTGTCGGGAACGTTGGCGACTGGGCCGATGTCGCAAGCGGTACAGTGTCGCCCTTCATCTGGCGTCCGGCAATGGCGGTGTTGGGGGGAGCGGTCTATTTTCTTCTCGCTCGCCAATCGGGGCAACGGTTGGGTGCGCTTGTCGGCAGCGACGATCTTTCCATGAGGAGAAGCAGGCTGCTCAGCGTCCCTGCATATGTCGCCGGCGGTCTTCTTTTCTGCCTCTCGGGATTGTTCAATCCTGTGGGTCCCGTCCTCATCGCGATCTCTGCTGCTGCGGCGTCCTTTGGCGGCGCCTCGGGGCTTCTCTGGCTCATCCAGTTCACGCGCGGCAGCGACCGATCAGCAGAACCAGCCGAGCTGGATCGTAGCTATGCCTGGATCGTCGCCGGATGCATCGCCTCGGTGATTTTCGTCGGGATTCTCGGGCCGGGCATTCATTTTTAGCTTGCCTGGAGCGTAATCCTTCGAGCGAACCTGCGACAACGACTTTCCTTCGGTTTGGTCGGCCTGCATCAGTTACCGCCATGAACAGGAAGTTCAGGAACTTCGTTGACCTTCTCGAGCCGCTCTACCGGCAACTCATGGCAGCGCCGCCAGTGAAAGTCGACGCTCTTCCCCACGACATGCCGACAGCGGGCATCTATCTGTTCTCTGAGCGGGGTCGCCATCTCTATGTCGGCCGGACGAACCGCATGCGCCAGCGTTTGCAGGAGCATTCCCGCCACAGCTCGACTTCCAACAGCGCACCCTTCGCGTTTACGCTTGCTCGCAATACCACGGGTTGATCACGCTCCTCGACCGACTCGGCGAGCGGGCGGCCGCGGTGCGCACCTACGAAGACTTCGCCCGCCGGCTTGCCGCCGAGCATGATTTGGAGCCGTCGCCCTAAACAAAAACGCTCATGCAGACCGTGTGCGGTCGCGCTAGGCCAACGGCGCGGCTCGAATCGCCCGAGCTGGCTCTGGCGCGGGCCTGGTTCTCGGCTGGGTGGTGCGGCAGCTGCGCGTGACCTTGCCACCGCTCCGAGCATGCTATGGCAGTTGGTGCGCGTAGAGCGATGGCAGCTCCCGTACGCGATAGAACAGCATCGCCGGCTGGCCCGCCGCCGTGAGGCGGCCCTCCCACACCACAGAGCCGTCCGCTGCGACCTCGGTCATGAGTCCCGCCGCTCCAAAGCCGACCAGCGTGTGGCCGTTCCCGTACCGCTGGGCCGAACCGACATACGGCGTGAACACTGGTGAGGAATGCCGGTATTGCCAGACGACCGTCGCCGTCATGGCCAACGTATCGAGCCGATATTCCACGGCTCGACTCTCGGGCGGGTTGTG
>CAYXIK010000017.1:0-51648 GCA_964465315.1 uncultured Gemmatimonadaceae bacterium | reverse complement strand
CGGCCACGACCCTTGTCGGCCTGGGTCTCAATGCGGCGCTGGGCTGGTGGTGGGCCGACCCAGTAGCAGCGCTCGCGATGTTGCCGTTGATCGTGCGTGAGGGCGTTGAAGCCTTGAGACAAGAAGGAGAAGAGTAAACTCTCGTGTTATCTTTTTGGTGGCCGTGATCTACTTCTCCCGCGCGCCCATCGCTCTGCGAGGCATCGCCCTCGTCGTCGCCTTGTCCGTGGCTTCGGCAGGCAGCGGGCTGCCGATGTGCCTGAGCCTGCTGGCTCAGGCGGCGGCCCCATGCGACATGCACTCGAGTCACGACCGAACCCCGACGCCGGTGCCGACGGCTCAAGGCTTCTCGCTCGTTGCTCAACACCCACAGCACGCCTGTCATCCCGACGCACCCGGGCTCGGCTGCGCCGCCGGGAGCGCCTGCCCGACTGCGGGCCCTGCGGCAGCCGCCTGGAGCAACATCCCAGTCGCTTTGCGTGCAGCGTCTCGATTCACGGTTCGCGAGCCGGTGTCCACGCTCCCCTCACACCTCGCGCCGCCGCCCTCTCCACCACCCCAAGCCTAAGTCGACCATCCCAAAAGCAGTGCGTCTGCGCCGCGCGAGCGGCGCGCAATTGCGACTTTGGCTTTGAGGATCAAAACATGCGAAGGATTCTCAGCGGCTCGGTGGCCGCGGTGCTGGCGCACGTGGCCGCGACGGCAGGGCCACTCAGCGCGCAGATGGAAATGCAACACCACATGGAGACGAGCCCGGCGCCTCTCGGCATCCCGGAAACGCGTATGGGGTCGGGCACCTCCTGGCTGCCCGACGCCTCGGAGATGCACGCCGCCCACCTCGTGCTCGGGCGTTGGACATTGATGTTGCACGGGGAGGGCTTCTTTCAATACGACTGGCAGGGAGGGTCGCGCGGGAGTAATCAGCTGGGGATCGTCAACTGGGTAATGGCGGCGGCCACCCGGCCGTTGACCGGAGGCCACCTCCAGCTCCGAGGAATGCTGAGTGCCGAGCCAGGAACCATCGGCAGTCGGGGCTATCCCTTGCTCGTCCAGACCGGGGAATCTTATCAGGGCGCGCCGCTGCACGATCGTCAGCACCCGCACGACCTCTTCATGGAGCTCGCCGCCTTGTATGAGCGACCGGTGGCTCGGAATCTCGCGCTCTCTCTTTATGTGGCGCCGGTCGGTGAGCCGGCGGTAGGGCCGGTAGCGTTCCCGCATCGGCCCTCCGCAACCGACGATCCCTTGGCGCCGATCTCCCACCACTGGCAGGACGGCACCCACATCACCTTTGGGGTCGTGACCGCGGGCGTGTACACGCGGAGCGTGAAGCTCGAAGGGTCTTGGTTCAATGGTCGGGAGCCGGACGAGAATCGCACGAACTTCGACTACGCCGGCCGGCGCCTGGATTCCTACAGTGGACGCTTGACCGTCAATCCGGACCCGCGCTGGAGTCTCTCCACCTGGTATGCCTACCTGAAGAGCCCGGAAGGGCTGCACCCTGACGAGTCGCTCCATCGCCTCGGCGCGGCTGCGCTGACGACTCAGCACATCGGCAACAACGCAACGTGGTCCAGCGCGATCATCTACGGGGCGAACAACCGGATCGGAACCGGGGAGCTTTCGAGCAGCGTGCTCGTGGAAAGCACAGTTGATCTTGATGGTAGGAACTCGATCTTCGGTCGCGCCGAGTACGTGCGGAAGAGCGCCGAGGAGTTGGTGATCCCGTCGGTGCCCCCGACGACGGAATACGATGTCGGCGCATTGGCTCTGGGCTACGTCCGCACCGTCGGCATCGTGGGCGGACTCACGGCCGGATTGGGCGTACGCGGGTCGGTCAACTTCGTCCCGGCAACCCTTGACTCCGTGTACGGGAGCCGCGCGCCGGTGGGGGCAGCGATCTATATCCGCTTGCGACCCGCGGGGAGCGGTAGCGGCGGGATGGACATGCACGGGATGCCGCAGATGCATCGAGGCTCCCATGACTGACGGGTGGGTGAGGGATCGGTTCGCGCTGGCGGCTCTGGAGTATCCGATTCCAGCGCGGGCGAACAGGCTGGATTTCATGCTGGGTGCTCTGACCCTCGTGGCGCTGACGCTCCTCGCGGTCACCGGAATCATCCTGACGCAGTTCTACGACCCGACCCCCCTCGACGCCCACGAGTCCATCCGCTACATCATCACGCGCCTGCCGCTCGTGTCCGTCCTTCGTGACGTCCACGTCTGGAGCGCGACCGCCGCAGTGGCTCTGGTGTTCACACATCTCGCCGCCATCTTCTGGCGCCGCGGCTTCCGGCAACCCCGGGAGGGCTTGTGGTGGAGCGGCGTGCTCCTGCTGGCGCTACTCCTCGGCCTCGCGCTCACGGGGACGTTGCTCAAAGCGGACCAGGAGGCGGTGGAAGCGCTCGAGCACCTGATGGCGGGCGCGCAGGTCGTCGGGTCGCTCGGCGCGCCGTTTCAGCCGAACTTCACGCCCTCGAGCCCGCTGCTGACCCGGATGTATGGGTTGCACGTGACCGTGTTGCCGATCACACTCGTGGCCTTGCTTTCGCTCCATCTCTGGTTGATCCGGCACCTGGGGGTGAGCGCCGGAGGTGAGCCCCGGGTGCCATTCAACACGCACCTGCGGCTACTGAGCGGGTTCGCGCTCATTCTTGTCGCCGTGGTGGCAACGCTGGCGCTCGCCGCGCCTGCGCCGCTGCTCGCACCAGGCGTTGAAGGATTCGAGGTGACCAAGCCGTTCTGGCCCTTTCTGTGGCTCTATGCGGCGGAGAACCTGTTCGGCCTCCCGGGCATGCTGCTCGCGCCGGCCGTGCTGTTCGGATTCCTGGCACTCGTGCCCGTGACTGACCGCACGGACAGTCGGCTCGCTGCGATAACCAGATGCGTGGGGGTTCTGCTATTCGCGCTCATGATCGTCGCAATCATCTATGCGGCCTTGGCCCCGAGTCAGGCGCATCTCAACATGAGGATGTAGGGGAGGAGGAAACGTTATGACGAACTGGAGGCAAACCGCCGTCGTCACAAGTCTTGCGGTGGCATTCTTCAGCCTGTTGGCCCCGCAGATTGGCGCTCACGAGAAGGGCGTGCTGAAGCTTGCCACCCGGCGACTCGCGCCCGGGGACTCGGTGGCGACCACCGGTGAGCACTTTAGTCGCCGGGCAAACCT
The DNA here is from genome assembly GCA_964465315.1 of uncultured Gemmatimonadaceae bacterium. Classification (GTDB taxonomy): domain Bacteria; phylum Gemmatimonadota; class Gemmatimonadetes; order Gemmatimonadales; family GWC2-71-9; genus AG41. The sequence continues at coordinate 48,479 of CAYXIK010000017.1, read as the reverse complement.
GAACATTGAACTGGTGGGGATCGCTGGCCGGACACGGCTCGCCGACGTCCGCACGGATTCACTGGGTGCGTTTGCCGCGTCGCTTGTCGTGCCTGCCAACCTGCCAGTGGGATCGTATCGCGTCGTCGCCGTCGCGGCGGATGGCGACGAGGTCGCCTCCGTCGGGGTCAACGTGGTAGCGCGAGCAGCCACGTTGATCTCCCGTCAGCCACCCGAGGAGGCTAGACCTAGTGCGCGACCCCATCGCAATCGCCCGCGCCCGAAGCGCCTTGGTGACCGGCGGCGCGATCACGGTCATCGTGGTGGCGTTTGCAGGAGGCGCCGTACTGGTGCGGCGCTATCAGAGGGCTGGGCTAGGCTGACCACGTGGGGCACGAGCATCACCAGGGCTACGCGTCGGATCTTCCGGGGGACGCCACGACGCTCGAGATCAACATCAAGAACTGCCACGACGCGAGCGAGCTGACGGGGATCGAGCGTTTGCTTGCAGGCTCGCCCGGGGTGCACAGCGTGCACCTCGATCGCACCCGCGCCGTCGCCCACGTCGCCATCGATCCGCACGCGACGAGCGTTGCGGCGCTGCACGACGCCCTGCGTCGGGCCGGTTACGGGTGCGCTTGTCAGGAGGCGGCCATCGAGACGCCGGTCGAACACCATCACGCTCCCGACGCGCACGCCGGGCACGGGGCGCACATGGTGCAGGACATGCTGCGGCGCTTCATCGGGTCGGCGATCCTCACGATCCCGATCATCATCTACTCGCAGCTCGGCACCTCGCTCTTCGGCCGCGCGCTCACGCCGCCCTTCGGCCTCTCGCACGAGCTCCTCGGGTTCGTGCTGACCTCCGCCGTCGTGTGGTGGGGCGCATGGCCGTTCCTGTCGTCCGCGTGGCGGTCGTTGCGGCAGGGGCAGCTCACGATGATGACGCTCATCGCGACCGGGATTCTCGCGAGCTACATGTATTCGGCTGCAGTGACGTTCGGGCTTCCCGGCGAGCTGTTCTACGACGCCGCGGCGATGCTGACGACGTTCAGCCTGCTCGGCCACTGGCTCGAGATGCGTAGCCGCTTCGCCACCGGTCGGGCGGTCGAGGCGCTCCTCACGCTGGCCCCGCCCACTGCGCGGCGCGTGCGGAACGGCGTCGAGCAGGAGGTCCCGCTCGAGGAGGTAGCCGTCGGCGATGTCCTGGCCGTGCGGCCAGGGGATACCGTACCGGTGGACGGCGTGGTCACGGAGGGGTCGAGCTACGTAGATGAGTCGATGCTGACCGGCGAGCCGGTGCCGGTACCGAAGGGCCCAGCGGCCGAGGTCGTCGGCGGGACCCGTAATCAGCAGGGGGCGTTCCGGTTTCAGGCCACCAAGGTCGGCGCCGACACGGCGCTGGCCCGCATCGTGGCGATGGTGCGCGAGGCGCAATCCTCCAAGGCGCCGGCGCAGCGCCTCGCCGACCTCGCAGGGAAGTACCTGGTGATCGTCGCGCTCGGCGCTGGCCTGATCACGTTTGCGGCGTGGCTCCTGTTCGGTCACGAGGGCATCGCGTTCGCACTCTCGACGGCCGTGGCCGCGATCGTGATCGCCTGCCCGGACGCGCTCGCACTCGCGACGCCAACCGCCATTACGGTCGGCGTGGGCCGTGCGGCGCGGGCCGGCATCCTGTTTCGCAACGCCACGGTGCTCGAGGCAACGGCGCAAGTGGACACCGTCGTGTTCGACAAGACCGGCACACTCACAGAGGGGCGGCCGTCCGTGACCGACGTGATGCCCGCGCCCGGGGTGAGTGAGACCGAGGTGCTGCGGCTCGCTGCCGCGGCGGACGCGCACTCCGAGCACCCGCTCGCTGTAGCAATTCTCGAGGCCGCCAAGCAGCGGGCGCTCGCCATCGAGTCGACGTCGAGCTTCGAGGAGATCCCGGGTCACGGTGTAGTCGCCGCCGTTGGCGGGCAGACCGTGCTGCTCGGCAATAGGAAGCTGCTGGAGCGATACGGCGTGGCATCCGCCATGGACGCCGAGGCCGAGCGGCTCCGCGCAGAAGCGAAGACCGTGCTCTATGTCGCCGCGGAGAGCCGGTTACTGGGCGTGATCGCCGTCGCCGACCGAATTCGTCCCACCGCCAAGATTGCCGTTGCCGCGCTCCACGGCATGGGCGCCCGCGTGCTGCTCCTCACAGGCGACAGCCGCGCCACGGCCGACGCCGTCGCCCGCACGCTCAGGATCGACGATGTCCGAGCCGAAGTGCTACCGGCCGAAAAGGCTGCGGCGATCGAGCGACTCGAGGAGCAGGGCCGACGGGTCGCCATGGTTGGGGACGGGGTGAACGACGCGCCGGCGCTGGCGGCGGCATCGGTGGGAATCGCGATCGGGGCTGGCACCGACGTGGCCATCGAGACGGCCGGGGTGATTCTCATGAAGGACGACCCGGCCGACGTCCCGGCGGCTCTCGCGCTCGCGCGCCGCGTGCGCCGCAAGATCAAGCAGAACCTCTTCTGGGCGGCGATTTACAACGTCGTGGCGATCCCGCTCGCGGCGGGCGTGCTGTACCCGTCACTCGGAATCCTGCTCAAGCCGGCGTGGGCCGCGCTCGCGATGAGCGCGAGCACCGTGACGGTCACGGTCAACGCGCTCTTGTTGCCCAGTGGCGGCTCCACGATGAAGCGATTCGCTGTCACGATCGTCCTGGTGCTCGTCAGCGCGACCGCCCTGCTGGCGCACGACCTCTTCATCGAGCTCGACACGTACTTCGTCCCGCCCAGGACCGCGACGCACCACCAACCCGGTGTCGTGAGAAACTCACGGTTAGCGGGGGAGGGGCGACGACTATTCTTCGCTCTCGGCGGCGCCTGGCTTTCGTGTTGACGCCCGGCGGCGGACCTCGGTCGTCGGGGCCCTTCGCTGTCGTCGTGTCACGCCATCAGTGCAGCAGTCTAGATTTGGTGTCCAAATGAATGGAATCCAACCCCTTGGCCGGTGGCGAGATTATGCGTCTCGTCAACGAGTACATCGGAGTTAGCGGCGGGTGCCTTGGGGATTTCTCCTATGCCTCGCACGGTGAGTTCTACGTCGTGTACTGCGGCTTGGAGATTGACCCGAGCGAGTATCCAGGGACGACGCGTCAACGTTTCATACAGATCCTGCGCACCGCGCCACCGGTTCAGCAAGCGCGGATAATTCGCGCCATTCTGGTGGCTCTCTGCGACGACCCTACTCGGTTTGGGGCTGAACGCGGTGCTCGGTTGGTGGTGCGCCGATCCCGTGGCGGCGCTGGCGATGGTCCCGCTGATCGTGCGCGAGGGTGTCGAGACCTGGAGGGGTGAGGGCACCGATGTCCAGAGTGCGGGAAGTTTCGGGACTTGACTCTGGAGTGCGCTCCAAGGTTCATCTTAGGGGCATGTCCGCGACCGAGGCCGCGCGGGAGCGAGGCTCTTCGTGAAGATAGGCGAGCTAGCCGCCGTCGCAGGGGTGACGCCCGACACGCTGCGCTACTACGAGCGGCTCGGGCTCGTACCCCCGCCGCGTCGAACCCGCACCGGTTACCGGGTATACGACGGCACGATGGCGGACCGGATCGGCTTCATTCGCAAGGCCCAGGCGCTCGGCCTCACGCTTGACGTGGTCCGCGAGGTCCTCAAAGTCGCGGAAGGCGCGTCGCCACCGTGTGAGCACGTCCGGGACCTCCTAGCACTCGCCGCAAGGAAGTTCGAGCTCGGATCGCCGAGCTACAATCGTTGCAGCGGTCGCTCGCACTGGCCCTTGCTCGTAGACGGCCCCTTCCGCTCGCGCGTTCCTGTATGTACGGAATTATCGAGTCCACAGCGGTGGCTCGGCACTGAAATAGTCCGGAGACCCGAAAGGAGAAGCTATGAGCGCGATTCTAAAGCAGACCTATTCTCTTTGCCCGCAGTGCTCAGAGTGCCCAGCCGTCGAAGTGTACGAGGACGGCCACGTGACTATCGGCGAAGCACGGAACATCACCTCCCTTTCCCGCACCGAATGGAATGAGCTGGTGCGGGGCATCAAGACGGGAGAGTTGTCCGAGCGGTGACGATGACGCTGAACGCTCTTCTGCTGCGGCAGCCTCACGGAGTCAAAAAAGCGATGACCCCCTGAGCAGTTCAGGGGTCCTGTGCTGTGAGTTCTGCTGTGAGTTTCTCACGACATCCGGTAGATCTTCGGGCCAGCTGTTACGACACCGATGCCCAGAACGTCGCGTGATTGCTACTCGGTGTCGTAACTCGGTCTCCTAACCAGTTGCATGGGGTTCAGGGGGTCGCGGGTTGAGCTTCGGCGCCTGCGGCGCCTCCGCTCCGCTTGCCGGGCCGAGCCCGGCACCGGCGGCTGACGCCGCCGGACGCGTCAAATCCCGCCGTCCCGATTGAGCACGACTTCGCAGCGCTGAGGTTCGCAGGAGAGCCTCGGCGCTGTGTTGTGCCGGGGTCCCTGAATAATCCCTGAATCCGGCTAGGCGAGGACTTCACGGACCTCCACTCCCTCATCAAACGCCCGCCTGTAGCGTGGCGACCGTCGTGCACACGTTGAAGACCATATCCGTGCTTGCCCATCCGCGCTCTTGCGCTACATCCTCGGCAGATGGCCTTTGCGCGCGGTCACCCAGAACCCGCGGATGGCATGCCAGGTCCCCGTGGGGGCCCGGGGTGGGCGCGGCCTCCGCGCCCAGCGTGGCGCGCTTGGAGCTGGCAGCGCCCGGCGGTCGGCGTAGAATTCCTTTGTGACGAACGAGCCTAGGCGCCGCAGCTCAACCGCGATCCATTTGGGCGGCGCGCCAGACCGAATACCCACCTTTGCGACGGCATGGCCGTTTGGAGATAGCGAACATGCGGTTAGTCTTCCTTGCACTAATCGGCCTACTCGCTCCTGGCGGACTCTTCTTCTACTGGCTGCTCAACGACTATTCATCGCTCTCGGCGGCGCTTGCCGACAGAATGGCCCTCGCGTTCTTTGTCGATCTACTGATGTCGACCTTCCTGCTTGCCTATCTCTTCGCCCGAAAGCCGCTAGGCCCCGTTAGGTGGCCTTGGTTTACGGCGCTGTCGCTCCTTGGCACTTTGGCCTTCAGCATCCCCCTGTTCATCTGGCTCAACTGGCGCTGCGTGCCCGCACCAAGGCCTAGCTTCACCGCGTGGTGGCGTGCCGTGTAACACGCGCAAGGAACATTTCGATGACTCAAACCAGAAGAGATCTCACGCCACCCTACGGTCGTCTCGCTTACCTTCTCAGACCCTTTCCAGATTTCGATGCTTCGTTCATAAAGCCCGTGCGTCAAAAGGCAGTGGAGTTGCTTTGTCTGAGAGAAGGTGATCGTGTTCTCGATGTGGGTTGCGGACCGGGCGGCAGCTTTCCGTACCTCGTTCGTGCCGTCGGCCCATCGGGTCAAGTGATCGGGGTCGAGATCAGCCCTGTGATCAGCATCAACGCAAGAAGACGAATAGAAAGAAACCAGTGGAGAAATGTTCAGGTCATCGAGGCCGATGCCCGGACTGTTCATCTGACTGGTATGTTCGATGGTCTGCTCATGTTTGCTACGGATGTCATCCTCTTGGAAGAGGCTCTGGAGAATATCTTTCCGCATCTAAGAGACAATGCCCGCGTCGCTGCGTTCGGAGCGAAGTTCTCAAGCCATCGCCTGGGAAGGATCTTGAACCCCGTCCTGCAGATGCTCTTCAAGCTCACCTTCTCAACAACTCCCAAGCCAGGCTACGCACCTTGGCGCGTGTTGGCGAAGCATGTTGAGAAGCTAGATATCGAAGAGTATTGGTTGGGTTTGATGTTTCTCGCTTCGGGTTCGGTGATCGCGCCGACACGCCGCACAACTGCGCGTAGCGCATAACACGCTTTGCCTGCCATCTACTGCAGCATGCTGATCCCAAGACTGCACTTGTTCGAACTCGAGGACCAGCCCTGGTTTCCCGCCGGCATCCGCGACCTGGCCACAGATTACATTCGCTTCATCGAAATCACGTTCGGCTTGCACCGACCGGTGGTTGCGCTGCTCGCACAAACGCTGCGTGCAACGAAGGCGGCTCACGTGATCGATCTGTGCTCGGGGGGTGGGGGCCCCATCCCGGCGCTGCAGGAGGCACTGGCCGCCGATGGCTTGGATGTGCGCTTCACCCTGACCGACCGGTTTCCCAATCTGCCGGCCTTTCAGTGGGCCGAAACCATGTCCAACGGGAGAATCAACTTCGTCGCGCGGCCGGTCGACGCTCGAGCGGTCCCAAAGGATCTAAGGGGGGTCCGAACGATCTTCAATTCATTTCACCACTTTCGACCAACCGACGCGACGGCTGTGTTGCGCGATGCCACAAATGCGGGAGTGCCCATTGCCGTTTTTGAGATCCCCGAACGGGCCTTCCTTGTGATTCTTCTGACCTTGTTGACGCCGGTGTTTGTTGCCCTCGCGACGCCGTTCATTCGGCCTTTCCGCTGGCCTCGGTTACTGTGGACGTATGTTCTGCCGCTGGTTCCCTTGACGTGCCTGTGGGACGGAATGATATCGCAACTTCGGGCGTACACCGTGGAAGAGCTTCGTCGCCTCGGGCAAGGCGCGGCACCTGACACCTACGAGTGGCAATCGGGACAAGCGCCGATCTCGTCAACGCCTGGACATGTCACTTACCTGCTCGGGTACCCTCGACTCTAGCCGCGGGCGGGCGCCGTCTATCCCGCCCTGTGCTTGACGAGCCCGCGCTCCTCGACGGGGGGTGCTGTGAGTTCTGCTGTGCGTTTCCCGCGACACCTTGTTGATCTTCGGGCCTGGGGTTACGACACCGATGCCCAGAACAACTCGGGATGGCTCCTCGTCCACGCCGCAGCCGTCTCGCCGTCAGGGAAGAAGAGGATGTAGTGGCAAAAGGTCGCTATCGCCTGTGCCGGGCGCGGGCGCTGCTGCCTGGCGCGGGCGATTCCACCTCGGCCTCGACCCCGAGATGACCGGGATGAAGAGACTGTCCCAAGCACACCACGTATACAGCGTCCGCCCGTCAACTTGGAACCGATGCGGCATCTCTCGGACGGCGAGGCCACCGAAGGCGATGATCCGCCCCTCGGGTGTGATCGCGTTGGAGCGCACAGACTGCTACTGGCTCTTCCTATTGAGCATCGCGCGTGCTGTGTCCGCGAAGCGCTGCGGATCGTATTGCGAATAGGGGCGATTGAATTCTTGGGCGTGCGCATCTTCCAGATAGTCCGCTTGTGGAGGTGCCGCGCCCTCCCAGCGCGCTTGTCTTCCATACAACATGAAGATCCCGGCGCACGGGCCGCTCAACGCGAGCATCCGGTCGTAGGCGTCCGTGAGGACCCGATGCCCATCCCAGTATTGTGCTGCCCGCGGGTCGGTCACGATTTGAGTCACTCGCCCGACATCCTGTTCCCGGCCGCCGTTCTTCGGTGCCCAGACCACGTAAACCCGGAGGGTCGGATCGCCGATGGTCGCGAGAACCTGGTTTTGAGCCAGCTTCGCGCCACGCAAACATTCGCCGCATGTCGGACTCACGTACATCAGCAACCGCACTTTGCCAGCGTCAGCATTGAACGCGTTCTTGAGCGGCTGAGCGGCTCCGTCCAAGGCGACGAAGGGTCCATCGGCGCCCGCGCCCACCTGCAGTGCCAACAGGAGTCCCACGGGGATCAGGCCGAGCCTTCTGACCGTTGTCATAACACCACTCCTCCTTTCAACCACAAGCGGTTTGCGAGGTACTGAATGACGACCGCTCCGATCCATAGTCCCAGCGCTACCCACAAGACGATTCTGGTCCAGCGACCGGCCGGCACGGGGCACGCCGCGCCGCCGCGCGGTGGGGCCCGGCGATACGCGCTCCAGAACGCACCCGCGAGCAGCGCGAGCGAGCCACTGAGGAGATAGACCCGGTACGGCTTGAAGGCGGCCGCCAAGATCGCGCCGTTCACCCCGAGGAGCGCTATCGCCAGCGGCCCGATGCAGCAGATGCTGGCCGCCGCACTGGTGACCGCGGCCGCCGTCCCGCCCACGAGGGAACCTGCCTGGAAGAGACGCTTACTCATCGAGCCAAGGATTACGCCGCGCAGCACGACAGCTGCGTGACGTCCTTACTGAAGCTCTGTGCAGCAAGCTTGATCCCTTCCGATAGCGTCAAATACGGGTGGAACATCGATGTAAGATCCCCGATCGTCAGCCCGAACTTGATCGCTAGAGTCGGCTCGTTGATCATCTCGCCCGCCTCGGCCGCGAGGATGTGGGCGCCGATAATCCTCTTCGTGCCAGCGTCGGCCACGAGCTTGATGAATCCCCGCGTGTCCCGCGCCGCGAACGCGCGCGCTACGTGCTCGAGCGGCAGCTTCGCGTTGAGCGGCTCGATCCCCTGAGCGCGCGCCTGGTCCTCGGTGAGACCGACGGACGCAACGGCTGGATCTGTGAAGGTCACCTTCGGCAGCACCGACAAATCGTACCGGCGCCCGTTCCCGGCCAGCGCGTTCTCCGCCGCCAGGGCCCCGCCATAGGCCGCCACGTACACGAACATCGGATCACCAATCACGTCGCCCGCGGCGTAGACGTCCGGGTTCGTGGTCTGCAAGAACTCGTTGATGGCGATCTCCCCCATCTCGCCGAGGCCCGCGCCGATCCCCTCAAGCCCGAACCCGGTCGTGTTGGCCCGGCGACCGGTGGCGACGAGCAGTTGGTCCGCTCGAGCGGTTCGCGTGTCGCTCCCGGCACGAAACTGGATCGTGTAGCCGCCGCTATCCCGACTCACTCGGTCGATCCTGACGCCGGTCTGCACGTCCAGCCCCTCCGACCGGAGGTAGTCGCCCAGGGCGTTACCAACGTCCCAGTCTTCCGCCGGGACCACGCGAGGGAGCGCTTCGAGGACTGTGACCCGCACGCCGAGCCGGGCGAACATCTGCGCCAGTTCGAGCCCGACCGCGCTCGCACCGATCACGATGAGGGATTCCGGCACGCGCTCCAGCGCCATCGCCGACGCGTTGTCCAAGTACCCGGCTTCGGCAAGTCCAGGGATCGGCGGTGCCCAGGGGGACGCACCCGTGGTCACGACAACCTTGCCCGAGGTGACGGTGCGACCGCTCGCGAGGCGGACTTTGCGGTCAGACGCGAGGGTGGCGCGTTCCTCGAACAGGGTGATGGATGGGTAAGCGCGCAGCACGTCCCAGTACTTGCGCTGCCGCAACTCGCCCACGAGCCCATCTTTCTCGGCGCGCACCGTCGGCCAATCGGGCTGCCCATCGGTCGCGGGAATGCCCCGAAATCCGTGATGGATCCGGCGATGCTGCGCTTCGGCCGCGCGAATCAGGGTCTTCGACGGCACGCAGCCGACGTTGACGCAGGTCCCGCCCAGTGTGCCGCCTTCCGCCATCGCGACCCGGGCGCCCAGGTCTGCGCCCTTGATCGCGGCGGCGAAGCCCGCCGAACCTCCGCCGACGATCACCAGGTCAAACGCGTCCCGTTCTTTCACGATGACAGCCGGGGCGTCGGACCGTGTATCGCCCTTGAGTCTGCTGATAACGAGGAGCCCCGCCTTCGCTGATGACAACATCTCAACCTCCTGCGGGACGCGCCTGCGTGACGTACTTCCCCCACAGCCACTCCGGGACGTAATAGAAGAAGCAGCTGCCCAGAGCCACGACGAGCCCGATCGAACCCCAGCGATCCGGCCCGAGCGGCAGGACGCCCAGCCCGTAGGTGAGCGTGACGACAGCACCGAGCAGGAAGAAGGGACCGGTCACGTAACAGTGGAGGCGGCCACAGCGAGCCGCATTGACGATGCATCCCGTTCCAGCCACGGTCAGCGCCGCTGTCCACAGGACAGCGTGCCAGATCGGCCCACCGAAGGCGCCCGCGACGAACACGATCAGGGGCAGATGCCAGAACAGGAAGCGTTCGACCGGTCGGCCAGTCAGATCGCGTTGATTCGGCGGGGAGCAGGAGTCGGCCACGGTCACCTTCTTAGTGCCTGACGTCGTCACGGTCGTCTAAGACCTCCAGGATCGGGCAGTCGGCCGTCGGCCGTCGGGCCGTGCAGGCGGCGGCCAGCCGCTCCAGCGTATGCTTCATCCGCTGCAGATCACGTATCCTCTGCTGGACGACCTCAATCTTGTGCCTGGTTTTCCGCTCCACCGCATCGCACGCCGCGCCGTGCCGGACCCGCAGTCCGAGCAACTCTTGGATCTCACCCAGCGAGAAGCCGAGCTCCTGCGCATGTCTGATGAAGCGGAGTCGCGCCACCGCGTCCTCGGCGTACTGGCGGTACCCGGAAGGCGTGCGCCGGGGCGTTGGGAAGAGCCCCCGCCGTTCGTAGTAACGGATCGTCTGGATGTTCACGTTGGCCGCGTTCGCGACCTGACCGATAGTCAACGCCATCCTCCGCCCTCCATACGGCTGATCACAACATAGACCCTGTACCACGGTACAGGGTCAAGGGGTGGGGCGTCGTCAGGTGTTGTGGGTACCTAGTGGCGCAGGTATCCGCCCTAGCTCGATCCTCTAGACCCGGGCGCCCCCCCGCCCCTCGCCAAGAGTCCGGAACCGCCGTCCTCGAACGTTGTCATATCGAACCGCCGCGGCACCGTGCCGCACGCCGTACCTCCAGAGCGAGGCACCGATGAGCGACTTCATCTTTCTCTATCGCAACTCCACAGCCGCACGCAGGGCGGCGATGGGCACACCCGAGCAGCGCCAGAAGAACATGCAGCGGTGGATGGCGTGGATGCGCGACCTCGAAGGCAAAGGACACCTGAAGAACGCCGGCCAACCGCTCGATCGCTCGGGAAAGCTCGTGCGCGGCGGCTCCAAGGCCGTGACCGCCGGCCCCTTCGTCGAGGCAGAGGACGTAATCGGCTGCACGAGCACCTCTTCCGGCATGAGGCGGGCCGCATGACCGCCGGCTTTTCGCCGATCTAGCTCGCGCTGTGCCGCAGCCACTCGCTCGCGTCCGTGTTGTCCGGATCGAGGAGCGTTGCTTGGCGCAGGTCGGCGGCCGCCTCCGTCCGTCGCCCCGCGCGAAGCCGAACTTCACCCCGTCGTGCCAGCACGTCCGCCAGCTCCCTGGGCCGCCCGCCTTGCAGGAGGTCTACGGCCAGGTCGAGGATCGCGAGGCCCTCGCGGAGCTGGCCCCGCTGCACTCGCCGCATGGCTGCCACTTCAAACTCCCATCCGGAGAAGTCCCAGGTCGTATCCCTCTGCCGATTGGCCCACATCGCGCGCACCTGACCCAGACCGGCGAGGAGCCGTCCCGAGTCGGCCGCGGTGAATAAGAGCTCGCCGACGGAGCGGCGCCCTCGGCCAGAGCTCCAATCGAGTCGGGCGTAATTCCAAACGCGGCAGCCGATCTCGATCTCCACGACGAGCGAATCGGAGATCGCGCCGTTCCAGAAGGCTGGGCCGACGACGCCGAAGTCGCGTCGGTTCAGGGTCACTTCAGTTCCGAACGACACCCGCTGGTTGTCGAACGGATCCGTCGCGGGCGGGGCGATGACCTGGACGGGCAGATGGATCTGGCGGGTGCTGTCACGGATGGTGAGATCACCCGTCACCACAAAGCCCTGTGCGGCGGGCTCCACCCGCCGGCTCTGAAACCTGATGCGCGGGAAGCGGGCGACGTCGAAAAAACTCGCGTGCTTCAAGTCGTCGTCCCGATCCGTGACGCCCGTGAAGATGGATGCGGCGTCCGCCACGAAGGTCACCGACGAGTGTTCGAGCGTATCCGGATCGTAGTAGACGCTGGCGCGCCAGCTCGCAAACGTGCCGCGCACGCGGTTGAAGCCGAGCAGCCGCACGGTGAAGTCCATGAGCGAGTGCGCGTTGTCCGCGGTGCACACCTGGCCGGCCTGAGTGGCGGGTCGAGCGAGTCCCGTGGTGTTCAAAGCGGCCAAGACCGCCAACGCCGGCGAAATCACCCCCACACTCCATGTCGGGACACCGGTAAGGATGCGACCTGAGGGAGGGGGCGTCTTGAACAAAAGCAACACCACGCCCAACGCTTTATGTCGACTGAACCGGACCGTCGCTGAGCAACGTCCGATACGCGGCTGGCGCGATGCCAAGGACGCGGGTAAAGGCGCGGGTCATGTGGCTCTGGTCGGCGAAGCCGACGGCGAGAGCGACCTGCGAGAGCCGGAGGGACGCGGAGGCAACGAGGCGACACCCCGCCGCCACGCGGGCGCGCGTGCGGTATTCCGCCGGGCGCATACCAACGAATTGACGGAACGCCCGAGAGAAGTGGACGGGATGCACGCCCGCCTCGCGTGCCAGGTCCACGATGCGTGGCGAGGTGGAACCGCAGTCAGCGATTCGTTCCTGCGCTCCGTCTACCCAACGTGGCCGTCTCGTTTCGCGAGTGTGCGGTGGCCAGTGAATCGTCTCGAGCAGGCAAGCCAGACAGTCCTCAACCGCGAGCGCATCGAGCGACTCGGGGGCGTTGGCTAACGCGGTGTAGAGCCTCAGGAGCGGCAGCGCAACCGCCGCGCATTCCCATTGATGCGGCCCGTGCCAGAAGTCCGAGGGCAGCAAGAACTCATCCGCGAGCGACCGCCGGAGCCACAGGGTGAAGAGGCGCGCGCCCACGCGCCCGAAGCGGTCGCGGTGCGCGAGACCAGGCGGCGAGAAGGTGGTGCTGAGCGGGTGCATCGTCCGGCTCCAGGAGCCGGAGCCCACTTCCTCGAACACGCCCCTCAAGAGCAACGTAAAGTGGGCGTCCACGAATGCGTGCTCGGCCCCAGAACACGCATCGCGATGTATCGCTTCCGCCAGCAAGACATCTCGCATAGCGAGGCGACGGCCAATGCGGCGGGCACGACTCTGTGAGCGCTCCACGATGGTCAAGCTACCCACCTGTGAGACCGCGATGGTCAGGAAGAGGTCAGGCGGATAACGAATCGCGGTTCTCGAAGGGTGAAGGCGCGCTCGCGGAGCGATGCCGAGCGGTGGTATCTCGAGAGGCGCATCCAGACAGCATTCCGTTAGGTGCGCGACCCCTCAGCGGAGTGACTCGTCCAGCCCTGCATCCGCCAGGTTTTGCGGCGGACGAATGCGGAACACCTTTCGACATCCCGAGCACAGCATTTCGAGCGCGCGCTCGGGAAGCGCCTCCCGCCGACTGCAACGGGGACAAACGGCGTAGCCGGAACCCCATTTGACAGGCAGATCAACCGCGTCATAGGGACGCGCCACGACGGACCAGGCGTCCGGCCGTACGGTCACGATCTCGAGGCACTCGCGCGGTACGCTGAGCGTGCGGTGGACCACGTCGAGCCAGGCGGCTTCCGGCGTCAGCCGGATGACCTGATACCAGGCGCCACGTCGTACGCCCACATTCACGTCACCCGCTACGCGGGCCCAGGGCGGCACGTCGGGCATGGTCTCCTCCCGCTAGTTCCCACACCACTAACTCGGTATCCCATAGAAACGTTCGCGCGCGAGGCGGCGCACGGTCCGTGACACCGATCACTCGGTCGCCACAAAAAACGGGACCGTGCCGGCCGGGCTTTGCGACGACATGCCGATCCTCCGGGACTAGGGGAACTCGCATTCATGGTTTCCGGCTTTGTAGACTCGTGGACCTGGCCAAACGGCGGATGGTGCGCCGGCACGGACCCTAGCATGGTTCGAGAGGCAGTTCAACTCTCGAAAGGCGGAGCCCGTGACTGACGACCGTACGACCCTCGCAATGCTCTCCGAACAACTCGCCGATGCCGTGGCCACGGCCGGCACCGCGCTCGTCGCGGTCCACGCTCGGCCGCGCCTGCCCTCCACCGGCGTGCACTGGAAAGACGGTGTGGTGGTCACCACCGAAGGCACCATCAAGCGAGAGGACGACATCGAGGTCACGCTCCCGGACGGCCGTCGCATCCAAGCGACCCTCGCCGGGCGCGACCGCGGCACCGACCTCGCGGTCCTGCGCATCGCCTCCGGCTCACTCCCCGTGGCAACTCTCGGTGACCCGGCCACGTTGCGTCCGGGGCACCTGGTCCTGGCCCTGGCGCGCCTCGATGAGAGCGGCCCGCGCGCGGCGTTCGGCGCGGTGAGCGCCACCGGCGGTAAGTGGCGCTGCTGGAAGGGCGGCGAGATCGACCACTGGCTTCAGTCGGACCTCGATATCTATCCCGGCTTCGGCGGCGGCCCGCTGGTGGACGCCGCGGGGCGAATCCACGGGGTGAACTCGGGCGGCCTGAGCCGGGCGCTCGCGACCACGATCCCCGTCCCCACCGTGAACCGCGTGATGGCGCAGCTCCTGGAGCGTGGCTACGTCGCCCGCGGGTGGATCGGCGCGGCCATGCAACCCGTGCAGCTCGACGCGACAAGTCGGCAACGGCTGAAGCATGAAGGCGGGTTGCTGCTGCTGTCGGTCGAACCCGACGCGCCGGCTTCGCGGGCGGGACTCTTCATCGGCGACGTCATCGTGGCGATCGACGGCCAGAGCGTCGACAGCCTCGACCAGCTGCTCGACGTGTTGGGAGGCGACATCGTCGGCAAGACCGTGCGTCTCGAGGTGGTGCGAGCCGGTCAGCTCACGTCAGTCGACGTCGTGATCGGCGAGCGGCCACGGAGGGCGCGGTGACGGCCATAAATCCGGTGTTCCTGAGCGAGCCGGCCGAGCGGCTCCAGGCCAGCGTGGTCGGCATCGCGAACGGCAGGCGCGGTCGCGGCCCCGCCGGTGGAGCGGGCATGGCCTGGTCAGGCGACCTGTTCGTGACGAGCGCGCACGTCGCCACCGGCTCGCGCGCGACGATCGTGACACCGGACCGCCGGGTCGTGCCTGGCGAAGTGATCCGTCGCGACGCCGAGCGTGACATCGCAGTTGTTCGCGCGGCAGGAGCGGGCGTGCCGGCAGTCATTACCAGGGATGCCTACGGGCTGCGCTCAGGCTCTCTGGTCTTCGCTGTGGGTCATCCATTCGGAGTGCGACATGCGGTCAGTGTGGGTGTGCTCCAGGCCGTGAGTCCCCTGCCCCGGGGGTATGGGCTCAACGGCAAGGGATCACTCGTCTGGATCCAATCGGATGTGCGGCTCCTACCAGGAAACTCGGGCGGCCCGGTCGCCGACGCGCAAGGCCGGGTGATCGGCGTCGCGGCGATGGTCGTGTCCGGTGTAGCGCTCGCGGTCCCGGTCTCGGACGTCGAGCGACTCCTCGCAGGCCTCACGTGAAGCTGCGCGTTCATCTCGACGTTGCCGACCCGGTCACGCGGCGGCGGCTCGCCGCGCTCGTCAGGGCCGATCCCGAGATCGTACTGGTAGCGGAGGCTGAGGAGGCCGACGTGGTGGTGAGCGATCGGGTGATCGCTACCGCGGCGCCGGCCACCGTCCCGCAGGAGGGCGCCGCGCTCACGCCGCGGGAGCTGGACGTGCTCCGGCTGGTCGCGCGGGGCCTGGGAAACAAGGAAATCGCGGCGGAGCTCGATCTCTCCACGCACACCGTGAAGTACCACCTGGCGGCCGTCCTCGCGAAGCTCGGCGTCCGCTCCCGCACTGAGGCAGTCTCCCGGGGCATTCGCACGGGCCTCCTCCCGCTCTAAATTCCGCGATCACTGGCCGCACCCTTTGGTCCTCTTTTTGAGAGAGGGAGTCACCTTTGATGCTCGTCCTTCGTTTCTCCCACGTCTTCTTCGGCGCCCTATGGGTCGGCATGATGGCGTTCCAGACGTTCTTCTTGATGCCCGCACTCGCCGAGGTGGGGCCGGACGCTGGGAAATTCATGGCGGCGCTGATGCGGCGTCGCATCCCGGTCATCCTGCCTATCGTTGCCCTCATCACGCTGGTATCGGGGTTCTGGCTGTTCCAGCGCCTCTCCGGTGGGGCGCCCGCCGGGCTAATGCGGACGCCGATGGGTCTGGCGTTCGGGTCCGGCGGGCTGGCCGCGCTGCTCGCCTTCCTGCTGGGAATCGTCGTGATGCGACCCGCGATGATGCGGTCCACAGCGCTGCAGCAATCGTTGGCGTCGGCCTCACTCGAGGAGGGCGCGACGCGCTCGGCCGAGATTCAACGGCTCCGGGCGCGCGGAGCGATGACGGGGTGGGTGGTCATGATCTTGCTGCTCTACGCCCTGGGCGCGATGGCGGTGGCGCGATACCTGTGACGCCCGGGAAGATCCCCGCATCACTCGTGACATGATGATCCGCACCCGGCTAGCGGTTATCCCCCCTAACGATCCAGGGTCGCGACGCGGCCCGATACCCGGCGTTTGGTCATCGCAAGCTCGTCAACCGTGGATGGCACACTATTTTCACGGGAGTCCCGTACGACTCGTGCCTGGCCGTTCCTCTGGTTGATTGACAACCGCGGAGAAACACCCATGTCTCGGTACCCGCTGCTCATTCTGCTCGCGCTCCCCACCGTCGTCCGCTCCCAAACCGCGCTCGGCGACTGGCCCGCCTACAATCGCACGCTTACGGGCGAGCGTTTCTCGCCGCTCGCCGAGATCAATCGCGCTAACGTCGCCCGGCTGCGCGAGGTCTGCGCCTACACACTGCCCGAGGTGACGTCGCTCCAGACCGGTCCGCTCGTGGTGAACGGGACGATGTACTTCACGACCGACACCATTTCCTACGCGATCGATGCGAGCACGTGCGCCGAAAAATGGAAACAGGTGAGGCACAGCGAGACGCCGAGTGCCCTCGCGGTGAATCGCGGCTTTGCCTACTCGAACGGACGGCTGTACCGTGGCACCTCCGACGTCCACGTGATCGCCCTCGACACGGCGGACGGCCACCTGATCTGGGGCCAGGTGCTCGACGTGAAGGGCCCGGGCGTCTCGCTCCCGATGGCCCCGATTGCCGGTAAGGGCTTGGTGTACGTTGGCAACGCAGGCGGCGATCAGACGGGTGTCACGGGTCACGTGTATGCGCTCGACACGGGCGACGGCCACGTGGTGTGGAAATTCAGCGTCGTTCCGGATAGCGGCCCGGCCCGCGCGACGTGGACCAACGCGGCGTTCCCCGTCACCGGCGGCGGCTTCTGGACGTCGTTCACGTTGGACACGGCAAGCGGCGTGCTCTACGTGCCGGCAGGCAACCCCGCCCCCGACTTCGACATCGCGCGCCGCACGGGGGACGATCTCTACAGCAACTCGGTGATCGCCCTCGATGCCGCGACCGGACGGATGCTCGCATACAACCAGATCGTCGCGCGCGACGCGCACGACTGGGACGTGGACAGTCCACCGACGCTCGTGATTACGCCCTCGGGACGCCCCATCGTCGCGTCGGCGAACAAGGACGGGCAGCTGTCCGTGCTCGATCGCTCACGCGTCAAGCGTCCGAGCGGCCCACCCGGTGCGCTGCCGCTCGTCTGGCAAATGCCGACCACCACCCGCGCCAACGTCGACGCGCCGCTGTCGCGCGACAGCACCGTCCGGTTCTGCCCAGGGATTCTGGGCGGTGTCGAGTGGAACGGCGCCGCGTACAGCCCGCGGACCAACGCGCTGTACGTGGGTGCGGTCGACTGGTGCGCGCACGTGCAGCTCCTGCCGGACACGACGTCGGTGCCCGCCCCCGGGGGGACCTGGCTCGCCGCGGCGAACGACATGGCGCACATGTTCGACCCGCCGGATCAGGCTAAGGGGTGGGTCACGGCGTTCGATGCCGAGGGCGGCCAGATCCGTTGGAAGTACGCGGCTTCGCATCCGATCCTCGCCGGCGTCACGCCCACGGCCGGCGGCGTCGTGTTCGCCGCGGACCTGGGTGGCGAGCTGTACGGTTTCGACGCGGCGGACGGTCGTGTGCTGTGGAGGACGGATACCGGCCAGTCGACCGGGGGTGGCGTCGTCACCTACCTCGCGGGCGGGCACCAGCTGCTCGGCGTTGCGGCCGGGATGAAGTCGCCGGTGTGGCCGGGCGGGGCGGAGCGCAGCCGCATCCTGGTGTTTGGAGTGCGGTAAAGACAGGCCGGATTAGCTGGAAGGCGGGGCGGGCGTGAGGCCGTGGAGGCGCATGATCTCCGCCATCTTCGCGCGGTCCGGCGGGCCATCGGCAATTGCTGCCCGTCGTCACGCTGCCACTGCAGATCATCGGCGCGCGGCGCGGGTTTCCGACGCAGGTGCTGGATCGCGCTGTTGCCGCTGACCCCCTCTCCCTTGAGGACAACATGCAACTGTGGGGTTGCGGATAGCCCGGGTCCATGATATCATGCGCAACATGAGAGTTGCATATCGTACAGTGGCCCCGCTCGCGGCGACCCTCGGCCTCGCCGCTGCGGCCTGGGTCGTCGCGGTCCGCCAGATGCACGGCATGGACATGGGCGTCGCGACCCAGCTCGGCTCGTTCGCGTTCTTCGTTGCCCTGTGGGCGGCGATGATGGCGGCGATGATGCTGCCGGGCCTGGGCCCAGCCGTCCTCACACGCGGTCGCCGTACCGGTCCAGTCCGCGCCGTTGTGCCCTTCGTCGCGTCCTACCTCGTCGTCTGGACGCTCGTCGGCGCCCTCCTGTACGCGCTGTATCGCCCGCACGGCACGACCACCGCTGGTCTCGTCGTGATCGCGGCCGGTCTGTACGAACTCACACGGCTCAAACGGCACTGCCGCCGCTGCTGCTGGGCGCGCACCCGCTCGGGGGGGGGATTTGAATTCGGGCTCTACTGCGTCGGCTCCAGCATCGGTCTGATGGCGATGTTGGTGGCGCTCGGCGTCATGAGCGTCACCTGGATGCTCGTGATCGCCGCCCTCGTGTTCGTGCAGAAGCTGCTGCCCGCCAAACCCGCCATCGATGTGCCGGTCGCCCTCGCGATCGTCACATTCGGAATCCTCATCATCGCCGCGCCCGGGTCGGTTCCGGGCCTCATGCCACCGATGTAAGACCTTCAGAGAGAGACCATGCCGAAACCAACGATCGTTTCACCGGACGAATGGACCACCGCCCGCAAGCGCCTGCTCGTCAAGGAGAAGGAGCTGACCCGTCAACGGGACGCGCTGAGCGCCGAACGGCGCTCGCTGCCGATGGTCGCGCTCGAGAAAGAGTACGTGTTCGAGGGGCCGGAAGCGGGGGCACGCCGCACCCTGCGTGATCTGTTCGGCAAGCAGCGACAGCTCATCGTCTATCACTTCATGTTTGGTCTCCCTCCCGATTGGGTAGACGAGGGGTGCCCGGCCTGCTCGTATGTGGCCGACAACTTCGCGGGCAGTCTCGTGCACCTCGCGGCGCGTGACACCGCCTTCGCGGTGATCTCGCGCGCGCCGCTCGCCAAGATCTTGCCGTTCAAAAAGCGTATGGGCTGGACGTTCCCGTGGCTGTCGTCGAACGGGACCGACTTCAACGACGACCTTGGCGTGACGCTCGACGCCACACACACGACCTACAACTACGCGCCCGTCACCGAGCAGCCTGAGGGCCGGCCGCATGAAGGCGAGCGGGAAGGCTTGAGCGTGTTCTTCCGCGACGGGAACCGAATGTTCCACACCTACTCGACCTATCAGCGTGGTCTCGATCCGCTCCTCAACACCTACAACCTGCTCGATCTCACGCCGCTCGGCCGACAGGAAGAGGACGGCATCATGCACTGGCTGAAGTACCACGATGAGTACTGACCGGATCGAGAAGCGCGTCGTGCTCCGCGCGCCGCGCTCGCGCGTGTGGCGCGCGATCGCCGACGCGAAAGAGTTCAGCACCTGGTTCCGCATCACGCTCGACGGTGCGTTCGCCGCGGGCAGGACGGTGCGGGGCAGCCACGGAACCTTCAAGGTCGAGATGCGGGTCGAGCAGATCGAGCCTGAGCGGTATTTCTCGTACCGCTGGCACCCGTATCCGAAGGACCCCGCGAAGGATTATTCGGAAGAGCCCATGACGCTGGTCGAGTTTACGCTCGAAGAGGTTGAGGGCGGTACTGCGCTCACGATCGTCGAGTCCGGGTTCGATCGGATCCCGCTCGCGCGCCGCGCGGAAGCGTTCCGCATGAACACCGAGGGGTGGGGCGGACAAATCACAAACCTGGAACGGTATGTCGCCTAGCCGTGGCGCGGCGCTGCGGGCAAATGATGCGGTGCCGGTCTTCACGGCGCTTGCAGACGCGACACGGCTCAGCCTGCTCAGGCGCCTGTCGGTCGAGGGACCGCTCTCGATTACGCGGCTCAGCGAGGGCACCGGGGTGACGCGACAGGCGATTACGAAGCACCTGAACACGCTCGGCAACGTGGGCTTGGTGCGCCATGCGCGTCGTGGGCGCGAGCGGGTCTGGGAGCTGGAGCGCAAGCGTCTGGAAAAGGCGAGAGCGTACCTCGATCAAATCGCCGCGCAGTGGGATGCGGCAGCCGACCGCTTGAAGGCGTTCGTCGAGGATCGCTGACTCAGGGTGCCGCCGGCTCGTACGTGTTTATGACGATACCGCTCGCATACCTTTGCGAACCGGTCAAGCGCAGCGCTTTTCGGTCCTTGAAGATCCGCATCCCCTGCCCGATCGCGACCGGGTTCACGAAGATGTTGAGCTCGTCGATGAGATCGCGCTCGATCAAGGCACTCACGAACGTCGCACCACCGTACACGACGATGTCCTTCCCGCGCTGATCCTTCAGCCGGGTAACCGCCTGGACCAGGTCGCCGCTCTCCACGCGCACATTCTTGCCCTCGACGCGCGTCAGTGTCTTGCTGAACACCACTTTCGGGGTGTCCACCATCTTGCGCGCGAAGATGTATTCGGGGCTGTCCGGTTGCACGGCCTCCCAGTAGTTGATGAAGCCGTCGGTCATCTTTCTGCCGAGCAGGATGGTGTCGCTCGAGTCGGTGATCTCGACAATGCGGGCAATCACTCCCTCGTCCAGGTTGCGCGTCATCCAGTCGAGCTGGCCTTCCGGGCCGGCTACGAACCCATCGACCGTCATCTGTACCTGCAGCTTGATCTTTCGCGTCGCCATAAGAGAATGTCCTGGTGGTTGGTCTCACCCATGCGTCGAATCAACTATCCCGAAATCGACATTGGACTTTTTCTCGAACCTGAACGAAGCGCTTGCGGCGCCTCCGCTCCGCTTGCCGGGCTGCAATCGCCACCGGACCCGTCGCGGCCGGACGCCTCAAATCCCGCCGTCCCGACTAGACTTAGCAGTTTGCAACCCCCGCTGTAATAGTTGGGGCCCACTTCTAGGTGTGGCCCCCGATCACGACCACTGCCACATTCCCTGCGATCTGTCGCCTGAGGCAGGAGCGCACCGACTTCCAACTCGTGGCACACCCGCATGAACGGAATTGAATACAAGTGACCGTACCAACGCCTAGTTCGAATCTCGGCAGACATGTGTTTGGAGTGGCGGCTTTGGCCCTCGGCCTCATCACGCTGGCCTGGCACGATCACAACGCCTGGCAGCGTTACATTGTCTACGCCGCCTCGGCTGCCCAGATCTTGGGAGGCGTTGCGATTCAGTTCCGTCGGACCGTGAAAACGGGCGCAGCCGTCCTTGGTGCGGGTTATCTTGTCTTCGTCTTATTGTGCCTGCCAGGAATCGTTGCTAAACCGCAGATCTACAATAGCTGGGGCAACTTCTTCGAGCAGTTCTCTCTCCTGACCGGAGCGGCGATCGTTTATGCGCGTTGGTCGTCGGTGTGGTCACAGGAAAGGCTTAATCGGATCGGCCGCACTCTTTTGGGCATCTGTGCCGCTTCCTTTACCCTCGAACAGGCGCTTTACCTTCAGGCTACCGCCAGTCTCGTCCCGAAGTGGCTCCCGCCAAGTCAGATGTTTTGGGCGGTAGCGACCACTGTTTTCTTCGCACTCTCGGCTACGGCGCTTCTGACGAATCGAATGGCACTGCTCGCGACTCGCCTGCTCACCCTGATGCTCGTGATCTTTGGGCTACTCGTGTGGGTACCGTTGCTTCTCTCGGATCCCCACAGTCGTACGAATTGGAGCGAAGGCGCCGAGACCTTCGCGATCGCCGGAGCAGCATGGATTCTCGCTGATCTCCTCGGCGAGTATCGGCTTAATGAGGGAGCCGTCTCAGCTTGTTAAGGATGCGCCACTGGAATCCGGAAGAGAGCGACAGTGTCGGCACCTTGAACACGCCACACGTCATGTACTACGCTCCCAATGTATTAGTGAAGACATCGGCGCCTCACAGTCATTTCGACTGTGGGGCTTTTGCTTCGAAACTTTCCCATCCGCTCATTGCGTATGTCCCGATAACCCTTGACCGCGCCGTTCCGCGACGGAGGGCACATGAGCTCGGCCCGCAATCCAGGAAGAGTGGTGGGATTCTGGTATCTGCTGCTTGTTCTGCTCGGCCCGCTGCGCCTCATCTACATCCCCAACAAACTCTTCGTGCATGGCGACGCGGCCGCGACGGCCAGCAACATCGCCACGCACGAGTGGCTCTTCCGATTCGGCATGCTGAGCGATCTGCTCGGTGCCGTGGTCCTGATTTTCCTCGTGCTCGCATTTTACCGGTTGTTCAAAGGGGTTGACCAACGACTCGCGGTGCTGCTCGTGATCGTGGGCGGCGTGATGCCTGCCCTCATCAACTTCGTGAACGTGGTGAGCGATGCCGGCGCCCTCATGGTCGCGCAAAGCGGGAGCGCCGGGGGTGGGGGCGGCGCCAACTTCTTATCCGTCTTCGACAAACCGCAGCGTGACGCGCTGGTCATGCTGTTCCTCCGCGCGCATCACCATCAGATCGTTGCCGCCGAGATCTTGTGGGGGCTGTGGCTCTTCCCGATGGGCGCCCTGGCGTACAAATCGCGCTTCGTGCCGCGGTTCATTGGGGTGTGGCTGATCATCAACGGCGTTGCCTACGTGGTCCTGAGCCTCACGGGGCTATTCTTTCCGGATTATCAGGACAAGGTGTTTGCTTTTTCTCAGCCTGCCCTGTTCGGGGAGCTGGCGATCATGTTGTGGCTCTTGATCAAAGGCGCCAACCCATCGGTGTTGCAGCAATCGACAGTTGCTCAGCCTGAATGAGCTGGTCACGCTCGCCGCCGCCGGCGGCTAGTTGGTGAGCGGCGGCTGTACCCAGACGACGAACGGGCGGGCTGGATATCGACAGGCCCTCGGGAGCGGGCTCGCCGGCAGGGCCCGAGCCCCCACCGCGAGCGTAGAACAACATGAACGTGATGCGTGTGCGGCCGTTCGGCTGGTCGATGCGTGAGCGCCACTCACTCGAAATCCTCGATGACCCAGACATCCCCTCCTTGCGGACGAAATCTGTCGAACAGCACCCATCGCCCATCCGGCGACCACACGGGATAGTCGATGCGCACGTCTGGATCGAGGAACGTGAAGACGCTTTCCGGCTTCCCCGCCGTGAGCGGGGAGACCCATAGTGTCTTGTGTCCCACGACATCCATGATACGGGCATGATCGGGGCTGAAGGACATGTGCGATCCCCCCGCGACTTCGGCTAGGGGCTCGGGGTCGCCGCCGGTCACGGGGACCTGGAGTACTTGCGTCTTGCCACCGCACGGACACTTGAACAGCACGCGACGTCCGTCCGCCGCCCACCGCAGGAAATGACCGATTACGCCGGTGCGGGTCAGCTGCCGCGCGTCGCTCCCATCCGAGTTCATGACCCACACTTCGAGCCGTCCGCTCCGGTCCGATTGAAACGCGATGCGCTTGCCGTCGGGCGAGAAGAAGGGGTTCACATCCATCGAGGAAGTGCTGGTGAGCTGCGCGAGCTGTCCGTTCTCGACGTCGACCGTCCAGATGCTGACCCTGCCGGCACGGGACGAGAAGAACGCGATGCGCGCGCCGTCCGGCGACCAGTTCGCTTGAAAGTCGCCGCCAGGGCCGTGCGTTAGCTGGCGGGTCGAGCCGTCCGTCAGCGTGTACAGCCAGACATTCATCTGGCCGCCCCGGTCGGAGTTGAACGCGACGTACCGGCCGTCCGGGGACCAGCTCCCGCGGCTGTCTTCCCGCGTGGTGGCGATGACGGCTTCCGGCGGCCCGGTCGGCTTGCCGCTCTCGGGTGATACCGGCAGCCGCCAGATGTCCGCGTTCTGACTGAGGATGGCGAACGCGATACGCTTGCCATCGGGTGAAATCGCCGCGTCCACGTCCTGGCCACCTCCGTTTGTGACCTGCTGCGGCAGGTCGTGCGGCGTCCCATCGGACGCGACGGGGACGCGCCAGAGATTCAGCCCGCCCCCCCGATCGGAGGAGAAATAGATGAACCGGCCGCTCGGAGCCCAAACCGGATTCAGATCGTGAAACAGCGCGGTCGTTACCCATACCGTCTTGCGCGAGGCCACGTCCGCCACGCGAACATTGAAGTTCGTGCGCTCGATATTCTGGAAGACGATTCTCGTCCCGTCCGGGGACCAGTGCGGGCGGACGTGAGTGACGGCTTCCGACGTGTCCGCGGTCACCTGCTGGGGGTTATGCCCCCGGCTGTCGACCACCCAGATGCGGCGGGGGCCCCCCCACGACGCGTCGACGGCGATGCGGGCGCCGTCCGGTGAGTAGGAGGGATCAAACGCGTTCTCTAGTAGCTTGACCTCCTGTCCCGAGCCGAGGTCGAGGGCCCAGATGTCCCCCCCATCGTAATCCCCGAAGACGTCGCCCGGCTCGAGTCGCACGTTCGGCCTCTGGGCGCGCACAAAGAGAATCGTGGAGCCGTCGGGGGACCAGGTCGGCTGCAGGTCGTCGTACGCCCCCCTGGTCAACTGGGCCTCCTCGGCGGCGTCGGGGCGCTTGCGGAAGATCTTCCTCACGCCTCCCGCCTCCGCCATGTACGCGAGCTGCTTGCCATCGGGCGACCAGGCGGGATACTGGTGCACGCCCTGGCGAAAGGTCACCTGGGCGAGTTTCGGCTCTCGTGTCCTCCCCCGCCTGCCTGCGCGGCCTACGACCAGGCCGGCTACCGCGACAAGCGCCACGAGCGCCAGGCCCGCCGCCCAGGCGCGCGGGCCGAGCCTCCGCCTGCCCGCGGTCGCACCCTCCCCCGCTGCCGCCAACACCTCGAGCTGTTGGAGGACGTCGCCCGCGCTCTGCCATCGGCCTGCCGGCCGCTTCTCGAGACACCGCATGATGAGCGCAGCCAGGTCGGCAGGGATATCAGCGCGGTGCTGCGTGACGGGCTCGGGGGCCTGCGTCACCTGGGCGGCGAGCATCGACTGCGGGGTCAACCCGGCGAACAGCGTCCGGCCCGTCAGCATCTCGTAGCCCAACACGCCCAGCGCGTACACATCCGCCCGCTGGTCCACGTTCGGGTCCGCGGCCGCCTGCTCCGGGGCCATGTAGGCAGGCGTCCCTAGTGCGACGCCGGCGGTCGTAAGCGACTGGCGCCCGGTCGCTTCGCTCACGGCTTTAGCCACGCCGAAGTCCATAACCAAGGCATGGCGCCCGGACAGCATCACGTTTTCCGGCTTCACGTCTCGGTGCACCACGCCGTGCGCGTGGGCGTGGGAGAGGGCGTCGGTAACGTCGCGCAGCACTCGGACGGTGTCCGTCACCGGCAGCCGACCGTCACGCTCGAGCTTGGACCGGAGCGACTCCCCTTCGACGTAGGGCATGACGTAATAGAGGAAGCCGTCGGCTTCACCGGAGTCGATGAGGGTGAGGATATGCGGGTGCTGGAGTTGGGAGGCGACGTGAATCTCGCGGAGAAAGCGATCCGCGCCGAGCGACGCCGCGAGCTCCGGACGCAGGACCTTGATCGCGACCTGGCGCTCGTGCTTCAAGTCCTGCGCCAGATACACCGTCGCCATGCCGCCGTGGCCGAGCTCACGCTCGACACGGTAGCGGCCCGTCAGTGCCGTGGTGAGGCGGTCCAGCAGCTCGGCGATCAGGTCGCTCCTGAAGGGGTGCGCGCGAACGTTAGAGCACGGATGGCTCAGGAGCTAGCGTACCTGACTTCGGTCGTGGGTGATCGACTCAGAGTCGACCGGCCACGGTCTTTGCAAGTTCCGTGAGCTGCGCGACGCTCAAGAACGCCTTGCCCACGTTCTCGATGTCCCCGCCGGTCATGAGCTGGATCGTCCTCGAGCCCTTGCGGAAGATGAGCATCCAGCCGCCGAGGGCCGAGTAGGCTTCGTCGCCCACACCGGCGACATGCGTCACGTCCTTGCTGAGGACTTGCACGGTCGTACGGAGCTCGGCGCTCGTCCTTACGCTCGGGAGCGGGCTGACCGCCAGGACGAGGGTCGAATCGGTGGCCCGCACAAAGTGCAGCCCCTCGGCGGGATCGAACATCTCGGGGGAGGGCCGCACCGTGCCTTTGAGGCCGACGCGCTCCAGGTCGGCCGGGGTCAGCAGCCGCTCCGGCAGGGCCGCGGGGCCCTGAGCAAACGCGGTGTTCGCGCACCAAAGCGCTGCCGCCACCGTCGCGGCCAGGAAGGCGATCGAGACTTGTCGAGCGATCGTGCGTGTCAATATGGTCCACTTCCGGGACGGTGCAAGATCGGACCATCAGCCAGCCAGCCCGGCCGATTCTGAACGCGCAACATTATAGTTGCATATTCGTGAACCCCGCGTTATAATAGGCAACCAGGAAGTTGCATAAGCACGACATCGGCTACGGGACCTTACAGGAGAGGGCACCAACCCATGACCGCCAAGACCCAAGCGGCTCAAGGCAAGACGAGCACCGACCGCATCGAAAAGCAGGTCGTCCTTCGCGCCCCGCGCTCGCGCGTGTGGCGCGCCATCACGAACGCGGAAGAGTTTGGAACCTGGTTCCGGATGACCCTCGACGGCGCATTCGCCGAGGGCGCGACGCTCCGGGGGAGGGTCACCTCTCCGGGCTACGAGCACCTCACAGTGGATATGCTGGTCGAGCGGATCGAGCCCGAGCGCTACTTCTCCTATCGCTGGCACCCCTACCCGATCGACCCCAAAACCGACTACTCGACCGAGCCCACCACGCTGGTCGAGTTCACGCTCGAGGAAACGGACGGGGGCACCACCCTCACGATTGTCGAGTCCGGGTTTGATCGGATCCCGCTGGCCCGCCGGGCCGAGGCGTTCCGCATGAACGACCAGGGGTGGGCCGGCCAGATCAAGAATCTCGAGCGGTATGTCTCGTAACCGCGGCGCCGCCGCGCTGAAGGTGACCGAGGCCGTGCCGGTGTTCGCGGCGCTAGCAGATGCCACCCGGCTCGGCCTTCTGGGGCGCCTCTCTGTCGACGGGCCGCTCTCGATCACGCGCCTGAGCGAGGGCACCGGCGTGACCCGTCAGGCGATCACGCGCCACCTCTACGCGCTCGATGACGCGGGCCTGGTGCGCCATGCCCGCCGGGGGCGCGAGCAGGTCTGGGAGCTGGACGTAAAGCGCCTGGAAAGGGCGAAACGGTGCCTCGATCTCATTGCTGCTCAGTGGGACGCGGCGGCCGACCGATTGAGGGCGTTCGTGGAGGATCAGCCATGACGACCGATTTCAGACTCCCGAGCCAGAGCGTTGCTTAGACGCGATCGTTCGACCGGGATAGCGACTGGTGTCCCGGCGCGATCAACCGCCGGGCCGTGCGACCAGCTGGCCGACCTCGATCAAGTGCCCGTCAGGGTCGCGCATATAGCAGCGGATCTCGGCGCCACGGTTGATCGGCGGAGTGAGAAACTTCGCTCCGCGGGCGCTCCACAGCTTGTAGACGGCGGCGATGTCGGCGACCCGGATGTTCAGGAAGCTCGAAGCGTGATCTGGATCCGAAGGGGGGACGAGCGTCACGGTCGGCTTGTCCTCGGTGGGTCCTCCGCCGACACTGATGGTGACCCAGCCGTTCGCCAGAGCGACGATCGAGAGTTCCCCCGTAAGCACGGCCTCGCCGCCGAGCACGTCGGTATAGAAGCGCCGGGAGCGCTCCACGTCCCTGGAGACGATGAAGTGGGTGATCGCGATTCCCTCCGTGGGCGCTGGGAACTCTGCCATACCTACTCCATCGTTGGTGGTGAACCCTCAGTTTCGTGGCGCCGCAACAGCCGGGGCCGGTGCCACCCGTAGCTTGAGCAGGCGCGCGAATATCATCACATGGACCACGCCGATCACGGGCACGTAGTAGTTGATGATGTACCAGTTGCCCCCCATCGGGTACGTCGCGAGCGCGTTCGAGCCAGCCACGTACCCGGCGTTCAGCCAATCCAGACTCGCGAGGATATTGACGATCCACGCGACAAGGACGGCGCCCCGCCAGCGGTGGTACAACGCCCACGCGGCGATGAACGCGAGGATCGCCGAGCCGAGGTCGCCGTAGGCGATCTCCGCCATCGCGCGCATCGGAACCGCCGCCCCGACTTGGCCGGGGGCGAACGCGGTCGACGGCAGATAGCGGAGCGCGTGCACGAGAAAGAGCGGGACCAAGGCCGCCTGCGCGGGCAGCCTATCCAATGCCGGTGTGATGTACCACCTCGCCACCACGGCGAAGAGGACGAGCGAACACGTGAATTGGAGACCTAGTAACGCCATTGGGCTCATGAGATGCCCGCGACGAGTGTGAGGATGCCGAGAGGATTGCGAGCGGTCGAGGTCGCTTCGACGCGGGAGTCAGCATATACTGTGTCCGTTTGCGCTGTCAATCATGGACCCAGTGGTAACTCACAACCCGAAAGAGAACCATGGATCCCCGCGTGGAGCTCGTCGAGACGGCGATGCAGTTGATCGGCGGCCGGTGGAAGCCGGCGATCATGTTCTGCTTGAACATGACCGGAACCCATCGATTCTCTGAATTGGGACGAATGATTCCGGGCGTGAGCCAGCGCATGCTCACGAAACAGCTGCGGGACCTGGAGCGGCACGGCCTGATCACCCGCGTGTACACCGAGGAAATCCCGCCGCGGGTCGAGTATTCGTCCACCGATCTCGGGAGAAGCTTGCATCCCATCTACAGATCGGTGTGCGATTGGGCCGGCGCCAACTTGAGTCCACCGCCGATCGCCGCACCGGACGAGCTTACAAGACCCGCGGGAAAGCGGCGAGCGGCGCGACGAGTCCGCTGAGTCGCGCGTCAGCGCGTCTTCGAGTGGACCCCGATGTTTGCTACGGCGGATTGTATACTCGCGCACACGGATGTGCCTAGTCGATTGGCCAGCCGCTGCGTATCCTCGCGCAACCCGCAGTTCAGCCAACCTCATCACGTGCGAGCGAGAGCCATGGCGACCACGCTGGTAGCAAACGAATGGGGAGTGATTCTGCGGCATGAGGGCCATGACCTGCTGGAGCTGCAGTGGCTGCCGTCCACCGCGGACATGACCGACGGCGGGTTCATGGCGACCCTGTGCCTCTTCGCCTCGGAAGCCGAGAAGGCGCGGGCGCGCCGGCTGCTCATCGACGCGCGGCAGTTCCGGCACCGCTTCGGCGACGGCGTCATGGCCTGGCGGGACGCCCACGTCATCCCGCGCTACGGCGCCGCCGGCGTGCGTAGGTTCGCCTTCCTCATGCCGTCCGGGTTTCCAGACGCCGGAAAGGAGGCGGTGGAGGGACCGGCCGTGTTCCCGACCAAGTGGTTCGTGAATGCCCCCGCTGCCATGACCTGGTTGCTGAGCGGGTGATTACAGTCTGAACAGATAACTCAGCTTGAGGAAGAACGTATCGTCCGTCCGTGTGAGCCCCCGGAACTGGAACGCGTCCTCGTCGACCATGTTGCTGCCGTATCCGGCGAACACCACCGTCCCCGGTACCGGCTGATAGCTGAGCAGGAGATCGGCGTGGAAGAGGTTACTCTGCGACGTCGCGGAGCGCGTCACGCCCCCCGGCCCTGCAATGAGAATCGGCGCGCCGGTGCGCGAGTCATCCCGCAGGGAGTCGGTCTTGTCCTGGATGTACTGCCCCACGACCCGGACGAACAGCGGCCGCGAGAGCTGGTATTCGACCTTGGCCCGGAGCACGCGCCCGACATTCACGAGGGTGCCGTCGGTGCGGCGATTCACCTGCTGCCAGAAATAGCTGACCGAGTTGCGGAGCCGCTCCGTAGGACGGTAAGACAGGTCTACGCTCAGCAGCCGCAAATCGGCCGAAGCCCACTCGAAAAAGTTCTCATCGTGGCCCTGCAGGAAGTATCCGCTGCCGCTGAAGTGCTTCCACTGGGGCGTTCCGATCTGGACGATGTACTCGCCGTTCGCGATCGTCGGCTGTCCCGTGAAGGACACCGTGTCGAGGCCGCCACCGGCGCGCGGCACTTCGAGACGGTAGCCGGCATAAAGGGCGGAGTCGTAGCCGAACGATTCCACGAAATATCCCGCGCCAACGTTCCAGCCACCGCGCAGGGTCGCGTTGCCGTTGAAGTGCAGCTTTTTGTCCTGCAGGTGACGTCCGTGGATGAAGTTCTGATACTGCCAGATGCCGTCCACCACGATGTCGCCCGTGAACCGCTGCAGCAACGCCCCGGGCCGCCCATAGGTCGTGTAGCTCGGGTCGACGTACGAATGCACGATCCCCGCTCGACCGATGAATCCACTCGCATCGCGAAAGTCGTCGGAGATGCCGGCAAACAGGCTGCGTAGACCCCAGATGCGATGCTGAATCGTGAACTGACTCAGCCACAGCGGCGCGGTCGTAGTCACACCGCCGACCCGCGTGCGGCTGCCCGCGAGCTGCAGGTTGAGTCCATAGATCTCTTTGAAGACGAGCCGGCTGTCGATCTCCGCGACACGGTTGTAATCGCCGCCCTCGATCCGATCGGTGTACGCCAGGCCGACGCGCGACCCCGGGCCCAGGGTGCGTTGGGCGCGCAGAATGTTGAAAATGGGATTGACCGTACCCGTCGCCGACGCGAACGTCTGGTCCACCGCCGAGAGCAGACCGATGTCGGTGCCGAACGTCGTCCCGGTGAGCTTGACCGCCGCGACCGGCTGGACGATGCGACGTGTGTAGATCAGGTTCTGCGGCACCTGAAGCAGCTCGCTCCCCTCCAGGAAGAACGGCCGCTTCTCCGGAAAGAACAGTGCCTGCCGCGGATCGAAGGCGAGCTGGCCGACGTCCGATTCGACCTGCGAGAAGTCCGGCTTGATCGTGCCGTTGAGGGTGAGGTTGTCCGACACCCCCCATCGGATGTTGCCGCCCACCTGCGGGTTTCCCAGGTCGTACTGATAGCCGCTCGGTGTGGGAGCACCGGTCGCCTTTCCGGTCGCCTCCGGATTCAGGTCCATGACGAGACCACGATGCATCCCGGTCAGGCCGACCAGGTTCCCTGCTTGCCCGATGAACGTCGCGCTGGCGCGGTGCGCCGGGAACCAGGAGTCCTCGAAGCCGGAGTGCTGAACCTCGCGCACGATGTTCAGCTTCCAGTCCTGCGGCTGCCGCGGTTGATACCGGATGCTCTTGAAAGGAATGCGCACCTCGACTTCGTATCCCCAATCGGTCACGCGTCCACGCGATTGAAACACGAAGTCGGGACTCAGGTCGGGCTGTTCCCGTCCTACGACGGCGCCTCCGATGAAGCCACCGGCGGTCACGTTGGCGCCCTCGATCAGGGAGCCGTCGCCTTGGACGCCGAGCGGATTCACGGCGAACATCAGGGCCTGCTTCCCGTCGTGAAACGTGCCGAGCAGGATCTGCACGTTGTCATCGCCGAAGATTTGATCTCGACTCGCCAACGTCACCGTGGGACGGCTGTGCTGCTCGAAGGCGCGAATGCCGAAATAGATCGCGTTGGCCGAGTACCAGACCAGCACCTGGGTGGAGTCCGCGGCCGGCACGCCGTCGTTGGGGGAATACTGCGAGAAGCCAGTCAAGAGGGCCGCGTGGGCCCACACGGAGTCGGCGAGGTCGCCATCGATCTGGACGTCGGCTTCAATGCGCGGGATTCGCACGTCGATCTGACGGTCCCAGCCCGAATAGGTCGGCCCGGAGTCGGAGCAATGGAGGAGGGCGCACAGCGCGAGGAGCATGGCCCAGTAATTATGTTCGCCAAGTCGTGAACCGGGCACTCGCGGGGAGTGAGGAACCTGTCAGAACCGCGCCAACCGGCAGTCGCAGTCGGAATCGCGACGGACAGGCGCGTCCGGCGACCTTGTTGTGTTGCCGGTGTCGCGCCGCTATCAGTTAGGGAGAAACCCTCCAACCCGGAATCCACAATGGCTCGCCTGTTCTGGTGGACGCTCATGGCCGCCTTCGGCGCCGCACTCCTTGCCGGCGCCTCGTGGGCCGGCGCCTATGCGGCCGTGGGTATGCTGCTCGGCTCGCCCCCGCCGGAGATGGGGAACCAATCCATCGATTTTCTCTGGCAGGGCATGCCCCAGTTGCCGGGACACCCACGCGTATGGCGCTTTGCGTTCGGGCCAACCCGGATTCCGGGCGCGCCCACGGTGCGGATCTACGTCACGCCGTTCGGGCACGTGGTGGAAACGGAGCCGGCCGATCTGGAGGAGCGAGTGAAGGCCCTGCATCCGTACTGAGGGAATGCACACCATGTTTACCGACTCAAAGGCGTTTTCCGGCTTTTCGGTCAACGACATCCCGAAGGCGAAGGAGTTCTACGCGCGCACCCTCAGCCTCAAAGTCTCCGAGGAGCACGGCATGTTGCGGCTGCATCTCGCCGGTGGCGGTACGGTGATCGTGTACCCGAAGCCCAATCACACGCCGGCGACCTTCACGATCCTCAATTTCCCCGTGAAGAGCGTCGATGCCGCGGTCACCGAGCTCACCAAGCGGGGCGTCCGGTTCGAAGTCTATAACGAGCCCAACTTGAAAACCGACAGTCGGGGGATCCTCCGCGGCGGCGGCCCGGTGATCGCGTGGTTCAGGGACCCCGCGGGCAACATCTTGTCGGTCCTGGAAGAGGCCTGATCA
This sequence comes from uncultured Gemmatimonadaceae bacterium, assembly GCA_964465315.1. GTDB lineage: Bacteria > Gemmatimonadota > Gemmatimonadetes > Gemmatimonadales > GWC2-71-9 > AG41. Next base: position 15,854 of record CAYXIK010000017.1, on the reverse strand, counting down.
GCTCCCGAGCATCTCCGGCAGCCTCGCGATGACGGTCTTCTTCCCGTCGGACGAGATCGGCTTCTTGCCCAGGTACTCGTCGAACAGGGCCCAGCAGAGCGCCGCGTTCTCGATCTCGCCCACCGGGCGGCCGCCGATGGAAACGCCGAGGGTGTTGCCGCGTTCCCATGAGAACAACAGCTCGGTACCGCTCGCCAGCTCGTCGGTGAAGAAGCCGCGAAACCGCGCGAGCGCGTCGGTCCCGCTCGGCATCCGAGGCCAAACGCATAGACCCTGACGTGGAGCATCGTCCGCGTGCGCACGCCGGTGCCGGCGAGCAGCTGAGCGCCAGCCGGGGTGCGAACCTCGGCGGCGAACTTCACCTGGGTGTTGGGCTCGATGACCTCGGAGCCCTGCAGAGCCGTGACTAATAGGAGTATGGCGACCATGCGCGCTTCCCCTCCGCAGGCAGGCATAAAGTATACGGGCGTGCTACGCCGCCGTGACGACGCGGGGGCGTACGATCCCCAGACGCGGGCGCACGTTCTCTTTGGTGGCGTCGTCTCGCCTGCGGTGGGACGGTGGGGTCAATTCGGATCGCGCGTTGCGACCATCGTCCGCCTCAAGATCACGACCGCTCGACCGAGTGCAGAAGAATGATCGGCTCGTGAGGCTTGACGCCTGACGCTCCACTTGTTATATAACCATTCAGTTATGCAACACGCACGCCTCGATGCCACGTTCGCAGCCCTCGCCGACCCCACCCGGCGGGCGATCCTCGCCCGGCTGGCGTCGGGTGAGGCGTCCGTCACGACGCTCGCGAAGCCGTTCGCCATGAGCCAGCCCGCGATCTCGAAGCACCTCAAGGTGCTCGAGCGGGCGGGCCTGATCCGCCGCGGCCACGACGCACAGCGCCGGCCGCGCCGGCTCGAGCCACGGCCGCTCGCGGACGCCACCAGGTGGCTGGAGCGCTACCGCCGGCTCTGGGAGGGCCGCTACCAGCGCCTCGACGCCCTGCTCGAGGACCTGAAAACCAAGGAGAAAAAATGGGAACCCTGAAACTCACGACGCCCTCGGACCGCGAGATCGCGATAACGCGGGCCTTCGACGCCCCACGCAAGCTGGTCTTCGACGCCCATACCAAGCCCGACCTGGTCAGACAGTGGCTGCTGGGACCGCCCGGCTGGTCGATGCCGGTGTGCGAAATGGACGTGCGCGTGGGCGGCAAGTACCGCTGGGTGTGGAGGCACGATCGTAACGGAACCACGATGGGGATGGGCGGGGTTTACCGCGAAATCGTGGCGCCGGAACGTCTCGTCAACACCGAGCGGTTCGACGAAGCCTGGTATCCGGGCGAAGCCCTCAATACCCTCGTCCTCGTCGAGAAGGGTGGACGAACCACGCTCACGCAGACCATGCGCTACGAGTCCCGCGAGGCGCGCGACGCCGTCCTCAAGTCCGACATGGAAAAGGGCGTGGCTGCGAGCTACGACAGGCTTGCCCAGCTGCTCGCGTCACCTTCGGAGGCCACCAGATGACGACGCGCTGGCGCAGCGCGGGTGCGGTCGTCGCCGGGTTCGTCGCGATCGTCGTCCTGTCGCTCGGCACCGACCAGGTGCTGCATGGGCTCAAGGTATACCCGCCGTGGGGCCAGCCGATGGCCGGGGGCCTCTTCGCGCTGGCGACGGCCTATCGCATCGTGTATACCATCGCCGGCGGCTACCTCACGGCACGGCTCGCCCCCTACGCGCCGGTGCGTCACGCAGTCATCCTCGGGCTCGTCGGGCTCATACCGGGCATCGCTGGTGTGGTGGTCGGCGTCGCCAAGCCCGAGCTTGGACCGCTCTGGTACCCGATCGTTCTCGCGGTCACCGGCTTGCCCTGTGCCTGGGTGGGCGGCGTCCTCTACCGCAGCAAACAATCATAAAAGGAGACGCAATGCAGAAGATCGTTCCGTTTCTCTGGTTCGATGGCAAGGCCGAAGAGGCCATGAATTTTTACGTGTCGATCTTCAAGAATTCCAAGGTGCTGAAGGTGACGCGCTACGGAGAGGCGGGACCGGGCCCGAAGGGCACGGTGATGGGTGCGACCTTCCAGCTCGAAGGCCAGGAGTTCTACGCTCTGAACGGCGGCCCGCAGTTCAAGTTCACGCCGGCGATCTCGCTGTTCGTGAACTGCGAGACGCAGCAGGAAGTGGACGACCTCTGGAAGAAGCTGTCGGCGGGCGGGAGAGAAGATCAGTGCGGCTGGCTGCAGGACAAGTACGGCCTGTCATGGCAAATCATCCCAACCGTCCTGGGCAAGATGCTGGGCGACAAGGATGCGAAGAAGGCCAGCCGGGCCATGCAGGCGATGCTGCAGATGAAAAAGATCGACATCAAGGGGCTGCGGCAGGCGTACGACCGGGGCTGACTCCGACGGCTAGGACCCGAACCGCGTCTTGAAGGTTTGCCCGTACGGCGTAGGCGTCCCATCGTAGCTCGAGATCAGGTCCAGGGACTGGCCCCACACGTCCCACGACCAGGCCAGGTAGCTCCCCTGGCGGGCGTCCATCCAGTCCATCAGGGAGTTCACGAAGGCATTCCCGCGGTCGTCCTGCCCCAGTTCGCCGAGCACAAGCGGCACTTGGTGTGCGACCGGCGCCGCGGTGCTGTCCCAACACGCGAGCGTCGCGCACCAGCTGAAGTTGTAAATGTGCCACGAGGCGGCCAGGTTGTTGAGCGGGTCCGTGGGCTTGGAGGCGAGCCAACTCGAGAGCGTCGCGGCGTACTGAACGCCGCCGATCATGATCACATTGGTGGCGCCGGTGCCGCGGACGGCGTCCACCAGCTCCTGCATCCCTGCCGCTTGGAAGGACATACCGCTGCAGGTTCCGCCATCACGCCAACAACGCCAAGCCTCCGGCGTGCCGGCGTTGTTGTCGGGGAAGGGCTCGTTGAACAGGTCGAAGATGACCCGGTTGTTGTCCTTGTAGACAGCGGCGACCTCACGCCAGAACTCCGGCGTGTGATCGCGGTTCGGCATCGGCGCCTGTCCGAGCGCTACCGCGGTTCCCGCGTCGCTCCAATGCAGATCGAGGATGACCACCAGCCCGATCCTATTGCAGAGCGCCACGTAATCGGCGATCGCCCGGCGGTACGCGTCACCCGAGTAGGCCGGCGCGACGCCATTGATGCCTAGCCAGCACGTCTCGTTCAGCGGCACCCGGACCGCGTTCGCCCGCCAGGACGCGATCGCCTGCACAGATGAGGAGTCTGACGGGCCGTCGAAGATGCCCCACCCCTGTGCGCAGGCGTACTCAGTCCCGGAACGATCTACGCCCCGCAGCCGCACGGGGAGCCCGGCTGAATCGACAAGCCGATTCCCCTGCACCCGGACCGCCGGCGCGCCTGTCACGGGGGGCGGCGGCGCGCGATGACCTGCGGGGTTGTCGTGGCACGCGCACAGCGCGCCGATGGTCAGAAACACGCCGACCCGAATCGTCATGGACGGCACTATTACACACTATTCCGCGGAACCGCGTGTGACTGGTGTCACGTCGCCGGGGGTTAGCGCTCCCGGTGCCCCCTGGGCCAGGCGTCGAGGCCCCCGGTCAGAGTCGGTAGCCGACCAGCGTGCTCGGTGCGGTCCGCAGGAACAGCATCCCGGCGACGTCGTCCACGGCGTACACCGGCTCACGCTCCTTGCCCAAATCCACGCGCGCCCGCGGCTGCCCGCTGTCCTTATCGATCTGGAGCAGGACGTTGCCGTTGCCGTCAGGCGCACGGGTCAACATGAAGACCGACCCCGGCACGGCGAGGGACGCCTTGAACCGCTTGGTCGCGAGCGCCGCCGATTGACTGGCGTAGCCCTGAAGCTGGGCACCGCCCTGCGTGTACGCCGTCGCGATCTGGCTCGTGATGCGACGCGCGTTCGAATCCGTGGCGGTCCGCGATGCCTGCGCGAAGGCGTCGCCGTATGCCGAGGCGGCGGCGCCGTACAGACCTGCGCGTATCGAGTTGAGCCGATAGAGCGCGCGCAAAAGCCCCGGCAGCTGCGGCGCGGGGTAATAGACCTGCTGCTTGACCTGCCCATCCCGCGCAACGACCACCAGGTTCTGCGGTGCGATGAGAACGAGGCCCGCGGGCCGGATTTCCATATCGAGCGGGTCTTCGTCGCCCTGCAGCTTGATTTCGCCGCCGAGTGCGCGGAACGTGCCGGCGGTGCGATCCACGGCGTACAGCCGGTGGTCGTGGCTCGCAAAGACGTAGAGCGTCGTCCCCTCCACGGCGTGGTGAAGGGCGTACCGCGCCGCATTGTAGTCGCTCGAGCTCATCGGCTTGCCGCTTTCGATCGCGTCCTTGAACTTGAAATCCCCGGAGGCGAGATCGATGACGTTCACTTCGGCGTTCGTCGCCGCGTCGGGCCGCGAGATGTAGAGCAGGCCCGCCGGTGTCAGCTCGGCGTAGTCGAGCCGGCCCTTGATCTTCACGTCGTTCTTCAGGCGCAAGGTCGCCGTCGCCACGTCCAGCACGTTGACGAACGTGCGCGACTCGGCGTCCACCGCGAGCACGGCGGAGCCACCCACGATCAGCGCGTCGGTGACCGTCCCGCGCATGCGCAGCGGCTTGTCGGCAATGGTCGTACCATCGTCATACCGCGCCACGTTCAGGCCCGTCTGCACCACGCCGTTGACGATCCGCACGTTGCCCGTCGCCTCGTTCGGGGGCGGCGATTCCGGGAGGATGATGATCCCACTGGGATGCTGCACGATGTCATGGACCCACCCCTGCACCGTCGCCGGTTTGGCCCACAGCGCCTGGCCGTCGGCAAGCCGGTAGGCCATGAGACGGTCGTCAAAGCTCACATAGATGCGGTCGGTTCTGTCGAGCGACGGGTAGAGTCGCACGTGGCGCGCCGGATTCCCCGCGCGGGCCGTGGGCAGCGTGGCGGACCAGCGCACCACGCCCGACCGCGCGTCCAGCGCGCGCAGTCCCATCAGCGTGTGCACGACGATCATGTCGGGCCCCGCCTGGAGGACCTCGAGCGCGGTGGCTTCGGAGGCGGCGCGGACGAGGCCTTGCATCAGGCCGCCCAACCCTTTCTTCTTGGGCTCCGTCTGCTCGAACAGCCCCTCGTTCGCCCAACGCTGATCGCCCGTCACGAGATCGTAGAGCGCCACGACCGAAGACCCAGCCGCACGTTTTCCGTGGACGAGCAGGGTGCCGCTTTGCGGCAGCACACGGCGGGTGACGATTTGTGTCAGGCCGAGGCGCCGGGAGTCGAAGACGACCGCGCCGGTCACCGGGTCGAAGATCAACACGAGGCCCGGGCGCGCTGCCTCCATGAGGAGCGACCCCTCGACCATGCGAACACTGTCAGGCGGCAACCCGCCGAGCTCGGGCTTCTCCCACATGACCTGGCCGCGGTCGATATCGACCGCGGCGAGCGCGCCGTCGGTCGAGACGAGGAGCGCGCCCGCCGGGGTGACCTGCTGCCAGCGCGCGTCCCCTTTCAGCCTCAGAGTCCAGGCGGCCGTCGCGCCGGCGCGAGTCGCGGAGGCGGGCGGGGGGGGAGGAGTCTGTGTTGACGCAGCCGTGTAGACCACGACGATCAAGGCGAGCGGCAGAACCGTGCGACGAGCGGGCACGACGGCCATGGTGATCCTCCGCGGACGGGGGGTGGGGGGTGGGGGGTGGGGGGACAGCGGCGAACGAACGGCCCTATATCCCCCCACTGCCAGCCGGAGCGCAAGAGCGAGGGCTCCCTTCGGACAACTAGGTGCGTGGCGTCGGTTGTCGCCACCCTTGCGAAGCGCCATTATTGCCGCTGTCGTCGCGTCGACCTCAGCCCACCAGGAGCCAGCTATGCGGACCCCCGTCGTCTTCATCCACGGCCTCTGGATGCACCCGGACTCCTGGAGCAACTGGGTTGCTCTGTTTCGCGAGGCGGGCTTCGACGCAATGGCGCCGGGGTGGCCCGGCGATTCGACGACGGTCGCCGAGTCCAACGCGCACCCTGAGCGTCTCGCCAATGTGGGCATCGACCAGGCGGTCGCGCACTACGCGACCATCATCCGGGCCCTCGATGCCAAGCCGATCGTCGTGGGCCACTCGTTCGGGGGCCTGATCGCGCAGAAGCTGCTCGGGATGGGGCTTGCATCGGCGGCGATCGCTATCGCGCCGGCGCAGATGCGAGGCGTGTTGCCGCTGCCCTTCGCCCAGCTCAGAAGCGCGTTTCCGGTATTGGGCAATCCGCTCAATTACCGGCGCGCAGTGCCGCAGACGGCGAAGCAGTTTTACTATGGCTTCGGGAACGCGCTATCGGAGCAAGAGTCGGACGAGCTCTTCGCCAAGTACGCCATCCCGGCGCCCGGTCGGCCGCTCTTCGAGGCGGCCGTCGCGAACTTCTTCCCTAACTCACCGGCCAAGGTAAACCGCACCGCCGAGCGCGGACCGCTGCTGATCATCGCCGGTGGGAAAGACCACACGGTCCCAGAGGTGGTGGCGCGCGCGGCGTACAACCTCTATCGCAAGGCGAAGACCGTCAACGAGTACAGGGTGTTCCCGGACCGCGGCCACTCTGTGACCGTCGATCGCGGCTGGAAGGAAGTCGCCGATGCGTCGCTCAACTGGCTCCGCAGCAAGGGGCTCTAAGGCCACCGCTATGACCCCACAGTGCGGGCATCTTGACCAAGTGAAGGACGTGGAACCCCGCACCCCGGATGGCTGCGAGGAGTGCCTGAAAATGGGCAGCTGGTGGGTGCACCTACGTCTCTGCCTCGCGTGCGGGCACGTCGGCTGCTGCGACCAGTCGCCGAACAAGCACGCGACCAAGCATTATCACGGCTCGCATCACGCGATCATCCGCAGCCTGGAGCCCGGGGAAGACTGGGGATGGTGCTACGTGGACGAGCTCATGATGGAGCCCGCCCCAACGCCCGCACGCCGATGACGGGCGACGCCTGGCCGGCGCTGCCGCTCGATGCGTGGCGAGACACCTACGCTACGCTCCACATGTGGACGCAGATCGTCGGGAAGACGCGTCTGGCGCTCGCCCCGATGGAAAACCACTGGTGGCAGGTCGCGCTCTACGTCACGCCGCGCGGCTTGACGACGTCCGCCATGCCGTGCGGCACGCGCACTCTGGCAGTGGACTTCGACTTCCTGGACCACCAACTGTATGTGCGAGCGAGCGACGGCACGAGCCGCTCCATGCCTCTCATCGCCCAATCCGTGGCCGATTTCTTTGCCGCTTACCGGGCGGCCCTCCGCGCGCTCGACGTCGACGTGCGAATCATGCCCCGCCCCGTGGAGGTGGTGACGGCGATTCCGTTCCCGAAGGACCGGGAGCACGGGTCGTACGACGCTGACGCCGCGCGGCGCTGCTGGCGTGTCTTGGTCCAGGCCGATCGGGTGCTCAAGCGCTTCCGCGGCCGCTTCCAGGGCAAGGCGAGTCCGGTCCACTTTTTCTGGGGAGGCTTCGATCTCGCGGCCACGCGGTTCTCCGGGCGGCGGGCGCCGGCCCATCCGGGCGGCGTTCCGAATTGCCCGGACTACGTGATGGTCGAAGCCTATTCACACGAGTGCGCGAGCTGCGGCTTCTGGCCGGGGAGCCTGTTGGGAATGGGGACGCTTCGCGAGCCCGCGTTCTACGCGTACGCGTATCCTGAGCCCAAGGGGTTCGCGGATCGCGCCATCCGCCCCGACGGGGCATACTACTATCGAGAGATGGGAGAGTTCATCCTGCCGTACGAAGTCGTACGCCGCGCCCGCGCCCCCGACGAGGCCGTGCTCGCCTTCGTGCAATCGGCCTACGAGGCGGCCGCGGACCTCGCCCACTGGGACCGTGCCGCGCTCGAGCGACCCACCTAGGACGATGCTCGCGTCAGCCGTCGGCCCTCGCGACCACGTGGTCGGACCCGCGAATGCTCACGTGACTCTGGTTGAATACGGCGACTTCGAGTGTCCATTCTGCGGGCGGGCCTACCCCGAGCTCAAGCGGGTCCTGAAGCAGCTCGGACCCAAGGTCCGATTCGTCTTCCGGCACTTCCCCCTGATCGCGGAGCACCCGCACGCCCAGCACGCGGCCGAGGTCGCCGAAGCGGCCGCCGCGCAGGGCAAGTTCTGGGAGATGCACGATCTCCTGTACCAGCATCAGGAAGCGCTCGAGGACGACGATCTGTTGAGGCACGCGGGGGAGCTCGGGCTCGACGTGCCGCGGGTACAGCGCGAACTCGCCGCCCATGTGCACGCGGCCCGGGTGGATGGGGACGTCGTGAGCGGCGAGCGCAGTGGGGTGAGCGGCACGCCGCGGTTCTTCATCAACGGCCGGCCCCACGAAGAGCCGGGCGATGCGCGGACGCTCGCCGCGGCGCTCAAGCGCGCCCTTTAACGAGGCACGCCGAACCCGCGGGCCATACCCGTCGCCGCGATCACCATCGGGACCACGAGCCCCGCCTGGACGAAGCTGATCCTGGCCATCCGGTCGGCCGCCCCGGTGTCGGGCAGCTCGCCGCGTGCAAGCCGCGCGCGCCACTTGATGAGCGTGATCACTGGACCGATCTCCAGGGCGATGATCACCGCGAGCAGCGCCATCTTCATCCAGAAGAAGTGATTGTGAAGGTAGTAGACCGATCCCTTCTCGAATCCCCCGAAGGCACGGATGACGCCCGTCACGATCCAGAGCGCCGCGGCAAAGCCCCACCAGTTGTCGGCATAGAACACCCGCCGCAGCCCCGCGGCGTCGAGGGTGCCGTGGAGCGCGCGCCCGCGCGCCCACACGGCACCCAGCCCGACGCCCAAGGCGAGCAAGTGGAGCGCGGCCAGGAGCCAGCGGATCACCATCAGCCCGGCTCCTTTCTGGCCTTCTTGCCCTTCGCCTCCCGCGGCGCCCCCACCCGGGCCGCCACCACACGGTCGCGACCGGCGCTCTTTGCTTCGTACATGGCGGCGTCAGCGCTCGCGATGAGCTCTTCCGGCGTGTCGCCATGCGCCGGGTATTCCGCGGTCCCGATACTCACCGTGATCGCGCCGCCCTCGAACGGTTCGGCCGCCACGCGGGCCCGGATGCGCTCGGCCACCGTCAGGGCGGTGGCGATCGGCGCTTCGATGAGCATCACCACGAACTCCTCGCCCCCGTAGCGCGCCACGCTGTCCACGCCGCGCGTGGTCTTGCGCAGGATCTCCGCGATCTTTACGAGCGCGGCGTCCCCCGCCAGGTGCCCGTGGGTGTCATTGTACTGCTTGAAGCGATCCACGTCCGCGAGCAGCACGGAGAAGGTCCGCCGCAAGCGCCGCGACCGCTGCACTTCGTTCGCGAGCGTCCCCATCAGGTGCCGCCGGTTGTACAGCCCGGTCAGCGCGTCAGTGACCGAGAGCCGCTCGAGCTCTCCCTGGCTGTCCCGTTCCCGCACCCGCGTGACCAGGGTCTTCAAGACCTGGCTCAGCACGCCCATCTCGCCGCCGCCGCCCACCGGGACCTCGACCGAGAGATCCCCCGCCGCCACCTTCTCCGCCACGGCGGTGAGACGACCGAGCGGTCCCACGGCGAAGAGCCCAAGAAGTCCCGCGATCGCACCGACCGCCGCCAGGAGGAGCACGAGCATCGCCACCGTTCCGCCCGCGAGTCCACCCGCCTCCCGGAGCACCCTGCTCGGCATCTCGACGACGGCGGCCCAGTGGAGCGCCGGGAGACGTCTCAAGGTCGCGACCACCTCCGGCCCGTCCGCCCGCTTGTAGATCGCCGGAGTCCCTTCCTTATCAAAGAGGGCCTGCAGCGATGCCGCGGGGAGCTTGGCCCGCATCAGCTCCGCCGAGCTGACCCCGGCCTTGAGGATCATGCGACCCTGGTCGGTGACCAGGTAGACGTCGCGCATCTGCCCGCCGTCCCCGGGGGGAGCGCCGTCGACCCCGGCCTCCGACAGCCGCTCGAGTACATCGCCCACGGCGCGCAGATTGATCTTCGCCGTGAGGGCGCCCAGGAACCGTCCATCCGCGTCGCGGACGGGGACGGCGAGGGTGAGGGCGGCCTTCGCTAACCCTCCGTCCCAGTACGCGTCGCCGACGAGCACTTCGCCGGTGCGAAGTCCGTTCAGCTTGTCCAGCGAGAACTGCACGCCACTCATCCGACCCCCGCTGCCCGCGACGACGCGGCCGTGGGCGTCGAGCAGCACGAGGGCATCGCAATCCGCGGAACGCTCGCGCACGGAGTTGAGATAGTCGCGCAGCCGGGTGAGCGCGGCGGCGCCGGCCCGCCCCTGGACCCTCGTCAGGTTTTCGGAGACGGTGTACGAGCTCGCCGCCACGCGCAGATCGTACAAACGTCCATCGAGCCACTGCCCGATGTCCCAGGCGGCCTCCGCGGAGAGCCCCCGCAGCTCGCGGGCGACCTGATCGCCGCGGGACCCGCGGCTCTGGCGCGAGGAAACGACCAGGATCGTGAACGCCGGCGCCACGGCGGCCGCCACCGCCAGCACCAGGACTTGTCTCCTGATGCTGTCCAGGTGCAACGCGCGCAGGCGGTGCGCGACGGCTTCCTGCCATGGGGTCACGACCGGCGGTCCTTTCGGGATGCCGCAAAATTCATGTTCCTTCCGTTCGCGCAAGTCCGGGGCCCCTGTCGAGGCGGAGGGACGCCCCGGTGCGTGCTTACGGGGCGACCGTTTCGGGCCTGGGGGCGCCCACGACCCGTTCTCGCGTGATGGACGAATAGATGGTGAAACACGCGGCGGTGAGCGCGGCGGCCGCGAAGAACGCCGCCCCCGGGAGGTGCACGAGCGCTGTGGGCGCGGAGAAGTGGCCGAAGAGCTGGCTCATGAGGGGTGGCCCGAGGATCGAGCTGAGCGAGTAGAGGCTCGCGACCGCGCCCTGCAGCTCGCCCTGCGCGTCCGCCAGCACTCGGTGCGACATCAGCGCATTGGTGGTGGGCATGACCGTCGCTCCAAAGAACCATGTCACCATCCAGGCGAGCATCATCCAGCTCGCGGTCGCCGTAGCGTACCCGAGGTACCCGACCCCCGCGATCGCGACGCCCATAAGCGCCGCCCGGCGCTCTCCGAGACGCGGAACGAACAGACGCAGCAGCGTGGCCTGGCTGACCGCCATGATGAGGCCCACCAGGGCGAGTGAGCCCCCGATCGCTCGCGCCGACCAGCCGAAGCGGTACGTGGTGTAGAAGGACCACGTCGCGGGCATCACCTGCTGCGCCAGCATCCAGAGGAACAGCGCGCCGAGGAGTCCGAGGACCACGGGATGCCGCCGCATTTGGGCAAGCGTGCCGAGCGGGTTCGCGCGCTTCCACTGGAAGGGGCGCCGCTGCACCGTCGCGAGGGTCTCCGGCAGGACGACGAAGCCGTACGCGAAGTTGAGGAGGCTCAGGCCGGCCGCGGCGAAGAACGGCGCGCGCGGCCCCAACCCGCCCAGCAGGCCTCCGAGCGCCGGCCCCAGGATGAATCCCAGGCCGAACGCGGCGCCTATGAGTCCGAAGTTCTGCGCCCGCCGCTCCGGTGGGCTCACGTCGGCGACATACGCGTAAGCAGGCGTGAAGGACGCGCCAGCCATCCCGGAGATGGTGCGCCCGAGGAACAGCCAGCCGAGCGTCGGCGCCAGGCCCATGATGAGGTAGTCCACGCCGAGCGCGCCGACGGCGTACAGAAGGACCGGACGCCGGCCGAACCGATCGGACAGGTTGCCCAGCACCGGTGCGCAGATGAACTGCATGGTCGCGTACATGAAGGTGAGCCAGCCGCCATAGATCGCCGCCTGGCTCACACCCGCTCCGGTGAGACTCATGAGCAGCGAGGGGAGCACCGGGAGGATGAGCCCGAAGCCGATCACGTCGAGCAGGACCGTGATCGCGATGAAGATGAGCGCGTGTTTACCGGGCGGGCGGGTCATATCGCGGCCGTAAGTGTCGCCCGGGGCGGACCCTCCGGCAATGGGCGCCCGGTTGAGCAGCCGGGAACACGGTATTGTTATTGAGATCGGAGAACTATCGGAGACACGATGTCGATCAGGCCGATCAAGTCAATCGTGCAGTCGCAACCCGCCATCGAGGGCGCGGGCGTGAAGCTGCGCCGGGCGTTCGGCTTTGCAAGGACGAGCGAGTTCGATCCATTCCTGCTGCTCGACGACTTTCGCAACGAGCATCCCGAGGACTACCTCGCCGGATTCCCGTGGCACCCGCACCGGGGAATCGAGACGATCACCTACGTCCTGAGCGGGACCGTGCAGCACGGCGATAGCCTGGGCAACCGCGGCTCCCTCGGCTCGGGGGACGTCCAGTGGATGACGGCCGGCTCAGGGATCCTGCACCAGGAGATGCCCCGGGGCGACGAACGCGGCCGGATGCACGGGTTCCAGCTCTGGGCAAATCTTCCGCGATCGCTCAAGATGACTGACCCACGCTACCAGGACATCCTGGGGAAAGACATCCCGGACGTCGTGGACGATGACGGAACGCGGGTGCGCGTAGTTGCCGGAAGCTTCTGGGGCAAGACCGGGCCCGTAGAGGGAATCGCCACCGACCCCCGCTACCTCGACGTGTGGGTCTCACCGGGCGTGCGCAAGACCCTGCAGGTCGAGTCGTCGCGCCACGCGTTCGCTTACGTGTTCGAGGGGAGCGGCAGCTTCCGCGATGCCTCGGCGCCCCGCGGCGTCCTCACGGAGCAGGTCGGGGAAGCGGGCAACGGGGCGCTGGTGCGGGACGAAAGCGGGAATCGATCGCTGATCCTGTTCGACTCGGGCGATGAGATCACCGTCCGGGCAGGCGACCAGGGGATCCGATTCCTCCTCGTCTCGGGCCGGCCGCTCGAAGAGCCCGTCGCGTGGGCCGGACCGATCGTGATGAATACGGACGCGGAGCTCAAGCGCGCTTACGCCGAGCTGCGCGACGGGACGTTCATCAAGCACCCCTGAACCAGGCTCCAGAACGCGAAACGAGGGGCCTTGAGCGGGCCCCTCGTCTGGAAGACAATCGCACACACCGACGGCGTTACACGAGCGCGCTAGATCCCCTCGGGGTCATGTCCATTGCCGTTACCGTTGCCACTGCCGAAGACCTTCGAGCGTCCGCCGGTCACGGCGAGCCAGCGCCGACGCATCGCCGTCAGGTCGTCGAGCTGCTGCCGGAGCCTGGCGACCTCGCCATCCACGAGTTGGATCCGCCAGTCGATGTATTGCTCGGCCTGGTCCGGGGTCCAGTCCGCCGGACCGGTGAAGATCAAGCGCTCCTTGGAGGCGCCGTCCGGTCTGACTTGGAGGTCCTGTCCTTCGACAACGTCTACCTTCTCCAGCACATCGATCACCTTCCGTCCCATCAGGTCGAGCTTCCGGCCCATCGGTCCTCCTCCTACCAGTTGCAAGCGGTTCGTTCCAGGGCGCGTTGCCTGCCCTCTCATTGCTCGATATGTAAGCTACGGTTGTTATAGTACTTCAATAGTATATTACATATCTAGTTGTTATAATACCTACCATTAGGTCTTCCCGCAAGGAGGGCGGATGCCTCGGTATCGAGGTCAGATCGTCCGCTACCGTCGTAGAGGAGTGCTGCGCCTGCGGTTGCGCCAGCTGCTGGAGGGGCGGCGCCTGTCGCCGTACGCACTGAGCAAGTTTACCGGCCTCAGCTTGAACACCATCTACCGGCTCACGCGGCCAAGTGGGCGTTTCCGCCTCATTCGCGCCGATACAATCGAGCGGCTGTGCGGCGCGCTCCGGGTCAGGCCGAGCGACCTGTTCGACTACCAGAAGCCGACGTAGGGCGATTCGGCCACAGGCCGTGGTGCCTCAATAACGCACGTTGAGCCGCAGCGAGACCACGGCCGCCGGCCCACGGTCGCGGTTATATCCCGGGTTGTGTATCCATTGGACGTCCGGACCGGCCTGCACGTAAGGACCCACTTGGGCGCGGTAATACCCTTCGAAGATGCCTTCCTGTCCGTAGCGCAGGCGGCCGTCACCCAGGAGGAACCCCTGACCACCCGCGGCGAGATACGCGCGATGGTCGGAGGAGAGCCCGTGAAGCACGTACGCGATCCCCACGCGGTCCGCCGCTCGATTCCAGTGAGCACCCGCGAGCTGCAGCCCGCCGCTCAGATGGCGATCCACTTCCGTGAAGACAAAGTCCTCGTTGCGGCCATCGTTCCATCCGGCGCGCGCGAATAGCCCGGTCTCACCGCCGTCGCCGAGCGGCTGCTCGACGTTCAGCCCCGCACCGGTCTTGGTGCGGCCCGGGCGGTCGTCCGCCACGATGGCGGGCGTGCCGCCCGCGGCCCGGGCGAGCGCTTCGGCATAGCTGCCCATGCGCGCGCGATTCTCGTACACGAGTGCCCGGATCACGGTCCCCCGACTCCCGGGACGGATCGTCAACTCGACATTGTCGGCTCGAGCGCGAGGAAAGCCCGTGTCGAATACGTTGCCGTTGGCCATGGTCGGCATTAGAAACGTGCCGACGCGGAGGATCCACCGGGGTTCGAGCCACGCGACGGCCGTCCCCCACGTGTACGCGCGCGTATCGCCCGCAAAATCCCACGCGGTGTTGTTGAACAGCCCCCAGTTCATGAATTGCGTGCGCGTGGAGTTGGCGTACCGGTTCTGATCGAAGTCGTCGGACACGGCGAACTTGCCTGCCTTCACCTCCACTCGCGCGCTGGGCTCGACGCCGGGCAGTTGGTCGATCCCGCGGCCGACTGTGTCGCGGGCCCGGCCAAGCGAGATGACATAGCGAACGAAAATGCGCGCCACGTATGGGCCGCTGCTCAGGTTTGCGGTCCCCTGCCGGATGACATCGCCGTTCGTGACGCCCGCGACCCCGTTCGCCTGGCTGATTCCGGCACCCCGCGCCATCTCGATGTCGAGGTAAGCTTGCAGGTGGGCGATCAGGCGCGTGCCGAGATACACGCCGTACGTGTGGGTCGCCTGCGTGTCGCCAGATGTGTCCAGGCTCTTCGGGCCGCTGTAGAGCGCGGGAAACGGGAAGAGGTGTTGACCGATGACGGTGACTTGTGCGCCGAGCAGCTCAGGGCCGCGCGGCTCAGGTGGAGACTCCTGCCCGAGGGCCGTCGCGAACGGGTAGACGGTCGCTGCCAAGATCAGGGGGCGAAAACGCACCCTACAGAATAGTGCGAGACGGTCTCTCCGGCCCCGTCTATTTGACGCGGGCCGCGACCAATCGTATTTCAGGTTGCAACGATGTGCACGGTACACGAAGTGAGGCGAGCGCTACCACTGCTCGTCGTGGTCGCGTGCCACTCCGCCCCGCCGCCGCAGGACGTGGTTACTGGACGGGAGTGGTGGGCGGCGTCGTGCGATTCGGCCGCGCGCCCGTACGTTCCTCCGCGACAGCGCCCCCTCGGTCTCGCTGAGCGCGATTCGCTGGTGCGGGACGCGCATGCGCATCGCGCTGCCTGGCGTGCGCGTCACATTATGGATTACCGGCTCAGGGTTGCGGTCGGCTGCTTCTGCCCATGGCCCTCAACGCCCGCGGTGATCGACGTGCGAGGAGGCGTCGTCGTTGCCCTGCGCGACACGAGCGGTCGGTCGGCCGGACCGCCGCGTGAGCCCTGGTCGGCGTACACCGTCGAAGGCATGTTCGACCTGATCGAACACGCGGTGGAGAAAGACGACATCCTCGACGTCAGCTACGACGCGTGCCTCAACTACCCGACCGCGATTCGGGGTGACGGGAAGGTCGGACAGGTGGATGACTGGTTCTGGGTAAAGGCGGGTCCGGTCACCCGGCGTCCGCGGTGACCACTCGGCTAGAACGCCTCGCCGACGCTGACGTCGACGACACTCGACTTACGTTCTACCCCCGCGTCCAGCCGCACGTTGGCGTGCGCTGACTCATGCCCCACGAGGTAACCATGCACCTTCTGTTTCCCGCGCTGCTGCGATTCT
>CAYXIK010000016.1:0-51729 GCA_964465315.1 uncultured Gemmatimonadaceae bacterium | reverse complement strand
CGCACTGGCTTCGGCGAGCAGCAAGACCCAGTTCGCGTCCATGGCGCAGGTCGGCTTGGCGCGTGCGTACCTCAACCTGGGTCAGTTCGCCACAGCAGACGCCGCCGCGGCGACCGTTGCGACGAGCTTCTCGTACGTCGTCACCCATGACCTCAACACCACCCGGCAGAACAACGGGATCTTCAAGGGCACCTTCACGTTCAAGCGGTACGGCATGGCAGATAAGGAGGGCACGAACGGACTCCCGTACATCTCCGTGGCTGATCCGCGCACGCCGATCTATCGTCCCTCGGGGAGTGGCGGTCTGGGGTTCGATGGCGCGACGCCGCAGCAAGATCAACTTCGTTACGTCGACGAGAAAGCCTCGGTCACCGTCGCGACGGGCTTGGAAGCGCGTCTGATTCAGGCCGAGGCAGCCTTCCAAGCAGGTAATACGGCCGCGATGTATAACTTCCTGGACACGCTGCGGGCGCATCCACCGGCGTACATCCTGGCTGGAAATCCGGCTACGCCGACGGCCGTTCCAGGGACCGTCGCGCCGATGCCCTTACTAAGTGGAGCCGGCAACCCGGTGGACACGTTGTTCGCGGAGCGGGCGCGGTGGCTGTGGCTCACGGCGCACCGGCTGTCCGACCTGCGGCGCTTGATCCGGCAATATGGGCGAGCGACGGAGTCGGTGTTCCCGACCGGAAACTACTTCAAGCAGGGGTTGGTCTACGCTACGGACGTGAACTTCCCGGTTCCGATCGACGAGCAGAATAACCCGAACTTCCAGCAGTGTCTGGATCGGAGCCCGTAGCCGCGGGGTAGGTGCCGGATAGACGGGGGGATCTCGGTTGATCCCCCCGTTCTCTTTTCAGGACCCGTTCTTCGTGCGAATGAGGATGACGCCGCTCACCGCGTTGGATCCGTAGTAGGTGGTCCCGTCGATCCCGTTCAAGACCTCGATGCTCTCGATGGTCGAGGCGGAGAGCTGCTGGAGCGTGCGGAAATCCGGCAGGCGCACGCCGTCGAGAAACACGAGCGGGGCATCATTCAAGAGGAAGCTCGATTGGCCGCGCCGCTCGAGCTTGGCGGGTTGACCGCTCTTCCGTTCTCCGTACGTGAGCTGCGGAGCCAACTTTCTCAGCGCCTCCCACGCCGTGGTGCTTCCGGAGCGCTCGATTTGGTCCGCCGTGATGACTATCCGGTCGCCATCGTCGGTCGGCACATTGCGAGCCGCGTGCAACGCGCACGAGAGGGAGACCACTACAGACGCAGCCAGGAAGCGGTGGGAGCGGATGCCCAAGAGGGCCTCCCCGCGAGAGGTGCTGAAAAGGTTCGCGCGCGCGCCGGGCGCGGTCAAGTGGGAGCCCGGCGGTACCGATCGCACCCTTCGCGCGCTATCTTGCGCCACCATGCTGCAACTCGCGCCACTGCTTCTGCTTGTGCAGGTCCAAGTCCCGGCCCCCCGCGGCTACGTCAACGATTTCGCCGGTGTGATCGACCCTGCGGCTGTGGCGCACATGGACGCGGTGATCGCCGAGGTGCGTGAGAAAACGCGGGGCGAGATCGCCGTGGTAACCCTGTCCGATATCGGTGACCGTCCCGCAGCCGACGTGGCCCTCCAGATCGGCCGACAGTGGAGCGTGGGAGCGAAGCGGGAGGCCGGAGACCCAGCGAAGAACCTCGGTGTGGTGGTGCTTCTCGTCCCCCTGAAGAACCATCGCCGCGGTACGGGGCAATTCTTCATTGCGACAGGTAAGGGAGCGGAGGGCTTCCTGACCGATGCCACGGCCGGGCGCATCAGAGATGCGGTGGTTCCCGACTTGTCGCGTGAGGATTATTCCACGGCGCTGGTGCGCGCGGTGGACCTCGTGGCCGGGGCGTTTGCCCGGGAGTTCGGTGTAACGTTGTCAGGGGGGACGCCAGCGGTCCAGGAGCGCGCGCCGGAGCTCCCTATTCCCGTCGGGTGGATCATCGCCGCCGTGATCCTCCTGATCCTGGTGAGCCGGGGCAGGATCCTGCTGTTACCCTTCTACTTCGGCGGCTTCGGGCGGTCCGGAGGTTGGGGAGGGTCAGGAGGTTGGGGAGGTGGGGGAGGCTTTGGCGGGGGGGGGGGCGGGTTCGGGGGATTTGGGGGAGGCGGCGGATTCTCGGGTGGTGGCGCGGGGGGGCGATTCTAGCGTGGCTCCCAAACTGACGATGGACACGTTGGGCGAGGCGGTGTCGCAGGCGCTCGGGCCGCGTTTGGTCTCGCTCGTCTTGTACGGCTCCGCGGCGCGCGGAACGCACGTGCCGCGCCGCTCGGACGTGAACACGCTCCTCATTTGCGACACCGCGGATGAGACCTTGTTCGCCGCACTCGCGCCGGTGATGCGCGAGTGGCGCCGGGCAGGGCATCCCGCACCCCTCATCTTCACCGAGCGCGAGTGGCGGGCCTCCGGTGACGCGTTTCCCATCGAGTACGAAGACATCCGGCAACACCACCGTCTTCTGGCGGGTCGCGACCCATGGCCGGGGACGAGCATCGACCGCGCCGACCTCCGTCGCCAGGTCGAGCGGGAGCTCATGGAGAAGCTGGTCCGGTTGCGCCAGGCGTATGCCGCGCTGCGAGACGAGCCGAAACAGCTTTCTCGGGCAATCGTAGGGAGCGCCGCCGGGTTTTTCACAATGCTCCGGGCCGTGTTACGGCTCGGGGGACGGCCCGTGCCGGTCGCGGCGGAGGCGCTGGTCAAAGAGGCAGGCGCCCTGGTCGGATTCCCGGCCGGTGGGTTGGAGGGCCTGGTGACCCACGCCAGCGGAGGAGAGCCATTGCGCCTCGAGGGCGGGGTCGGTGATCGGTTGATCCCGGCCTACCTCGCGGCGCTCGCTCGGACCGCCGAGTATGTGAACAGTCTTTCATAGAGAGGATATCGTGTACGCTCTGAAGCGCTCCGTTCTGATTGCCGCGTTGGTCCTCGCGGCGGGCTGTGGCTACAACGCGATTCAAACGTATGACGAGCAGGTGAACGCCGCCGGGTCGCAGATCAAAGTACAGCTGCAGCGCCGCGCCGACCTCGTCCCCAATCTGGTCGAGACGGTGAAGGGGTACGCCAAGCAAGAGCAGACTGTCTTCGGCGAGGTGTCGGAAGCCCGCGCCAAGCTGGCCGGGGCGGTGCAGGGCGGCAACCTGCAGCAGATGGCACAGGCAAACGCGGCCCTGACGGCCCCGTTAGGCCGCCTCCTCGCCATCGCCGAAAACTATCCGCAGCTCAAGTCCAACGAGAACTTCCGGGCGTTGCAGGACCAGCTCGAGGGCACCGAGAATCGGATCGCCGTCGCGCGGCAGGACTATAACGACGTAGTCAACCGGTACAACGCCTACATCCGACGGTTCCCACAGGTCCTCACGGCTAAAGCTATCGGCAAGGGTCCACGCGAATACTTCGAGCTCCAGACGCCCGAAGCGGCGCAGGCGCCAAAGGTGGATTTCTCGAAATAAGAACGAGCGTCGGATACGAAGGCGACGGAACAAAAAGGCGACGGTCGATCCGTCGCCCTTTCTCCGTCGCTCCTCTTCCGTGGCTCTTGGGTCCGCCGCCCGTTAGTCTACGATCGCATCCGGCATCACGTATTTCATCGGGTCCACCGGCTTGCCGTTGACCCAGACTTCGTAATGCAGGTGGGGGCCCGTGGAGAGTCCGGTCGAGCCGACGAGTGCGATCTTCTGCCCACGCTTCACGCGCTGCCCCCGCACCACGAGGATCTTCGAGCAGTGCGCGAACCGCGTCACCAGCCCGAACCCGTGGTCCATCGTGATCATGTTGCCGTACCCTTCTTCCCACTTTACGTCCGTGACCACGCCGGCGGCGGGTGCCTCGATCTCGGCACCCATCGGGGCGCTGACGTCGATGCCTTCGTGCGGGCGGGCCAGGTGGAGGATCGGGTGGTAGCGCTCGCGCGCGAACGCGCTGGTCAGCCACCCCTTGGTCGGCATGATGGACGGCGTGGCCGCGAGCCGCTCCCGCTGGCGCGATAGCGAGTCGTACGCCTCGTTCAGGGAGCGGACCAGGATGTTCGCCCGGCGTGCGAGAGCGTCGACGTCGAGGCGGGCGGCCAGGGCCTGTTGACCGTTGGGGCCGAGCCCCTTCAGGCTGTCGCGCTCCGACCAGGTGCCGGCAGGCCCGCCGATACCGGCCTGTTGTACCGTCGTGTCGGTGGGCGTGAGCCCCGCGAGAAGCCGCAGCTCCTGCTCCCGTTCGCCGAACCGGTGGAGCGTGTCGCGCAGCCCCGCCATGCGCTCGCGCATCCGCTGGATCTCGTCGGCGAGGATGCGGTTTTCGTTCTCGAGCGCACGGCTGTGGGTGATGTTCACGCCGCGTGAAACCGCCGCGACGCCGAGGACAAGGAACGCGAGGGCGAGCACGCTGCCGATCCCGACCAGGACCTTGACGAACGTCTGTGACACCTCGACGGCGCGGGACGAGCCCGAGCCGTGAGGCACCACCATGACGGTCCAGCGTCGCTCTGCGTTCTTGCGCATTTCCCCCACGCGACCTCGCATCGAAAACCGACTCAGCCCGGTGCAATGACACACCGGCCCCGTAAGACCTGCGGATGGAGAATCCGGACAGGGCGTGGGGTCCGGTTCCCGGGTGGAGGTCTAAAGTACGGCTGGATTTAGAAGCCGTCAACACACTCGACGGTGATCAAAATCACCGTCTTTGTGGGCATTTTAGCCGGCCGGTGCTTTCGGCTTCGGAAATAGGATGGGAGGCTTGGCGATGCGCTGTCCTCGGACGTCGAGCCCGGGCACGTCTCCCAACAGGACGGTCTCGAGGGCCGGGGCCTCGGGGAAAAGGGCCCAGATCGCGCGGGCACTCTCCGGGATAAACGGCTGCGCGAGCAGGGCAAGCCGCGCCGTGGTGCGGGCCAGGCCCGCGAGGACCTGATCGAGCTCGGCGACCTTCCCGGCTTTCGCGAGCGCCCACGGGGCCGTGTCCTGGATGTAGCGATTGGCGCGCGCCGCGAGCTCGATCCACTGCGCCGCGCCGTCATCGAGGCGATATGCATCCATCGCGCGCTGGTACGCGGCCACACGCTCGCACGCCGCTTCCTCGAGCGGCCCGTCGCTCGCCGGTCCCGGGGCCTCACGTGGGACGATCCCGCCGCGGTAGAGATGAATCATGTCGAGCGAACGCTTCACGAGGTTGCCGAGCGTATCGGCGAGGTCGGCAATGTAGCGCGTATCGAGCCGCTCCCAGGTGAAGTCCCCGTCGTTGGTGAAGCCGACCTCCCGCAGGAGGAAGTAGCGCAGGGCGTCGACGCCGCGATAGTCGATCGCCTCGTCGACGCTCAACGCGCCACCGGTGGACTTCGACACCTTGGCGCCGCCCCATTGGACGTACCCGTGCGCCCACACGAGGCGCGCCAGCGCGAGATCGGCCGACAGCAGCATGGCCGGCCAGAGCGCGCAATGGAGCCGGGTGATGCCCTTACCGATCACGTGCAGGTCCGCCGGCCAGAGGCGCTCGTATCCCGGTTGGGGGAAGCCGGCCGCCGTGATGTAGTTGATGAGTGCATCGAACCAGACGTACACCGTGTGCTCGGGTGCCCCGGGGAACGAAATGCCCCACGGAAAGCGCGCGCGGGAAATCGAGACGTCTTCCAGGCCGTCTTCGAGCAGGCGCAGGATCTCGTTGCGTCGAATGTCGGGCTCGACGCGAAACTCCCCCGACGTGATCAGCGCGTGGAGGCGCCGCGCGTAGCGGCTCAAGCGGAAGAAATAGTTCGTCTCCTTGAGTCGTTGCAGCGTGAGGGTAGGGTGCTCGATGCAGTGACCATCGACGATTTGCGACGGCTGCTTGAACTCCTCGCAGCCGACGCAATACAGACCTTCGTACTCGCCGATGAAGATGTCGTCGGGGTGGCGCTCGCGAATCCGGCCGATGAAGTCGGTGACGGAGGCGGTGTGGCGCGGCTCCGTGGTGCGGATCCAATCGTCGTTCGAGCAGCCGAGGCGGCGCCAGGTGGCCTCGAAACTGGCGGCGATTCGGTCAACCCATGCCTGCGGTGGCAGGCCCTGCTTCTCCGCCGCCTGCGCGACCTTTTGCCCGTGCTCGTCCATACCCATCACGAAATGGACGTCGTCCCCCTTGAACCGGTGGTACCGGGCGATGCAATCCGCGCCGATCTTCTCGAGCGCATGCCCGAGGTGCGGCTCGCCGTTCGAGTAGTCGATGGCGGTCGTGAGGTAGAACTTAGGCATCCGCGACTTGGGCCTTCAGCTTCTCGAGCGAGATCACGCGGGTCTCGCCCGCCTCGGTTCGGAGCGTCACTGTTTCGCGGAACAGGTCCACGGCGAGCACGCGCTCGGCGCCTACTTTGGTCTGCACCGTCCGGCCTTCCTTCGGGAAGCGCTTGCGGGTCTGCACGTAGAAGTCGTGCTCGTACCGGAGGCAGCACAGCAGGCGACCGCATCCCCCCGAGATCTGCGACGGATTAAGCGAGAGATGCTGGTCCTTGGCGAGTGCGAGGCTGACCGGCCTGAGCTCCGGCAGCCAGCTCGAGCAGCAGTACTGGCGGCCGCACCGCCCCACGCCGTCCAGCCGCTTGGCTTCGTCGCGCGCGCCGATCTGCCGCAGCTCGATGCGGGTGCGAAACGCGCCCGCCAAGTCGCGCACCAGGGCGCGAAAGTCCACGCGCTGCTCCGCGGTGAAGTACACGGTGAGCTTCTTCCGGTCCCACTGCCACTCGGCGTCGGAGACTTTCATGGAGAGCGCGTGCCGCTTCACCTGGTCCATTACGCGGCGCCGAACGTCGTCCTCCTCGCGGTGCAACTGCTCGGCCTGGGCGGCGTCGGTGGAGGTGGCGCGTCGCAGCACGCGGCGGGGCACGTCCTGGTCGCCTGGGGCGGGAGGAGCCGCGAGGCTGCAGCCGCTGCAGCCCCCGCCGCACTTCTTCGCGGCGACCGGGCCGAGCGCCGACACGCGGCCGAAATCCTCGCCCCGCTCGACTTCGACGATCACTGGATCGTGTACGGCGAGGGGGTCTGCGGATGGCCAGCTGAAATATTCTTTACGGTTCCCTTTGAACCGGACTTCGACGACGTCGGTCAACTCACTTCTCGCTCAACGCTCCCATCGAAAGGTACTTCTCTTCCCGCCGTTTGAGGAGCTTTTCGATCTTGACCTTCCGGACCTGGCGCGCGTGCCGGCGCAGGGCGTCGCCGAGCGCCTCGGCCGAGGCTTCGGGGTCGGCGTGCGCGCCGCCCGGCGGCTCCGCGATGATCTCGTCGATTACCCCTAGCTCGAGGAGATCCTCGGCGGTGATTTTGAGCGCTTCGGCGGCGCGCTCCCGCTGGCTCGCGTCCTTCCAGAGGATGGCGGCGCAGCCTTCGGGAGAAATCACGGAATACACGGAGTTCTCGAGCATCAACACGCGGTCGGCGAGCCCCACGGCGAGCGCGCCCCCCGACCCCCCCTCTCCGATGACGGCGGTGACGATCGGCGTCCGCAGGGTGGCCATTTCGACCAGATTGCGGGCGATTGCCTCCGCCTGCCCCCGCTCCTCGGCACCGAGGCCGGGGTAGGCTCCCGGGGTGTCGACCAACGTGATCACCGGCGCGCGAAACTGTTCCGCCAGGTGCATCAGCCGGAGCGCCTTGCGATACCCCTCGGGGTGCGCCATCCCGAAGTTGCGCCGCAGGTTTTCCTTCGTGTCGCGACCCTTCTGGTGACCAATCACCATGACGCTCATGCCGTCGAGCCGCGCCCATCCGCCCACGATCGCGGGGTCGTCGCGGAACAGCCGGTCTCCGTGCAGCTCCACGAAATCGGTGAAGACGGTGCTCAGGTAGTCGAGCGTGTACGGCCGCTTCGGGTGCCGCGCCACCTGTACGCGCTGCATCGGCGTGAGGTTCTTATAGACCTCAGCGCGGAGCTCGGCCAGTCGCTTCTCGAGCGGCGCGAGCTCTTTAGTCATGTCGACGGCCGTCTCACCCGCCACGCGCTTCATCTCCTCGATCTGGCGCTCGAGCTCGAGGAGGGGACGCTCAAAATCAAGCGTGTGGGTCGCCACGGATCAGCTCGTTCTCACGAGGCGCACGCGGTCAGGCCCGACCAGGTCGCGCAGCGCCGCCATCAGCTCGTCGGCGGCGTCCACATGGAGGGAGCGGCTGCGGAGGCGCGCGCGGACCTCGCCGTCCTCGCCCCTCGACCCCTTTTCCGCGGTGCGGAGAGGGGGAGAGAGGGATTGAGGTCCATCGCTCCATTCCAACAGGACGGGCGCCGGTCCCGGGTGGGCAGCGCACAGGGCAGCCACGGCACGGGTCGCGTCCGCCGGCGCGTCCGGCGACCAGCGAAGCGCGACGCCGATCGCGCCGCTCGCCTTGAGCTCGTCGAGCGGCTGGGCGGCTTCGACGATGAACGGCGCCTGCTCCTCGCCGCGGTCGCGAGCGCTGTAGCTTCCCGACAGGAGCAAGGCCCGATCTGTGCGGATGACGTCGCTGAGCTTGGCCCAGGCTTCTGGAAACACCAGCGCCTCCGCGGTGCCGTGGAAATCCTCGAGTGTGAGGCGCGCGTACTCGGCGCCCGTCTTCTTCGAGATCTGTCGCTTGACCATCGTCACCACCACCGCCACGCGAACCATCTGCTCGCTCCACTGCCCCAGGGTAGCCGTGGTCCGCGTCCCGAAAAGCTCCACCTCGAGGCGGTAACGCGCGAGAGGGTGTCCGGAGATGAAGAACCCGAGCACGGCCTTCTCCCGTGCCAGACGCTCGTGCTCGCTCCAGGGGGCCACGTCGGGGAGCGGGGAGCGGGGAGCGGGGAGGGGGGCCTGCTCGCCGAACAGAGCCACCTGACCCGATTCCCGCTCCCCCTGCCGCGTTTGTGCCTCGGCGAACGCGGCGTCGAGTGCCGCGACGAGCTGGGCCCGCTGCCCACCGACCCCGTTGTCCGTGAGCGAGTCACAGGCGCCGGCGTCGATGAGCGCCTCGAGCACGCGCTTGTTGCAGAGGCGGAGGTCGATCCGATCGCAGAGGTCCACGAGCGACGTGTAGGGGCCCCCACTCGCGCGGCCCGCGATGATGGACTCGATCGCCCCCGCGCCGACGTTCTTGATGCCCCCAAGCCCGAATCGGAGCCGCCGGTCGGCGACCACGGTGAACTTGAAGCCCGACTCGTTCACGTCGGGCGGCAGCACATCGAGCCCCAGCTCTCGGGCTTCATTGATGTAGCGGACCACATTGTCCGTGTTGCCGATTTCGGACGACAGCAGGGCCGACATGAACTCGGCCGGGTAGTGCACCTTGAGCCAGGCAGTTTGATACGACAGCACCGAGTACGCGACCGCGTGCGACTTGTTGAACCCGTACCTTCCAAACGTTTCGATCTGCGCGGCGATGTCCTCGATCACGCGGCGGGCGTGCCCGAGCTCCACCGCGCGCTCCACGAAGCGGCCGAGCTCACGCTGAATGAGCTCCTTGTCCTTCTTTCCAACCGCCTTGCGCAGCACATCGGCTTCGGCGAGGGAGAAGCCGGCGAGCATGTTCGCGATCCGCATCACCTGCTCCTGATAGGTGATGACGCCGTACGTAGGCTTGAGGATCTCGGCGAGCGCGGGATGTGGGTAGCGCACCGGCTCGCGGCCGAGCTTGCGGTTGATGAACACGAGATGCATCCCGGTGTCGAGCGGACCGGGGCGGAGCAGCGCGTTGGTCGCGACGAGATCGTCGAAGCGATCGCATTTCATGCTGCGCAGGCAGTCCGTGGCGAGCGGCGACTCGAACTGGAATACGCCGGCCGTGCGACCGGAGCCAAGCAGCTCGTAGACGAGGGGATCCGCGAGGTCGAGCCCGTTCATGTCGAGGGTGACGTCGTGGCGCTCGCGCACCATCGCGACCGCGTCGTGGATCACGGTCAGCGTCCGGAGGCCCAGGACGTCGATCTTGAGCATCCCGACCTTCTCGAGCGCGACCATGTCGTACTGCGTGATGATCGCCTCCGCCTCCTGCGGCGCGAGGCAGACGGGCACATAGTCGGTGAGGGGGCCCGGCGCGATCACGATACCCGCGGCATGCACCGATGCATGGCGTGCCAACCCCTCGATCCGGGTGCCGAGCTCGAGGATCTTGCGGACGCGGTCGTCCTGCCGCGCGAGCTGGCGCAGCTCGGGCGATCGCTCCGGGGCGTCCGCCAGCGTGACGGTGATGCCCGGCCCGGCCGGGATCATCTTGGTGAAGCGATCCACCTCGCCCGGCTCCACCCGCAGCGTCCGCGCGACGTCCCGGAAGGCGGCGCGCGCTTTGAGGGTTCCGAACGTGATGATCTGACCCACGGAGTCGCGCCCGTAGCGCTCCCGGATGTACTGGATGACCTCGCCGCGACGCTCGAAGCAGAAGTCGAGGTCTATATCCGGCATCGAGATGCGCTCGGGATTCAAGAATCGCTCGAACAGCAGGTCAAATTTCAGCGGGTCGACATCCGTGATCCCGAGGGCGTACGCGACCAGCGAGCCCGCGGCCGAACCACGGCCGGGTCCGACCGGGATGCCGCGATCCTTGGCGGCCTTCACGATGTCGTAGACGATGAGGAAATAGCCGGCGTAGCCGGTGTGCGAGATGACCTGGAGCTCGTAGTCGAGCCGCTCCTGGACCTCCCGGGGCACCGCCTCGCCGTAGCGCTCACGCGCCCCTGCGCGCGCGAGGTGGACGAGCAGGTCGTTGTCCGTCGCGAACTCGGCGGGGCGCGGGTACTGCGGGAGGAAATAGCGTTTTTCGAAGTCGAACTCGCACAGCCCCGCGACGCGTTGGGTCTCCGCCACCACCTCGGGGTGGTCCGGGAACAGCGCGCGCATCTCGGGCTCGGATTTGACGTAGCTCTCCTGGCCGAAGAACCGGAAGCGGTTCGGATCGTCCAGGTCTTTCCCGGTGCCGATCGCGAGCAGCACGTCGTGTGCTTCGGCGTCTTCCTTTCTCAGGTAGTGGGCGTCGTTGGTGGCCACAACCGGCAAGCCCAGCTCCTGGGCCAGCTGGAACATGCCGGCGGTGACCGTCTTCTCGTCCGCCAGCCCGTGGTTTTGGACCTCGAGCCAGAAGCCGCCGGGACCGAACACGCGCGCGAAATACCGAGCACTCGCTTTGGCGGCCTCGTAGTTGCCCTGGCGGAGGTACAGGGCGATCTCGCCCGACAGGCACGCGGCGAGGCCGATCACCCCGTCCGCGTGCTGCTCCAGGACCTCGCGGTCGATGCGAGGCCGCCGGTAGAAGCCTTCCAGGAAACCGATGGAAGACAGCTTGACGAGGTGGTGGTAGCCGGTGCGGTTCTTCGCGAGAAGAATCAGGTGCGAGTACGGGCCTGGTGCGTCGGTGGGGCGCTCACGCCGATGACGCTCGCCGAACGCGAGATACGCTTCGAAGCCGAGGATCGGACGGATCTTGCGAGCCCGAGCCTCGGCGTAGAATTGCCAGGCGCCGTGGAGGTTGCCGTGGTCCGTGATCGCGAGCGAGTCCATCCCGAGCGCCTGGACCCGCTCGAGCAAGTCGGGGATCCGGTTGGCGCCGTCGAGGAGGGAGTACTCGCTGTGCGTGTGGAGGTGAACAAACGCCATACGGCTACGAGGAATGATACCGGCGCCCGGGTGCATTGTCAAAAGCGCGCGGCGCCGGATATCTTGTGGCCCCATGCGCCGCGTCGCGAGCCTGTTCGCGCTGGGTGTGGTGATGGCGCTGCTACATCGGGCGACGGCGAGCGGCCCACTCGAGGCGCGGGCCACGCTCGCGCTCGCCTTTCTCCTCCTCGTGGCGTACATCGGCGGCGACCTCGCGCGGCAGGCGCGGCTCCCGCGCATCACCGGGTACGTCCTGGTCGGCTTCGCGATCGGTCCGGCGTGGCTCGGCTTGGTCAGACGCGAGGAAGTGGAAGCGCTGGGATTCCTCCGCGACGGCGCGCTGGCCCTCATCGCCTTCACCGTGGGATCGACGCTGCGGCTCGCGGAACTGCGCGGCAATCGCTTCGGGCTGACGCGGGTCGCCGCCGGCGCCGTCACCTTCCCCTTCGTCGTCGTGTCGCTCGTCACGCTATCGGTGACCCCGTGGCTTCCGTTCACCGCGCATCAACCGTTCGGGGATCGGGCGGCGGTGGCGCTCGTGTTCGGTGCTCTCGCGACGGCGTCATCGCCGGTCGTGGCGATGGCCATGATCGAGGAGCTCGACGCGCGCGGCCCCTTGGCGCGCGCGCTGCTCGGCATTACGGTCGTCCAGGACCTCGCCGTGGTGGTCCTGTTTGCGATGGTCATCGTGATCGGCAAGGCGCTGGCGAGCCCGGGCACCGTCACCCTCGCGTTCGCGGGGTTCGCCGTGGGCGGGCTCGCGGTGTCGCTCGCGGTGGGTCTCCTGCTCGGATACGCGCTGCGCCGCGCCCTGGACCTGACGCGACGTGACACCCTCGTCTTCCTTCTCGCTCTCGCGTTCGTCACGACGCAGGTCGCCCGCCTGGCGCATCTCGACACCCTGATCATC
Organism: uncultured Gemmatimonadaceae bacterium; assembly: GCA_964465315.1. Lineage (GTDB taxonomy): Bacteria > Gemmatimonadota > Gemmatimonadetes > Gemmatimonadales > GWC2-71-9 > AG41. Next base: position 39,251 of record CAYXIK010000016.1, on the reverse strand, counting down.
GCGCTCGCAGCGGGGTTCTATCTTGAGAACGTTGCGCCACGCCCCGAGAGCGAGCGCCTGCGTACCGACCTGAAACGCGGCTCGCTCGTGGTGTACGCCATGTTCTTCGCGGTAAGCGGGGCGGGGCTGCGGGTGGGCGTGCTGGCGGAGTGGTGGCCCTGGGCGCTGCTCCTGATCGGCCTGCGGGTGGTGAGCCTGCGCTACGGTGTGCGCTGGGCGGGACGCCACGCGGATGTGACGCCCGCCCTCGCCCGAGAAGGCTGGCTCGGCCTCATTTCCCAGGTGGGAATGGCGGTCGTGCTGACGCAGCTCGCCCGGCGCGCCTTTCCCGAATGGGGGGTCTCCCTCGAGACCCTGCTCGTAGCGATGATTGGGGTCCACACGGTGGTCGGGCCGATCTGCTTCCGCTGGGCGCTCGAGCGGGCCGGGGAAATCACAGGCACATCAGGGGGAGGGGATGCACGCAATGCCGAAGGGTCTGTGGGCAATGGCAGTGTCTTCGCTCCTCGGCGTGGCGTGTAGCTCGAGTACGCCGACGCCGCAGCAGCCCCTCGCGGCGTGTACCGCGACGAGCGGCGGGCAGGTGAACCTCGGCGTTGCCGCTTACACGGCGATCGATCCGACCCAGACGGCGGGTTGCACGGTGTTCCCGGCGAACCCGTCGGGCTCCGCCGGCGTGCAGTATCTCGTTATCGCGCAGTCGGCGAGCAGCGCCCCGGACGACTCGCAGGCGTTTAAGCTGGGCGGCAACCCGCTCGCGGCGCCGCCGCTCGCGGGTGCTCCGATGGCTCCCCGGTCGAGCGTCGCGCAACAGTTTGACCTCACCCTGCGGCGGGCGGAACGGGCCATCGCCGCGACGACGCCGCGACGGCGTCCCGCCGCGTCCCCGCCGATTCCGCAGGTGATTACGCCCGGGTCGTCCCGCACCTTCAAGGTGTGCGGAGATCTGAACTGCTCCACGCATCCGACCGTCACCGCGACGGCAAAGACCGTGAAGACGCACGTGGCTGTGTACGTCGACAACGCGTCGCCGGATACATTGACGACGTCCAATCTCGACTCCGTCGCCGCCGTCTTCGACACGTTGCTATATACGACCGATACGGCTGCCTTCGGGCGCGAATCGGATATCGACGGCAACGGGCTGGTGCTGGTCCTCATGACGCCCAAGGTCAACTCGCTCGTGACCGCGGCGCAGTGCAACAGCCTCACGGGTGGCTTCGTCGCCGGGTATTTCTTCGGAGGCGATCTGGTCAGCGGGTTTGCGGGCGGCAACGCCGCGGAGGTGTTCTATTCGATGTCTCCGGACCCGCTTGGCACCGTGAGCTGCACTCACACTACCACCGACGTGAAGCGGCTCGTGCCAGTGACGTTTGTGCACGAATTCCAGCACATGATCAGCTTCAACCAGCACTTCCTCTTGCGGGGTGGCTTCCCGGAGGACCTGTGGCTCAATGAAGGCATGTCGCACTACGCGGAAGAGAACGGCGGCCGGGTGTTCCTGCCGGACACGGCGACGTTCTGCGAGTTCATATTCGGGGATCTCTACAACGCGGGTCAGTATCTCTCGGCGCCCCAGGATCACTTCCTGGTAGACACCGCCGGCATCGGAGGTTTGGCGGAGCGCGGCGCCTACTGGCTCTTCGTTCGCTTCCTCGTGGATCAGTTCGCCGGTGGGACGACGCAGGCCGCGGCGAACACGTTCACCCGGTCGCTCGAGGCCACCAACCAGCTGGGAGTCGGCAACGTGGTCGCGAGGACCGGCACGGCCTTCCCGACGATCGTCGAACGGTGGACACTCGCCAACTACGTCTCGGATCTGCCGTCCTTCCCGACGCCGCCGGAGCTGCAATACGTCAAATGGCAGTTCCGCACTGCCTTTCCCACATTCAATGCCAAGTGCAACAGTAGGATTCCCGGCGCCTTCCCGCTGGCCCCGCCACCCGTGACCGGCAGCTCGGCGCAGCTCGCCGGCATGCTGCGCGCCGGGTCGGGGAGCTATTACCTGATGCAGCAGGCCCCCAGCGCGCCGAGCTTTTCGTTGTTGTTCTCGAACAGCGGGGGCTTTGCGCTGCGCACGTCGCTCGTTCCACAGCTCGCCGTCTTGCGCCTCCAATAGATGAAGGGGCACGGCCCCCGCGGGTTGCTCATCACGGTCTTGTGCGACATCCTGCTCGCGCCGTCTCTCGTCGCGCAGGGTGAGGGCAGCCTTCCGGCGCTCCTGGGCTCGGTCCGCGGAGCGGGATTGGGCGGAGCGGGGGCGGCCCTGGTAGGCGACGCAGGAGCCATCTTCGCCAACCCCGCCGGGCTTGCCACCATTCACCACCTGGCCGTCGAAGGCGCATATGAGTCCTATCCGGCGGGGATTTCGCTCTCGACCGGCGCTCTGGCCCTGCGGGCGGGTCGCTTCACATGGGGAGCGGGCGCTGCGGCCCTCGGCCCGAGCTACACCCGGGCGGATCTCCTCGGGGTTTCGTCACTCGTCTTCCGGACGGGTCTCGTGGCGCTCGGCACGTCGGTCAAGTACGCGCGCGAGACCATCGGTGGGTCCCGGCTCGACGCGTGGGCGGGTGATGCGGGAGTCGCCATCGCCGTGTTCGACCTGATGGCGCTCGGCGTCAGCGTACAGAACATCGGCGGCGACCTCGGTGGCGGGTCGCACCTCCCGCGTCGTACGCGCGCCGGGTTCACGCTGAACTACGTCGATCCCCAGGGCACGTACCGGCTCCTCACGACCCTGGAAGGGCAGTGGCCGTCCCAGGGCAGCGCGTTTCTGATTCTCGGAGTGGAGAGCGGTGTGGTGACGCACGGATTGGGCCTTCTCGCGCGCGCCGGGTACGTGGGCCACTCGGCGGTGACGCCAGCGTCGCCGTTCAGCGGAGGGGCGAGCATCGAGCTCGGCCGCCTCCACTTGGACTACGCGTACCGCGCGGACGACGCCCTTGGCGCGCGGCATCGGGTGGGGTTGCGATGGACTCCATAGTCGAGCGCCGCCCCCCCAACTGGGCACGTGTCGGTCGGCGCCTCGCCGCCTGGGTACTGATCGGCGTGCCCGCCGTGCTGTTGGGCGCGCTGGTGACGAGCCCGGACGTGCGGTATCTGGCTCGCGCGGGCATCGAGGAAGCGCGCATTCTCCTCCGGCGGCGCTCGATCGACAAATTCGTTCGAGATCCCAAGACGGGGCCAGCCCTGCGTCAGCGCCTCGAGTTGGTGCGCGCCGCGCGTACGTTCGCGGCGGATTCGCTCGGCCTGCTCGTGGGCGAGACCTACACGACTTACGCCGACGTGGGCCGGGACACGCTGCTCTTGGTGTTGTCAGCGTCGCGTCGCGACCGGCTACGGGAATACACGTGGCACTACCCGATCGTGGGCACCGTTCCCTACAAGGGGTTCTTCGACTTCGCGCAGGCCCGGGGCGCGGCCGCGGAGCTGGAGCAAAACGGCTACGACACCTACCTCCGCCCCGCGGCCGCCTTCTCCACGCTCGGGTATTTCGCGGACCCGCTGCTCTCGACCGCGATGGAGCGGGATACGATGGAGCTCGTCGCGACGGTCATTCACGAGCTCGCCCACAACACGTTGTATCTCAAGAGTCAGACCTCGTTCAACGAGAGTTTTGCGAGCTTCGTCGGGTACCGCGGGGCGCAGGCGTTCTTCCGGTCACGCGGTGACTCGCTGGACGCCAAGCGCGCGGCGGCGCGCTGGCGCGACGAGCGCACGCTGGACGTGCTCTACGCCGAGCTCGCGCGTCGCCTCGACTCGGCCTATGCGGCGGCGCCCGAGGGGCCCGGGCTCGAGCGTGCCCGCACCACCATTTTCGGATGGGCCCGGGCGCAGCTCACGGGACCCGTCGGGCAATCGCTCGAAACCTACGACTGGCGCTGGTTCGCCAAGTCACCTCTCAACAACGCCGTCGTGATCGCGCAGCGGCTGTATCGGATGAACCTGAATCAGTTCGAGGAGGTCTACGTGCATTCCCGCGCGGACCTGCGGGAGACGATCCGCACCATTCAGGTGCGCGTCTTCACGGAACCTGGACAGGATCCCTATCAGGCGCTGTATTCAAGGGGAGGATGATGAGGCGACGGCCGCCTCTTTGTCCGCCTAGTTTCCCCGTAGTCTCTCCGCCTCCGCCACCCGTTGCAGCGCAATCGCATACGCCGCCGTCCGGAAGGCGACGCCCTTCTGCTTCGCGAGATCCCGGACCCCGACGTACGCCTTCGTGATCGTCGCCTGGAGCTCGCGGTTCACCTGTTCGTGGGTCCACCGATACTGTTGAAGGTTCTGCGCCCACTCGTAATAGCTGACCGTGACGCCGCCGGCGTTGGCGAGGAAGTCGGGGATTACCGGGATGCCCCGCTCCGCGAGAATCAAGTCCGCCGTGGGGGTAGTGGGCTCGTTCGCGCCCTCGACGACTACCTTGCAGTTGACGGTCCGCGCATTGGACTCCCGCGTGATCACGCCGCCCAAGGCCGCCGGGACCAGCCAATCGCACGGCACAGTCCACAGCTGTTCGTTGGTGATGGCGGTGCCCCCTTTCCACTCGGCCACCGGCCGGCCACCGGCCGTGTGGGCGAGCAGGCCGGGCACATCGAGCCCGGCGTCGTTCGTGATGCCGCCGTTGACGTCCGAAACGGCGACGACCTTTGCTCCCGCCTCGGTGTGGAGCAGCCGGGCGAGGTGTCCACCCACGTTCCCGAACCCTTGGATGACCGCGCGGCTTCCTTTCAGCGGGATGCCGAAGTCACGCGAGTATTCCATCATCACGTACATCACGCCCCGTCCGGTGGCCTCTTCACGCCCGAGGGAGCCACCGAGCGACACCGGCTTACCGGTCACCGCGGCCGGCGTGTACCCGTGTCGACTGGAGAACTCGTCGAGGATCCACGCCATGACCTGAGCATTGGTAGCGACATCGGGCGCGGGGATGTCCCGGTACGGGCCGAGGACGATGGAGATTCGCTGTGTGAAGCGGCGCGTGAGGCGCTCCAGCTCGAGCTTGGAGAGCCGCTTGGGGTCGACGGCGACGCCGCCCTTCGCGCCGCCGAACGGGATGTCCATCAACGCCGTCTTCCACGTCATGATGGTGGCGAGGCCCAGCACTTCGTCGTGGTCGGCGTCGGGATGGTAGCGGATCCCCCCCTTGCACGGCCCGCGCGCGCCGTTGTGCTGGATGCGGTAGCCGGTGAACACCTCGATGCGGCCGTCGTCCATACGCACAGGGACTTCCACCTGAACCTCCCGGAACGGCCGCATCAGGATGCGCCGCATGTACTCCTCGAGGTTGATCAGGTTGGCGGCGCGCTCGAACTGGCTGTCGACGATCGATTTCCCCGTCATCGTGCGCGGGGTTCGTGCGGTAGCGGTCACCGGACCTCCGTCAGGATCAGTCAGTCTTAAGGCGGCGCCCGGCCAGCCGGCCCGCCGGGTGCTGCGCTTCAGACAGCGCGTGGGCGACGTTCAGCCGCTCAGGCAGGCGGCCGCCCGTGTCCGCGAACACGCCAATCACGTCGGCCGCTGTGGTCGCGGGCTCGGAGAGGGGGAGGGGGACGAGAGCCTGCTCGAGCACAAAGACCAGGCCAGTCGCATGCTCGGCAACGGCGGCGGTGAGCGTGGACCATCCGACGTCCGATGGCTGGGGCCTTTGCGCCACCACCAGCGGACACTCGGCCGGATCGAAGCTCGCGCCGGTCACCAGACGGGCCCGCAAGGCGTCGGCCAACGTCCGCCACACCGGCAGGGCCGGCCCGAGCGTCACCACTTGGCCGAACCGCCATCCGGAATCGCGCGCCAAGTCGACGAACGCGGCGGCGAGCGCGGCGTCGTCGGGCGCGGTCGGGGGGGGGACGGCGGTCCCCTCCTGCGAGGCCAACACCACGCTCCCGGTCTCGGCGAACCACCGCTCGGCCGTCGTGAGCTCGTCGGGGCGGCGCGGCGCGTAGAACGCGTAGCGTCGCGTCGCCTCGATCTCCCGCTCCGCCGCGGCGCGCTGCTCGGCGTGCTCCGCCGCCTGGGCCGCTCCCTCGTACGCGACTTCAGCGGCCTGATAGCGCCCGGCGTCCCGCAGGATCCGCCCTCGCAACCGGAGCGTCTCGGTGTGCGGCTCGAGGCCGAACGCGCGGTCGAGGGCGAGCAGGGCGCGGTTCCGATCTCCCAGTCGGAACGCGGCGTAGCCAAGCTCGTGCCAGACCAACGCGAGATCGGGATCGGAGTCGACGGCCTGCTCGAGGATCCCCAGGGCCTCGCGGTACCGCTCCAGCTCGATTAGCGCCGCCCCTTTGAGCGCGAGGGAGAACGCGGAGTCTCCGAATTGCGCCCGCGCTCCCTCCGCGAGACGGAGCGCGTCCTCCTTCCGTCCCTGGCCGCGCAACAACTCGAAGCACTCGGCCCATCCGGGCTTCAGATCCGGATGCTCCGCGAGCACCTCGCGATATGCCCTTTCGGCGTCGGCCGCCCGACCCGAGCGGGCCAGATACCGCGCGCGCGCCATCGCGCGCTCGCTCGGTGCGTCCGGAAACAGCTCGTATGACGCGGTCGTCCGCATGGGCGGGTCGAATATACCCGTGAACTAAGGGACGGCTAGAGACGTGGAGGGACAAGGTTGAGGAACTGCGTCGAGAAACGACGTCACTCCTCGACGCCTTTCCTCAACGGTTTAGAAGTTCTAGATTTTGCGCGCCATGGATACGGATCGCCTGTTGCGTGAGCTCACCGATTTCTTGCGCATTCCATCGGTGTCGACGAGCGCGTCGCACAACGCCGACTGTCGTGCCGCGGCGGAGTGGGTCGCCGGAGAGCTCAGGCGGCTCGGCTGTCGCGAGGTGCAGTTCCTCGCGAGCGGCACGCACCCGGTGGTGTGGGGCGTGGGGCCGGAGGTGCCCGGCGCGCCGACGCTCCTCCTCTACGGGCATTACGACGTCCAGCCGCCCGAGCCGCTCGACCAGTGGACCACACCGCCGTTCGAACCGAGCGTCCGGGACGGCCAGCTCTTCGCGCGCGGGGCGGCGGATGACAAGGGGCAGGTGTTCTGTCTCCTCAAGGCCATCGAAGCGGGCGGCCGACCACCGGTAAACTTTCGCTTCCTGATCGAAGGCGAGGAGGAATACGGCAGTCGCGTCCTGTTCGAGTTGCTGCGACGCGAGCCGGAACGCACGGGCGCGGACGTCGTCCTCATCGCGGACATGGCCTACATAGCGCCCCGCTGGCCCGCGGTCTACACCACACTGCGCGGGCTGTGCTACGCCGAGATCACCGTTCGCACGGCGAAAACCGACCTTCACTCCGGAGAGTTCGGCGGGGCCGCCCCCAACGCTCACGAGGAGCTCGCGCGGCTGCTCGGTCGCCTGAAGACGCCCGACGGGAAGATCCACGTGCCCGGGCTCTACACGTCCGTCAAACGACCGACCAAACTCGAGATCGCCACCTGGAAGCGCCTGCCGTTCAAAGAGGCGGAGTTCCTCAGGCATCGCGTGCAGGCGAAGGCGCTGACGGGGCTCAAGGGGCACTCCGTCCTCGAGCGCCTCTGGGCCCTCCCGACCTTCGAGATCCACGGCATCATGGGCGGCTTCACGGGCGATGGCGCCAAGACGGTGATTCCCGCCGAAGCCACGGCGAAAGTGAGCCTCCGGCTCGTCCCCGATCAGAAGCTCAAGACCGTGGAGCGGCAGCTCACCGCCGCGGTCAAGCGCCTGGTGCCCAAGTACGTGCAGGCCAGCGTCCGGTTCCTGCACGGCGCCGATCCCGCCACCGTGAAGGTCACGCATCCCGCGTTCACCCTGCTCGACCAGGCGTTCCGCGAAGTGGTGGGGCGGGGGACCGTGCCCGCGCGCGCCGGCGGCTCCATTCCGGTCGTCCCGGCGCTCGGCAAGAGCGGTGCACCGGTGATTCTCACCGGGATCGGGCTCCCCGACGACCGGCTGCACGCCCCGAATGAGAAGCTCGATTTGAAGCAGCTGTGGGACGGTATACGCGTGTTTCGCAGGTTCTACGAGCTCCTGGGCCGCATGCGAGCCACGTAGCCTCCTCGCAGAAAAGGAGTTCGGCGGTGTGATCCGGTGCACGCCGCCCGCGCTCGGTCGTCTCTTATATTGACCGAGCCATGCACCGTCCTCTCTACCTTCTGGGCCTTGGGTACCTCGCGATCTGCGGGGCGGTCGTGCTTCGTCACCGCAGATCGCAGTCGGGCGGTGCTGAGCACGGACCGGCCACCGTCGCGTTCGGTGGTTCGGCGGGTGAGTGGTTCTCGGGCATGAAGCCCTACTGCAATGCCGTAGAGGTTGAGCTCGCGCAGCAACGGCGTCCCGCACCATCGACGCTCGAGGGTCAGGGATTCAGCGCCGCGTGCTACGCGCTCGGCGCCAAGATCGATCTCGCGCGCGCCGTGATCAATCGCCTCCCTGGCGACGGTCGCTCGAGGGCGGCGGGCATCGTCTTCGACGTGGCGCATCCGGTGGCCGATGCTGGCGATGATCGCTCGGCCGGCCCGATCATGGAGCTCGTCCTCGAATACTGGCCCAACCATATTTGGCGCTCTACCACGCCGGGATGTCCGAGTACGCACTGCGACAGCCGGCGCTCGCCCGGACGCACCTCGAATCCTTCCTTTCGCTCTATCATGCGAACGACGGCTGGACCCAGAACGCGCGGGACGTCCTCGCGCGTCTGCGCTAGCCCAGACGCTCCCGATGGCGGCCGAGCCGACCTATCTCAGTCCGGGCGTCGTTCTTCAGGATCGGTACGAGATCGCCAACGAAATCGGGCGGGGCGGCTTTTCCATCGTGTACCGCGCGCGCGACCGGCGGGTCGGCGCGGACGTAGCGATCAAGCTGCTCGTCCCCCCGCCCGCGGCGGCGCGGCTGGCGCGCGAGCGGCTACGACGCGAGGTCCAGGCCGTGCGGCAGCTCACCCACCCGAATATCGTCGCGGTGTACGACGTCGTTGACGACGGCCCGTGGAGCTTCGTCGTGATGGAGTACGTGCCCGGTCCCGACCTCGCGGTCCGCGTGCGCCAGCGCGGGCCGCTCGACGCCGACGGCACTGCGCGGCTCGGACGTGAGATCACCGCGGCGCTCGCTGCCGCCCACGCACGCGGTATCCTCCATCGCGATGTCAAGCCGCAGAACATTCTGCTCGCTCCTGATGGTCGGGCGCGACTGACCGACTTCGGCTCGGCACGGTTGGCGGGGCAAGAGACCGTGACGCAGACCGGCGGTCTCGTTGGCACGGTCGACTACGCCGCACCCGAGCTGCTCGCCGGTAGTCGGGGCGACGCGCGCGCGGACGAGTTCGCGCTCGGCGTCACACTGTACTACGCCCTTACGGGCGAGCTCCCGAAGCGGCTGCGTGGTCGTGGCGGCGACGACGGCGCGAGTGAGGGACACCATCCCCGGGGAAAGCGCCCCGAGATCCCCGCCTGGCTCGACGACGTGGTAGCCCGGGCCACGATGCCGGACCCGGGTGATCGATTTCCCGCGGTCGCATTGCTGGCCGCCGCCCTCGAGCGACGAGACGAAGGAAGCGACGCGACGCCGGTTGCCGGCGCGAAAGCGCGCTGTGTGCTGTGCCGGGCACCCGAGCCGTTCGGGATCGGCGTCTGCCCCCGTTGCGCCCGGCGTGCTGACGGCGGCGACCACGTGTTGGTATTCCTCGAACGGACCACTCGGGGTCCGGCGCGCCGACAGGTGTGGGAGACGTTGGAAGAGCGGATCGGGACGGGGGGATCGATAGCCGCCGCGGCCGCAGGTGAACGACCGCTGCTCAGCGTCCCTACGGAGGCGGGCGCGCGCGTGACGGAGCTGCTCGAAGCGCAGGGCCTGCCGGTCCGCGTGGAGGCGCGCACGGCCTTGTGGCGCACCGATGTACCACCGCCGATCCTGGTCCTCGCCGGCATCGTTGGAGCGGCGGGCGCCGCCGCCGCGCTCGCGGCCGCGACTCCTGTCCTTCTCGTCACGAGCCCGGCCCTGGCGGTCGGCCTCGTGACATTGGCCGCGGCGCTTCGACGGGCGCCGGTATGGAATCCATCATCTGTCCGACGCTCAACCTTCCCGCCGGCAGCGGAGCGCGCCGCCGTCCGGGCGCTCGCGACGTTGCCGTCGGGCGCATCGCGCACCTTGCTGATCGACCTGCTGCACCGTGCCGACGCCGTCACATCGGGCGGGGGGGATGCGGTCCACCTCGAGGGGCTGGTGATCGCTGCGTGCGAGGCCGCGCGTGAGCTCGCAGCGCTCGAGCAGCACCTTGGCGCCTTCGATGCAAGACGCGATCGTTTGGCGGATGCGTCGCCGGCATGGCTCGACGCACTCAGCCGGTGTGAGCGTGGCCGTGATCTCTTGACCCAACGCCTGCTCGAAGCGAGCGCTGCGTTGAGCAGCTGGCAGGCCGGGGCCGCGGCGGCGGAGGGAACGGAGGCGCTCGCCGAGCTGGCGCGAGACCTCGGCGAGGAAGGCCGCCGCCAGGAGGCAGCCGCGTCCGAAGTCGCGGAGCTACTTCGTTAGCCCTGCTTCTTGCTCAGGTTTCTCAGTCTGTTGATGTCGTGCTGGCTCAGCCCGCGTCCCCCGTACCGCTCTTCCTTCCACGGATCCCCGCGCATGTGATAGCCGTTCTGCTCCCAAAAACCGGGCACGTCCGCGTCGAGAAGCGTCAGACCCCGAACCCACTTGGCGCTCTTCCAGAAGTACAAGTGCGGCACCAGGAGCCGGGCTGGCCAGCCATGCTCCGGCGTGAGCCACTCGCCATTCCATTTCAACGCGACGAGGTTGTCCGGACGATCGAGGTCCGAGAGCGGGAGGTTCGTGGTAAAGCCTTGCTCGGCCGACACGAGGCAGAACTTCGCCTCGGGTTGGACGCCGCCGCGCTCGAGGAGCAGCTGCACCGGCACGCCCTCGAAGACGTTGTCGAGTCGGCTCCACCGGGTCACGCAGTGGATGTCGCAGGGCACCGATTTGCCGGGCAGCTCGAGCAGCTCGTCGTACGTGAGGGTGAACGGGCGGTTCACAAGGCCGGACACCTCGAAGGTCCACGCGCGGGTGTCGACGCGAGGGATGTCGCCGTAATGGAGGACAGGCCATTTGGTCGTCAGCACCTGGCCGGGTGGCAGGCGGTCTTCAGGCACCGGGATGCGGCGCCGCAGCTTCTCGAGAAACCTCGTCATGGAGGATTGCCTCGACGCCGAACGCCGCTTCGAATCCTCGCGTCACCGCATGTACGGCTTGGGCCCAAAGAAACTGCTCCCCCCTCTCCGCTCCCTGCTCCCGTTCGATCGACGTCATGTCCACCCCTTCGATACCACACGGCACAATGCGCTCGAACTGGGTCAGGTCCGTCGTCACGTTGAGCGCGAACCCGTGCCACGTTACCCATTGCTTCACATGGATCCCGATGCTCGCGATCTTGCGACCACGCGTCCAAACACCGGTGAACGGCGGGTTCCGCCCCGCGGTAATACCGAGCTCCGCCAGGGCGCGCACGAGGGCGTCTTCGAGGGTCCGGAGGTACCAATGCAGGTCGGGCTTGTAACGTCTGAGGTCGAGGATCGGATAGCCGACGAGCTGCCCGGGTCCGTGAAACGTGACGTCGCCGCCCCGCTCGATCTCGAAGACATCGACGCCCTCGGGGCTGAGCACGTGCGCCGCTCGTGAGTTACGACCCAGGGTTACCACCGGTGGGTGCTCGAGCAGGAGAAGGACGTCGTTTACCAGGCGGCCGTCGATCCGGGCCTCCGCCAGGGAGCGCTGCCACGCGAGCCCGTCGGCGTACGGTACGAGTCCGGCCTGCCGAACCTCGAGAACGCGTCGCGTCACACGCCGCTCCCCGGGTCGCGCTCCTGATTCTCGCTGCCCGAGCTGGCGATGGCCCATCGGCTCGCGGTCACCCCTACCGCCAGGCTCAAGGCTCCCCACACCAGGAGGCCCGGCAGCTTGAGGAACCGATCGGCGACGGCGGCCAGAAACCCCACCAGCAGCGCTCCGACCGTGGCGAGCACGGCGATCACGCCTCGTTGCCACAGGTTCTCGAGCGCGTGGCTGCGACGCCAGCCGAACAAGCCCGCGACGGCGACGCCCGCCAGCAGGCCGGCGAGGAGGGGGTCGGCCGCGGCCTCCCGGTAGCGCTCGGGGTCCAGCCTGCCCTGGAGCAGCTTGACGAAGATCTGCGCGAGCGTGACGGTCGCGCCGCCGAGCCCCGTCCCCGCGGCGAGGGCGCCGATGCCTATGGCCAACGGGTCTTTTTGTCCCACCCTCACATGTCGATCGCTCGTCCGAGGGAATCGAGCGCCGCCTGAGCGACGGCCTCGGCCATCGTGGGATGCGCGTGAATCGCCAGCTCGACCTCCTCGACCGTGTATTCGTTCTCCCGCGCCACGGCCAGCTCGTGGATGAGCTCCGAGGCATGCGCGCCGACGACGTGCGCGCCCAGAATCTCTCCGTACTTCTTGTCCCGGAGGATCTTCACGAACCCTTCCGTCTCGCCCGTTCCGCGGGCCCTTCCATTCGCCGAGAAGGGGAACCGACCCGCGACGTAGTCGAGCTTCCGTTCCTTACACTGGTCCTCGGTGAGCCCGATGCTCGCTACCTCGGGGTGACAATACGTCACGCTCGGGACGTTGTCGTACTTGATCGGGTGCGGCTTCTTACCGGCGAGGAGCTCGGTGACGTAGACGCCCTCCCGACTGCCTTTGTGGGCCAGCATCGGCGGTCCGGCCACGTCGCCGATCGCGTAGTAGCCCGGGGCGGTCGTCTGCAGACTCTGATCGACCTTGATGAACCCACGGTCGGTCACCTGGACGCCACACTCGGCCAGCCCGATGTTCTCGGTGTTCACGGCGCGCCCCGCCGCCATCAGCACGGCTGCGGCCTCGACCTTCCGAGTCGCGCCACCCGCCTCGATCTCGAGCGTCACCTTGTCCTTCCCAGGCGTTCCCCTCTTCACCTGCGCCCCGGCAATCACCTCGATGCCCCGTTTCTTGTAGCTCTTCGTGAGCGTTTCCGAGGCCTCGGTGTCTTCCAGCGGGAGGATGCGGGGCAGCGCTTCAATCAGAGTGACCTTGGTGCCGAAGGCGTGGAAGATGTCGGCGAACTCCATCCCCACTGCACCGGCGCCGATGATCGCGAGGGACGGGGGGGCTTTCTCGAGGAACAAGGCCTCATCGGAGGAGATCACGGTGGTCTGGTTGATCTCGAGGCCGATTTGCGGCAGGCCCTTGACGCGCGATCCGGTCGCGATCAGCACCGCCTTTTTCGCTTCGTAGACCTCGCTGCCGACTTTCACCTTGCGGCCGGGTTGGAGCACGCCGGCTCCCTTGGCGACCGTGATCTTGTTTTTCTTCATCAGAAACTCGACGCCCTTCGAGTTCTGGTCGCTCACCTTGCGCGAGCGCTGCATGGCGACCCCGTAATCGGTCTTCACGGATCCCGCCTCGACGCCGAAGTCCTTAGCCTCGCGGAGCAGGGTCGCGATGTAGGCCGAGTGAAGGAGCGCCTTGGTCGGGATGCATCCGATGTTGACGCATACTCCCCCAAGCTTCTCCTTCTCCACCAGCGCGGTGCTCATGCCGAGCTGGGCGGAGCGGATCGCGGCAACGTAGCCCGCTGGCCCCCCACCGAGAACGATCACGTCGAAACTTGCCAAGGTCTCCCCCTCCCAATTACAACAGCATCGCCAGTGGATTCTCGAGCATCTGCTTCAGGGTCTTCAGGAACGCCGCTCCGGTCGCGCCGTCGATCACCCGGTGGTCGCAACTCATCGTGACCCGCATTCGACGCCCCGGCGCCAGCTGGCCGTCCACGACGACCGGCTTTTGCACGATGGATCCGATCGCCAGGATCCCCGACTCCGGTGGATTGATGACGGCCGTGAACTGGTCGATCTCGAACATCCCTAGGTTCGAGACGGAGAACGTCGATCCCGTGTATTCGTTCGGCTGGAGCCGGCGGCTACGAGCCTTCTCGGCGAGCTCCCGGGACTCCCGCCCGATGAGGGCGAGCGACTTGCGATCCGCGTTCCGGATCACGGGAGTAATGAGTCCGTCCTCGACGGCCACCGCCATCCCGATGTGGACCTCGTTCCAGTAGCGGATGTGGTCTTCCTGGAACCACGCGTTACACGAGCGGTGCTTCACGAGTGCCAGCGCCGTCGCCTTGATGATCACGTCGTTGAAGGAAACTCTCCCCTGATCGCCCAACTGCTGGTTGACCGCATCTCGCGCTTCGGCCGCGCGCTCCATGTCCACTTCAGTGGTGAGGAAGAAGTGGGGGATGGGACCGAGGGACGTGACCAACCGCTTCGCGATGGTCTTGCGGATCTGGGTGAGGGGAACGTCCTCGTAGGCGGCCGCGCCACCGCTCACCGCGGGGGAGAGGGGAGAGGGGAGGGGTACGTCCCGCTGTACGACGGGCGGTGCTGCAACGGGGCGAATCTCTGCTTTCTCACGTCTCCCCGTCGTTTCCACATCTCGTTTCGTGACTCGGCCACCCGGACCGGTCCCCGTCACGAGCTTCAAGTCGACCCCAGCTTCTTTCGCGATCCGCCTCGCCAAGGGGGACGCTTTCACTCGCGTGGCGTCCGCGACAACCGCAGTCGGCAGCGCTGGGGGGGCGGACAATGTGGGCGACGGCATCGTCGTTCCCCCGTCCCCCTTCCCCGCGGGCACGGGCGCTGAGCTCTGTACCGACGGCCCGACCGTCTCTCCCGGCGCCGCGATCACCGCCACTACCTTGCCGACCGGGACCGTGTGACCCTCGGCAACACTCACCTGGCGCAGCACGCCGTCCGCGCGTGCAACCAGGTCCATGACAGCCTTGTCGGTCTCGACCTCGGCCAGTGTGTCTCCGGCCTTCACGGCGTCGCCCTCTCGCTTGTGCCACTTCACCACGCGTCCCTCCTCCATCGTCGGGGAGAGCGCTTCCATATAGACGTTGGTAGCCACGGGGAGGGAGGGGCTCAGTCGAGGTAAAGCACGCGACGCGCGGCGGCCACCACGCGCTCGACGCTCGGCTTTGCCAGGCGCTCGAGCTGTTTGTTGTAGGGCATCGGAACGTCCGCCTGTGTCACCCGCAGCACCGGCGCGTCGAGCTGGTCGAACGCGTCTCGCTGAATCACGTCCACGACCTGCGCCCCGATGCCGCAGTGCGGCCAGCCTTCCTCCACGACCACCGCGCGGTTCGTCCGCGCCACGGACTCGAGGAGGGCGGCTTCGTCGAGCGGACGAAGCGAACGCAGGTCCACGACCTCGGCCGAGACGCCTTCATGCTCGGCGAGCTGCTCAGCCGCCTTGATCGCGAGGCTCACGGTCTTCGAATGGCACACGACCGTGACGTCACGACCCGGGCGTTTCACGTCGGCCCGGCCGATCGGGACGACGTGCTCGCCTTCCGGCACGTCGCCCTTGACGTTATACAGCATCTCGCCTTCCAGCACGATGACCGGATTGTTGTCCCGGATCGCTGACTTGAGCAGGCCCTTGGCATCCGCCGGCGTCGCGGGCGCCACCACTTTCAGCCCCGGGATGTGCGCCAGCCACGAGTCCCACGACTGTGAGTGCTGCGCCGCGAGCTGAAGCGCAGCCCCGTTCGGCCCTCGAAACACGATTGGGACGGGAATCTGGCCGCCCGACTCGTACAGCAGCTTCGCGGCCGAATTGACGATCTGATCGAGGGCGAGGACCGCGAAGTTCCACGTCATGAACTCGACCACGGGGCGCAGGCCGGCCATGGCAGCCCCCACGCCGAGCCCCGCGAAGCCCAGCTCCGCGATGGGCGTATCCACGACGCGCGTGGGCCCGAACTCCTCGAGCAGACCGCGGCTCACCTTGTAGGCGCCCTGATAGACGCCGACTTCCTCGCCGATCAGAAACACATCGGGGTCTCGCTGCATCTCCTCGCGCAGCGCCTGATTCAGCGCATCGCGGTAGGTGAGCGTGGGCATCAGTCGACGAGCACGTGGGTGGTGAGCTCGGCGGGATCGGGGTCCGGGCTCTCGTCCGCGAAGCGGACGGCGTCTTCCACCTCCACCCGGATTTCAGCGTCCAGCGCCTCGAGCCCGGCCTGATCGAGCACTCCCTCCTCCTTGAGCGTCGCGGCGAGGTGGGTGATTGGGTCGCGCTTGCGCTGCTCCTCAACCTCCTCTTTGGTGCGATACACGCCGTGGAGTGGGTCGGACATCGAGTGACCCATGTAGCGGTAGGTCCGGACTTCCAGCAGGGTCGGGTGCCCCCGCTTGCGTGCGCGTTCCGCGGCCCGACGGGTGGCGTCGTACACCGCGAGGGCGTCCATTCCGTCCACCAGCTCGGCGGCCATGTCGTAGCTACAGGCGTGCTCCACGACGTCCGTGACGGCGGCGACGCGCTCGAAGGCCGTGCCCATGCCGTAGCGGTTGTTCTCGCAGCAGAAGATGACGGGCAGCTTGTACACGGAGGCCATGTTCAGCGCTTCGTGGAATGCCCCGATGTTGACCGCCGCCTCGCCGAAGTAGCACATGCAGACCTGATCGCCACCCCGGTAACGGATCGCGAACCCGAGGCCCGCCGCGAGGGGGATGTGGCCACCGACGATGCCGTGGCCCCCCATGAACCGCCGGCCTGCGTCAAACAGGTGCATCGATCCGCCCCTGCCCTTCGAGCAACCGGTCGCTTTGCCGAACAGCTCGGCCATCACGGCGTTCGGGGGGATGCCGCGCACGAGCGCCTGGCCGTGCTCCCGGTACGAGGAGATCACGTAGTCGTCGTCGCGCAGCGCGCCGAGGGAGCCGACTGCGACCGCCTCCTGGCCGATGTACAGATGACAGAAGCCGCCGATCTTGCCCAACGCATAGGCTTCGGCGGCTTTCTCCTCGAACCGGCGAATGAGCAGCATCTGGCGCAACATCCGCCGCTGGACGTCCGAGGACGCGCTTCGATTAGCGGGCTGGGCGGTCGCGGTCGCCATGAGGGTCGGCTAGCCGGTCAGCGGGACGCGGTCGCGCGCTCGACCTGCTCCCACGCGTGGTAGCTCGAGCGCACGAGCGGTCCCGCCTCCACGTGGCGATAGCCCATGGCCATACCAAGGCGACGGAGGTCGGCGAACTCGTCGGGCCGGTAGTAGCGCGCGATGGGGAGATGCTGGCTCGACGGACGAAGGTATTGGCCGAGGGTCAGGATATCCACGCCCTGCGCGCGGAGATCCCGCATGGCGACCAGGAGCTCGTCCCAATCTTCCCCGAGGCCGCAGATGAGTCCGGACTTGGTGAGCAGGTTGGCGTCGAGCTCCTTGGCCCTGCGTAACAGCTCCAGGGCCCGCGGATAACGCCCGCCGGGTCGTGCGAGGCGGTACAGGCGCTCGACCGTCTCGAGATTGTGGTTCAGGATATCGGGCTTCGCGTCGACCACGATGCCGAGCGCCTGCTCGCTGCCCTTGAAGTCGGGGATGAGCACCTCGACGGACGTGTCGGGAGTGAGCCGGCGGATCTCGGCGATCGCGGCCGCGAACATCTCCGCGCCGCCGTTCGGCAGATCATCGCGGTCCACGCTGGTGATGACCACGTGCCGCAAGCCCATCCGCTCCACCGCGGTCGCGAGGCGAACCGGCTCATTCCAGTCTAGCGCAGTCGGGGTCCCGTGGGCGACCGCGCAGTACGTACAGTTTCGGGTGCAGACGTCGCCCAGGATCATGAACGTGGCGGCGCGGTGCTCCCAGCATTCCCCGATGTTGGGGCAGTGGGCCTCTTCACACACCGTATGGAGCTCGAGGTCCCGCATCAGGTGCTTCAGCTCTACGTAGTTCGGCCCGCCGGGCGCCGGCACCTTGAGCCATGCGGGTTTACGAGTGGCGAGCTGCGTGAGGGTTGTAGCCATGAGGGATTCGGAAGATAGTGGAGCCGGAGGGGCGGCAAAAGACCAAATTTCAACTGGACGGTTGATCGCCTCCTGGGCGCTTTTTCAGACGCCGCAGCTCGTCCTCGAGCTCCGTCGTCGTGGACAACAGACCGTCCGCGATATCCGCGAGTTCCTCGGCGTCCCGCCACTGGCGCTCCAGCTCCGCGACCTCCGCGCGCTCGTCCACGGCCATCTCGAGCGCCAGACGCCGCTCCGGCGTCAGACTTCGCAGGGTGAGCTCCCGGCGCGCCACGTCTCGAATCAGCTGTTCGGGTCCACCGGCGCCCTCCACCAGGCGGGCCGCGTCCTCCACGCGCTGGCGGCCGGCCCGGGTGAGCGCCAAGTACGTCAATCCCTGCCGTAAGGCCAGCTGCGCATCTCGCCCCACGAGCATCGCCCCCTCGCTGTGGCAGTTCGGGCAGCTCAAGATCAAGGCGATGTCCGCTTGTCCCTGCCCGACCACGCGCGCGTACTTGATATGGCGGGCCCGGAGGTGGAGCACCGTGCCGCAGCGCTCGCAGATCGGCGGCTCGGCGACGCCGACCGTGCGTCGTCCCACGATGCCGGTGTAGAGCGCGCGGGCCATGTTCGGCATGTTCCACACGAAGACGCCGAGCGAACCGCCGGCGGTCACGTTCACGGCCACCGCGATGCCGACGGCCGCCACGGTGACTGGCACCACGAACTTGAGCTGTTCCCGGCGGCGGGCCTTGAGTCGTTCGCCGTACCGCCACGTCGCGAATTCCAAACGACGCGGCTTGCCGACGCGCACCAGGTCATAGTGCTGCCAACGGATCAGCGCGACCTGCTCCGTCGCGGCGGCCACGCGCCCTTCGGCCGCGGCGCGGCCCAGCGCCTCGATTCTCTCGAGGCGCTCATCGAGGGGCGCGAGGTTCCAGCGCGAGCACTTCGGACAAATCACCCACAGCCGGGCTTTCCATTCGTCGAAGGCGAGCCGCTGACCCACGCCGAGGCCCGAGGGTCCGCCGTCGCCGGGGAGCTTTCCGCTGCAGAACGCGCAGGTGCGGTACACGAGGGGCTAGGGGGCGGTGCGAGGGGCGAACCGATGGACACCCAGAGGCGCGACGTCGACGTCTGTCTCGCCGTCGACGAGCAGGCTCGCGATGATCTCGCCCGTGAGCGCCGCGAGCAGAATGCCGTTCCGTCCGTGCCCCGTCGCGTACCAGAGCCGCTCCAGGTCGGGGTCGGGTCCGAGGATCGGGAGGCCGTCCGGTGTCGCCGGGCGGAGTCCGGCCCACATCCGCTGGACGGGTTGTGTGTGCAGCGCCGGGAGTAGTCGAACGGCGCCGCGGAAGATCTGGGCGAGACCTTCATTCGTGACCCGCGCATCGTATCCGGCACGCTCCATCGTGCTGCCGAGCACCGCCTCCCCGCCGCGAGCGAGGACGTAGCCGTGATCCTGATAGAGGATGGTGGGCGGTATGCCATCGGGCCACGCCGTCGTTGCCATCTGGCCTCGCACCGGCTCGATCGGGAGCGGGCGCGGCAGGCCGCGAATTTGAGGTGACCACACGCCCGCGGCGACCACGACGTGCCGTGCTGGAGTCGTACCGTGCGCCGTCACCAGCCCCGAGAGCCTGCCCTGGCTCATCGCGAGGCCATCGACCTTGTCGGGGTGCAGGATAGCACCGAGCCGGCGGGCGTCCGCGAGGCACGCGCGCGTGAGCGCCTCCGGGTGAACGGCTCCGTCCTCAGGTGCGTAGAGCGCGCCGAGGCACTCGGGCGCAGCTCCGGGCCAGCGCTCACCGATCTCAGTGGCGTCGAGCCAGTCGCAGCGGAGGCCCGCCTGGCGCTGCCGGGCCACGTCTTCCTTGAGCCGGTCGGCCGTCGGCTCATCGAACGCGAAAGAGGCGATCCCGGCGCGCCAGAAGCCGATGTCGATGCCGGTGGTTTCCAGGAGCGCCGGTGCGAGGGGTTCGTACAAGTCACGGGCGCGCACGGACAGGGACACCAGCACGTCGTCCCCCGGTTCGATTTGCGCCGCCAGCATACCGGCGGAGGCGGGGGACGCGGCCGCGGCCACGGGACCGGGGTCGAAAATGGCGACCTCCAGCCCACGGAGCGCCACCGCCCGGGCGCACGCCGCTCCCACCGCCCCTCCGCCCACGATCGCGACTTCGACGGCCTTCACCGGCTGGCGCCCTCCTGAAACCCGCTGCTACATTCCGTCGTACGGGCCCCTCGTCGGAGCTCCACGGAGGAATCTCTCATGCTTCGCAGCGTCCTCGGTTTCGCGCTCTTCGCCGTGCTCGCGTGGCTCGGCCTCAAGCTGGTGTTCAGCGTGCTCGGCGGCCTCATCGCGCTGGCCATGACCGTGCTCTGGCTGGCCGCGCTGGGCTTCATCTTCTACCTGGTGTTGCGGGTGATCAGCCCGAGCACCGCGGACAAGATTCGCGAGATGATCAAGGGCCGTCCGGCCGACGCTTAGCGGTCCCACGGCAGCACTTGGCTGGAGTGGACGTGCACGACCCTCCAGCCATTCGACTTCTGCTCGCAGACGAACGTCGCGCGTCCGGCTTCGGCCTGGTTGCGCTGTGCATTGACCCATCGGTAATCCACCAGCACAAACGCAAACCGGCCTTCCAGCGTCGCCGCGGCGGTCGCCACGGTGACCCGGCCGCCGTACCCGACGCCGGCGAAACGGGGTGCGGCGAGACGCACGCGAGCGTTCGCCACCACGATTGCCTCGGGCGCGTACAACGTGTCCGCCGCCCGGTCTCCCACCGCGTCGAGCACAAGGGCTTGCCGCGCCATCGCCTCCACCAGCTCGGGTGTCCCGAGTGCCGCCGTGCCTGCCTTGGGGGCGACTCGCTGGGTTCGCGTGACGCATCCGGTGAACACGGCCGCCATGAGGACGAACATGCGCCGGTCAGCGCGCATCGAGCTCGCCAAGCACCGCCCACGTCAAGAGCGGAATCATGATCTCGTGATGGCCCGTCAGCTGTACGCCCCAGCCGCCGCCGAGCGTGGGACGCTCGACGACATTCACGCGGGGCCGATAGTGACGTTGCATGTCGCAGTCGCACGCCGTGAAGCCCGTGGGTTTGCCCCCGTTCAGGTTGCGAGCCACGGTCAGGGCTTTGAGGAACACCTCCGGCATGACGACGGCGCTGCCAAGGTTCAACACGACGCCACCCTCGTGAAGCGCCGGAAGCGACGCGGCAAGCCGCTTGAAGTCACGGTAACTCGTGGCCCCGAGCGCGGCACCGTCGGCTGTGGGGTGTTGATGGATGATGTCGGCGCCGATGGTAGCGTGGACGGTCACAGGGACGCCCCGCTCGAAGGCGCCGAGGAGCAAGGAGACGTCGGGCGCGGCGAGCTGCGCCCGGCCCCGGAGGTAGTCGGTGAGCGCCTCGCCCATGCCTTTGCCGCTCTGCGCGCCGGCGGCGATCGCCGCGTTCATTTCGCGACCGGTCTCCTCCGCCATGCCGAACGTGCCATCCGCGAGCCCGGTCGACACGTCCTCGCTCGTTCCGCCGTAGGCGGCCAGCTCGAAGTCATGAATCGCGGCGCTGCCGTTCAGGGCCAGGTGCGTGATCACGCCGCGCCGCACGAGCTCGCGGAGTAGAGGTCCGAGGCCAACCTTGATGACGTGTCCGCCGAGCATGGCGACCACGCCGTGGCGTCCGGCGGCACGCGCTACGCGATGGGCCACGGTGCGCACGTCTTTCGCGGCCAGGACGTCGGGAAGCGCATCCCAGAACGCCGCGAAACTCCGGTCGCCGCCGGGCGGGTGTCCGAGGAGGGAGGCGTCGACTTTGTTGGGGCGTTGCGCGATGGGGACCGTCTTGAGCCGCGACACGTCCACCTCGCGGTAGTCGGTCATGGGTGCTCCGGACGGGAGTCGGAGTACTCCTTGAGCTTGAGCGTCACCTGGCCGAACGAAAAGTTGGACTGCAGCGCGACCATGACGCGCACACTGTCATCCGAGAGCCACATCCGCGCGTCGGCCTTCTCGGCGAAGATGCCGCCGCCGTTGGGAATGCGGGGCCGCACGACGATCGTGTTCCACTTCCGCCCGGCGGCCCCCACCCTCTCGCGCTTGAGCACCTCGACGATCACCGGATTGCGCTCGGGACGGAAATACCGGTTGTACTCGTAGCGCTTGCCGACCTCGAGCGGCACCGTACGAATCCAATAGAGAAAGGCTGCGTCGTCGAGGGGATCGGCGACCGTCGGCACGGTGGTGTCGCGGCCCGCCTCGCGGTAGAACCCTGAATCCGGGTAGATCTCGAATTTCCGCTCCCACGACTTGCCCTTTTCCTCGGTCTGATTGAGAAACCGGCGAGAGTGGAAGTCATGGCGCCCCACCCACGATTCGAGGTTCTGATGGATGTGGTACCAGAGCGCGCCCCCGTCGATCAGGAACACGAAGTGCACGGCCTCCACGCCGCGCACCGTATCGATGCCCACCACCTGCATGGTCGCGGTCCCCACGCTGAAGGGCCCGTAGCGGGCGCCGTAGACCAGTCGCTCGCCGACCGTGAAGGGGACCGCCATCGGCGGGGCCGGGGCCACCGTGGCGGCGGCTAGTCCGGAGGCGGGGGGAGCGCTCGCCGAATCGTGACGAGTCGAGTCGGCGCGCATGCTGTCCGACTGCGCCTGGAGCGTCATGGCTACGAGCAGGAGGGCGGTCGCCGCCCTCGCGGCCCGAATAACCGCGCGCGCGCGCCAGGCGCCTAAGAGCTGCCGCCACGGGTGTACTCGGGAAGGCCGCTGCACGAGGTCGTACCGCGCCGCAGCGGCCACGGTATCGAGCCGCCGCGCGTAAGGCGCCAGCCGCGCGACCAGCTCGGCGCTCGCGCACCACCCGTCGGTCTGGAGGAACGGCGCCGCGTCGCCGCGCAGCGCCTGCCGCAGAACGATCAGGCGCAACGCGAGGTAGCCCGACACGCTGTCCTTGAGCCCGGCTACGCGCAGCAGCCGAGGGGCCCACCGACGGGCCAGTCGCAGAGCCCGGGACACCTGGCCCCTCCCTCGCGCCTCCAGAAGCTCAGCGACCACGAGATCGGCGCCCGATTCGAGGCGTTTCACCAGATCTTCCATGGCCTCCGGCGAGTGGGCGAAATCCGCATGCAACGTGATGGCGCAATCCCGCTTGGGGCGGTCGGTTCGCTGGAGGGCCAGGCGAAGGAGCGCTTCGAGGCTGCGGGCGTAGCCGCGCCGCTCCCGGTGCGTGACGATCGTCATCGGAAGCACTTTCGCGTACGAGGCGAGCACCTCGGCCGTGTCGTCGGTCGAGGCGTCGTCGAGTACCAGAAGCTGATACTCGCGCGGGAACGCCGTGAACACACGCCGCACCTTCCAGAGCACCAACCCGGCCGTGCGCGCTTCGTTATGCACCGGAACGCAGACGTAGATCATGGCCCTGCAATCTAGACGAGCGACCGATACACAGCCAAGACACCCGCGGCCATCGCGGAGGCCGTGAACTGCCGGGGAAGAGGGATGGGAGCAGGGTGTGCGAGCGCGTCGACGACCTTCCGGGCCAGCGCGTCCGCGTCGCCGATCGGGACGAGCCAAGCCGGTGGCACGATCTCGGGCAGGCCACCCCCAGCGGTCGCGACGACCGGCTTGCCGAGTGCGAGGGCGTGCAGCACCACGCTGCCCAGCCCTTCGGATCGCGACGACATCACGACCACGTCACTCTCGCGCATCAGGGCGTCCGCCTGGACGACGTGGCCAAGCAAGTGAACACGATCGATCAATTGAAGCCGCCCGACCTCGGCCGCGAGCGCGCGTCGCTCCGGACCCTCACCGGCGATCAGCCAGTGTAGGTCGGGACGCAGGGCTCGCACCGCGTGGGCCGCACGAACGATCGTCGCCTGGTCCTTCGATGGCTCGAGCGCGGCGACATTGGCGACGAGCGGCGTCTCGGCTGGGAGCCCCAGCGTCGCGCGCACGTTGAGGGCCGGGGCGGCGGCCCGCTGAATCTCGTCTGGATCGACGCCGTCGGGGACGGTCACGATTTCGGCGGGAGGGACTCCGGCGGCGATCAGCACGTCCTTGACCGCCCGGGAGATGGCGATCACGACGTCCGCGCGGCGCAGCGCGCTCCCCGCCCGCAACGGGAACACGACGCGGCGCGTGGCCACGAAGCGCGGCGCCACGCCTGGCCCCGCCCAATCGTGGAAGCGTCGCGCCCACAGCGCCATCGTCGCCGCGTGGTTGTTGTGCGCGTGGATGACGTGCGGTCGCCAGACGAGGGATTCGACCGCCACCCGCCACCACGAGCGCGGGTCCAGTCCGAGCCCCCATGGGATCTCCCGGACGGGGACCCCCTCGCCGGCGGCACGTCTCGCGAGCTCGCTGCCGCGCTTGGTGACCAGGCGTTGCTCGACGCCCGCCGTTGCCGCTAGCTCGCGAACCAGCAGGCGCACCTGGTCCTGACCGCCCCGGTATCCGCGACCGGAGTCGACGTGCAGTACCCGCACGCCCGCTTCCTCCCTCAGGCGGGCTGCTTTCCCGCGTGGCCGAGGGCGGCGCGCAGCTCGGCCAGCGTGAACGGCTTGCGCAGGTACGGCCGGCCGAGCCGCTCGAGGAACTGGAGCGTGTCGCCCCGGACCGTGTCGCCGGTGGCGAAGATGATACGCTCAGCGACGCGCGGGTCCTGCCGGGCGAGCTTGGTGTACATCTCGCGTCCCGACAGGTGAGGCATGCGGAGGTCGCAGATGATCACGTCGAACGTGCCCGCCAGGGCGCGCTCGAGGGCGTAGGTGCCGTCGCTCGCTACCTCAACGGTGTGGCCCCAGCTTTCGAGGGTGGCGCGCATGTAATGGAGGATGTGCGGCTCGTCGTCGACGACGAGAATGCTGAGCTGCGCGGCCTCGGCCGCCAGTAGGGGCGCCGTCTCCGCCCGCGCGACCTCCGCACGCAGCGGCAGCTCTACTGTGAATGTCGCCCCGCCGCCGGGCGGGGTCTCGAGCGTGATACGTCCGCCGTGCTCCTTCACGATTCCCTGTGAGATCGAGAGCCCGAGACCGGTCCCCGCACCTTCCGGCTTGGTCGTGAAAAACGGCTCGAACACGCGGGACGCGATCTCCTCCGGCATACCCGGCCCCGAATCCGTCACACTCACGGCGACCCCGTCGTGCGCGCGCTTGGCGGTGATCCAGATCCGGCCCGACGGCGCGTCGCTCGCGATGGCCTGGCAAGCGTTGTTGATGATGTTGACGAACACCTGCTTGATCTGGTTGGCGCTCACTTCGATGTCGGGGAGTCCCGGCTCGACCTCGAGCGTGGCCTCGACCTTGTGCGCCATCAGCTGGTTTCGGAGCAGGGCGAGCGTCGAATCGAGCAGCGCCCGAACCGGCATCGGCGCGCGCTCACCCTCCTGCCGCCGTGCGAACGAGAGGAGATTCTTGACGATCGTCGCCGCCCGCTCCGCCTCCTGACGAATCACCTGTAACGGTTCCTGCAACGACGGCGGGATCTCCCCCGCCTCCGCGAGGAAATCGCTGAACCCCACGACCGACGCGAGGGGGTTGTTCAGGTCGTGCGCCACCCCGGCGATGAGTTGACCGATCGCCGACATTTTCTCAGACTGTATGAGCTGGTCTTGCAGGCGCCGCCGGTCGCTCTGATCCTCGAACACGAGGACCGCCGAACCCGGCTCGGCCATCGGGATGGCGGTGAGCAGGAGGGTCCGATCCCCCGCGCGGATCTCGACCGTGCCGGACGGGTCGGCGATGGCCCGCGCGACCGGATCGGGCCATGTGGGTGGGACCAAGCCTATCCACGGGCGGCCCGGG
Source organism: uncultured Gemmatimonadaceae bacterium (assembly GCA_964465315.1). Lineage (GTDB taxonomy): Bacteria > Gemmatimonadota > Gemmatimonadetes > Gemmatimonadales > GWC2-71-9 > AG41. The sequence continues at coordinate 13,637 of CAYXIK010000016.1, read as the reverse complement.
ATGGCCGTGACTGCGGTCTGAATCAGGTCGGCGAATACGCGGTTGGCGCGACGGACGGTGCCGTGGGCGTCGACGATACAGATCGCCTGGGAGATGGCGTCGACGGTCTTCTCCCATTCGCGCTTGGCCGACGAGAGCAGTTCCACGAGGCGGGCGTTTTCGAGCGCGATCGCGGCCTGCGCCAGCACGGCGGACACGAGCGTCAGCTCGGCCTTTCCGAACGTGCCCGAGCGCTGGCTCGAGAGGGACACGGCACCCATGGTCCGCCCGGCGGCCACCAGCGGCGCCCCGAGCCATGACGCCGGGTATTCGGACAGTTCCGCGCCGCGTCGCCGAGCTTCCTCGCGGACATCCCTGGGGAACGCGAGGGGCCCGCGGCGCAGCGCGAGCTGCAGCAAGGGGTCGTCGGTGTGGGCGGGGACGGGATGCGTGTCGTAGGTCACCGCGAGCCGGTTCGTTTCAGCGTCAAGTAGGACGACGGAGAGTCGGTCGGGCTTGAGGAGCTCGCCGATCGCGCGCACCACGAGCTCGATCACGGTCGCGGGCCGGAACGCTCCGGCCAGCTCTTGCGCAAGCGTGGTGAGGCGCGCCAGCAACTCGGCCCCACCGCGGGGGGTAGCAGGGCTAGAGGGAGGCTTGGGCATGATCGTGGCCAACGTCCGAGGTCGGTTGCGAGGGCCGGACCTCCGGCTCGTCGCGCTTGCGTTGGCACGCGGCGATGCCGCCCGCCGCGCGCGCTACGAGCGGCTGATGCTCGAGCAGGGACCCGATACGCTGCTCGATGAGCCCGGCCTGCTCGAGGCCCTGCTCGCGGTCCGCACGCTCGCGGTGCCGTCTCCCGCCCTGTTCGCCTACGTGGCGGTGCGCCACACCCTCCGCGCCGCCGGCGTGGACGATCGGGCGCTTGCCGACTATCTGGCCGCCCTCCTGCTCGAATTCGGCGATCATGACCGGCAATCGCGTGTGCGCCGGGCCGACGACGAGACCTATCACTACCTGGTCGACATGGTGGAGGACCTCGCAGGACTGGACGACGCCGGAGAACGGGCCTTCCTGCTACGCGTGCACCTCGGCAATTACAGCCTCTGGCTCGCCGGTCTGTTTCCGGATTACATCGCCGCCCGACGCTCCCGGAAGGGCGGGCCTGATCTGCCGTACTACGACGAGCTGGGCCGGCAGGGCTACCGCCTCGCCGCGGAGCACCGCCTGGCGGAGCATTTCGGCGTCGCCCCGATCTACCGCGCCGCCGCCGACCGGTTCCCGACGCTGCGGGTGGCGTTCAACCGGCTGAGCGACCGCGTGTTTTTCCCCAACGTCAGCACTCCCGAGAAGATACTGCGGAATCTGTGACCGGTAGGGGCACGGCATGCGGCGCCCCTACATCGTGTTTGTCATTCGTCCAGAAACCTCGTCGGCACCCTCGTCGCGGCCTCTACCAGCTGTTCCGCCGATTTCACGAAACGGACCACGATCGGCAGCGAGCCCTTGAGGGATAACTTGCGCTGCATGATCCCGGCGATCGGTCCGAGCTCCTTCCGGATCACGCGCTTCCAGTGCGCATAATCCCCCGAGATGACGAAGGGCGCCTTGTCCGCCTCGACCGGAGGTACCACCTTCGCGACGCGGCATGCCCCGCGGTCGAGGTCGAGCCAGATGCCGACCGGATCGGTGATGCCGATCTCGGGCTGACGATTCACCACGAGCGCGACCGGACCGTGCGTCCACTCGAGAGACGCCACGCGGTACCCGTCGCTCGCATTGATGGCCGCTCCGTACGCCTGCACCCACTCGGCCGACGGAAACGCCAGACTCATCGAATCGCCTCCGCGAAGCTCCCGAATACGGCCGTTTCCAGATCGTCCTCCGGATGCCACTGGACCCCAAGCGTCCACGGGGCGCTCGCGTCGCGGCGCTCGATTCCCTCGATCAGGCCGTCCGGGGCCCACGCGGTGGGCCGCAAGGCAGGCGCCACGTCGCGGATCGCCTGATGGTGTCGAGTATTCACGAGAGCCGTCCCTCCTCCGACGTCCACGGCGCGGTGCACCCGCGTATGCGGCTCGAGGCGCAGGGCGTGGCGCGCGCTGCGATCGGCGTGGTCGATCGGCCCGGGACGCTCGCTCGCAAGATCCTGGTACAGGGTACCGCCCAGGACCACGTTCAAGATCTGGAGGCCGCGACAGATGGCGAGCACCGGGAGGCCACGGCGCTCCGCGCCCTCGATGAGCGCAAGCTCCACCGCGTCACGCGTCGGGTCCGTCTCCCCAAGTCTGGGGTGCCGCTCGGCTCCGTAACGGGCGGGGTCGACGTCCTCGCCACCGCTGAGCACGAGGCCGTGCACTCGGTCGAGCACCGCCGCGGCCGCGTCGGGATCGAGGATCGGCGGCACCACGACGGGCACCAGGCCCACGCGGGCTAGGGCCTGCACATACGCGGTATTCAACGCGACCCGCTCCCGCCCTTCATCGGTGCGGCGCGTCGCGCTCACGGCGACGATCTTGGTCACTCTCGCGAGGCGGACGATCCGGGTGACGGGACGGGGGCCGGGAGAGGCCCGAACAGCGGACAACGTGGGTTGCTCACGCTCGGCCAGTCCACTCTCACCCCGTACAATGGGATCGTACGGTCGCCCGCGGCCAGCTGGCCGATGCTCGGGTATCCCGTGGGTGGTCGCTGCGACTCGTAAATCAGCACGCCCTGCGCCCGCTGCGTGGAATCGTCGACCACCAGCAGCGCGTAGACGCTCGAGTCGGTCACCGAGGTGGCGGGGAATCCGGAGCCCTGATAGTCCATCGTCAACGCGCCCTTGGCGTACGTCACCTGCACCGTGCCCTGCTGCGTGGTCCCCGCGACCCGAACGGGGAGCGAACCCGGCAGTCCGCGCGGCGTCTCGGTGAGCACGAAGGGCAAGCGCTTGAGTTGCTCCTGAATGAGGGACGGCGCGATGAGCAGAGCCATGCCGCACGTGGGGGACCGCGTCCGATCGCCACCGGTGCACGCCATCGCGAGGAGCGCTGCGAAGAGCGGCGTCCAGCCGGAGGACGCGGAGTCCCGGAGCTTCATGGGGCGGTCACCACCTCCGTAACGGTGGCCGGGTATGGCGCATCAGGGCCAACGCGGCGGAGCTCCAGGCTATCGGCGTCCGGGACGAGCGATGTACCGAAGCGTAGGGTGTCCCCCGCCAACCAAGCCGCGGTGCGGGCCTTGGTCGAGGCAGGCTTTTCGAGCTCGACACCGATGATGTAGCGCCCCGTCCGGCCCAGCGGGCCGCCCTCCACCTTGCTGCGCTCCGGCTCGCCGTGGTACCGGCGATACAGCCGGCCGGAGATCCAATCGCCCGGGTGCGTCTCGAGCGTGATCCGGAGATAAACGGTTGAGTCTAAGGGCACAGGCCGTGTGGCGGATGCTGCTCCGGGACGGAAGATGCGCGTCAACTCCCAGGTGCCCTCGAGCGGGCCGGTTTGCTGTTCGGATGCGGAGAGCAGCAGGGCGGGCAATACGAGAGAGAGACGGAGCATCGCATCAATCTAATAGGTCCAGGTCGCCACGACCGAGATCGTGCGCACGGGTTCGAGCGTCCGAGGTACGAAATTGTAGATGTAGTTCAATGCATTGGTCACGAGCAGCCGGGCGGACACGGGGCCCAGCTGCCACCCGGCCCGCAGGTCGAGCACCCTTGCCGCGATCCGAGGATCTTGGCCGAAGACACTCTCGAGCTCGATGCGTTCGATACGGCTCGTAAACCGAAAATCCGCACCGACGGATAGCGATCGCCACCGATAATCGGTGCTCAACGTGAGCAGATGCTTTGGTCGAAACGACAAGACCGTGTCGCGGGTCAGATCGCGGCTGTCGAGATACAGATACCCGAGCGTGGCGGTCAGCGCGGGAACGGGTGTAACGGCGATCGACGCATCGAGCCCGCGCAGCCGGGCGCGGGAGAGGTTCTGGATCTGGATCTCGGGCGTGGAATCCACGACAATGAACGCGGGCTCGATCAGGAGGCGGGCTTCGGTCCAGAAGAGCGCGGCGTCGAGCCGTCCCCATGAGGCGAACGCCCCTGAATTGCCGATCTCGAACGACCAGGCGGTCTCGGGGCGGAGGCTCGGGTTGGGGACGACCTGAAAGCCCAACGCCCGCGTGGTCACGTACCGCTCAGCGACCGTCGGTGCGCGGAAGCCGCGCCCCACGGAGGCGCGCCACGTGCCGAGCCTGCTCGTCAGCACGGCGCCGATCCGGGGGCTCACTACGGTGGTTTGCACCGAGTCGTCGACCGTAACGTGGTCGAGTCGGGTCCCCGCGGTTAGGCGGAGCCGACCGATCCGTTGTTCCGCCTGCCCGTACGGAGCGAACTCGATCTCCGTGTGGTCGCCGACGCGCCCGGAGTCGCCGAAGATGTCGCTCGTCACGCCGGTGTGCGCGGCTTCCACCCCCATCGTGAACACGCGGTCATCGCCGCCCCCGGCGTGCAGCACGCCGCGCAGCTCGGCACCCAGCCGGTTGGCCACGGACCAATCGTCCGGGTTCACGTCGGTGAAGTGCGTACGCAGCCACGAGGCACGCGCCTGCCAGGCGAACGTTGGAGAGGACGTCCGGTCGTAAGTGGCGGCGACGTACCCCTTGTTGGAACGCGTGTAGCTGCCACGGCCCGAGTTATCGATCATGAACGGTTGGAAGGCCTGCCCTCGCGTGTCACAAGCGCCGGGGACGCACCACGTGGGAAACACCTGATACTGGTGACTCGTCCAAGCACCGGACGCGGTGACCCGCGTGCCGGGTTGCGGCAACCACTCGGCCCTGCCCGACGTCTCCCACTGGTCGCTCCGGTCCTGCTCACGGTAGCCGTCCGAATGACGGCCACCGAGGGTCAGGCTACCGCGCAGGGTCTCCGTGCCGTAGGACCCCGTGGCGTCGAGCCCGCCCAGGCCCCCCGTGTAGTCCCGGAACTGCCAGGCGTCGTTCGGCGGATTCGCGTACGTGCCGCCCGTGGCACGGAGCCGTCCGTGAAATCCGACCGGAATAGCGTGCGTGATCAAATTCACGACGCCCCCAAAGGCGGCGGATCCGTACAGCGCCGACCCGGCGCCCTTCATGACCTCGACGTGATCGACGTCGGCGACCGGTACCATGTCCCAATCGATACCGCCCCGGTCGCCCTGATTGGCCGGCACGCCGTCCACGAGCAGCAGGACGCGAGATCCCAGGCCTTCGACGAAACCGCTCGACCCCCGGATGTTGACCTGTCCGCTGAGGAACAGCACGCCGGGGGCCTTGTTCACGGCCTCGTCCACGGCGCTCACCGCCCGACGCGCGAGATCCGTGTCGCTCACGAGCGCCACGCTCGTCACGGACTGGTCGAGGAGCTGTGAGTGTTTCGCGGCGGTGACGATCGTGGGCTGGAGCTCGACGAAGGCTGCTTGAAGGCGGTAATCCCGCTCGAGCGAGTCTCCCGCGGCGACCGCGACCGTGTCCGCCAGGGTGGCAAACCCGATGTGATTCACGCGCACGGCCACCCGGCCCGGTGCCATTTGGAGGCGATAGCGTCCACGACCGTCCGCGGCGGTTTCCGCGCCGCCAGCGCGAACCGTCGCCCGGAGCGGCAGGCCCAGCGTGTCCGTCACCACTCCATAGAGCACCGCCGAACCCTGCGCGCTGGCCGCGTGGGCGAGCGTTCCCACCAAGCACACGAGGACGAGGATCCGCTTCACGGGCACGGCGGGTTGTAGTAGTGACACGGGGTGTGCATGTGAGGGAAATCGACCACGAAGTTGATCGTGTCCGCGGGCCCACCAGTCACGGTCACCACGCCCGCCTGGCTCGTGTCGGCCGGATTGCGATAATAGCCCGCCTCGCGCAGTGTGGAGTCGGCGTTGGTCAAGTTGAATCCCTGCTTCACCCAAACCGCGAGCACCCACTCATAACGACCCGTGGCCACGGGAATGTCGTAGAACGTCGGAGCGCCGCTGAGCGACAGCGCGTGCAATGACGGCAGGGGAGGCTGAAAGTTGAACAAGCTGTCCCGCGAGTGCGGAAACGTATGGTAGGCGACGACGTAGACCGCTTGCGTGCTTTCGGGGACGGCGCCCGCGAACGTCAGGGTGCCGCAAATACCCGAGCACGTGATTGGGCGCAGCCCTTCGTTACAGGCCAGAAGGGCGGCGGCAGCAGAAGCGAGCGCGACCCGCGCGGCGCGACTCCGCATGCCTGCAATCATTGGTAGGCGATGCCGGAGCGTCAACTTGACAGCCTGTTTCACGGCGGAATACGTTCTTCTCGCCATGCCGATTTACGAATACCGCTGCACGAAGTGTCGCGCGCGCTTCAGCCAGCAACAGGCGATCGAGGAGCACGCCCGTAGGCGGCCGACCTGTCCCAAGTGCAAGTCGCACGCGGTGGAGCAGGTGCTGTCGCCGTTCTTCGCGAAAACGGTCCGGAAAAGCTAGCGGCCTCGTGTTCGAGCGCCTGCGGCACGCCTTGGGCGCCGCCCTGGACGCGGCGACGCCACCGGGAGATTTGCGCGACCTGACCCGCCAGATGCGCGAAGCGGTGGTGGAAGCCAAGCTGGCGGTCCAGGAGACCGGCGAGGCGGTGGCGCGCACGGAAGGCGAGCTGGGTTTGGAGCGACAGCGCCTCGCCGACGCCGAACGCCGCGGACGGCTGGCGGCGGAGATCCAGGATGCGGAGACCGCCGAGATCGCGCAGCGGTTCGCCGCCAAGCACCGCGAGCGCGTGGGCGTGCTCGAGAAGAAGCTCGCGGCGCTCCGGGACGAGCTGGGCCTCTACGAGCGCGAGCTGGGCGAGATGCAGACGCAGCTCGCACGCGCGGAGCGGGAGCGACCGCAAATCGAAGCGGAGCGGTCCGCCGAGCGCGCGTGGCGCGACCTGCAAGCGGCGGGGGGCGCGCGCCCGGGTGTCGACCCCCAGGAGGAGCTGCTCAAGTCGCGGCTCGACCGCGCCGCGCGCGAGGCCGCGGCCGACCGGCAGCTCGAGGAGCTCAAGAAGAAGATGAAGAAGGACTGACGCGTGCTGCCCCTGCTCCTCCTCGCCCTGCAGCATCCCTCGACGCGTCCGCCCGATCAGCTCAAGCGGGCTCACACCTACAGCATCGTGGCGTACGACTCCGTCACCGGTGACCTCGGTGTCGCAGTGCAGTCCAAGTTCCCGAACGTCGGCGGCATCGTGCCGTGGGCCAAGTCCGGTGTGGGCGCCGTGGCAACTCAGTCGCTCGGCAACACGGATTACGGTGACAAGGGCCTCGAGCTCATGGCCATGGGGGCGGGCGCGCCCGAAGCGCTGCGGATCGTGATGCGGACCGATCCCCGGCCCGCGCAGCGCCAGGTCGGGATGATCGATGCGCGCGGAGCGGCCGCGAGCTGGACGGGGGACTCGTGCTTCGACTGGGCGGGAGGCAAAGTCGGCGGCCAGGCGGGAGGCCGGTCGGGCGGGAAGGGCGACGTGATCGTCGGGCGGGGCTACGCGGCCCAGGCGAACATCATGGTCTCTGATCAGACCGTGAAGAACATGGCCGCGGCGTTCGAGGGGGCGACCGGCGCGCTGTCGAACCGTCTCATGGCGGCGCTCGTGGCGGGGCAGGCGGGCGGGGGGGACAAGCGCGGGATGGAGTCGGCGGCGCTGCTCGTGGTCCGGAAGAACGCCGGGTATCTCGGTTTGAACGATCGCTACATCGATATCCGCGTGTACGACGACACGAACCCGATCCGCGAGCTCGAACGGCTGTACCGGTTGCACCAGCTGTACTTCTTCACGAGCCGTCCGGAAGACCTGGTCCAGCTCACACCCGCCCTGGTGAAGCGGCTCGAGCCGGTCCTGATGCACGAGCCCGTCGGCCAATCGCAAAAATGGCTGGACGCGCCACAGGGCACGGCGAACCGCGCGTTCCTCGAGGCGCTCGCGAACTTCATGTACTGGGAGAACTACGACGTCCGCGTACGGATGGACGGCAAGATCGACACGGTGGTGGTGAACGACATCTTCAAGCGGCGCAAGCCATGAGCTGGATCCGCGGCGTGCTGTCCTGGTTCCGTGATGCGTTCGGGCCCGGTCCACGTTCGGCGGATGGGCGGCGCTCCGGAGGCAGCATGGATATCAAGCGCGACCGCATGGTGTTCCTCGGCTACGGGAAGTACTGGCGCTCGGACGGCATCGTAGGGCTGATGCCGATCGAGGAGGAACGCGGGCCCAAGCGGCGGACCAACGTGTTCGTGCAGGGGCGCGGGGACCCGATCGTGGCGTCGCGCACCGAGCAGAGCATCCTCGAAGACATGGGCGCCACCGAGAGCGGCTTCCAGGCGCAGGCGCTGCGGGAGGCGGTGACGGAGCTGCTCGCGGCGTTTCACGAGTTCTCGCCCGTGCTGCGGCGCGCTCTCTTGAACGAGCACCACTTCGACGTCGAGCAGTGGGAGCAGCGGGTGGGCGAGCTCCTGCGCTCGCGGCCGGCTCCGGAATCCGACGATCAGAACGAGCTGTTCGAGTGACGGCCCCGGCCTTCTCCCCGACGCGAGACACCAGCTGGTTCGGGCATCCCCGCGGCCTCTCGACGCTGTTCTTCACGGAGATGTGGGAGCGGTTCAGCTACTACGGGATGCGCGGCTTCCTGATCCTGTACATGGTGAAGGCGCTCGGGTTCAACGATCAGCACGCCGGATCCGTGTACGGCTATTACGTGATGAGCGTGTGGCTCTTGGGGATGGCCGGCGGTGCCATTGCGGACCGTTGGCTCGGGCAATACCGCAGCGTCTTCCTCGGCGGCGCGACCATCGCGCTCGGCCACTTCAGCTTGGCGTTCCACCCGCTTCCATTTTTCTACGCGGGGCTGTCGCTAGTGGCCATCGGAACCGGACTCCTCAAACCCAGCGTCAGTGTCCTCGTCGGGGGTCTGTACGCAAAGGGGGACGAACGACGCGACGCCGGGTTCTCGATCTTCTACATGGGCATCAACCTCGGGGCGCTCCTCGGGCCGCTCATTGCCGGGAAGCTCGCGGAAGGCGTCGACTGGCACATCGGATTCGCGTGCGCAGGCGTAGGCATGAGTCTAGGGCTGGTTCAGTACGCCCTGGGGCGCAATCGCCTACAGCCGGCTCTCGACCGACTCGCTGCCCGACCACGGCCGACGGCCGAGCCTGCTGCCCCCGTGGGGGACCCCCTCACGCTCGAGGACTGGAAACGGATCGGAGCCGTCGTGGTGTTCTTGCTCTTCGCGACATTGTTCTGGGGCGCCTACGAGCAGGCCGGGTCCACCCTCACCCTGTTCGCCGATCGCTACGTCCACCTCGAGTTGCTGGGAGTCCGACTCTACGCGTCGTGGTTCGTATCCGTACAAGCCGCGTTCGTCATCCTCTTGTCTCCCATCGCTGCGTGGTTGTGGATCAAACTCGGACCGCGGCAGCCATCCTCGCCGGCGAAGTTCGCGCTCGCCTTGATGTTCGTTGGCCTGGCCTTTGTCCTCCTGATCCCGGCAGGTGCGAGCGCCCAAGGCGGTGTGAAAATCAGCCCGCTGTGGCTGGTGGGTGCCTATTTCATAGAGGAGTTGGGTGAAGTGTGCCTCTACCCGGTAGGGCTATCCGTCGTTTCCAAGCTCGCGCCGGGGCGTTTGGTCGGGCTGCTCATGGGCGTGTTCTTCCTGTCCAACGCCTTCGGTAACTGGCTAGCTGGCTGGTCGGCAGGGTTCATCAGCACCACGCCGTTGCCCACCCTGTTCGGCGCGACGGCGGCCGTGGCCCTTGCGGCGGCCGTAATTATGTTCTTGCTCATTCGGCCGGTGCAGCGGTTGATGGGCGGCGTGCGTTGACGCGTCACCATGTACTTCTGGGGATGCTCTGCCTTGGCGCGGCGAGCCGGCTCACCGCGCAGGGGCCCGCCCCGCGCGAGAGCACCGTCGTGGTGTTGCTCGGCACCGGCATGCCGCGCCCCGACCCGGAGGCATCTGGTCCGGCAACGGCGATCGTCGTCGGGGAGCGGGTGTTCCTGGTGGACGCGGGGCCGGGTGTGGAGCGGCGTCTCGCTGCCGCTCACCTCCCGACCGACGGCGTGACCGCTCTGTTCGTCACCCACCTCCACAGCGATCACACGCTCGGGTATCCGGACCTGATCTTCACGTCGTGGGTGATGGGGCGGACGAAACCGCTTGCGGCGTACGGCCCGCACGGGCTACGCGCCATGACCGACCACATTCTCGCGGCCTGGGCGGAGGACATCGACGTGCGCACCAACGGCCTGGAGAAGCGCACGCCGGGCGGCTACCGGGTGGACGTGCACGAGGTCAGTCCGGGGGTGGTGTACGACTCGGCGGGCGTGCGCGTGACGGCATTCGCCGTCGAGCATGGGACTTGGCGGGAGGCGTACGGTTACCGGTTCGATACACCGGGGCGGAGCGTGGCGATCTCGGGTGACACGAAACCGAGCGAGAACCTGGTGCGGGTGGCAACGGGTGTGGACGTCCTCATACACGAGGTGTATCCCGGCGCGCGCACCGCCCCCAATTCCACCGAGAGCGCGGCGTGGCCGACCTACATGCGCGACTTCCATACGTCGGACATCGAGGTGGGACAGCTCGCCGCGCGCATCAAGCCAAGACTCGTGATCCTGACGCACATCATCCGGCGCGGCGCCACCGACGAGGAATTACTGGCCGCCGTGCGCCAGGCGTTCCACGGTCGCGTCGTGGTCGGGCACGATCTGGAGCGGTACTAGCCGCGGGCTGAACCGCTCCGCGGGAGGTCCCAACCTCCACCATCCTGCGTCAGCTCAGTTGAGCCGCGTCGTCCGCCAAAGCAGCAAGCCAGTCCCCACGAGCAACGCCACCATCGTGGCGGTGAGGCCCACCACCCAGCTCCAATGGATCGCCAGGGTGGGAACGCGGGCCATCACGCCGAACCCGACGAACACGGCTGTGGTGCCGGCGACGAGCGTCCAGTCGAGCCAAGTGCGACGGGTGGGCGTCGAACCCGCGCGCTCGCCCACGAGTGCGGCACGGACGTACGCCGGGTCGACGCCGTAGCGCGAGGCCTCGCGCTCCGCGGCTTCCTGCCAGCGACGGTGCTCGGCGCCCGTGGCGGATGCGAGCGCGATCGCCGCGGCGCCAAGCGCCATCAAGAGCGAGCCGCCGATCACCTGGCCGTGCGTCGCCGCAGAGCGACCGTGCAGCTCGCCGAAGACGAGCAGGCCCCAGACGAGTCCCCACAACTGGTTCGTGTTCGAGAGCGGGATGCCGCGGCTGATCCCGATGTACTTGGCGGCGTACTGCTGGAACAGGTCCCCGACCACCCACACGAACCCGCCGAGCAGGAGCCAGAACAACACGTCGCGCGCGCCGGCGAGCTCGGCGGCGAGGGGAGTCACGCCACCGCGGTCGGCGAGAGCGAGCGCTGTCATCATCCCGACCTCGCCCACCGTGAAGAAGGTGACGAACGCGAGGGGGTTCATCCCGGTCAGGTACGCCTTGCGATACGGGATGTACATCGTGCCCCACAGGGCGCCCGCCGCCAGCGCGGCGGTCACGCCGCGCGCGGCGTGACCGCCGGCCGAGCCGGCGGACGACGCGATGGCGAGCAGTGTAGCGCCCACGCACATGAGCGCGGCGCCGCCCAACACACCCAGCCGGCGTGACCAGCCGGCACCGCGAAGCTCGTTGAAGAACACCGCGCCCCACAGGATGCCAAGCAGGCTGTTCGCGTTCCAGAGGGGGAACGCGATGCTAAGCCCGATATCGCGAATAGCGAATACCGTGAGCGTGTTGGCGACCGCCCAGAGGCACCCAGCGAGGACCGCCCAGACCATGAGGTGCGGGGCCTGTCGCACGTCCGCGCCGATCGCCGCCGTGCCGCGCAGGAGCGCCGGCAGGCTCCAACGCGCGAGGAACACGCCCAGCACCATCGCCAACGAGATCACGACGGGGGAGAGGCCGAGCGTGACCATCTTGGTCGGCGCCTCGGCGGCGCCGAGCCAGGCGCCAGCGGCGAAGCCGCTCGCGATGCCCGCGAGCTGCAGGCGACGCAGTCGTCCGGCCTCGACCCCGGCCGTCCCTAGCGGATCCACCACAGGATCACCAAGCCACTGACGAGCACGCCGACCGGCACCCAGAACTGGGCGTCGGCGAGCATGGCGCCGAGCCGACCGCGTCCGCCCGGGGTCAGAGCGGCTCCTCCGCGAAGTGGCAGGCGGCGACCTGGCCCGGCGCTACCTCGCGCAACGTGGGCGGCTCTGTGCGACAGCGCTCGTTCTTCTTAGGGTGCGGGCACCGGGGATGAAACGGGCAGCCCGGCGGTGGGTGCGCCGGCGACGGCACGTCGCCCTCGAGCACGATCCGATCGCGCTGCGCCTTCGGATCGGGCACCGGAACGGCCGAGAGGAGCGACGTCGTGTAGGGGTGGCGCGGCGCGGCGTACAAGGCCGTCGCGTGCGCTCGCTCCACGATCTTCCCGAGGTACATCACCGCCACCTCGTCGGCGATATGCTTCACGACCGCGAGATCGTGCGCGATGAACAGATACGTGAGCCGCCGGCGCTGCTGCAGGTCGGCGAGCAGGTTCAGCACCTGGGCCTGCACGGAGACGTCGAGCGCGCTCACGGGCTCATCCAGCACAAGAAACTGTGGCTCGACCGACAGTGCACGCGCGATCCCGACCCGTTGCCGCTGCCCGCCCGACAGCTCGTGCGGGTAACTGCGGCCGAAGCCGGGATCGAGGCCCACCTCTTCGAGCAGGCCCGCGATGCGTCGCTCGGCGGCCGCCCCAGTCGCGAGGCGATGAATCGCGAGCGGCTCGGCGAGGGTCTGTCGGACGGTCATGCGCGGATTAAGGGAGCCGTAGGGGTCCTGGAACACGATCTGCATGCGGCGCCTGAGCGCGCGCAGATCGCGCGCTTGCAGTGCGAGCACGTCCTGTCCGTTAATCGTCACGGATCCGCCGTCGGGCTCGATCAACCGCAGAATCACGCGGCCGGTGGTGGACTTGCCGCAACCCGATTCACCGACGAGGCCGAGCGTCTGGCCCGGTGGAATCGCGAAGGAAACGCCATCCACCGCGCGCACGACCGCCCGAGGCCGGCCTAAGCCGAGCCAGGCCCGCTCCGCCGGGAAGTGCTTGACGAGGTCCCGGACATCGACGAGCGCGTGCGCGGGCGCTGTCACGGCCGTGGTGTGCGTCGCCCTGGCTCGGCCAGGAGCCAGCAGCGCACGGTATGGATGCCAGGGTCGCTGCCCTTCCCGCCTCCGGCGTCGAGTAACGGCGGCTCCTCACGACGGCAGCGGTCCCAGGCGTACGGGCAACGAGGATGGAAGCGGCACCCTTCCGGCCAGGCCGTAGCCGCGGGGACCTGTCCGGGGATGCTGTGCAGGCGGCCGCGGGCGCGGGCGGGCGGCGCATCGAGCCGCGGCACCGACGCGAGCAGGCCTTCCGTGTACGGGTGCAGAGGATGCGCGAACAGCTCCGCGGTCGGCGCCTGCTCCACGACCTGACCGGCGTACATCACGACGACGCGGTCGGCGGTGCCGGCCACGACACCGAGGTCATGCGTGATGAGCATGACCGCCATGCCGAGCTCGGCCTGGAGCCGCGAGAGCAACTCCAGGATCTGCGCCTGGATCGTGACGTCGAGCGCCGTCGTCGGCTCGTCGGCGATGA
>CAYXIK010000015.1:0-52465 GCA_964465315.1 uncultured Gemmatimonadaceae bacterium | reverse complement strand
CGAGCGGCGGGGTGGGGATCTCCTCCATGATGTGCTTGTAGCCGATGGAGAACGAATCCTCGCCGTCGAACGGGACGCGCCCCGTGAGGCACTGATAGGCAACGACGCCGAGCGAGTAGAGGTCGGAACGTCCGTCGAGCGCTTGCGCCCTGGCCTGCTCGGGACTCATGTAGTGCGGCGTACCGATGGACATCCCCGTACCTGTGAGCTTGCCGCCCGAGGCCGCCTTCGCGATCCCGAAGTCCGTCACCACGGCCAGCCCGTGCTCGTCGAACATGATGTTGTCGGGTTTGACGTCGCGGTGCACGATGCCGCTCTTGTGCGCGTAGGCCAGCGCGCGGGTGACCTGGACGAGCACTTGGCGAATTTCGGCGGGCGGGAGGGTGCCACGGGCCGCGAGGACGGACGAGAGCGGCTTGCCGCGGAGGAACTTCATCACGAAGTAAATCACCCGTCCCGACTTGCCGACGCGGTAGATCGGGATGATGCTCGGATGCTCGAGTTTGGCGGACGTGCGTGCTTCCCGCTGGAAGCGCTCGACGAACTCCTTGTCGAACGCGAGGGAAAAGGGCAGGACCTTGATCGCAACGTCGCGCTCGAGCTGCCGCTCGCGCGCCTTGAAGACGATGGCCATGCCCCCGCGGCCGAGCTCTTCCAGGATCTCGTACTCGTCCTTCAGCTGCTCCCGCACGAGATCGACCTCGGTCGCGTCGGGCTGGTGATCCCGGGCGACGCTGACGGGCGTCGTACCGGTCAGGTCGAGCCCACAGGAGCGGCAGAACTTACTGGCGTCCTCGTTCTGGGTGCCGCAGCGGGAGCAATACATCAATTCTCCGAGGGGTCGCCAAAAGGTAGGGATGCGCCGGAGTCAGTGTCAACAAGCATGCCCGCACGTCATGCTCAGAAGTCGGATGCGAATGCCGCGTACACCTGCAGTCGGCGCGCAACGCGGGACGGCGGATTGGCGAGCGGCTCGGCCACGCCGAGTCGTACGGACAACGGAAAGTCGTAGCTCACCGTCACGTCGCCCGCGACTTCCAACCCGGCGGACCAGAGGCGGGTAAGCCGCGGCGCCGCGCCAGGTGCCCAGGCGTCCCCCGCATCCGCGAATACGTTGAGCCACAGCTTGTCGACACCGACTGGCAGGTGGCCGATCGCGCGACCCACGAGCGCCAGCGGAAGGCGATACTCGACGCTCCCCACGGCGGCGCGCTCGCCGGCGAGCTCGCCGTCGGCGTAGCCGCGCAGGGGAAATGCGCGCGTCACAGAGAGCGACGGGGCAAAAAAGATGTTCACGCCCTGGGGCGCGACGCCCCCGACTCGGAACAGCGTGCGCAGGGACCCGTTCGTGGACCCGGCGAACAGACGCACTGCCAGGACGTGATGGGCGAACCCACCCGCGCCCGGCACGTGCGCATAGAGCGCGAGACGCGAGCGCCACTCGTTCGACCAGCGCGTCGTCCCTCGCTCCTCGCGCCGCCGATACGTCCCCGACCAAGCGAATCCATCCTCGGGCGAGACCGACAGAGCGCCCGTCACCAAGCGGGTCAGCGTGAGCGTCGCCGATCCACCGTAGACGTCCCGGCGGCCGCACCCAGTGCAGACCGTCGCGAGCGACGTGTCCGGAATCGACGCGAAATCGGTGCGCTCGCCTTCCGCCGCGAAGCGCAGGCTGGTGAGACCGCGCCACCGGCGCGCGACGAACGACGCTCCCAGAGCCGCGGACTGGTCGAGCTCCGATAGCGTGACACCCGGCGTGGCGAGGGGCCCGAGATCCGCCCACGAGCTGGACACCGAGAGGTCGAGCACGGGGTTGCCGACACTGGAGGAAACGAGCGCGAAGTCAGCCTCGAGCCGGGACGGCCGCGGCGAGAAGAGCAGGTCGGCGGCATACGCGTAGCGCCCCACCACGTCCGTCCCAGCCGTGAGCACTCCGCCGAACCGCCCGCTGGGTCCCTCGTTTTGCCACAAGGGCAGCCAGAAATGCGGACGCAGCGACGGCCACAAGGTATAGCCCGTCTCGCGCACGGCCGCGGCCGGGAGGGCGGGAGCCGAATCGAACGGCAGCGGCTCCGCAAAAACCATGGGTCCGTTTCGCGCTAGCCCGCCACCTGCGGTCCGCCGCAGCTCCCACCCGCGAGCGGTCAGCCCGGCGTACAGCAGCGCGCCGTCCGCGAGGGGTGCCGGGGCTCGCGCGCCGAAGGGTTCCGCCGTGACGGGTTGGACCGCCGCGGAATCCGTCCAGCGGTACACCTGGGGAACCCCAGTTGGATCCGCCACAAACCAGAGCTCCGCGTCCGGAGTCCACACCACGTCCGCGATGCTCCCGCGCGTCTCGAGCAACGCCACCGCGGCGCCGGGTGATGGGAAAGGCCACAGCATGAGGGCCCAGCGTCCGTCCGCGCAGCGAATACCGGCCACCCAGCGTCCGTCGGGCGAAAGGGCCAAGTCCGTCCACACGGCGTGGCCCGAGTCGTCGGGCGTGGGCACTGTGGGTCGCCCGGACGCGGGCCCGAGGGCGATCGCCGCAAGCCGTCCACCACCGCCCGCGGGCGCAACCAGCCGGGCGCCGTGTGTGGCCCGGCTCCACGCTCCCGTGCTCGGCACCCAGCGGTACAAGTCGCTCCGCAGGCGCCAGCGAGACGTGAAGTCGAGTTGGCTCACCACCAACGTGTCCCCTACCCAATCGTAGTCCACGCCGCCGTTCACGTGATGTGTGGCGAGCGTCCGGAAGGTTGCCACGTCGAGGATCCGCAGCTCGCTCGCGCCCTTGCCGTCGTCCCGCACGTACGCCACGCGCCGGCCGTCCGGAGACACGCGGGGGACCGGCTCCATGCGCAGCAACGAGTCGAGGACGCGCGCTCGGGGCGGGGCCTCGGCTGCCCCCGCCCCCGCCCCCAGGGGCGCAGGCTCGGTGCCGCGTCGCCATTCATCCGCGAACGACCGCCCGGGCGCGACCCGGGACACCTGCCGGCCGACGCGAAACGGAATGAGTTGTGCCGAGGTGGCCTCCACGAGCCTTGGCACCGTCGAATCGCCCGCAGTCCCGGCGAGATAATGAAGGAAGCGACTGCCGTACGCGTAGGGGACGAGCCCATCGGCCCAGCGCGTGAAGAGCGTCGCGTCCCAAGGGGACCGCGACGCCCCTCCCCCGGCGCCGTGGTCCGCCTCCAAGAGCTGGGTGTGGAAGCTACCGCGCACTCGCCCGCCGTTTGTGAACTTGGACTCGTAGTAGGTCGCCAGCCCCTCGATCATCCAGCTCGGCTGATACTCGTTTGGAAACAAGCCGGGGGCACGCCCAAACACCCACTGGAGCGGGCTCCAGATGCCCTTGGTACGGTCGAGGTGAAAGACGTGCGCGAGCTCGTGCGTGGTGACGAGTCGGAGCCAGCTGTCGAAGAACAACAAGCCGTGATCGCCGGCCGGCGGCGCGGCGTAGATCGTGATCCGGTTCGTCGGAACCACGCTGGTGAATCCGTTCGCCGCGTCGATGTCGTCGGCGAGCGTGATGTCCACAACACCTCGCGGCGGATGCAGCTCGGTCGCGAGCAACCGGTACGATCGCTCCGCCTCGCGCGCTTCAGCGAGCGCCACCGCGCGATAGGCGGGAAGGAAGTGGATGCGGAAATGGGGCGTGTGGAGGGTGCGCCAGTGGCCCGAGGGATCCACTTGACCTTCCGCCCGGCCGGCGAGGAGCAGGAGAAACAAGAGAGGCCTGATACGACTCCACGACCGTCCGCCGTAGCAACCATCCGGGCGCCGAACGTCGATCCTCACGGCTCCCGCGCCCGCTCGCGCAAGAAGTTCTCGATCCCCCGCGCCACGCCCCGCGCGTAGCGCCACTGTCCGTCCTCGCTTGCGAGCATGGCTTCCTGGTCCGGCAACATGATGAAGAGTCCCTCGGTGAGCGCGGCCGGCATCCACGTGGGGCGGACTAACGCGTAGTCTCCCCGACCCATGCCGAGGTCGCGCACGCCGAGCTGAGCCACCAACGCGCGATCCAGGGCCCGCGCAAGCGGCGCGCTGCGCGGGTGGAAGTAATACACGCTGGTCCCGTTGTTGGTGAACGGATTCACGCCGTCGGGCAGGGCGTTGGCGTGAATGGAGATCAGCACGTCCGCGTCGTGGACCTCGGCGAAGTGCGTCCGTGGATACAGGTCGATCGGCGTCGAATCGGTACGGGTCAGGAGGACGGTGGCTCCCGCGCCTTCAAGGAGGCTCTTCGCCTTGAGCGCGACCGCGAGCGTGGCGACCGGCTCCCAGAGACCGGTCGGCCCGGTCGCGCCGAGCGGCGGATGTCCCGGATCGAGCACGATCGTGCGACCGCGCAGCGGGTGGTCCGGCGCGATATCGGGCGGGCGGCGGATCTCGAGCAGCAGGTCGCGGCCGTCGTAGCGGGCCCGGTACCCCCACACGCGGCGCACCAGGTCGACCGTGATGGTCACTTCGTCCGACGCCGGTTGTGCATAGCTCATCCGCCGCACCAGCGGATCGGTCCCGCCGTATTGCATCCAGTTGATGTCGGACGCGCCCCCGTAGATCCGCAACGTGAGCGCTCGATCGTGCTCCGTCACTTGAAACGGCAGTCTCGCGGGAAGCGGCACCCGGAGGGTGACCGAGGTCGGTCCCGGTGTCAGTCGCACCGAACCCACCACCCCCCTCGGCGGCGGTGTGCCCGCGACGAGTGGCACCACGTCCGCCACATTCACCCATGCCACAGCGTCCCGTGACAGTTGAAGGCGAGCCTGATCGTCCCAACGCCCGGACAGCGTGGCCTCCGTGCCCGTGGGGAAGAACCAGTTGTACGTTCCGTGCGGAGCGGCGCGCCCCGGCGTGAGACTGTCCGTTGTACCCGTGTGCGCCGTATCGTCGTTGAGGACCACGACCGTGGGAAACGTCAGATCGATCGTGCTGATGGTGAGGGGCCAGCGCGCTGATGCGCTGTCTGCGCCCGTGGTGACCGTCAGCGTGGCACACGCCGAACGGCCGTCCGCGCACATGGCCGCGGCCGGCAGCCAGCCCAGGTACCGCCCGGCGGCGTGCGGCAGGCGGAACGCCGTCGTATCGGTCGCGAACGCGCGTACACCCCAAGGGGGCTCGACGGGGAGGGAATCCGGAACGAGCGGGACGCTCGAGCCCCACGGCAGTTTGAGGAGGACCGAGGCGCCGGGGGCCGCGTGCACGGTTAACAGAATGCCCTCGCCCTGCGGCAGCGCGAGGTTTCCGGCCGGGGTGAAGCTGGTGGTGTCGATCCACGCCGCGCGACCGGCCGGTGGCCTGTATTGCGGCGCGATACGTGCCGCAAGAATCGTCACGCTAGAGTCCGGACCCGAACGCGCAACCAGACGGAATGACGCAAGCGTATCATCCGGCAGCGGGAGCCAGGCGATCCATGCGCCGTTCGCCCGCACCGGGACGGGGCGGCCGTCGATGGCGAGGCTCGGGGGGCTCGCGCTTGCACCCTGCACGGTGCCGAACAAGAACGCGGAGTCGTGCGATTGAAGGACGTCGGTGGCCGCGGGGTAGACGACGCTGACGTGGAGTGACTCGCGAGCGGCTGCGGGGGGAGTCGGTTGCGCGCGGCCCGGAACCGGCGCGGTGCCGGCGCGCGGGACCGCGCATCCGGTCACCACGCTCGCGAGCAGGACGCCGACCGATCGCACAGGACGCGCAAGGTAGCATCCGGCCTTCCGGCCCGTCAATTTGCCGAATCGATTGGCAAATCGTAACTTGTGCCGCCTGTGGAGCATTTCCGCGTGTGACCGCCTGTCCCTATTGCGGCCGCGACAACGACCCCGGCGCGCAGTACTGCATGGACTGCGGGAAGCCAATGGGCAAGTCCAGCGGACTCAAGGCGATGGCGGCTGAATCGGCACCCGCTCAGGGCACCAGCGTCGTGGCACGAGCCCCGGTCGTCCCGAACCCGGCTGAATCCGTCCCCTGCCCGTTCTGTGGCGGCTCTGCCACGACCGCGCAGCCGTTTTGCCCTCATTGCGGTCGCCGTCTCACCGCGCCCGGATCGGGGCCGACGTGTGCCCGGTGCGGATCGCCGGTGGGCCAGGCGACCAAGTTCTGCGCGACATGCGGTGCCGCGGTGGCGGAGCTGGGCGGGTCGCGTCGCGGGACGTCCGGAGCGTCGCGCGCCGGCACACCGATCACGCTGGTGCTGCTCGACGACCTGGGCGCCGCGGTGCAGCGCTTCGAGCGAAAGTCCCCCGACACGACGATCGGCCGGCAGGACGGCGACATCCGGTTCCCGGAGGACGTCTTTCTGTCGCCGTTGCACGCGAAGATTTCCTGGGAGCACGACACGCTAGTGGTGCGCGACCTGGGCAGCCGGAACGGGACCTGGGTGTTTCTCGAGGCGCCGCACCGGCTCGTGGACGGAGACCTGTTACTGATCGGCTCCCAGGTGATTCGATTCCGTCGTCTGGGCTACCCCGGACCCCACCCGCCTGACGCTGACGCCACAAAGCGCATGGGCAGCCTCAGCCCGAGCGCCGACATCGCGAGTCTCACCCAGCTGCGCTCGGACGGGAGCGCGCGCGACGTGATCCAGCTTTCGCCCGGGCGGGACGTGACGATTGGACGCGAGAAGGGCGACTGGACGTTCCCGTACGATCCCTCGATGAGTGCGCAACACGCGTTGGTCCGCTCCGAGGACGCCGATTTCGTCGTGGTGGATGCCAATAGCCGCAACGGAGTGGCGATCGCCGCGCGTGGCGACGTGCCGCTGGGACGCACCTCCCGCGTCCTGGTGGGGGACAAGCTGCTCCGCATCGAGATTCCGTCGTGAAGGTCTGTCCCGTTTGCTCGACCGAGTACGCCGACGACGTGCGGTTCTGTCCCAACGACGGACAGACGCTGCGCTCCTCGGGGCCCGCGGAGAATCTCGTCGGTCAGGTTATCGCCGACCGCTACCACGTCGTGAAGAAGCTCGGTGAGGGCGGCATGGGCCAGGTCTATCTGGCCGAGCATGTGAAGATGGGCCGGCGCAGCGCGATCAAGGTGATGAACCCCTCGATGGTCCACGATCCCGACGCCGTGGCGCGCTTTAATCGCGAGGCGGCCAACGCGAGTCGCATCACCCATCCGAACGTCTGCGCGATTTACGACTTCGGGGAGACGCCCGACGGCCTGATCTATCTCGCGATGGAGTTCGTCGAAGGCGAGCCACTCACCGACTTGCTGGCGCGCGACCGAACCCTGCCGCTGGCCCGTGCGACGGGCATTTTCCTTCAGGTGGCCGACGCGCTACAGGCCGCGCACGACCTCGGCATCGTACATCGGGACCTGAAGCCCGACAACATCATGCTCGCACGAGCCCGGGACGGCTCGGACGTAGTCAAGGTCGTCGATTTCGGCATCGCCAAGGCGGTGGGCGGCGACGACACCCAGAAGGTGACTAAGACGGGCTTGGTGGTAGGGACACCTGAATTCATGAGCCCCGAGCAGCTCTCCGGGGATCCGCTCGACGGCCGGAGCGACGTGTATTCGTTGGCTCTCGTGCTCTTCAAGATGGTGACGGGCAAGCTCCCGTTCGAGGGTACCACGGTGCAGGATACGATGGTCAAGCGTCTGACCGACGACCCCGCATCCCTCGCCGACACGCGCCCCGACCTGCGTTTTCCGCCGGGCCTACAGGCATGCCTCGATTCGGCGCTCGCCCGCCGTCCCGTCGATCGCTATCAATCGGCCGCGAAGTTCGCGGACGACCTGGCGGCGGTACTCGGTGCGCCTCGTGGAGGTCGGGCACTCCCTATGTCCCCTCCGTCAACCCGGCCCGACGCCGAAGCTCAGACGGAGCGGCTCCCCCGGCCCACGCCGATCGCCTTCCCGTCGACGCTCGCGAAACGGTCTTCGCGCTTTCCCATTGTCGCCGGTGTCCTCGTCGCCCTTGGCGCCGGGGCGGCGCTGGCGCTTCGGGGCGGGTGGAAGGGTGAGAGCGTCGCCCGAGCGGATTCGACCCCGCGGATGGACGTCGGCCGCGCGCCGGACACGACGGTCGCGCGCTCGGTCGCGCACCCGCCGCTAACGGAACCGACCTCGACGGCCCGGCGCGCGCGTTCACGCCCGACCGTCGACGTTGCCAATGCGCGGATCCTGCTCGACAAGCTCGTCGATTCGCTCGAGCCGAGAACCGCCCGTCTGGTCCTCGATTCGGCGCACGACATCTTCAACGCACCGGGTCTGGCGTCGAAGGACAAAGCGTACGCCGCGTTCGTCGTCGCCACCGTCCTCTTCCAGGCGAACGACCGCGCGAAGGGATGCGAGTGGGTGCGGACCGCCACGGAGCTCGATTCCATTCGGGAATCGTATCGCAAGCTCCTCGACCAGTGCCAGCGTTGACCATGTTCGGCCGCTCCTCCCCCAAGCCCATCCGAATCGAGGTGTTTGGCAGGACCGACGCCGGCAGGACGCGGGACCACAACGAGGACCGGTTCCTCGTAGCGGATCTCACGCGCCGCGAGGCATCGCTCCAGCCAGCCGTGCGCGCGCACGACGTCGGCGAGCGCGGCTCCCTGTTCGTGGTGGCGGACGGCATGGGCGGCGCCGCGGCCGGGGAGCTGGCCAGCGAGATGGCGACGGACACCATCTACGATCAGATGGTGAAGGGCTGGGGCGCGGAGCAGGAGTTGACGCCGCAGCGGTTCGCGTTCCGGTTGAAGGAAGCGGTGGAGGCCGCCAACAAGCAGATCCATTCATACGCCTCGGCGCACCCAGAAGTCCGCGGGATGGGGACCACTACCACGGCGGTGGGCCTGCTCGGCGATCGCGTCTTCCTCACGCAGGTCGGGGACAGTCGTGCGTACCTGATTCGCCGGGGCGAGGCGGTGCAGCTCACGAAGGACCAATCCCTCATGCAGCGCCTAGTGGAGGCCGGTGAATTGACGGAGGAGGAAGCCGAGAAGAGCGAGCGACGCAACATCATCCTCCAGGCGCTCGGTCCCGATGCACGCGTCAAGGTCGATCTCACGCACCAGGAAGTGCGCCGAGGCGACATCCTCGTGCTGTGCTCCGACGGCCTCTCCGGCCAGGTCAAGAAGGAGGAGATCGCCGAGGTGGTCACCGGCCAGCGCGACTTGCCGGCCGCGTGCGACCGACTCATCGCGCTCGCCAACGAGCGCGGGGGGCCCGACAACATCACCGTGGTGATCGTCCGCTTCGACGGCGACGGGCTGCGCCCGGTCGAGGCGAGCGCGGAGGTCGGGCACCAGGTGTACCCGTTGATCGATACCGAGACCAGCACGGAGCCCGTCCCCGTCTATCGGGGCAGCCGCCCTCCCGAGCCCGTGGCGTACAGTCGCTGGCGCGTGATCGTCTTGCTCGTCGCCGCCGCGGCGGCGGCCCTGGCGCTCTACCTGGTCAACCGGAGCCAGTGACCGCGCAATTCAAGTTCCTCTCGGGGGCGCGCGCCGGTCAGGTCGAGTCGTTTCGCAAGGCCTACATCGGCCTCGGCCGGCATCCTCTGTCGGACGTCCGCTTCGACGCCGAGCGCGATCTCGATGTTTCAGCGCGTCACGCCGGCATCGTCCGCCACGGCGAGACCTTCGTCGTGCGCGACCTCGGCAGCACCAATGGCACATTCGTGAACGGCACACGGATTACGGGCGAGGTGGTTTTGGCGGATGGCGACGTGATCAGCTTCGGCCAGAGCGGCCCGGCGGTGGAGTTTCATATCCTCGCAGGGGAGCCCGACACGGTTTTGGAGGCCACGCGAAAGTCCGCCGACCGCCTGGCTGCCGCGCGCGAGCAGTATCCCGCGATGCGCGGAGCCGAGGGGAGCGCCTTCGCCCCTCGCTCGAGCACGGCCGCGCGGATCGCCGTCGAGGTGGCTCGCCAAACACGTCACCTTCGGCGCACGACGAAGCTCCTGATCGGCATTCTGCTCGTGGCGCTGGCGGCGTTCGGCTGGACGCAGTGGCGGAGCGACCACGACGCGCGCGAGCTCGCCCAGCTTCAGGGGCGTGCCGACAGTCTGGCCGGCGAGGCGCAGCGACTCGTCACGCGGTTCCAGACGGAGCTTCAAAGCCTGCGGGACGCCCTGCGCCAGTCGCAGGCCGAGGTCGCCCACCTTCGCGGCGAGCTCGCGGCGGCGAGCCCTAATAACGACGCCCGGGCCATCGCGCGACTCCGCACTGAGCTCGATGCCGCCGAGGCGCGCCAGCGCGGTCTGGCGGGCGTGGCGGCGATGGACTACCGCGCCATCTCGCTCCGAAACCAGGATGCGGTCGCCATGCTCGTGGTCCAATTCTCGGATAGCGAGATCTTCGGGGGGACGGCGTTCGCCGCCGACGCTCAGGGGACCCTGGTCACCAACCGGCATGTGCTCGTGGGCGAGGGCGGCGACCGCCGGCCGCTGCGCATCGCCGTGAAATTCTCGGGAAGCCGTCAGTGGTTCCCGGCCCGGCTGCTGAGCGTGGCCGACTCGGCGGACGTCGGGGCGGTCAGGGTGGATATCCGCGGCGGGACACCGCGGGTCGCCGGGTTCGCTACGGAGCCCTCCACCCTCGCGCGCGGCGACCCGGTGGCCATCGTCGGATACCCGCTCGGGGAGGACCTCCCCATGGAGCGCCTCGGCCAGTCGGGCGTCGTCGCCGACCCCACACTCACCGTCGGGACGGTCAGCAAAGCCCTCGCCAACGTCGTGCAGGTGGACGGGTACGGGGCGCCAGGATCGTCCGGGAGCCCGATCTTCGATCGCTCCGGCCGCGTAGCGGCGGTCCTCTACGGCGGAAACCGGGAATCGCAGGGGAAGATCATCTACGCGGTGCCGGCGAGCCAAGTCGTCGCGTATCTCGCGAGGATCTACAAAAGCCGGTAAGGGGCCGGGGAAGGAGGAAGGGGCCCTACCCGTGCCCTATCCTTCCCCGGCCTTTTACCGGCTCTTCACGGGCAGTTCACCGGATGTTGTGTAGGACCCACCTCGCCGCCGCTCGCTGCATCAGCGCTTGCCCATGCCAACACAGGAGAATCGGAACGGTCCCCGGAATCTGTACCGCCAGGCGCGGGTGGCCGAGCAGCACCACCAGCGCCGCGCCTGGGACGAGGCGTCGCAGCGCCGCGCGCGAGTGAGGACCGAGATCGGCCCGTCCCTTCCACGACCGGGGCTCGGCATAAACCAGGATAACGCGTTGCCGGTTGCCGGTTGCGTGTCGCACGAGCGAGACTCCCGCCTCACGCAGAGATTGATGAAACACATCGCGCGGGGGAATGGTGTACGGACCGCCGACGTCGTCATCGACGATCGAGACGACGAGCGGTGCGCGGATCTCGGGCGCTTCCCCGCGCACCAGGTGCGTCACCCGATCACCGAGCCCATCCGCCACGCCGGCGTATCCCGGCAAGTCGGGCTCCCCCTGATCGGGCAGATCGCCCCAATCAAGGAGCGCTCGGTCGCAGCGGGCGAGCGCCTCGTCGGCGCGAGTCGTGGCGATATCGGCGCCCACCGCTCTATTGAGCGCGGCGACGACCCGCGCAAAGTCGTTCGGGTATAACAGCGCATCGCAACCCGCCGCAACCGCACTGACCGTGGCCGCCGGCACAGGCTGCGCGGCGCTGGCGCCCGCCATGATCAAGGCGTCGGTCACGACGAGCCCGCCGAAGTTGAGCGTGTCCCGCAAATAGCCCAAGATCTCGGAAGAAAAACTCGCCGCGCGTCCGGAACGATCCCACTCGGGGTAAGCCACGAAGGCACTCATCACGCTGCCCACGCCGGCGCGAATAGCGTACTCGAAGGGCGCGCCATCCACCTGCTGGAGCTCCGCGGCGGCGGCGCGGACGCGCGGTAACGTCGCGTGGGAGTCCTGCGTGGTGCGACCGTGGCCGGGATAGTGTTTCGCACATCCCTGTACGCCGTGCTCCTGGAGCGCCCGGATCCATACGGCCGCCTGCTCGCCCACGCGGACCGGGTCGATACCGAACGATCGCGTCTGCACGATCGGATTCCTCGGCTCGAGATCGAGATCGCACACGGGCGCGAACGCCCAGTTGATGCCGACCGAGCGCGCCTCGGCGCCCGTGATCATTCCGCACGCGGCGGTTGCTTCGAGGTCATCGAGCCAGCCAAGGGCGGCGGGCGGTGGCAGCTCCGCGAGCCCTTGCACTTGCTGCCCCGGCCCGCGCTCCAAGTCGGCGCCGATGAGCAACGGGCGCCCCGCCTGCTGGCGCAGCTCCGTGGTGAGGACACTCACCGCCTCGCGCGTGCCGCCAAAGATGATGAACCCACCCACGCCCGCGGCCAGCGCGGCGTCGATCTTGGCGCGCTCATGCTCAAAGCTCTCCCGGCGCCAGCGCAGTGCAGGGAACACGAGCCGTGCGAGCGAGGCGATCACGCGGGCGTGACGTGCCCGAGCACGCGGGGTCCCCGCGCGCCGGTCGCCGCGGGAAGGTTGCCGGCTTTTCCGAGAATGGTGAGAAACCCGAGGAAAGCGAACGCGAAGGCTTCCTTCGCGTCACCGTCGAAGAACAGGCGATCGAACCCGAGCACGGGGCGCGGATGTACCCGGGCGGTGAGCTGCGCGACCAGGACGGGATTCCGGGCGCCGCCCCCCGAAATCACGAGCTCGTCGGTCGGCGCCGTGGGGGTCCAGCGCTCGATGCCGCGCGCGATTGCTTCGACGGTGAGCGCCACGGCCGTGGCAACGGCGTCGTTGTCGGAGCCGCCCGCCTGGCGCACAGCGCCCAGGAGCCGGTCCGCGTACTCGGAGCCGAACCGCTCGCGGCCGGTGCTCTTCGGCGGGCGCGCCGCGAAGAAGGGATCCGCGAGCAGCGCGTCCAGGACCCGGGTCGACCGTTGACCCCTTCGCGCGTGCTCGCCGCCGACGTCGAATGGCGCCGCGGGGTCGATCTGGCGCGCCACCGCGTCGATTACCGCGACGCCAGGCCCGGTGTCGAAGGCCAGGGAGCCATCCGTGACTCCCCGGCGCGGGACCCAGGTGACGTTCGCGATGCCCCCGATATTGAGAAGCAGTCGGCCGCGCTCAGGGTGGCCGAACAGCAGGACGTCCGCGATGGGCACCAGCGGCGCTCCCTGGCCGCCGGCGGCGACGTCGCGCGCGCGAAAGTCGCTCACCACCCGCACGCCGACCCGCTCGGCGATCACCGCGGGATCCCCCAGCTGCAGCGTCGCCTGCCCCGGCTCGTGCCAGATGGTCTGTCCATGCGACCCCACGAACGCGAGCTCTCGCGGCGCGACCTTGGCCTCGGCTAGGAGCTGGAGGACCGCCGCCGCGAACCGCTCACCCAGGGCGACATGGAGCAGCGCCAGGTCTCTCGAGCCGCCGCGCGCGATCGCTTCGATGATCTGGCCGCGCTCGGCAGCCGAATACGGGTCCTGGCGGAACGCGACGAGCTCGGCCCCGAGCGGCTGCTCCGACAGGCGGACCAAGGCGGTCGAGACGCCGTCGAGCGAGGTGCCCGACATCACCCCGACGGCGAGCGTCGTCACGTCACCGGAGGCGGGTCGCCAAGCGCCCGCCGCACGAACCCACCCGCCTCCGCGAGCAGCCGCTCCGCCTCGGCCTTCTTCACTCCTTTCGTCGCCATCACAATCGCGACCTTCACGCTGCCCCCGGCGGCCTCGATCACCGCGCGCGCCCGCACGCGGTCCACACGGCAGCACTCCATCACGATGCGCTCGCCGCGGTCGCGCAGCTTGTCGGAGAGCGCCATGAGGTCCACCATGAGGTTGCCGTAGGCCCGCCCCAGACGGATCATCGCGCCGGTCGAGACCGTGTTGAGCACCAGCTTGGTGGCCGTGCCCGCTTTCATGCGCGTCGAGCCCGTGAGGGCCTCGGGCCCGACTTTGGGGAGGATGAGCACGTCACACGTCTCGACGAGCACGCGCGGAGGATCGGAGCAGGAGACGAGCCCCGTCGACGCGCCGATCGTCTGCGCCCGAGAGAGAGCCGCGCGCACGAACGGCGTCGTCCCGCTCGCGGCGATGCCGAGGACGAAGTCCGCGGGCGCGACGCGCACCTGGTCCATCGCCGCCATCCCCGCGTTGACGTCATCCTCGGCCCCTTCACTGCTCTTCACGAGCGCCGGATAGCCACCGGCGATCACGCCCACGACCATCTCCGGTGGCGTGCCGAAGGTGGGCGGGCATTCGCTCGCGTCGAGCACGCCGAGCCGGCCGGACGTCCCGGCGCCCACGTAGACCAGTCGCCCGCCGCGCTGGAACGCGGCCACCACGAGATCTATTGCGCGCGCAAGCTCCGCGCGCACCGCGTGCACCGCCGGTGCCACCGTCGCATCTTCGGCGTTGATCAGATCCACGATGTCGAGCGTCGACGCGACGTCGATACGCTGGGTGCGGGGGTTGCGCTGCTCGGTGAGCCGCGGGTCGCGGTAGTCGGGAGAGGAGCCGGTCATGAAGGGTGTCGGATGGCCCCCAAGTTAGATGTTGACCCGAACTCGGGTCAACGTGCACAATTCGGCATGCGCCGACCGCTCGCTCTCAGCCTGCTGCTTCTCATTGCATGCGCGCACGGGACCAAGCCTCGCGAGACGATTCCCGCGGCGCCCGTGCCCGTACCCCCGCCAGTCACTCCGCCGACCCTCGCGCCCGAACAACCGCCCGCTGCGCCTCACGAACTCATC
This sequence comes from uncultured Gemmatimonadaceae bacterium, assembly GCA_964465315.1. Lineage (GTDB taxonomy): Bacteria > Gemmatimonadota > Gemmatimonadetes > Gemmatimonadales > GWC2-71-9 > AG41. Next base: position 37,861 of record CAYXIK010000015.1, on the reverse strand, counting down.
GCCGCCGATTGGCCCCTCGGCAAACGTGTCAGGCCGGTCGACGGCGCGCGTGGCGTGGTGGTCAGCTCGCACCAGCTCGCGAGCGATGTGGGCGTGGAGATCCTGCGTCAGGGGGGCAACGCCGTCGATGCCGCGGTCGCGGTCGCGTTCGCGCTCGCCGTGGTCCACCCCGTCGCCGGCAACATCGGTGGCGGCGGCTTCATGGTGATCCGCATGCACGACGGCACCGTACGCGCCCTCGACTTCCGCGAAACCGCGCCCTCCGCCGCGACTCGTGATATGTACATCGATACGGCCGGCCACCCGACGGACGCGTCGCTCACGGGTCAGCGCTCCGCGGGCGTGCCGAGCACCGTGGCCGGGATGTACGAGGCGCATCGCAAATTCGGCCATCTCCCCTGGAAGGAGCTGATCGAGCCAGCGGTGCGGCTCGCGCGCGACGGGCATCCGCTCGACGGTGTGCGGAGCCGGCAGATCGCCCGGGAGGCGGAGCGGCTCGATCGCTTCCCCGCCTCGAGGGCCCAATTCCTCGTGAACGGCGAAGCGCCCCCTGCGGGCGCACGGTTCGCCCAGGCGGACCTCGCGCGGACGCTCCAGCTCGTTGCCGACAGCGGCCCGAGGGCCTTCTACCGCGGCAGCATTGCGGATCTGATCGTGCGTGAGATGGCGCGCGGCGGTGGGCTGATCACGCGGCAGGACCTCGCCCGGTATCGGGCCAAGTGGCGGAAGCCGATCGACATCGGCTACCGCGGCTACACGGTCTACACCATGCCGCCGCCGTCGGGAGGCGGGGTCACGCTCGCCGAAATCCTGAACGTGATGGAAGGATACGCGCCACTCCCGCCCTTCGGGAGCGCCGCACTCATGCATCTCCAGACCGAAGCGATGCGCCGGGCCTACGCGGATCGGAACGCGCTGCTCGGCGATCCGGACTTCGTGCGGATGCCGCTTGAGCGTCTGCTGTCGAAGTCGTACGCGGCGACGCTGCGCGCGGCGATCGATCTGCACCGGGCGACGCCCCCGCCCGCGGGAGGAGGCGGACGCTCGGAAGACCCAGAAACCACGCACTACTCCATCGTGGACGCGGACGGTAACGCCGTCTCCTGCACGACTACTCTCAACAACGATTTCGGCAGCGCGGTGACGGTCACGGGCGCCGGCTTTCTGCTCAACGACGAGATGGACGACTTCACGACGGCGCCCGGCAGACCGAACCTGTTTGGGCTGGTGCAGGGCGAGCAGAACGCCATCGCGCCGGGGAGGCGGATGCTGTCCGCCATGACGCCGGCGATCGTGGTCGATCCGGCTGGCAACCTGTTCCTCGTCCTGGGCTCCCCCGGAGGGTCGCGCATCCCGACCGCCGTCTATCAAGTGATCACCAACGTGATCGATCAGGCCATGCCCCTCCCGGCCGCGGTGACGGCCCCGCGGATCCACCACCAGGCGCTCCCGGACGTGCTACACGTCGAGCCCGACGGCTTCGTGCGGGCGTCGATCGATTCACTCGAGGCGATGGGTCATCAGGTCAGCTCGTGGAGCTACAAGACGGAGGTCGATGCCATCGCACGCACCGCCGCCGGCTGGGTCGGCGTGGCCGATCCACGGCGCGGCGGCGGTGCGGCAGCGTACTGAGGCGGGTCCGCTCTCCCGTCAGACCGTCAGGGACTTGTCCAGCTTGATCGTGATGGCCGCGCCCTTCGGAATCACGACGTCGATGTCCCGAGACGCGCGGGCCACTGCCACGCCGGCGGCGGCACCTGCCGCTCCGCCGATCACGGCACCCTTCGTGTTCTTGCCAATGATCTTCCCGAGGATCGCGCCGGCCACCGCTCCGCCCGCGACCTTCGCGGCGTCGGCCTTGGTCACTCCACGGCCTTTCATGATGGTGTCCATGGACACCACCGAGGCCTCGATCGGGTAACTCTTCCCCCGCACGCTCACGCTCGTCGCCGACAGCTCGATTCTGCCGGTGGAGTTGGGGTTCGGCGCCGGATCCGCAGCGGTGATGGTCCCGGACACGCTCGCGCCGGCCGGGATGACTACGCGACCTCTGGCGTCCTTCACGTCCTGACTCACGGTCGCCGTAAAGGGATCGCCCGCCTTTGCCGAACGCGTCGTAATCGTATCGTTGGCCGTGAGCGGGACCCGCGTTCCGGCCGTGAGCATCAACGGCGCGGGCTTCGCGGGCGCAGGCTTGGGCGCCGGCGCCTTCTTCTCCGGGGTTGCTTTGGCCGGCTGGTTGGCGGGTGCCGGCACGTCCTTCATGGCCGCCGTGGATTCGGTCGGCGCCAGCGTGAGGTTACGGGCCGTCGAGTCGGCGGACTGGCTCGTCTGCTCGCCTTTGGCGCAGGCGAGGAACCCCACCATCGCGAGGCTGGCCGCGAGATGCACGCCATGCCGCTGGATCGTTTTCATGTCATCTCTCCTCTCGATATCGCAGGCAGATAATATAAGAGAACAGCCCCCAGAGTTCCCAAAGTGAAACCTGGAGAGGCGGTCATCGCGCTAAGACGCACTCACATCTCCGTTTGGGTACGCCCACCGCGGTTACAAGCGGCTCTTCAAAAACTCAGGCGTGAGGCCTTGCAGCCAGCTCGCGAGCAAGGTGAAGCGGTCGGTGACGAGCAGGAGGCCGAGGACGATCAGGAGCACTCCCGCGATGCGCTCGACCCACAACAGGTACTTGCGAAATCTCTGGAACCAGACGAGGAAGCGGTCCAGTGCAGCCGCGGCCAGGAGGAACGGCACCGCGAGGCCGAGGGCGTACGCCGTCAGGAGGCCGGCGCCCTGCGCGAGGCTCGCCTGTGCGGCCGCCATGGTCAGGATCGCGCCGAGGATCGGACCGATGCAGGGCGTCCAGGCTGCGCCGAACGTGACGCCCACGAGTGCCGAGCCGGCGTATCCCAGGGGTTTACGGGCGAGCTCGATCCGGCGTTCTCGCATTAGAATCGCTGGCCGTAGCACGCCGATGAGGTACAGGCCGAATAGGACCACGATCACGCCGCCCACTCGTCCGATCCAGACCTGCGAATGGAGCAGGACCACCCCGAGGGCGGAGGCGGTGGCACCGAGGGCGATGAAGACGAGCGAGAAGCCCGCGACGAACCAGACCGCGTGGACCACGGCGGTGCCCCGTCGCACCTCGAGCTCCTCGAGCGTCAGGCCGGTGAGGAACCCGACGTAGCTCGGGATGAGCGGTAGCACACACGGCGAGAGAAAGCTGAGCAGCCCGGCGATGAACGCGATGGCGAATGAGGGCGTCACCCGCAAAAGCAGACCGCCGAGACGACGGTCGTCCAGCGTCCGTCCTCGCCGCACTCGGCGGTCGAGGTGATATTCATCGTCCGCACGATCTCCCCGGAGAGGAGCCACTGCTCCCGGCGCTCGTCCCACGCCTTGTCCGAGTCGAACGGCACACCCAGCACGGTCGCCAGCATCGATGCGGCGAGATCCTCGGCGTACTCTCCCGAGGTGACCTCATTCTGGCCGTAGCTGTGATGCTCGGAGATGTACCCGTGATGGGAGGCGTCCGCCGGCATCGCCACGCCGATCGACGCCGCGACGAGACGGCTCGGCTCGTTGGTGGACGACTCCGCGATCACTGCGAACACGACCTGACCGGGCTTCATGAGGGACAGACCCTCTTCCCGATCGACCAGCTCACAGTGCGGGGGGAAGATCGAGCTGACGCGTACGAGGTTGAAGTTAGCGAGATGGGCGTCACGCAGGGCCATCTCGAAGCTGGTGAGTTTTTCTTTGTGCCGACCGACGCCCTTCGTGAGAAAGGCCTTGGTGGGCACGAACATTCGTGAATCGATCAACCCGTCACCTCGCGCGCGCTAAAGGGTTCAGTTGCTGACAGCTCCGGCACACGCCGTAGATCTCGAGCCGATGGTGATCGGGCCGGAACTCGACTTCCTCGGCCAGCAGCGCGATCATCCGTTCCAAGCGGTCGTTCGAGAACTCGGTCACCCGGCCGCACGACGAACAGATACAATGCTCGTGCGCCTGGCCGGCCGCGAGCGGCTCGTACCGCTTGAAGCCCTCGCCAAATTCGTGCTCCTTGGCCAGGCCCGCCCGGACCAGGAGATCCAGCGTCCGGTAGATCGTCGCCGTGCCCACCGCCACCCCGCGCTTCGCGACGCGCCGCCCCACGTCTTCGGCGGACAGGTGCTCTCCGGCGAAGAAAACCGCCTCGGCCACGGCCAGACGTTGATGCGTCGCCGGCAGGTTGTGATCCCCCAGGTACCGGCGGAACTCCTCCAACAGCTTGGCACCGTCAACCTTCATACCACACCGCCGGGCCCACCGCGACCGGAGGCTCCGCGTCTCCGATCCGCTCGGCAGCCGCCTGCATGACTCGGGCGATCACCTCTGCTGGCGAAAGCGCGGTCTCCTCGATCTCGATACGGGATTGGCCGCGCTCCTTCCCGCGCACGATGAGCATGTAGCGCGCCGTATAGACGCGCAACCGGTCAGCGGCGTCGGTGCCCCGGCACGCGACCACCGCCGTGCCCCACTCGCGACCCTCGCGCTTCCACGGTCGAAACAGGTAGATCGTTTCGATCGCCGTCGGGGACACGCGCTGGGCCACCGCTTCGGCGAGCTTCGCCCATCCCGGCCCGCGGCCGGGCGCTAGGGCAGAGCGGTCGCCGGGGTCCGCGCCTGCTCCCATCGTTCCACATAGAACCGCAGGACGTGCATGAAATCCTGCGCATTCGTGACCACCCCATACGCCTGGTGGGTGCCCCGGTCCCGCAGCTTGTTCACCACGAACTCCGTTTGGTCGACGCAAATCGTCGTGAGTGGCCGTAGGTCGTCGGGCGTGGGGGCGTCCACGAAGGCCGGCAGCATGTTGCCGACCGCAATCGCGTGAAGCGCCGTGGCGACGAACACGGCGAACGTCGCCTGGGCAGTGTATTGCCGCATCGCGTCCTGCGCGGCCAGCGAGTCGGAGAGGACCTCGGGCAGGGGCCCGTCGTCCCGGATCGAGCCGGCGAGCACGAAGGGCACCCCTTGCGTGACCAGGGCGTGCATGATCCCCGAAGTCACCAACCCGGCGCGCACCGCGGCCGTGATGCCGCCCGCTCGCCGCACCTGGTTGATGGCGCGCATGTGCAGCGCATGGCCACCCTCGACCCCCTGGCCCGAGCTCGTCATGCCGAGCGTGGTCCCGAAGATCGCGGCCTCGAGGTCGTGTACCGCCACCGCGTTCCCACCGAAGAACGCCTGGACGTATCCGTTCTGCACGAACCAGATCATGTCCTCGCGCGCACGGGCGTGTACGAGCGCGGGGCCCACGACCCAGAGGATCTTGCCACCGCGTTGCGTTTCCTCACCCAAGAGCTGCGCCAGCACTCCGTAGTCCACGGGTTTCTCGCGCGACACCTCGGTCTGCATGAACCCGAACTCGTTCGCGCTGTGCGCCCCGCCGAGGAAGCCCTCCGTGTGTACGAAGATCCCCTCGCTGCCATCCTCCTCGATGCCGACCGCGACGAGCTGGCCCTTGCGCACGCGGCGGGTCTCGGTCACCACCAAGTCGCCCGCGGGATGGAGAACGATCACGCAGTCCATACGCGGCAGGCGCGGCCGGCGCCACGCGCCGCCCGTTCGCACGTACGTCGGGAGATTCGTGGTCGAGAAAAAGCGGTCCGGCAGCACGCCGTCGGCCGGCGCGGGCTCGAAGCGCGCGTCTGGCGCGCTGACGAGCGGCGTCGCCTGGAAATTTGGCGGATGATACTGAAACCGCGGCTGGGGCGTCACAGGGAGGGAAAACTAATGCGGAATCGAGAATGGGGAATGAACGGAGCCCTTTAGAGCAAAGACACCGGGTCACGATCCACGACCACACCCCGCGCCCGCCTGCCGAGGGCCCGCACGACGCGACCGATGGGGCGCGGCTCCGACGCTTTGACGAGCACGTGCCACCGCCAGCGTCCCTTGATCCGCTCGATGGGGCACGGCGCCGGTCCGAGCACGCTGAGCGCATCGCCCAGGCGCTCGCGATTCATCCGGACGAGCCAGGACGCCACCCGCTCGGCAGACTGGCGCGCTCGGTCGGGATTCCGGTGGGAAGCGACAAACCGCGCTAGCCCGACGTACGGCGGGTACGCCGGATTCGGAGGCGCGCGGAGCGGCAGCTCGGCCGCCGCGAACGCTTCCACCGAGTGGAGCGCCGCTGCGCGAAGGGCGTGGTGGTCGGGCGCCCGGGTCTGAACGTAGACCCGGCCTCCCTTGGGGCCGCGCCCGGCCCGCCCGGCGACCTGAGCCACGAGTTGAAAGGTTCGTTCCGCCGCGCGGAAGTCAGGGAGATGGAGTCCCGTATCTGCATCCACGACCCCGACGACGGTCACGTTGGGGAAATCGAGCCCTTTCGCGATCATCTGGGTGCCGAGCAGGATGTCGATCTTGCCATCGGCCATGCGCTCGAGCACGCGGTGATGGGCCCACTTGGTGCTGGTGGTGTCCAGATCCATGCGGGCAATGCGGGCTTCGGGGAGTCGCAGGCCGACGAAGTGCTCGAGCTGCTGGGTGCCGAGACCCCGCATCCGGTGGGGCTCCTTGCCGCATATGCCGCATGCGGCCGGGATCGGTTCCTCATGGGCACAGTAGTGGCACCGGAGCGTCGGCGGCGTCTGGTGGACCGTGAGCGCGATGGCGCAGCGGGGGCAATTCAGCACGGCGCCGCAGGAGGGACACTGGAGGTACGTCGCGAAGCCGCGCCGGTTCAAGAGCAGGATGACTTGCTCGTTGCGCCCCAGCGCACCGCGGACGGCCTGGTCGAGCGCCTCGCTCCACGGCACGGCCCGTGCCTCCGGCACGCGTGGCGCGCTGCGGAGGTCGATGACCTCCACGGGCGGAAGCGGACGCGCGCCGATCCGGTCGGGCAGGTCGAAACGGGCGACCCGCCCCGTCGACGCGAGACGCAGCGTCTCGAGCGATGGCGTCGCGCTGCCCAAGATCACGCGCGCGCCTTCGAGACGGCCGCGTTCGAACGCCACGTCGCGGGCGTGATAGCGCGGGGCGGTCCCCTGCTTGTAGCTCGACTCGTGTTCCTCGTCGACGACGATCGCCCCGAGGCGTTGCACCGGGGCGAACAGGGCCGAGCGCGGCCCGACGGCGACGCACCGCTTCCCCTGCCGCAACGCCCGCCAGGCATCCGCGCGCTCACCGTCGGACAAGCCCGAGTGCAGGACGGCGACCTGGTCACCGAACACCCCCCGCACCCGGGCTACAGTCTGTGGCGTAAGCGCGATTTCCGGCACGAGCAGGATCGCGCCACGTCCCGACGCCATGACGGCCCGGAGCACCTCGAGGTACACGAGCGTCTTTCCCGATCCCGTGACACCCTTGAGAAGCACGGGCGTGGCGGTGGAGACCGCGAGAATGCCATCGACGATGCGGCGCTGGTCGGTGGTGAGCTCCGGTGGCGGCGGCGACGACAGCCCCGCGAAGGGATCGCGCTGTCGGGGCACCTCGGCGTAGCTCGCCAGTCCCTGCGTCACCAGGCCGTCAACCGCTGTGCCGGACAGCCCGAGCCGGGTCACGAGGTGGCGCACGGGGGCCGAGCCCCCGATGGCCTCCAGCGCCTCATACGCCACCCGGCGCTTCGGGGCGCGCTTGAACGCCCGCTCGCGCTCGAGCAGGGATGGGAGCGCCGCCGTGAGCGTGACGACCCGGTCTGCCTGAACCGCCGGCCCCGCGGGCCGGCGCACGCTCCAGAGTGCGCCAGGGAGAAGCGCCCGCAGCGCGATCCCGAAGGGCGTACCGTAGTAGCGACTGATCCAGAGGCCGAGCGCCAGGAGGGATGGCGAGATCGCGGCGTGCTCGTCGGGAGCGGCAACGATTGGCTTCACCGCGACGCCCGGCGTCTCCACGCCGATCGACGCCACCACTCCCACGACCTGGCGTCGCTGGACCGGCACAATCACGCGCGCCCCCGCTTCGACGCGGTGCTCCAGCTCGGCCGGAATCTCGTACGTGTAGGTGCGCGGGACGGGGACTGGAAGAACGACCTCGGCGTACCGCGGCTGAAGCCGCGGCGCGGCGCCTCCGGCTGAAGCCGCTTTCAGCGGCACACGCCGAGCCGCGAGTTCGCTCAACGCGGCTCAGGGAACATGTTCCGACCGCCGCCGCACGCCGAGCCCCGGTCCGGTGGGGAGCCGGATTTGCCCGCCTTCGATCGTGGCGCCGACGAATGGGTCGTTCACGGTCAACGCGGCGCCATCCAGATCCGCCGCGTCCACCAGGGGCGTGAAGTGCGCCGCAGCGGTGATCCCGAGCGACGACTCGATCATGCAGCCGACCATGACAAGCATGCCGTGCGCCCGGGCGGTGGCGATCATGCGAAGCGCTTCGCGCAGCGAGCCGCATTTGGCGAGCTTGATGTTCACGCCGTCCACGGCCCCAGCCAGGCGCGGGATGTCGCTGGCGACGATGCAGCTTTCGTCGACGACGACTGGGAGGATGCCGCGCCGCCGCACTGCGGCGAGGCCCTCGAGGTCGTCGGGGGGCAACGGCTGCTCGACGAACTCGACGCCATACTCCTGCAACACGGGGAGCATCGCGAGCGCGCGCTCGCGCGTCCACCCGGCATTCGCGTCCACACGAAGCGGTTTGTTCGTGGCGTCACGAACGGTGCGGAGGATGGCCTCATCCCGGTCCGTCCCAAGCTTGATCTTGAGAATCGGATAGGACGATGCCTCTCGCACCTTTTCGCGGATCTTCTCAGGGGTATCGAGGCCGATAGTGAACGAGGAGCGCGGCGCCCGCGCGGGATCGAGGCCCCACAGGCGCCACACGGGCTGATTGAGCCGCTTACCGACCAAGTCGTGGAGCGCTGCCGACAACGCCACCCGCGCGGCGCCGTTCCGCGGGACCTCCCGGGCGAATGTCGCCTCCGCAGCATCGAGATCGAATGGATCAGCGGGAAGGCGAGACTCGAGCTTCTTGAGCACGGCCAGTACCGTGTCCGCCGTCTCTCCGTAGTAGCGCGACGGGTCCGCCTCTCCCCAGCCTTCCACGCCATCCCCGTCGGTGAGACGCACCCACACAACGCGGGTGTCGTCGTCGCCGCCCCGGGCGATGACGAACGGGTGTTTCGTTTTCAGTGTGATCACCTCGGCGGCGAGCCTTAAGGCCATTTCGAAAAGTACGCGATTCAGGCGGCGAGTGCGCGGACGTGGGCGCGTACGCCGGCGGCGAGCAGATCGAGCCGGTAACCCCCCTCGAGCACGCCGACCACCGGCGCCGGTGCGACCCGCTCACGCAGCGCCGTCGTCCAGGCCGCCATGTCGTCTGGCTCGAGCGTGAATCCCCCCAACGGATCGCCCGCCAGCGAATCGAACCCCGCAGAGATGAGGAGCAGGTCCGGCCGCCATCCGTCGAGCGCGGCGCCCACGGCGTCGAGCAGGTCCTGCACGTAGCACTCTCGCGGGAGCCCCGCGGGCCGCGGCACGTTGAACACGTTCCCGACTCCCCGCTCGTCCTCCGCCCCCGTCCCGGGATACCAGGGATACTGGTGCATGGACACATAGCGGATCGTTGGATCGCGCTCGACCAGGGCCTGGGTGCCGTTGCCGTGGTGCACGTCCCAGTCGACGACGAGCACACGTGCTTTGCCCAGATGCTGAGCGTGGCGCGCCGCCACGGCCACGTTGTTGATGAGGCAGAACCCCATCGCGCGCGCCGCAAGAGCGTGATGCCCCGGCGGCCTGATCGCGCCGAACGCCGAACCCCGCTCGAGGCCGATCTCCACGGCGCCGATCGCCGCGCCCGCGGACGCGAGCGCCGCGTCCCAACTGCGGTCGATCATGACGGTGTCCGCGTCGAGGGCGCCCCCGCCCGCCCGCGCCACGCGCTCGAGGGCGTCGAGGTACGGCCCGGGGTGCACTCGCTCCAGCTGCTCGCGCGTGGCCAGGCGGCCCTCCGACCACGTGATCGCGGTGCTCATGTCGGGCGCCCGCAGTGCAGCCAGAACCGACTCGATCCGTTCGGGGCGTTCCGGGTGACCGGGACCGGGGTTATGAAGACGGCACGCCGGGTGCCAGACGACGGCGGTCGTCACTCAGTTGTGCAGATGCTTCTCGTGCAGGAGCGCTCGAATCGACTCGATCTCCGCGCGCATGTCCCGCCGCGCCTGCTCCAGGTCCGCCATGAGGCGACGGTAGCGTCGCCACCCGATCACCACGAGCCCGGCGGAGACGAAAAAGACGGCGCCCCACACGACCAGCGTCATGCGGCCCAGAGCCGCGCCGCTATAGATCAGGAGGACGGCGTCGAGCAGGAGGAATCCGACCGCGAACGTCGTGAGGGCGCGACTCGGCGTGCCACGCGTACGCGGGGCGGTCACCGGACCACCTGACGCCGCGCGGGCAACACGATGAACGCCGAGTTCGCCACAGCGCCGAGCGCGGCGAGGGTCGTGGATTCGTCGGATACCTCTGCGCCCCGGAATTTCACCACGTAATCCTCGAGCCGCACGCGCGGGCGCTTCAGCGCCTGCGTGAGCGCCTGGCTCTTGAGCTGCACGACGGTCGTCGTCGGCTCGACCACGAGGTACACCTGGTCCCATACGTCGGTCACCATCACCCGGACCGCGAACCGCTGGTCGACGGCGGTCATGCGACCTCGACCGACGTTTCGAGCGGGAGCGTCGAGAAGAATCGATCCAGCGCCTGATCGAAGAACAACGTAGACGCTCGCACTCGGGTCTTCCCCGCGGCATCGGTCCAGACATGGAGGGCGATCTCCTCGCCCCCCTGGCCGCGCAGGACCAGGAACTGGCTCCCTTCCTTTTCCGCGAACGCCGCCGCGTTGGGCACCCGTTCGGCAAAAAAGCGCTTGGCGCGCTCCAGCACGTCGCTGGGCGGCAAGGCGACCGTGGTCGAATGAGTCATGGAGCGGAAAGATAGACGGCGCGCTCGTGTCCGCAAACCTGACAGGCCTGGGTTGTCAGGTTGAACGTCCTCCCTGTCAGGTTGACAAGGAATGGTGCGACCGAGCGGGCACACCCGTTGCAAACAGGTCCGGCCGCGTTGGAGAAGCGCTCGGGAACTTCGATTGGCAGAGCCGGGACTCAGCGTGGACGCCGCGAACATCAAGGCCAGCTACGAGCACGGCGTTTTTGACCGTGACGCTGCCGAAAGCAGAGAAGGCAAAACCTCGACAAATCGAGGTCCAGGTCGCATCGAAGTAGTAAAACCATAGAAGAGGCCGGGAGGTCGTAGGGGCGCAGCGTGCTGCGCCCCTATGGTGTTAGTAGCTCGCGGAGACGCGCCTCCACCTGCGAGTTCGGCACAGCGAGGGCGCCCGCCTCGCGCGCCGTGCGGAGCAGCTCGGGCCGCACGTGCGCCCCATAGGCGAGCACGGGAATCCCCCGCCCCACGAGCTCCGCGATGCGTTCCGCCGCTCCGGGATCCGCGACCTCGAGGACCGCCAGGTCGCACCCATCCTCGTCGCGTGAAACTTTGCCACCGGCCGCCTTGACCACGGCGCCGAGCTTCGACCGGAAGAGGAGATCCCGGGTCGCGAGAAACACCCGCTTACTCATCGAACGGTGCCACCTGCGCGACCTGCTGAACCGGCGCCGGCATCCGGCGAAAGAGGTCCCGCAGCCGCCGTGCCGGCTTCACGACCAGGACCGCGTCGCCCGGAGGGGGGTCCAGGAGCCCCCGAAGAATCAAGAAGAGATACCCACGCGGCTCGGCCGGTACCACGAGCCGATACGCCCGGCCGTGCCAGGGAATCTCGATTTGATCGCCGCGACCGCTCACGTCGGCGAGCACGAGGAAGCGATCGTCATCGACCTTCCAGACGCCCTCGTCCAGAACTTCACCGGACCGGAAGAACCGGGGATCGAAGGGCTGGCCCTCGTGTCGTGCGAAGTTCTGTTCGGCGGCCCAGTCGTATACCTCGAGGGCGTCCACGTTCGCACGCCATTCGAGGTGATGCCGCAGCTCGTGGGTCAGCGTCTCCCACGCCTCGTCCCGCCAATCGAAGTCCCCCAACCGGGCGAGCGCCGCGAACGAACCGTGGTAGAGCACGACTCGCGAGTGTAGGTCGGCTCCATTGCCGCTCCACTCGAGCGGAATGCATTCGCCGAGGGTGTAGACGTCGCCGCGCAACGGATGGGGGACGGTCTTGGGACTGACGTCGACCGCTACCACTCCGCTCTTGAACTCTTGGGGGACCTCGCGCTCCAACCGCTCGACGAGCGAGCGGAAATCATCGATCCGCATCGAGGTGCCCTGGCACCTCCGAATCAGCCCTTCACCTTGTCCGCGACATACTCGACCAGCCGATCAGCCGCCACACGATCCTGCTTCAGTGTGTCCCGGTCGCGCACTGTGACGGTGCCATCCTGGGTGGACTGGCCGTCGATGGTAATGCCGAACGGCGTCCCGGCCTCGTCCTGACGCCGGTACCGTCGTCCGATGGAGCCGCCGTCGTCGTAGAAGACGTTGTAGTGCTTGCGGAGCCCGTCGAAGACGCGATGGGCCAGCTCGGGCATGCCGTCCTTGTTCACGAGCGGGAAGACCGCCGCCTTGAGGGGTGCGAGTGCGGGAAGGAGCCGGAGCACCACCCGCTTCTCGCCTTCCACTTCCTCTTCGGCGTACGCGTCCACCAGCACCACAAGTGCCGTTCGGTCGGCGCCGGCGGACGTCTCCACCACGTAGGGGATGAATCGCTCGTTCGTCGCCGGGTCCAAGTACTCGAGCTTCTTTCCCGAGAACTCCTGATGCCTCGACAGGTCGAAGTTCGTGCGGTTATGAACGCCCTCGAATTCTTGCCATCCGAAGGGGAACTGGTACTGGATGTCGTAGGCGTCTTTGGCGTAGTGCGCGAGCTCGTCCTTCGTGTGTTGATGAAAGCGGAGCTTCTCAGGCCGTACGCCAAGCCCCACGAGCCACTTCATCCGCTCTTGCCGCCAGAACTCGAACCACTCCTGGTCGGTCCCGGGCTTCACGAAGAACTGCATCTCCATTTGCTCGAACTCACGGGTGCGGAAGATGAAGTTTCCAGGGGTGATCTCGTTGCGGAATGCCTTGCCGATCTGGGCGATGCCGAACGGTACCTTCTGGCGTGACGACTGCAGCACGTTCAGGTAGTTGACGTAGATCCCCTGCGCCGTTTCCGGACGCAGGTACACAACCGCGGCCGCTTCTTCCACCGGCCCCATGAACGTCTTGAACATCAGATTGAACATACGCGGCGCGGTGAGCGTGCCCCGGCTGCCGCACACGGGACACTGCGCGGTCGGTTCACCGGGGGTGCCCTTGATGCGGGGATCGTCGGCGCGAAACCGGTTCTTGCAATGCTTGCAGTCGACCAACGGGTCGGTGAACCCCGCGACATGTCCCGAGGCTTCCCACACCTTCGGGTGCATGAGGATCGCCGCATCCAGGCCCTCGATGTCTTCGCGCTCGTGAACCATGGAGCGCCACCAGCGCTCCTTGATGTTTTTCTTGAGCTCGACGCCCAACGGCCCGTAGTCCCACACGGAGCCAAGACCCCCGTAGATCTCCGAGGATTGAAATACGAAACCGCGCCGCTTCGCGAGTGAACCGAGCTTGTCCATCACGTTGTCGTTGGGAGCGGAAGCTGGCGGCATAAGGGGCGGAAGATAGACGGGCCGCTAGGGCCCCGGCAACCCGAACGCTTCGCGCACCACCTGCTGCGCCAGCGCTGCGATGCCCGTTGCATCCAGGACCTTGCCGTCGCCGTCGACGGCGTGCAGACCGACCAGTCCCTCGACCTTCCCCGCTACGACGGCGACGCGCTTCTTCGCGGCCTGGGCGCGGCGCACCACTTCCCCGGACGCTTTGCCCACGAGCGATGTCCGGTCGAAGGACCCCTCCCCCGTGATCACGAGCTGCGCTTTGGCGAGGGCGGCGTCGAACCCCACACGCGCCAGCACCCAATCCGCTCCGCCGGTGAGTTGCGCCTTCGCGAAGAACGCGAGCCCGGCACCGAGGCCCCCCGCCGCGCCGCCCCCGGCGACCGTCGCCAGATCGTCGCGTCCGTGCCTCGCCATCACTTGCGCCAGCCGCTCGAGCCCGCGCGAGAGCAGCTTCACGCCTTCCGGCCCCGCCCCCTTTTGCGGCCCGAAGACCGGCGCCGCACCCTTCGGACCCAGCAGCGGCGTCGTGACATCGGCGAGGGCGACCACACGGGCCGCGATGCTCCACCCTCCCCCGACCTCGGCGAGTTGGGCCAGGGAGCCACCCCCCTCCTGGAGCTCTCCGCCCGACGAGTCGACGAGCGACCAGCCCAGTCCGCGTGCCGCCCCGGTGCCGCCGTCAACCGTCGCGGAGCCGCCGAGGCCCACCACGACAGTGTTGGCGCCACGCTCGACGGCCTCCCATATGAGCTCCCCGACGCCGCGCGTCGTGGCGCGAAGCGGGTCGAGCTGGTCCGGCTTGAGCAACGCGATGCCACACGCCGTGGCGCTCTCGAAGATGGCGGTCTCCGGGTCGATCCAGCCGAGCTCGCCCGAGACGACTTCGCCGAGCGGACCGGTGACGTTGAGCCGCTCCCGCAGCGACCCGGGCGGCAGGACCGCATCGAGCAGGCCATCACCCCCATCCGAAATCGGGCATTGGAGGACCGCCGCATCGGGGAGCGTGCGCCTGACCCCCAGGGCCAGAGCGTCGGCGACCTGACGCGGCCCAAGGGTCCCCTTGAAAGCTGCTGGTGCGATCAGGACAACGTTTGGCATGCTGTATTTTGCACGAAAGAATGCATTATGCAATATTTCGTGTTGGGAGCGAGAATGCTATCTGCAGTACGGATGCCAGGTAATGCGAGGGCACCGTTCTTGCCAGATACCCGATCGGCTATCTCTGCTTTCAGGGCAAACCGCCGGCGACGGCGGGGCGCAAAGCCAAGGGTCTCGGAATGCCGAGACAGCCCGGCTGCCGGAGGTCGGCACCGGCCCCACGCCCTGACCAGAGCGCGGGGCGTCGTCTTAGCCCCCCGAGCAAGAGTTTCGTCTCGCTCGCATCGGGTTCTAGGGCGCACGATGTTGAGCAGGCGATCACCCCCCAGGGGCAACTCTGGGGGGTTTGCTTTTGATGTGGTCGCAGATCCGCCCGCCGTGCTCGCGCCCGTTCTCGATGAAGATCTTGTTGGCGTCGAACCCCGAGGCCAGCACGCCGGCAATGTACACACCAGGGACGTTCGTCTCCATCGTACCAGCGGAATGCCGTGGCACACCGCTCGATTCGTCGACCGCTACGCCCACGGAGCGCAGCAGCGTGAGATCCGCGGTGTAGCCCGTGAGCGCGAGCACGAAATCGGTTGGAATCGTGTCGCGATCTCCATCGGGCTCACGCCGTACGATCACGTGCGATCGCCCGATCTCCACGACTCGGCTGCACCACCGGACTCGGACCCGACCCTCCTTCACACGGTTCGTGATGTCGGGGAGCACCCAGGCCTTGACGCCCTTATCGAAGTCGCCGAGAAAGTGCACGATCGTGACCTGGGCACCGACCCGGCATAGCTCGAGTGCCGTCTCGACGGCGCTGTTGCCGCCGCCCACCACCACGACGCGCTGCTGCCAATACGGGTGCGCCTCGGTAAAGAAATGGGACACGTTGGGCAGGTCCTCACCGGGGACGCCGAGTCGATTCGGCGTCTCGAAATAGCCGGTGGCGAACACCACGTGACGAGCGTCGATCGTTTCCCGACCGGGCATGCCGGGATGCTCCGCCTGGACGATGAAGGCGTCGGCGCCGCGAGCGACCTGCCGCACGGTATGGTACTGGCGCACGTCCAGCTCGAAGTGCTCCGAAACCTTTCGATAGTAGGACAGCGCCTCGCGGCGCGTCGGCTTGTCGCCGGCCGTGACGAATGGCACACCGATCTCGAGCTTGTCGGGCGTCGAGAAGAACGTCATGTACAGGGGATAACGCAGCAGGCTCGCAACCACCGGCCCCTTGTCATACAGTGTGCACGTGAGCCCGGCGCGCTTCGCCGCCACACCTACCGCGAGCCCGCAAGGCCCGGCACCGATGACCACAAGGTCGAGCATTAACGCGCCAGTGTCACGTCACTTCGATGATCTGTTCGCGGTGCGTCCCGACGCTGACATACTGGATTGGCGCGTGCGCGAGGTCTTGGAGCCGGTCGAGGTAAGCACGCGCCGGCGGCGGTAGGTCCGCCAGCCGCCGCACGTGGCTCAGGGATTTCTGCCAGCCCGGCAACGACTCGTAGACCGGCTCCACGCCCGCCAGACGTTCCACGTCCGCCGGCATGGAGTCGAGCGCCTCACCTTCGAAACGGTAACCCACGCACACGGGAATTTCCGGGAACGAATCGAGCACGTCGAGCTTGGTCACGGCGAGCCCCGTCAGTCCGTTGACCCGCACCGCATAGCGCACCACGACGGCGTCGAACCACCCGCAGCGGCGGGGCCGACCCGTGGTCGAGCCGAATTCATCTCCCAGCTCGCGGATCCGCTCGGCCACCGCCGGCTCCGCCTCCGTGGGAAGCGGCCCGTTCCCGACCCGAGTCGTGTATGCCTTGACGACGCCCAACACTGCGTCGACCGCCGTCGGACCGATGCCTGCACCGACCGCCGCTCCACCGGCGGTCGTATTGGAAGACGTGACGTAGGGGTAGGTGCCGTGATCCACGTCGAGCAGGGCACCCTGCGCGCCCTCGAGCAATACCGATTCGCCGCGTTCGAGCGCTTCCCACACGACGCGCCCCGCATCCACAGCAAGGGGAAGGAGCCGCGGTGCGAGCCGCTCCAGGAGCTTCACGTGTGCTGCCGAGTCGGCGCGCTCGCTCGAGCCTAGGAGCTCCAGGAATTCGTTGGCCGCCTGGACGCGCACGCAGACCAGCTCCCGGGCCCGGCCCACGTTCCGAAGGTCGCCCACACGGATCCCCCGGCGACCGTACTTGTCCTCATACGTCGGGCCGATGCCCCGTCCCGTCGTTCCGATCTTCTCCCGGGCTTCGCGGGCCCGGTCGAGCAGCTTGTGATAGGGCAGCGTGAGGTGCGCCCGGTCGGACACGTAGAGCTTGTGCTCGGTGCGGATGCCGCGCTCGCTCAGGGCATCGAGCTCGGTGAAGAGGGTCTCCGGATCGAGCGCGACGCCGTTGCCGACGAGGCAGACCGCCCCCTGGATGATCCCGGACGGGATCTGGTGCAGCACGAATTCACCGGCCGCTGTGTGTACGGTGTGACCGGCGTTCGCCCCGCCCTGGTAGCGCACGACCAGATCGGCGCGCTCGGCCAGGACGTCGACGAGCTTCCCTTTCCCCTCGTCGCCCCATTGGGCGCCGACGACGACCACGCAGTGCGTCTTCGGTCCGAACATAGACCCCCAGCAAAAACGCCCCGGCGGACGGGGCGTTGGAGTATCCTCTGGGGGAAGCTAGGCCGGTTGGAGCGCGCGTGCAACTCCCTCGCACACCTGGCGCGCGCCCTCCAACGTCAGGCGCTCCACGGTGTCGCGGGACGTGTGGACGATCCGCGCGGTGGACCAGTTGCCTCGCATGAGCGTCACACACTCTCGGGCCGCTGTGCCGAAGGCGATGCCATCGACGAGCACCGGCAAGAGGCGCCACCGGTGCGCGCCGGTGGCGCGTGTGACCGCGTCGACGGTCGGGCCGGGCCGATGCACGAGCGCCACAGCACCGCCGCGGTCGTCGAGGCCGTCGAAATTCACGACGGCGGTATCGGCCAGGAGGTTGGCCCGCTCTCGCACGATCGCCCGCGCTCCGAGGAGACCGTATTCCTCTGCATCGGAAAGAATGACGCCGACTCCGGCGTCCGACGGCAATAGGTCGACGGTCGCCAGTGCCGCGACGACTCCGGAGCCGTTGTCCACCGCGCCGTCTGAACGATCGGTCACGCGGTTGACGGCGAGGAGCGCCGCTCCAACGAGCCCCGCCCCGCCGAGGAGGCCGTCCGCGGGGCCGAGGCCGAGCGTGCCGAGCAACCCGCGGAGCGCGATGCCGGCCAGCTCCGCGGCGCCGACGGCCGCAAGCCCTGTGGCCACCAAGCGCGAAGCCATCGAAAGGGGCTGGCCTTTGGAATCGTAGTGGGCCGTGAGCCACGTTGCGATGCGGACCCGGGGACGGACGGCGATCAGGTTGACGCCGGAAAGCGGCGCTCGCCCGAACCGATGGAGCAGCGAGCGTCCACTGAAGTGGTGCTCCAAGACGACGAACCCGCGGGCCGCGAGCTCGGATTTCAGCCGATCGCGCACCCGCTGATTGGCTGACGTGCCGACGAGCCGGGGAACACCGATGGCGGCGAGGAGGGCTCGATAGTCCGTCACGCGGCAACGAGCTTGGTCACCCGGTCCCGGTCCGACGCTGCCACCGGGGCGAGCGGAGGGCGCACGGGTCCGCCGTACAACCCGACAGCATCCATCGCGGCCTTGACCCCCGCGGGCCCGAGCTTTCCCACCACCTCTTTATCGAGCGGGCCGAGCCGCTCCTGTAGTTTCCCTGCCCCGGTGCGGTCTCCCGCCCGAAAGGCGGCGTACACTTGGGCGGCGAGCGCCGCTGCAAAGCACGCCACTGCGAGGATGCCGCCGTCGCATTTGAGCTCGAGCGCCTGGTACAAGAGCGAGCCGGACCCGACGAACACGGACCAGTCCGGCGCCGCGTCGCGATACGCCGCGAGATTCTTGGCGTCACCCGACGAATCCTTCACGCCCACAATGTTCGAGTGCAAAACGAGCTGTTGCAGCAGCCCGGGGGCGATCGCCAGATGGGTGTACTTGGGGATGTTGTAAACGAGGACCGGCACGGGGCTCGCGTCGGCCACGGCGCGATAGTAGTCCGCGAGGCTTGCGGGAGAGAGGCCACCGGAAAAGTATCCGGGAGGCCGGACCAGGACGGCGTCGGCGCCCTCCGCGGCCGCCGCGCGTGTGAGCGCCACAGCGTGGCGCGTCGACTCACCCCCCGTACCGGCGAGCAGCCAGCGCCCGCCGGGGAGCACCTCGCGCACCCAGCCGACCATGCGGCGCTGTTCGTCTGCGTCGAGCAGCGCGGACTCGCCGGTCGAGCCCGCCACGACGACGCCGTCGAGTCCCGCCTCGAGCAGCCGGGCCACGTTGTGGCGCAGGTGCAGCGGGGCAACTTCCCCGGTAGCGCTGTCGAACGGCGTGGTGATGGGGGCCAGGACCCCCGCGAGCTGCCGCTCCCCTTCCCCTCCTCCCCCCCCTCCCCTTCTCGTCACTGGCCGGGCAGCAGGCTCGACAGGTCGTCCGAGAAGCCGGCGGGCTGGTCGGGAGCCGGCTCCGCGGGCGCGGCCGCGCGCGACCGACGGCGCAGCGTCCGCACCTGGAGCTCGAAGTCGGCGGGATTCGTCGCCGCCGCGAGCGCGGTCTCGTACGTCACCACGTCGTCCGCCACCAGGTCCATCAGATGCTGGTCGAAGGTCTGCATGCCGTACTGATCCCGGGCGTCGCGGATGTAGTCGCGCAACGCGGCGATTCGCTCGGCGTCCCTGATCAGGTCCCGGACCGTCCCCGTGCAGATCAGGATCTCCACAGCCGCCACGCGCCCGTGGCCGTCGACGCGGGGCAGCAGCCGCTGCGAAATCACCGCCTGCAGCGCTTCCGCCAGCCGCAGCCGCGTGACCTCCTGCTCCTCCGGCGGAAACATCGATACCACGCGGCTCACGGTGGTCACCGCGTCAGGCGTGTGCAACGTCGAGATCACGAGGTGCCCGGTCTCGGCGGCCTTCATCGCGGTATCGATCGTCTCCGCGTCGCGCATCTCGCCGATCAACACGACGTCCGGATCCTGGCGGAGCGCGGCGCGCAGGCCGGCCCGGAAGTCGTCCGTGTCGACGCCGATCTCGCGCTGGGTCACCGAACAGCTCAGGTCTCGGTGCAGAAACTCGATCGGGTTTTCGAGCGTGACGATGTGCTTGTTCTGCGTCTGATTGATGTGGTTCACGATCGCCGCCATGGTCGAGCTCTTCCCAGAGCCCGTTACCCCCGTCACGAGGATCATGCCCCGCTCCGCGCCCGCGACGGTGGCGAGAATGGACGGCAGGCCGAGCGTGTCGAACGAGGGGACGTCGAACGGGATCACCCGCATGACGATCATGAACGAGGAGCGTTGCCGCAGGATGTTCACGCGAAACCGGCCGACGCCCGGCATGCCCCAGGAGCAGTCGTAGTCGCGGAGTCGGTCGATGCGGCCCCGGTCCTCGTCGCTCGGGATCAGGTGCTGCGCGATAGCCCTCGTCTGGTCGGGGGTGAGGCGTTGCTTGGTGAGGGGCACGAGCTTCCCGTCGATGCGGGCGCGAAACACGTCTCCTGCTTTGATGTGCAGGTCAGAGGCGCCGCGATCGATGGCGGCTTTGATGATCTGCTCGATGCCGCGCGGCTGGGTCATGGCGGCACTCGCCCGAGCGCTCTTCGGTTTCTCCTCCACTAGTATCCGGCCTCCGGGTCGACCGTGTTCGCGAGCGGGGACCCTGCAAGATAGCGCCTGATGTTCTCCTCGATCAGCCCCGTTTCGCGATCCCAGAAGCGCGCGGTCACTGCCGCCACGTGCGGGCTCACGAGCACGCGTGGGTGACGCCAGAACGGGTGCCCCTCCGGCAACGGCTCGACCGCGAACACGTCGAGTGCCGCGCCTCGCAGCCGCGAGGCGTCGAGCAGCTCGAGCAAGGCAGTCTCGTCGAGCAGTGTCCCACGGGAGACGTTGACAACGATCGCGTCCTGCGGCAGACGCGTGAGCACCGCGCGATTCACGGCGGCCCGCGTGTGGTCCGTGTGGGGCGCCGCGATGACGAGACAGTCGCTGTCGGCCGCGAGGCGGGGCAGATCGCCCAGCCCACCCACCCACGTCACACCCGGCGGTCCGCCGCGTTCCGGCCGCCGCCGGATGCCGGTCACCCGCATGCCCAGCGCCACGGCACGGCGCGCGATGGCTCGGCCGATCCCACCCAGGCCGAACACGCCGACTCGGAGGTCCGCAAATTCACGCACCCGAACGTGGAGATCGGTGAATTCGGGCCGCCCCCACCGGCCCGCCGCCTGAAACTCGCGCATCCGGTCCAGGCCCCTCCCGAAGAAGCCGATCGCCGCGAGGGCCCAATCGGCGATCGGCTCGGCATGCACCGCCGCCGAATTCGTGAGCACTACGCCGGTCCCGGCGAGGTGGGGCAAGCTCGCTCCGATTCCCGCCGTCCCGCTGTGCGCCCACTTGAGCGTGCCGCGGCCGGCCGCCACCACGCCGGCCGGCACTCCGTATCCGAGGTAGATCTCGGCCCCTCGCGCGGCCGCCGCGGCCTCGGGGGTGCCGGAGCCGCCGTCGCCGTCGGAGGCAGCGGGCGCCGCGACCTCCACCACCTCCCAGCCCGGTCCCAGCGCCTCGCGAATTCGCCGCACTGCGGGCGGCGGGATCCGCCAGGCGGCGCGCCGCGATGCGAGGTCGACGACGAGGCGCCGACTCACTCTCCCGTGGACACCGTGCGGACGAGGGGGTGGTGGAGGATCGAGATCATCGCCTGCTCATGCAGACGGCGCGGTCCGCGCAGGTCGAGCTCGACCACGAGGTCGACATTCTCGCGGCGCGACTCTGTGCGCTCGACCTCGACGCCAGCCCGGCGCACCAGGATTTCGAGCTCCTCGAGCGCCTGCGGCTCGGGCCGGGCATGGATCAACAGGTGCGACCGCGTCGAGTGGCGACCGGCGAAGCGCTCCACGTATCCAAGCCCATAGAGCACGACCATTACCAGCGCCGTCGTCTGCAGGGCGTCGACGTATGCCCCCGCGCCCACGGCGATACCGATCGCCGCGACGACCCAGATCGTCGCCGCGCTCGTCAGACCCGTGACCGCGCCACGCGCGTGCAGAATGGTGCCCGCCCCGATGAACCCCACGCCTGTGGCGATCTGGGCGGCCACGCGCGTCGGGTCGCCGTGGCCCGGACCCTCAAACGCCAGGCGCACGGACATGAGCGTGAAGAGCATAGCGCCCACGCAGATGAGAATGTTCGTGCGGAGACCGGCCGGCTTCCCGGCGAGCTCCCGCTCGAGCCCGATGGCGCCGCCGAGCAACACGGCCAACCCCAGCTGAACCAGCACGTCGAGGTGCAGCACGGTGCTGAGTTCCGGCATCAGGCGTCCTCACCCCGGGCGCCGAGGAAGCCCATCAGGCGGCGCACATGGCCCATGGTCCGCCGCGCGATCGCGCGCGCCCGGTCCGCTCCGGCCCGCAACAGATCGGTCACGGTACGCGACTCCGCCCGCAAGGCGGCGGCCCGCTCGCGGATGGGAGTGAGCGCGGCTATCATATTGTCCGCCAGCACCCGCTTGCAGTCGAGGCAGCCCCAGCCCGCGGTCCGGCAATTGTGTGCCACCAGCTTGAGGGTGTCCGGCGGCGAGAAGCCCTGGTGAATCGTGAAGATGTTGCAGATGTCGGGGTTTCCCGGATCCTTTCGGGTGACGCGGGCCGGATCAGTGGCGGCAGGCTTGAGCTTCTCCCAGATGGTCTCGGGCGGATCGAACAAACCGATCGTGTTGCCGAGACTCTTGGACATCTTGGCCTGACCGTCGAGTCCGAGCACGCGTTTGGCGGTGGACAGCAGCGCCTGCGGCTCCGGGAACGCGAACCCGTTCGTGAAGCGCGCGTTCCAGCGACGCGCGATTTCCCGCATCAACTCGAGGTGCTGGAGCTGGTCCTCGCCGACCGGCACGAGCGTCGCCTCGTACAGGAGCACATCCGCCGCCTGGAGCACGGGATAGTTCAAGAGCCCCGCCGGCACGCTCTCCTGACGCTGCGACTTGTCCTTGAACTGCGTCTGCCGTTCGAGCTCGCCCAGCGGGGTTACGGTGTTGAGCAACCAGCTGAGCTCGGTGTGCTCGGCGACGTGCGACTGGACGAACACGATCGCGCGTGCGGGCTCGATGCCGGACGCGAACAGTCCGACCGCCATGTCGACGGTGCGCTGAGCGAGGGTAGCGGCGTCGTACGGCTGGGTGATGGCGTGCAGGTCCACCACGCAGAACAGGCAATCGTGCTGGTGCTGCAGCCGGACCCAGTTCTGGACCGCGCCCAGGTAGTTGCCGATGTGCAGCTCGCCGGAGGGCTGGATGCCGGAGAAGACACGCGCCATGGGCCCACAACCTACGACGGTGGAGGTCGGCGACGCAAGGTGCGAGAATTCAAAGACTTAGTCGATGTCGCGCGACGCACCGCCGCGCGAGCGGCGGGCGAGTTGCGGAGGCTGACGCCGCCGGACACCGCCAGCTGGATCGAAAAGGGTCGCCACGATTTCGTCACGGACGCGGACCGGCACGTGGAAGCGCTGATCACCAAGGCGCTCACCCACGACGTCCCCGGATCCACCGTCGTGGGTGAAGAGTTGTCCCCCGAGGCGGCACGAACGGGCAACGTGGTCTGGATCGTGGACCCGCTCGACGGCACGACGAACTTTCTGCACGGCTATCCCCAGTACGCGGTGTCGATCGCTGCGCTGGTGGACGGTGCGCTGCGCCTCGGCGCGATCCACGATATCGTGAGAGACGTGAGCTACTGGGGCGCGACCGGACTAGGGGCGTGGGAGGGCGATCGCCGGCTGGCGGTCTCGGAACTCACCGAGCCACGGCACGCCCTCGTAGGGACCGGTTTCCCGTTCAAGCACCTGCCCGCGCTGCGCCGCTACCTCGACCAGTTCGCCGCCGTCATGGGCGCGACGAGCGGCATCCGCCGCGCCGGGTCCGCGGCGCTCGACCTCGCGGATGTGGCAGCCGGCCGGCTCGATTGCTTCTGGGAGCTCACGCTCGCGCCGTGGGACGTCGCGGCAGGCGTGGTGCTCGTGCGCGAAGCCGGGGGAGCCGTCACCACCCTCGAGGGCTCGCCCGACGTCCTCCACCACGGCTCGGTGGTCGCCGGCAATCGGGCGCTCCATCGTTGGCTGCTCGATCTCCTGGGGAGCGCCTAATGGCTGCGCCGCTCGTGGAGTGCGTACCCAATTTCTCGGAAGGCCGCGACGCGGCGACGCTCGAGGCGCTGCGGACGGCGATCACACGCGTCGCGGGTGTTCGCCTACTCGACGTCCAAGCCGATGCGGCCCACAACCGCGCCGTGTACACGTTCGTCTCGCCCCCCGATGCCGCCGTCGAGGCGGCAGTTGCCGCCATGCGCGTCGCCATCGAGCGGATCGATCTCACCGCGCACCGGGGAGAGCATCCTCGCATGGGGGCGACAGACGTCGTTCCGTTCGTGCCGGTCCGCGACGTGACGATGGACGACTGCGTGGCACTGGCCCGGCGGCTCGGCGAGCGCGCCGGCGCCGAGCTGGGCCTGCCGATCTACTTGTACGCGCGCGCCGCGACGCGACGGGAGCGGGAGCGTCTGCCGGACATCCGGAAGGGTGAATTCGAGGGGCTGCGCGAGCGGATCGGGAAGGACCCGGCCGCCGATCCGGACTTCGGCCCGAAGCGCATCCATCCCACCGCCGGAGCGACCGCGGTGGGAGCGCGTCCGTTCCTCGTCGCGTTCAACATCTACCTCGACTCACCGGACGTCTCGATCGCCAAAGAGATCGCCAAGGGCGTTCGCACTTCGAGCGGTGGACTGCCCGCGGTGCAAGCCTCCGGGTTCGAGGTGGAGGGCAAGGCCCAGGTTTCGATGAACCTCCTCGACATCGACACGACGCCGCCGGCAAAGGTGTTCGCCGCGGTAGAACGGGCTGCGCGGGCGCACGGCGTAGGCATCTTGAAAAGCGAGGTGGTCGGGCTGATCCCCGAGTGCGGACTGTTGGGCGCGGGGGCTAGCTATCTAAAGCTGCCAGATCCGGCGGCTCATCTGCTCGAGGCCAAAATCCGCGCCGCAGAAGGACCATCGGTGGATACGTGGTTCGACGAGCTGAGCAGCGCGGAGCCCGCGCCGGGCGGGGGGAGCGCCGCCGCCTTCGCGGGCGCGATGGGGGCGGCGCTCGTGGGCATGGTCGCCCGCCTGACCATCGGTCGCAAAGCCTACGCCAGCGTCGAGGCAGAAGCCAAACGCGTACTTGAGGCCGCAACCGAGGCGATGAACGGCCTCCGGGCCCTGGTCCAGGCCGATGCCACCGCCTATGGGCTCGTCCGTGCCGCCTATCAGACGCCCAAGACGGATGCCGGTCGTCAGGAGAAGATCGACCAGGCGTTGCTGGGCGCCGCGCGGACGCCCCTCGAAACCGCACGCACCGCCGTCGCCGTGATCAAGCTCGCGCAAGCGATACGAGCGATCGGAAACAAGAACGCGCGGTCGGACGCGACCGTAGGCGCGCACCTCGCCCGCACGGCGCTCGCCGGAGCCCTGGAAAACGTCCGCGTGAACGTCGCAGGGCTGTCGGACCCCCGACTGGGAACGGCGCTGCTCGAGGAAGCAGAACGACTCGCGAGGGAGCTGCGCGAATCTACCTCGTGAGAATTCGGGGCGGGGTGTCGCTTTCCCCCACCGCCACCGTGTGCTCGAAGTGGGCGGAGAGCGAGCCATCTTCAGTCACCACGGTCCACTTGTCGTCGAGCGTGCGGATCTCCGCGCCCCCGACGTTCACCATCGGCTCGATCGCGATCGTCATCCCGGAGACGAGCCGGGGCCCGCGCTTCGGCTTGCCGTAGTTGGGCACCTGCGGGTCCTCGTGGAACGCCGACCCGATCCCATGCCCGACGAGCTCCCGCACCACCGAGTATCCCGCCCCCTCCGCCACTTCCTGCACGGCGTGGCCGATGTCCCCGACGTGGTTGCCGGCGCGGGCCTGGGCCACGCCGGCCGCGAGCGCCTGCCGCGTGATCGCGAGCAGCCGCTCGGCCTCGGGACTCACCTTGCCGACCGGCAACGTGGCGGCCGAGTCCGCATGCAGCCCGTCCAGCCAGACGCCGACGTCCACGCTGAGCAGGTCGCCTTCCTTGAGGACCCGACGCGGCGAGGGAATGCCGTGCACGACCTCCTGATTGATCGAGGTGCAGAGTGTGGCGGGAAAGTCGTACAGCCCCTTGAAGGAGGGGCGGGCGCCCGGGTGCGACCGGATGAAGTCCTCCGCGACGCGATCGAGCTCCTCCGTGGACACGCCGGGTCGCACGTGCTTCGCCACCACCCCAAGCGTATCCGCGACGATGCGGCCGGCGGCCGCCATGGTTTCGATCTCGCGCGGCGACTTGATGGTGATCATCGTCCGATGACCCGTTTGATTTCGGTGGCGATGTCCTCCACGGCTCCGGTCCCGGGCACGCGGTGCACGATGCCCCGTTCGGCGTAGTGCGCCACGAGCGGGGCCGTGTCTCGCTGGTACACCTGGAGCCGCGTCTTGATGGCGTCGGGCGTGTCGTCCGAGCGACCTTCCTGCGCCGCCCGCCCGGTCATGCGGCGGATCAGCTCTTCCTCTGGCACGTCGAGCAGAACGATGTGGTTGAGCCGCTGTTGGCGCTCGCCCAGGGTCGCGTCGACGAGCGCCGCTTGAGGCGCCGTGCGGGGAAAGCCGTCGAAGACGGCGCCCTGGGCTGCCTCCGGCTTCGCGAGCTCGTCCTTGATGAGCGAGAGGATGATGGTGTCGGGAACGAGCTTCCCGCCGTCCATGAACTTCTTGGCTTCGAGCCCCAGCGGGGTGCCCGCCTTGACCGCCGAGCGCAGGATGTCCCCGGTCGTGATCTTCGGAAGCCCGAGCCGCTCGGCGAGAATCTGTCCCTGCGTGCCCTTGCCCGAGCCCGGTGCGCCTAGCAAAAGGATGAACACGGGAGCCTACATGTACTGCCGGCGACCGCGGAACTTGACGCGCCCTTCCTTCATGAAGCCGTCGTAGTGTCGCAGCAGGAGGTGCTGCTGCACCTGCTGGACGGTATCGAGCGCCACGCCCACGACGATGAGCAGCGCGGTGCCCCCGAAGCCGAACGGCATGTTCAGGATGTTCGACACCACGATCGGCAGCATAGCGATGATCGTGAGGAAGATGGCGCCCGGGAAGGTGATCCGAGACAGCACTTCGTCAATGTAGTCCGCCGTGGCGGCCCCGGGCTTCACGCCTGGAATGAATCCACCCTGCTTCTTCAGGTTCTCGGCCAGGTCCACCGGATTGAAGATGATGGACGTGTAGAAATAGGCGAAGAAGATGATCAGGACCGCGCTCGTGATCAGGTACAGAGGCGACGTCACGCTGAAGTACTCGGCGAGATGCTTGAGCGTCTGATTGCCGCTGAAGGCCGCGAACGTGCCCGGGACGATGATGATCGATTGGGCGAAAATGATGGGCATCACGTTCGCCGTGTTGAGGCGCAGCGGGATGAACGTTTTCTGCCCTTCGCGGATCCGCCCCCGCCCCATGACCTTCCGCGGGATCTGGATCGGAATGCGCCGCGCCGCCACCGTCACGGCCACCGTGCCTGCGACCACGAGCACCATGATCCCCAGCACGAGCAGGAGCACTGGGAACGTGAGGCTGTGCGCCTGGAGCGCGTCGATCGTCCGGATCGTCTCCGGCCAGATCCGCTCCACGATCGAGAAGAAAATCAGGAGGCTTGCGCCGTTGCCGATCCCGCGCTCGGTGATCTGCTCGCCGAGCCACATGACGAACACGCCGCCGGTGGTGAGAGTCAGCACCGTCGTGAGCCGGAAGAAGAAGCCGGGATGCGCCACCGCGCCGGGAATCTGCTCGGTAAACAGGGCATAGCCGTAGGCCTGGAACAAGCACAGCACCACGGTCAGGTAGCGGGTCCACTGCGTGAGCTTTTTTCGACCTTCCTCGTCCCGCTGCATCTTCTCCACGACCGGGAACACCGGCGCGGCGAGCTGGAAGACGATGCTCGCCGAGATGTACGGCATGATGCCGAGCGCGAAGACCGTCGCCCGCCCGAAGCTGCCGCCCGCAAAGAGGTCGTACAGGCTGAAGAGCGTGCCCTGGCCCTGGTTGTGCAGGAAGTCTGCGAGCGCCTGGACGTTGACGCCTGGGGTCGCGATGTGCGCCCCGACACGGTAGACGACCAGACACAGGAGCGTGAAGAGGATCTTCTCCTTCAGCTCCGGGACCTTGAACAGATTGGGTAGTCGGGGCGCAGTCATCGGGTCAGCTCGCGATCGTGCCGCCGGCCTGCTCGATCTTCGAGCGGGCGGACGCGGACACCGTAACACCCTTCACACTGAACTTCCGCTGCACGTCGCCCATCCCCAGGAGCTTAACCGGGCGGTCCGGCCGCCGCACGAGCCCGGCGCCGAACAGGGTCTCGGGCGTGACCTCGACCCCTTCGGCAAGCTGGCCAAGGTGTCGCACGTTCACCACCTGCGCGGGCTGCTTGAAGGGGTTCGTGAACCCCCGCTTGGGAATCCGCCGGATGAGGGGCATCTGGCCGCCCTCGAAGCCGGGACGCACCTTGCCGCCCTGGCGCGCGGTCTGACCCTTCCCGCCGCGTCCTGCGGTCTTCCCGATCCCCGACCCCGGTCCCCGGCCCTTGCGGATACGGGCTCGATGCGAGCCGTGTGGCGGTCGGAGGCTCGAAAGAGTGAGGTGCGGCGGCTCGCCCTTCGATGCCTTGACCCGCTTCCGGGGGGCCGTCGCACGCGGCTTGGCCTTCGCCCGTGGTTTCGCTTTCGCCTTCGCCATGGCCTAGTCCTTAGCCTTCGTGTGCGTCACCTCGACGAGGTGGCGCACCTGACGGAGCATGCCCCGGAGCGCCGGATGGTCCTTCTTCACCACCGCCTGCTGATGATGCCTGAGGCCCAGCGCTTCCAGCGTGCGCCGCTCGAACGCGGGCCGCCCGATCCCGGAGCGAACCTGGAGAATTCGCAGGTCGCCCTTCCCCTGCGGCGGGAGGGGCCGGTCGCGCCCGGGCTTGCGCTTGCGATACTTCCGCGTGGGCGGCTTTCTAGCCACGGACCGCCTCCTGCCGAGCCTTATAAGGAATCGCCTCGAGCTCGACGCCGCGCTCCTTCGCCACGCGCCGTGCCGTGGTGAGATGCTGGAGCGCGTCCACGGTGGCCCGCACCATGTTGTGGGGGTTCGTGGAGCCGAGACTCTTGGTGAGGATGTCGCGGACGCCGGCGCACTCGAGCACAGCCCGCACCGGGCCGCCGGCGATCACACCCGTCCCGGACGCCGCAGGCTTCAAGAGCACACGCCCCGCGCCGTGATGACCCACGATCTCGTGCGGGATGGTCGTGCCGGCGAGCGGTACCTCCATCATGCGACGCCGGGCGGCCTCGACCGCCTTGCGCACAGCCTCGCTCACCTCGTTCGCCTTCCCGGTCGCGATGCCAACGCGCCCTTGTCCGTCACCCACCGCCACCAGCGCGTTGAAGCCGAACCGCCGGCCCCCCTTCACCACTTTGGCCACACGGTTGATCGAGATCACGTTCTCGACCAGCCCGTCGCCTTCGCGCTGGCGCTCGCCCGAATCGCGCCGCTCACCACCGCGCCCCCGGCCTCCGCCCCGACCGCCGCCGCGCCCACCCCGGCCGCGTCCTCCACCACCACCTCCACCACCTCCACCACCTGCCGGCCGCTCCTCGGGACGTGCCTCGCCCCCGGCGTGCGCCGTCTCGGCGGGGTCGATCGTCGCCGGGCCCGACGGCCTCGGCTGTTGCTCGTTCTCCATTAGAGCTCCAATCCGCCTTTGCGGGCGCCGTCGGCCACGGCCTTCACGCGCCCGTGATACTGATATCCAGCCCGGTCGAACACCACTTTCCCGATCCCCTTCTCCTTGGCCTTGACGGCGATCAAGCGTCCCAGCGCGAAGCTCCGGGCCGTCTTTCCCTTGCCGTCGACCTGGATGCCTTCGGAGGTGTCTCCGGCGCCCAGCAGCGTCACGCCGCGTACATCATCGACGACCTGGGCGTAGATGTGCTTCGACGAGCGGAACACCACCAGCCGAGGACGCTCCGAGCTTCCGGCGACTTTGCGTCGCACGCGCAGGTGGCGCCGAAGGCGGCGGTGTGCCTGCGTCCGGATCTTGTGGATCTTGCGCATGGGTTATTTCGCCGCCGCTTGGGCAGTCTTGCCGGCTTTGCGCCGGACCTGCTCGCCCGCGTAGCGGATTCCTTTGCCCTTGTACGGCTCGGGCGGTCGGATGGCGCGGATTTCCGCCGCCACCTGCCCCACGAGCTCCTTGTCCACGCCCTCGATCTTCACGAGGACGTTGTTATCGACCGAGATCTTAATACCGGTCGGCGCGTGATACGGCACCGGGTGGGAGAACCCGACGACGAGCTGCACGCCGAACGGTTTGGGCTCCGCCTTGTATCCCACGCCTTGAATCTCGAGCGCCTTGGCGAACCCCTTCGTGACCCCGTCGACCATGTTCGCGATGAGCGTCCGGGTCAGACCGTGGAGCGCTTTGTGCCGGGCTTCGTCGGAGGGACGGCGCACGACGATCGATTCGCCGTCCACGGCCACGGCGAGCTCCGGATGGACGAGCCGACTGATCTCGCCCTTGGGGCCCTTCACCGTGACCCGCAGTCCCTCGAGCCGGGCCGTGACGCCCTTCGGCAGCGGGACCGGCTTCTTGCCGATACGCGACATGAGCCCCTCCCCTACCAGACCACCGCGAGGAGTTCACCGCCGACGCGGGCGGTGCGGGCTTCGCGGTCCGTCATGAGGCCTTGCGGGGTGGAGAGGATCGCCATGCCGAGGCCGTTTTTGACGCGCGGGATCTCGCGCGCCTTCACGTAGCGCCGCAGGCCCGGCGCGGACACGCGCTGCAGCTCGCGGATCACGGGGGCGTCGTTGTGATACTTGAGATACAACCGCAGCAGCCCGTGACGACCGTCGTCCAGCACCTTGAAGTCCTGGACGTAGTGGTTGTCGCGGAGCAGCCGCGCAATCTCGACCTTCAGCTTCGACACCGGCATGTCGACCCGACGGTGCCCCGCCTGGCAGGCGTTGCGCACCCGGGTGAGCATATCGGCGACGGGATCAGTCACACTCATCTCGCGTACCGTCCTTTACCAACTGGCCTTGCGTACGCCGGGAATTTCCCCGCGCAGCGCGAGCTCGCGGAAACAAATGCGGCACAGCTTGAACTTCCGGAGCGTGCCGCGACTGCGCCCGCAGCGCTGGCACCGGTAGTAAGCCCGCACCTTGAACTTTGGTTTCCGCTTGACCTTCTCCATCCACGCCTTCTTTGCCATGACCCGGACTCTCCCCTTTAACCGACCGCGACCGGGGCTTCGCCCCGGAAGGGCATCCCCAGCTCGCGCAGCAGGGCCAGCGCGGTGTCGTCCCGGCCGGCGCTCGTCACGAACGTGATATCCATCCCGTGGATCTTCTCGACCTTGTCGTAGTCGATCTCCGGGAAGATCATCTGCTCCTTGATGCCGATCGTGTAGTTCCCGCGACCGTCGAAGCTGTCGGTCGGCAGCCCGCGGAAATCCCGCATCCGCGGGACTGCGACGCTGATGAACCGATCCAGAAACTCGAACATCCGGCCGCCGCGGAGCGTCACCGCGCAACCCACGGCCATGCCCTGGCGCAGGTTGAAGTTCGCGATCGACTTCTTGGCCCGCGTGACCACAGGCCGCTGTCCCGAGATGGCGCCGAGCTCCGCCACGGCCGCCTCGAGCCCCTTCGGGTTCTTCGAGGCGTCCCCCATCCCGACGTTGAGCACGATCTTCACGAGCTTCGGGATCTCGTGCAGATTCTTCAGGCCGAACTGCTGAGCCAGCTTCGCTCGCACCTGCCGCTCGTAGTAGTCGAGCAGCCGGGCGCGCGGCGCGGGTTCGGCCGGCGGGCCCTCTTCCACGGGTCCTGGGGGCGCCCGTTTCTGCCCCTCGGCCGGCTTCTTGCCCCTCTGCTTTTCCTTCTGCTTGTCCTTCTGCTTCGGGGCAGCCGCGGGGTCAGCCGCTGGCTGCGGAGCGGCGGCTTCACGGGGGGGTACGGCCCCTGCCGCCTCAGCTGCCGCTGCGTCACCTCGGGGCGTCGCCCCAGGATCAGCCGCGCCACGTTGTTTCGGTTCTTTCTCTTTCGTATCCGCCATTGGGCTATTTCGCTTTCACGCGCGGGATCGGCTGGCCCGACTTCACTGCCACCCGCTCCGCCGTTCCGTCCTTGTCCAGGCGCCGCCGCACTCGCGTGGGGTCGCCGGACTTCGGGTCGAGCAGCATCACTTTCGAGGCGGCGATCGGCGCCGTCAGCTCGATGATGCCGCTCTCCTCGTTCGCCGAGGCGGCCCGCTTGTGCTTCTTCACGATGTTCACGCCTTCCACTTCCACCCGGAATTCCTTGGGGAAGACCCGGAGGACCTTGCCTTCCTTACCGCGATGCTCACCGGAGATCACGCGCACGGTGTCGCCCTTGGCAATGTGCATCTTGTGGCGCTCGGGCTCGCGGCCTTGGACGGCCGCCCGGCGGCTCTTCTTGAAGACCAGCGGCTTCATGTCAGATGACCTCCGGCGCGAGCGACACGATTTTCATGAATCGCTTCTCGCGCAGCTCGCGTCCCACCGGTCCAAAAATGCGGGTGGCTCGGGGCTCGCCCTGGTCCGTGATGAGCACCGCGGCGTTCTCGTCGAACCGGATATAGGAGCCGTCCCGGCGCTTGGTCTCCTTGGCCGTACGGACGATCACGGCCTTCGCTACCTCGCCCTTTTTGATCTGGCCGGTGGGAATGGCGTCCTTGATGGTCACGACGACGATGTCGCCCAGGCCCGCGTAGCGGCGCCTGGAACCGCCGAGCACGCGGATCACCAGCGCCCGCCGCGCGCCCGAGTTGTCCGCGATCTTGAGAATCGACTCCTGCTGTACCACGGTCCCCTCCCCCTCCCGTTACTTCGCGCGCTCGACGATTTCGACCACCCGCCACCGCTTGGTCTTGGACAGCGGGCGGGTCTCCACGATCCGTACCGTGTCACCCGCCTTGGCACCCTGGTCGTCGTGGGCGGCCACCTGCTTCGTGCGAACCACCTGCTTGCCGTAGAACCCGTGCGCGAACCGACGCACGAGCGACACCGTGACGGTCTTCTGCATCTTGTCGCTCACCACCACGCCGGTGCGAACCTTGCGCCGCCCCCTCATGCCCGGGCCCTTTCTCTCAGAATGGTCTTGATCCGCGCGATCTCGCGCCGGATCCTGCGGAGCTCGATCGGGTTCGGCAGCGCCTCGGTGGCCCGGCGGAACCCCAGCCGAAACCGCTCCTCGGTCAGCACCACCAGCTGCTGCTGGAGATCCTCGCTCTTCATCTCCCGCAGCGCCTCGGGCTTCTTCGTCGCCATCCTACCGTTCCTCCCGCCGCACGAACTTTGACTTGATCGGCAGCTTGGCCGCCGCGAGCGCCAGCGCCTGCCGCGCCAAATCTTCCGCAATGCCCTCGAGCTCGAACATCACGCGCCCGGGCTTGACGACCGCCACCCAGCCCTCCGGATTCCCCTTGCCCTTTCCCATGCGCGTCTCAGCGGGCTTCTTGGTGATCGGCTTGTCCGGGAAGATCCGGATCCATACCTTGCCGCCGCGCTTCATCTCCCGGGTGAGCGCCACGCGGGACGCCTCGATCTGGCGGTTCGTGACCCACCCCGGCTCGAGCGCCATGAGCCCGTAGTGGCCGAACGCCACGGTGTTGCCGCGCGTGGCCATGCCCTTGGTGCGACCCTTGAACCGCTTCCGGAACTTGACGCGCTTCGGTGCGAGCATCGACTCACACTCCCGTCGAGTACGTGCGTCCCGACAGCTCCTCCGTCATCTCGCGCGTGAAGATCCACACCTTCACGCCGATGGTGCCGTAGGTCGTCTTCGCCGTCGAGGTCGCGTAATCGATGTCGGCGCGCAGCGTGTGCAGGGGGACCCGCCCCTCGTGATAGCCCTCCGTGCGCGCGATCTCCGCGCCGCCCAACCGGCCGGCGGTCTTGATCTTGATCCCCTGCGCGCCCATCCGCATGGCGCTCTGTACCGCGCGCTTCATGGCGCGCCGGAACGAGATGCGTTGCGTCAGCTGGTGCGCTACGGAATCCGCCACCAGCTGGGCATCGAGCTCGGGCCGCTTGATCTCCTCGACGTTGATCCCCACTTCCTTCCCCGTGAGCTGGGCGAGCTCGTCCCGCAGCTTGTCGACTTCCGCGCCGCGCTTGCCGATCACGACGCCGGGCCGGCCCGTATGCACGGTGACCGTGACCTTCCCCGGCTTCCGCTCGATGTGAATGTCGGCGATGGCCGCGTGCGAGAGCCGCGTCTTCAAGTACCGGCGAATGAGGTCGTCTTCCTTCAGGAGCTCGGGGAAGTCGCGGCGCGCGAAGTAGCGTGAGCGCCACGGCTTGATGATGCCGAGCCGGAAGCCGTAGGGGTGCGTTTTCTGGCCCACTTACTTGCTCTCTTTCTTCGTCTTGGACTTGGAACCGGTCTTCTTGGCCTTCGGACTCTTGGCCCTGGTCTTCCCCGCCTTGACCGGCGCGGCTTTGGCCTCGGCCTTCGCCCCGGCCTTGGCGGGCGGAGCCTTGGGCGCGCGGGATTCCGCCTCGCCCGCCACCCGAATCTCGATGTGACTGGTGCGCTTCATGATCGGCGTCGCCCGGCCCATCGCGGCGGGGGTGAAGCGCTTAAGCGTCTGCCCTTCGTTCACCACCGCGTAGTTCACGCGCAGGCGGTCCACGTCCAGCGCCTGGTTCTCACGCAGCGCTCGCTGCTCGGCGTTCGCGACCGCCGACTTGAGCACCTTGTGGATCTGCTTCGCCGCCAGCTTCTTCGAGAAGCGCAGGATGGCGTACGCATCCGGCACCGCCTGACCCCGGATCTGATCGATCACGAGGCGCATCTTGCGCGCCGATTGCCGCACGGTTCGCTGGATCGCTCGGGCTTCCATGGCTTACTCCTTCGGCGGGGGCGCCTGTTCCGCCGCGGCCGCGGCGGCTTCCTCGCGCTCCTGTGCCGAGCCCTTGGCGGAGTGCCCGCGGAAGAGGCGCGTCGCGGCGAACTCGCCGAGCTTGTGGCCGACCATGTTCTCGGTGATGTATACCGGGATGAACTTGTTCCCGTTGTGCACCGCGAGCGTGTGCCCCACGAAGTCGGGGGTGATCGTCGAGCGACGCGACCAGGTCTTGAAGACTTTCTTCTCGTTCTTGTCGTTCAAGGCCTGGATCTTCACGAGGAGCGACTCCTCGACGTAGGGCCCTTTCTTGACCGAGCGTCCCATTACTGTGTGGCCTTCCCGCGCTTGCGTCCGCGCACGATCAGTTTCGTCGACGGCTTTTTCTTATGCCGGGTCTTTTTTCCCTCGACCTTGCCCCAGGGATTGGTGGGTGGGCGACCGCCGGACGTCTTGCCTTCGCCGCCGCCCAGGGGGTGGTCAACGGGGTTCATCGCCACGCCGCGCACGCGCGGCATGCGCCCGAGCCAGCGGCTCTTCCCCGCCTTGCCCACCGACAGGAGCTCGTGCTCTGCGTTCGACACCTCGCCGATCGTGGCGAGGCATTCACCCCGCACCATGCGCATCTCGGTGGAGCGGAGCCGCAGGGTGACGTAGTTGCCTTCTTTCGCCACCACCTGGATGCCGGTGCCCGCCGACCGGGCGAGCTGACCGCCGCGCCCGATCTTGAGCTCCACGTTGTGCACCGTGGTGCCGAGCGGGATCTCGAACAGCGGCATGGTGTTGCCGACCCGGATGTCCGAGCCCGGCCCGGACACGACGGTGTCGCCCACGGCGAGGCCCTTGGGGGCGAGGATGTAGCGCTTCTCGCCGTCCGCGTAAAACAGCAACGCGATGCGGGCGGTGCGGTTTGGGTCGTACTCGATCGCGGCGACTTTCGCCGGGACGGCGAACTTGTCGCGGCGGAAGTCGATGCGGCGGTACTGCCGTTTGTGGCCGCCGCCCCGATAGCGCGCCGTGATGTGGCCCCGGTTGTTGCGTCCGCCGCTGCCCCGCTTGGGCTCGAGCAGCGACTTTTCGGGTGTCGACTTCGTGATCTCCGCGAAGTCCGACACGGACCGGAAGCGCGTCGCCGGGGTCACCGGCTTGAACTGTCGGATGCCCATATCAGCCCTCGAACACCGGGATCGCGTCGCCCTCTTTGAGGGTCACGATCGCCTTTTTCCATGCCGGCCGGCGGCCCGGCCGCGCGACGCGCAAGCCGCCGGTGCGCCGCCGGGCGCGCACGACCAGCGTCCGGACATCCGTCACGGACACCTTGAAGAGCGCCTCGATCGCCGCGCGGATCTGCGGCTTCGTGGCCTCGGCGTGCACGCGAAACGCGTACTCTTTGCGTGCCTGATAGGCCGCCGAGGACTTCTCGGTGATCACCGGCCCCAGAATCATTTGATGCTGGTCAGGCATTGGCCGTCCCCTCCCCATCTGCTTCCGCCCTTTCGGACGCCTCGCCCAGGGCCGGCAGCTCCACGACCACCGCTTCTGCCCAGAGGATCTCGTAGGCCGTGGCGTCGGCGAAACGCATCACCCGCACCTTCGGGATGTTGCGGCCCGACAGGTAGACGTTGTGAGCGTTCGCGGCGCCCGCGGTCAGCACGAGGACCTTCTTCGCGGCCACCCCGAGCTTGCCGAGGAGCTCCGCGAGCGTCTTGGTTCTCGGCTTCTCGTACTCGAGCACGTCCACCACAAACACCGCCGCCTCCCGGGCCCGCGCGTTCAGCGCCGACTTCTTCGCGAGCTGGCGGACCTTCTTCGGAATGCCCAGGCGATAGTCGCGCGGGTGCGGGCCGAACACGATGCCCCCGTGCCGCCAATGCGGCGCGCGCGTCGAGCCCTGCCGCGCCCGCCCGGTGCCCTTCTGGCGCCAGGGCTTCTGATTCCCGCCCGAAACCTCGCTGCGGGTCCTGGTGTCGTGGGTACCCTGGCGCTGGTTGGCGAGAAACGTCACCACCGCCCGGTGCAGCGCGTCCTCGTTCACCGTGCCGTCGAAGAGGGTAGCCGGTAGGCGCACCGACTTCTTCTTCGCGCCGGCGGCGGAGTAATGCGGCGCTTCAATCATGGCGACTCCGCCCTCCCTGCTTGCGCACCGTGAGCAAGCCGTTCATCGGCCCGGGCACCGAGCCGCCCACGAACAACAGGTTTCGCTCGGCGTCCACCTTGACGACGCGCAAACCCAGCTCCGTGAAGTTGCGGGCCCCCATGTGCCCCGGCATCCGCTTCCCCTTGATGATGCGGGAGGGATCGGTGCCCGGCGCGATCGATCCGGGCTTCCGGTGCCGCGTGTTGCCGTGGGTCTCGGGGCCTCCGCCGAAGTGATGGCGATGAACCACGCCCTGGAATCCGCGGCCCTTCGTGACGCCGGTGACCTTCACGCGGTCGCCGGCGGCGAAGATCGCCACCGTCACGCTCTCCCCCGCCTTGGGCGCCTCGCCGCCCTCGGCGAGCGGGAAGCTCTGGAGCACGCGGGGCGCCGCCTCGAGACCCGCTTTCTTGGCGTGACCCGCGAGCGCCTTGGCCGTCCGCGTCGCCTTCTTGTGCTCGAAGCCGAGCTGGACCTGTGACCCCGCCACCTGGACCACGGGACAGGGGCCGGCCTCGATGACGGTGACCGGCACATGCGTGCCTTCCGCATCGAACACGCGGGTCATCCCCAGTTTTCTGCCGATGAGTCCGGTCATGTCGCTATTCGACCTTGATTTCCACGTCCACGCCGGCTGGGAGATCGAGCTTGGTCAAGGCGTCGACCGTCTGGGACCGAGAGTCGAGAATGTCGATCAGCCGTTTGTGCGTCTTCAGCTCGAATTGCTCCCGGCTCTTCTTGTCGATGTGCGGGCTCCGGAGCACGGTCCACAGTTGCCGCTTGGTGGGCAGCGGGATCGGCCCCGACACCTGCGCCCCGGTCTTCTCCGCGGTGCGCACGATGTCGGCCGCCGCCTGATCGATCAGGGCGTGGTCGAAAGCCTTGAGACGGATTCGAATCTTGCCGGCCATAGCTGCTCCGTTGTCCTTACTTCAGGATTTTTGTGACCACGCCGGCGCCGACGGTGCGGCCGCCTTCGC
>CAYXIK010000014.1:0-59111 GCA_964465315.1 uncultured Gemmatimonadaceae bacterium | reverse complement strand
GTCCAGAAGCCGACGTCCAGCCCCAGCCCGCCGAACCGCAGTCCACCGCCCCACCCGAACTCGATCCGCTTGCGCTGATCGCGCGCCACGCCACCCCGCAGCACGAACACCCCGACCTGCTGCTCACCACCCACGTGCACCACGGCGCCGCGGCCGCTGTTCAGGACGTCCGCGCCGAGTGTCGTCTTGCCGACGGTATAGGCGAGGTTGGCGATGTACGACACCGGCAGCTTGGTCTTGGTCTCGATGTGGTCCGGGCCCGGCCTCGAGTACGCGACGGCGGGGCCGTTCTTGGCCGCGGTCGAGTCCTTATAGAAGGCAGTATCGGTGCGCGTGTCCGGCCAGGTGATCGTCGCGCCGATGTCATTCACCCCCACACCGAGCTCGATCGGCCCGGAAACCCAGGCGACGCCGACGTCACCACCTACGCCGTGACCGAACGTCCGCCCCGGTTTGGAGTACTGCGTGAGGGTCTGCGCGACGGGGTTGAGCGGACTTGCGAAGATCGGGTTCCCCACGCTGTCGCCCGCGGTGCCGTCGGTCCGGAAGTAGCCGACGCCGAGGTAATAGTGCACCGCGCCGCCCACGTAGAACCCCTTGCTGCTGTCCCCGGCGATGCGCCCCGAGTAGCTGACCGTCGGCGCGAACCCCCCCTGCACGATGCCGTGGACCAACACACTGTACTTCGCGTTGTGCTGCGCGCTCACCGAGTCCCGCAGGAAGCCAAGCAGCGTGTCGCCCAGCTGCAGCTCGACATCGTCGTGCAGCCAGCCCATCACCCCCACCCGGACGCCCTTGATCTCGATCCCGGGGTCGAGCGGTCGGCTCGATCCGCTGATCCCGAACTGGTCTTCGGGAACGAGCTTCGCCGTTTCGCCAAAGTTGACGCGCAGCGAATCCTTCCCGATGCCGAAGATCACGTTGTTTTCCGGGGTCGGCGCCTTCTTGACCTCGAGAAAGAGCGGCAAGTTGAGAAACGTGTTGATGACGACGACCGGGTTGAACGCCGGCGAGTTGGGCTTGAACGTCGAATCCAGGTGCGGGTGGTCGTGGAGATACTGAATGATGCCGAGCGGGATCGGGATCGTGACCTTGGGCTGGCCCCGCCGGTCGGCAGCGGCCGGGACCGCGCGGTAGGCCGGGTTGTAGCGCACCAGGCCCCCGGTGCGGCCGAGGCTCAAGCCCCCCATGCCGATGCGCCGCGCATCGGTAACGATCCACTGCGCCGGTGCGGCGGTCGCATTTCCGAGCACGAGTATCGCCAGCCACGAGCCCACCACGAATGTCCGCACGGTGTCCCTCTCGAAGGGTCTGCACAACATTGGAAATCATCGTGAATTACGCCACCGGCGGGCGTGAGCCGCGTCACGCGCTGCTACGGTCCGAGGCTCCCCGGAGCGTGATGGCGACCGTGGTGCCCTTGCCCACGTGGCTCGACAGGGTGATCGCGCCGCCCCAGCTCTCGACCAGCCGGCGGGCGATCGCGAGGCCCAGACCCGACCCGCTGGAGGTCGTCGAAAACGCGGGATCGAACACGTGCGGCAGCGCGTCCGGAGCGATACCGCGGCCGTCGTCCTCCACCTCGAGGCGCCTGCCGCCGTCCGCGACGCGCACGGTGATCTGCCGGGCCCCGGCGTTGCGCGCGTTCTCCAACAGGTTGATCAGCACCTCCTTGACCTCGTCGCGCCGGGCGGCCGCGGGCGCCCCGGCCGCCGCTCCCCCGAGCGCGACCCGCGCTCCCGCTTCCGCCCCGCCCAACGTGTAGAGCTGCACGACCTCACTCGCTACCGCGTGGAGGTCAACCGGCTCAAGTGGCAGTACTCCCTCCTCCCCGGCCGCGGGCGAGGCGAAACGCGAGAAGGCCCGCGCAATCGCGTCGAGCCGGTCGATCTCCGCAAGGATGCGCTCCGCCGTCTCCGCCAGGGCGGCGTCGAAGTTGCGTTCGCCACCTTTGTCTCGCGCACGCTGGAGATGCTGGATCCCGAGCCGGATCGGCGTGAGCGGGTTCTTGATCTCGTGAGCCACCTGGCGTGCCATTTCGCCCCAGGCGAGTACGCGGGCGGCCCGCGTGAGCGCCGTGGCGTCGTCGAGCGCGACGACGCAACCATCGGGCGCCGGTCCGAGCGGGGCGAGCTGCACGCGGATCTGTCGGCCGCTCACGACGAACTCGCGGTCGGCGATCCGCTCGTTGCGCGATCGGAGGAACTCGGCCACCGCGCTCCATACGCTGAGCCATTCGCCCGCGGCGGTCTGAGGCAAGAGGTCGCCCGGCGAGAGTGGCGACCCGAGTAGATCCGCCGCCCGCTGGTTCGCCATCGTGACCCGGAGTGCGTCGTCCACGGCGATCACGCCGGTAGCCACGTTGGCCAGGACCTGGGCCGTGCGCCCGCGCGCCTCCTCCAGGGCCGCCTGGCTCCGTCGCACGTCGGACGCCATCCGCTCGAACGCCGAGAAGACGGGCTCGAATTCCCGCGGCGCGCCGGGCGGGAACGCGGGCAGTGCGACTCCCTGCCCGACCGCGCCCGCCGCCTCGCGCAGCGCGGCGACCGGGCGGGCGAGCTCCCTCGCCGCGAGGCCGGCGAGCAGGACCGCGGCAACCAGCCCGGCTAGCGTCGCGAGGATCAGAACGAGCGCCAAGTCCTCCTGCTGCTGGCGCACGCGCTCGTCATCGAGCAGCTGCGGAGCTGCAAGGATGCCCTGCACCTGGGGCGGACCCGCGAGCACGACACGGTAGCCGATGCGAATCGAGCGTCCCGCGGTGCGACCGTCCTCCGTGAGCTCGAGCTCGTCCTGGAGCGCGAGCCGCACGAACACGTCGGGCGCGAGGAACGGGTCGACGAGCCCCAGCTCGCCCAACACCGGGGCGCTCGTGCCCGCGAGGAGGCCGTCGCGGTACAGCCACAAGTCCGCATCGAGTCGATCCCCCAGCTCTACGATGGACCGGGCCACGGCCTTCGGCCGATCGGAGGCGACGAGCCCCGCCGTGGCCGCGGCGTCGCGCAGCGTCTGGCTGATGAGCAAGTCGCCCGCTCGCCGGGCCTCGTCGCCGAGCCGCGTGAAGCTCCAGGCCGCGAAGAGCAGGACCGGAACCACAATGAACGCGCTGAGGGCGCTGGCGAGGCGCGCGCGATGACTCGTGCGCAGGGTCGTGAGGAGAGGGGCAAATCGAGGTCGCCACTCACCGGCCAGCACCAGACTCAGGAGCCAGCACGCGGCGAGCAAGGCAGCGTCGAGCAGGACGACCAGGGCGCCGCGCACCGCCAGCGCCAACGGGTCCCGCAAGTCCACCCGCAGGTGCACGTGCCGCACACCACCGGGCGGTTCGATGCGCCGCTCCCCACGAGCCGACCAGCCCGCACGCGTCCAGACGACCCGAGCGCTCGCCGCCGGAGGCCCGGGCGAGGGGAGGGAAAGCAAGATCTGGTACGGCGGCGTCACGCCCAGCTCTCCCCCTAGAAACCGCGCGACGCGCGCCGCGGGGATGAGTCGCGTGCGCGGACCCACACCCACCGTCAGCACCTCGCCCGAGTCCCGCGCGACGACGAGCACATAGTGCACGCCGGGAGTGCGCTCCAGGCGCTCCACGCGGGGACCGCGCCGCGTCTCCGGCGAGCGCACGAGCGCCGCGACGAGCGCGGACGGTAGATCGACACTGGCCAGCCGAATCTCGGCCTCGGGCTCGGCCGTGCGGCTCCACAAGGTGAGGCTCGCGGGGTAGTCATCATCCGCGAGGGGCGACGCGACCCACCACGCGTAGAGCTCGCTCGCCGTGCGGGGCGCCCTGGCGGGCGGGGTTCGCCCGAGGCGCTCGAGCAGCGACACGGCGGGGGGATCGGCGGTGCGACCCAACCCCTGGGCGTCGCGCTCGGCGAGCCTGAGCCGACCCTCCACCACGGCGCCCCACGTGACGAGCGCGGCGGCCGTGCCGGCGACCGTGGCGATGCCCAGCGCGGCCCAGCGGCGCGGCGCGGGCACCAGGACGCCCACGAGCGCGGGGAGCCACACGAACGTGTACCACTCCGGCCACGCACCATACGGGTTCCACAGCCAGAGCCCCGCGAGCGCCGCGAGGGCGGCCCACACACAGGCAGCGGGCAGCGTCCAGGGGACGCGCGCGGGCTCCTCCGGGCCCCGGACGAGCGCCGCCGCGGCGAGAATCAACGCCATGGCTGTGGCGGCAACCGCCGCCTCCCAGCCCATCCACAGCGCGAATCCCACTCCTCCTGCGGGCGGGGCGATGCCGCGACCCAGATAGCGCACGAGATACGGCGCGGCGAGCACGAGCAGCGCGGCACCGGACATGTGCCACCAGCGTCGCTCGAGCCCGCGGCGCCAGACTGTGCTCGCAGCGAGGAGCGCCACCAAGCCGAGGACCGCGAGCGATCCCGCCGACGCGCTGAAAGCGCCAAGCGCGGAGCGGTAGAACACGGCGGGCGAGAAGAACTCCCCTGCCCGTCCGGGGAGCCCGAGCGGGGCTCGCGCCGCGCACCACGCGGCGACGAGCACGACCAGCCACCGCCACCGGCCCGCGGGCGCCGCGATGAGAAGGAACAGCAGGGCGGCGCCCAGCACCACGACCGCGCGCAAGGCCGCGGCGCGCCACGCGGCGAGCTTCGCATCCCCCTGGGCCGGCGCCACAGGCTGGACGCTGAACAGCGTGTCTCCGTGCTCGCAGTTGGTCGGGCAATAGTCGAAGACGTCGGGATCGTGGGGCGCGAGGCCGGGCGCGTAGAACCGCAGCGCCACGCCGTGCGCTTCCTCGAACCGCGCGCTCACCGCCCGGCTGCGGTCGGGCGCCGCGGGCGCCGCGTCGAGCAGCACGGTTCCCACCGCGGTCCCGCCGCCCTGCGTCTGGCGCCGGGCCTCGAGCGCCACGTAGAATGGAGTGATGACGGCGCGCAGCTCCGCGGTGTCGCGTGCGGGAACGAATCGGTGGCGGCCGGCCCAGGCGAGGGGTTCGCCGTCGGCGGCCAGGATCGCGACGCCCCGCTCGATGCCAGGCGTCCGCGAGCCCGACCGCATGGCGTCCTGGAGCCGCTCGAACCCGATGTCCCGCGGCAACAGGGCGGCCGTCATGCCGCGCTCCGCGAGCCGTCGCGATTCGGCGACCGCCGCGGCGAGCGCGCTTTTCAGCTCCGAAGAATCCTGGGGAACCCGGCCGGCCCGGACGTCAAGCCAGCAGCACTCGATGCGCCTGACCTCGAGCACGCCGGTCACCAGCACCGCACCGAGCGCCAGGCAGGCGATGGCGGCTCCCGCGGTGAGGGTTGCACGGGGCTTGCGCGCGAGGGCGAGCACTGCGGCCGCGGCGCCGGCCGCCCCGGCCGCCCAGGCCCAGCCAGCCACGTTGCCGTGGAGCCATTCCGCGGCTCCGACGGCCACCGCGCAGCCCGCGAGCGTTACATGAGCGCGCCGTTGCACCTCAAGACCCTCGTTCCCGACGAAGTGCGTTTCATTCTCGAGCGCGATGCTCGCCTCCTCGTCCCGGTGGGCACCTGCGAGCAGCACGGTCCCCACCTGCCTCTCGGTTGCGACAGCATCATCGTCGAGCGCCTTGCCGACGACCTCTCGGCCGAGTTCGAGATCCTGCGAGCTCCGACCATCGAATATGGCGTCAACACCGCCACTACACGGCCGTTCCCCGGCAACGCGTCGGTCCGCCGCAAGACGTTGCACCGCTGGATGAACGACCTGCTCGGCTCCTGGGAGCAGGCGGGGGTCGACAGCTTCATCATCCTTACCGCGCACGGGCACGATCCGCACCAGGAAGCCCTGTCCACCTTGCGCACCCGCAGCGCCAGGGTCTTCACCGTGGACGTCTTTGCCCTCGACTTCTCGAGCGACCTGGAGGACCCGGAGGGACCGACGCACGGGGGGGAGCTGGACACCTCCCTGCTCCTCCACCTCGCGCCCGAGCTCGTCCGGATGGAGCGCGCGCAGGACTTCGCCGTCCCCGAGCGGCAGCGCAGCCGCTACGTTCGGGGACGCGTGAGCTCCCTCCCCCTCCCCAAGCGCTCTCCGGGCTCGCTCGGCCGGCCTTCGATAGCGACTCGGGAGAAGGGCGAGCGACTGTATAAGATGATCCGCGAGCGCATCGCCACGCGAGTGCTCGGGGCGCCCGTCCCGTGATCCCGCTGGTGGTCGCGCTTCT
The DNA here is from genome assembly GCA_964465315.1 of uncultured Gemmatimonadaceae bacterium. Taxonomy (GTDB): domain Bacteria; phylum Gemmatimonadota; class Gemmatimonadetes; order Gemmatimonadales; family GWC2-71-9; genus AG41. Next base: position 52,960 of record CAYXIK010000014.1, on the reverse strand, counting down.
CGCACTCCAGGTGCCTCTGGATGAAGGGACCCTCGTGATTCGCGAAGACACGTCGGAGATTGCACGCGAAGGGTTCAGGCTTACGGCGTTGCGCACCGGGGCTGGCGTGACGCGCTGGACGCTCGCCACCACCGCGCGCTACAACAGGAGCCGTCCCGTCGTCGTGCTGGATCCGATTGTCGAGCTCGGCCCCGATTCGAACCCCGCGAGCCTCGAGTACAACGTCGCGGACCCGCGCGAGCCGTTGCGCATCCTGGGGCAGCTCGCCCGTGGGCGGTTCGCCGTCCGGATCCTGGGGCGGCGGACGGAGCGGGCGCGTGAGCTCCCGGCGCCATCGCCGGCGGCGGTGTTGGACGACTCGGTGTTCGCCCTGTACCTCCCGGCGGCGTGGCACGCCCGGGCCCAGGCCGTGGTCGTCACCGGGCTGTTTCCGCGCGCCGGAAGGCGGGATGTCCTGACCGTCCAGGACCTCGGGATCCAGCCCACTCTGGTCAACCGCGACCCTGCGTCGTTGCAGCACATCACAGTTTCTGGCGGGGACAACCAGCTGGTGCACGTCTGGCTTGGCACCGACGGGCGGCTGGCCAAGGTGGAGATTCCTTCGCGGCGTCTCCTCATCGAGCGGGCGCCCGCGCCGCCCTGAACCCTTCGTTTCAGCCGGTGACACAGGTAAGATTCTCGCCGGCCCGGGCGTGGGGCCGGGGGCGAAACCCGCCCCGCCCGAGCCCCGTATGAGGGAGCGTCCCAACGACTAGTCCAAGGATCGCCATGAGGCCTTTGTTGTTGTCCGTCGGGCTCGTCGTCTGCCCGTCACTCGCCGTCAGCCAGCAACCCGTTCCCGCGACCCTCTCCCTCGCCGACGCGATTTCGCTCGCCCGTCAGCACAACCCGGCCTATCGCCAGGCGATCCACGACCGTTCGCCCGCCGCGTGGGGCGTCCGCAACGCCTGGTCGAGCCTGTGGTTGCCGACCCTCACGGCGTCGGGCGGCATCGGCTACGCGGGCCCCGGCCAGCAGAACTTCCTGACCTCGAGCTTCTCCCAGAGCGTCTCGACGTGGTCGTCGAGCTACAGCTTGCTGCTGGACTGGACCTTGAACGGACAGACGCTGAGCCAGCCAGGGCTGCGCAAAGCCCAGCTCAACGCGGCCGATGCCGACCTCACGGGGGCCGAGTCGAACCTGGTCACGGGGGTCACCCAGCAGTACCTGACGGTCCTGCAGGCGCGAGACAGGGCCGACGTGGCGCGACAACAGCTCCAGCACGACGAAGAGTTCTTGAAGCTCGCGCAGGCCCGTTACGACGTGGGCCGTGCATCGCTCATCGACGTGCGACAGGCACAAGTGGCACGCGGCTCGGCGGAGGTGGCGTCCCTGCGCGCCCGGACCGCGGTCGACGTGGAGAAGCTGCGCCTGTTCCAGCAGATCGGCACGAGCGCTCCGGTCGCGCTCGCGAACGTGCAGCTCACCGATACGTTCGCCGTGCAGACGCCCACGTGGCAGCTCGGCGACCTGCTCACCATGGCCGAGCAGCAGAACCCGTCGCTCCGCGCATTACGCGAGCGCGAGGACGCCGCCGGCTGGGGCGTGAAGGTCGCGACGTCGAGCTATGCGCCGTCCGTCTCGATCTCCGCTGGGTGGTCGGGGTTCACGCAGAAGCTGTCGAACGTGAGCGGCTCGCTCGCGGCAGTTGACGCGCAGGCGGCCTCGAACGACTCGCTGTGCCGATACGCCAACGCGAACTGGCTCAACGCGGGATCGCCGATGGCGCAGTGCGCCCTCGTCTATCAGGACACGGCCGCGGAGAAGGCGGCGATCCGCGCCCAGAACACCCGGTATCCCTTCAATTTCACGCCGCAGCCTTTTCAGGCGCGGCTGACGGTATCGATTCCGCTGTGGGGCAACTTCCAGCAGCCGTTCCAGGTGTCGCAGGCCAAGGCGCAGCAGCAGGACCTGCAGGAGTCGGTGCGGGCGCGTGGGCTGCAAGTTCAGACCGACGTGAGCCAGGCATATCTGACGCTCCAGACGGACTATCAGGCGATCGCCATTCAGGACACCAGCCGCACCGCGGCGCGCGAGCAGCTGCAGCTCGCCACGGAGCGCTATCGCGTCGGCTCGGGTACGTTCTTCGAGCTGCTCGACGCCCAGGTGGCCGCGCTGCGGGCGGAGACCGACTACATCGACGCTGTGTATGACTATCACAAGGCGCTGGCCGCGCTCGAAGCCGCGGTTGGCCGGCCGTTGCGGTGAGGAAGGATCTGATCATGTCCAAGCGAGGCAAGGTGCTAGTCGGAACGGGGATCGCGGTGTTGATCGTCGGGCTCGTGGTGATCAGCGCCGGCGCTCGACGCGACCGCGGGCAGGAAGTGCGGTTCGAGAAGGTGGGCCGCCGCGACCTGGTCGCCGCCGTCACCGCGAGCGGTAAGATCCAGCCCAAGAAGAAGGTCGACGTGTCGGCGGACATCACGGGTCGGATCACCAAGATCGCCGTCCGCGAGGGCGACTTCGTGAAGCAGGGGCAGTTCCTCATCCAGATCGATCCCACCGTTTACGAGGCCAACCTGCAGCAGGCCACGGCCACGATGGCCTCGTCCCAGGCGGCCGCCGTGCAGGCGAAGGCCAACAGCGATCAAGCGCAGCGCGCCCTCGGCCGCACCAAGGAGCTGCACACGCAGAACCCGAACCTCGTTTCGCAGGAGCAGCTCGAGCAGGCGCAAACGGCATTCGACGTCGCCCAGGCGAACCTCACGGCCGCGCAGCATCAGGTGGACCAGGCCCGCGCCGCTGTGCAATCGGCGCGGGACAACCTCCGGAAGACCACGCTCATCGCGCCGATGAGCGGTCGCGTGACGCGCCTCGCCGTAGAAGAGGGCGAGGTGGCCGTGCCGAGCACTTTCTCGAAGGACATCGGCCTATTGCTGACCGTCTCAGACCTTTCGGTGATTCAGGCCAAGGTGAAAGTCGACGAGACGGATGTAGTGCGCGTCCACCTGGGTGATTCGGTCGAAGTTTCGATCGACGCCTTCCCCGACACCACGTTCATCGGGCGGGTGACCAAGGTTTCGGACTCGAGCGTGCGGGATGCGACCTCCACCGCCACCGGCCAGAACGACCGGGCCGTGGACTACGAGGTCGAAATCACCCTGGACAAACCCCCCTCCGACATCCGTCCAGACCTCTCGGCCACGGCGCGGATCGTGACCGACACGCGGAAACAGGCGCTGTCGATTCCGATCATCTCACTCACGGTGCGCGAGAACAAACCGGTATCGACCGAGAATCGCCCGGTGGATACCACGGCGGCCCGTAAGAAGAAGGAGGCCGAGGGCGTCTTCATCGTGAAGGACGGCGTGGCGACGTTCCGGCCGGTGAAGGTGGGCATCGCGGGAGACGAGTACTTCGAGGTGACGGACGGCCTCAAGGAGGGCGAGACGATCGTGGGCGGCCCCTACCAGGCGATCCGCGATCTGAAGGAAGGTGCGCGGGTGCGGGCTATGAAACCGTCGGCCGATTCGCTGATGAAGAAGAAGGCCGCGACATGACGGCGTCCGTCACCCAGACGTTTCGCACGGGCGACACGCCCCTGCCGGACATCATCATCCTCACGCACAAGCTGACGCGCGAGTACGACATGGGGGGCGAAGTCGTGCGCGCTCTACGCGGTGTGAGCCTGCAGATCAAGCGAAACGAGTATGTGGCGGTGATGGGTCCGTCGGGCTCGGGGAAATCGACTTTCATGAATCTGATCGGCTGCCTCGATACCCCCACGGCCGGTGAGTACTGGCTCAACTCCCAGAAAGTGTCCGATCTGGACGACGACGAGCTCGCCCGCATCCGCAACAAGGAGATCGGGTTCGTCTTCCAAACGTTCAACCTCCTGCCCCGCGCGACCGCCCTGCACAACGTGGAGCTGCCGCTGATCTACGCGGGGCTGGGCGCGCGAGAGCGGCGCGCTCAGGCGGCCCGGGCGCTCGAGCGCGTCGGCCTGGGTGATCGCATGGAGCACCGACCCAACGAGCTCTCGGGCGGGCAGCGCCAGCGCGTCGCGATCGCGCGCGCGCTCGTGAACGAGCCCTCCATCCTGCTCGCCGACGAGCCCACGGGAAACCTCGACTCGACCACGAGTGCCGAGATCATGGCCGTGTTCCGGGACCTGCACCGCCAGGGCCAGACGATCGTCATGGTCACTCACGAGCACGACATCGCCGCCCAGGCCGCGCGGGTGGTGACGCTGCGCGATGGCGTGATCGCCACGGACCAGCGCCAGGCCGCCTAAGTGCCGGTGTGGGAGTCGGTCCGGCTCGCCCTCCAGATGATCCGGGCGCAAAAGCTCAAGAGCGGCTTCTCACTGATCGGCGTGTTCATCGGCGTCACGTTTCTGATTGCCGCCTGGTCGATCGTGAACGGCATGAACCGCTACATGACCGAGAAGTTCGCGGGCACGCTCATCGGCGTGAACACCTTCCACTTGCGCAAGCGCCCCAACGTGAACGTCGACGTGAGCGACTCGCTGTGGCGCGCCTGGCGCAGCCGCCCGCGCATCACCTTCGAGGACGCCGACGCGGTCGACCGCGGTCTCACGGTCCCCGTGGTGACGTCATGGTACTCGCAGGACCGGGGCGCCGTGGAATACGGGCGTAAGCAGGTGAAGGACGTCGACCTTCAGGGCGCGGGTGAGCGCTACTTCGACATCAAGAGCCTGAAGATCGGGGAAGGCCGGGCGTTCACGGCCCAGGAGGTGCGTGCGGGCGTCCCGGTCGCCGTGATGGGCCATGACCTGGCCGAGAAGCTGTTCGAGGGCCAGGACCCGCTGGGCCGTTCGGTCAGGATTCATGGTATTCCGTATCGCGTGATCGGCGTGGTGGAGCGGCAGGGCAACCTGTTTGGACTTTCGCTGGACAAGTTTGTCGTCGCGCCGGCGACGTCGCCCATCCAGCGCGAGGTCAACCCGCCGCGTGTCGTTGACGCGCTGATCGTGAAGGCCGGATCGATCGCGGAGATGCAGGAAGCGATGGATCAGACCGAAGCGATCATGCGCAGCCGGCGCCACCTGCGGCCCGGCGTGGACGACAACTTCAGCCTCGAGACCGCGGCGGGCGTGCTCGATTTCTGGAGCAAGATCAGCAGGATCCTCTACTATGTCGGGCCCGGTCTGGTCGGCGTGGCCCTCGTGGTCGGCGGCATCGTCATCATGAACATCATGCTGATGGCGGTGGCTGAGCGCACTCGGGAAATCGGCATCCGAAAGTCGCTCGGCGCGCGGCGCCGCGACATCCTGGGACAATTCCTGGCCGAGGCCACGACGCTGGCGACGGTGGGCGCGGCGTTCGGCATCGTCACCGGGATCGCCCTGTCCGTGCTCCTGAACGCGGCGACGCCGCTGCCGGCCTCCGTCTCCCCCGCCTCCGTGGTCCTCGGCGTCACGCTAGGCATGGCGGTCGGGATCCTCGCCGGCGTGTACCCGGCGAGCCGCGCGTCGCGCCTCGATCCGATCGTGGCGTTGCGACAAGAGTAGCGCGTGACCCCCCTGTTCGAAGGCGTCGGCATCGCGCTCGAATCGCTGCGCGCGCACAAGATGCGCGCGGCGCTCACCATCCTGGGGGTGGCGATCGGTGTGATGGTGGTCATGGTCATCGGCGCCCTGATCTCGGGCTTCAACAAGGGTGTCTCCGACATGCTGGAGCAGTCTGGGCCGAAGACGTTCTACGTGGCGCGCTGGTGGTCCGCGGGCGTGACGGTGTCCGACGGCTCGGACGAGACCAGCCCCTGGCGCCGCAACCCACCTATGAAGATCGAGGACGCGAAGCTGATCCAGACGCTGCCGTCGGTGAGCTTCGTGTCGGTGGACGAGGGCACGGTCGCCGACATCCAGTTCGAGAACCGAACGATGGGCTCGGTGAGCATCCGTGGGCGCAGCGCCGCATGGCCCAAGGTGGCCGGCGGGGACGTGTCCCCGGGCCGCTCGTTCACAGAAGTCGAAGATCAGGCGACCAACACGGTCGTGGTGATCAACCAGAAGCTCGCAGAGATGCTGTTCGGCCAGCGCGACCCGGTCGGCCAGCGCATGAAGATCCAGGGCGTGCCGTTCACCGTTATCGGCCTGTTCAACCCGCCACCCACACTCTTCGGCGAAGGGGACAACCCCGAGGCGATCATTCCGCACCAGACCATGGTGAAGTACCTCGACTACTGGAAGGGCTGGATGGACTTCCTGGTCGGACCCACGGAGGACGCCACGACCGAACAGGCGATGGAGGACGTGACCGTCGCCCTCCGCACCCACCGCGGGTTGCGCCCGGGCCAGCCGGAGAACTTCTCCGTCGTGAGCCAGGACCGCTTCCTCGAGAAGCTCAATCAAACCACGCTGCTGTTTCGCATGGTGATGTTCGCGCTCTCGAGCGTGGGCCTCATGGTGGGTGGCGTCGGGGTCGTCGCGATCATGATGATCTCGGTCACCGAGCGCACCCGCGAAATCGGGGTGCGCAAGGCTCTCGGCGCGACGCGGCGCGAGATTCTGTGGCAGTTTCTGGTCGAAGCCGCTACGCTCACGCTCGTGGGCGGCGCGGTCGGCATGCTGGTGGGCGGCCTCGTGGCGTTCGCCATCGCGCACCTCACACCGATTCCGGCGAACGTACCGCTCGGCTCCGTGCTGGCCGCCCTGGCGGCGGCCGCGCTCACCGGCATCGTCTTCGGCCTGTATCCCGCAAACAAGGCGGCGCGACTCGATCCGGTCGAGGCGCTGCGCTACGAATAGATGGCCTTCCTGGAAGCTGTCCGTCTCGCCCTGCAGACCATCCGGGCACAGAAGCTCAAGAGCGCGTTTTCGATCATCGGTGTGTTCATCGGCGTGATGTTCCTCATCGCGGTGGTGTCGGTCGTACAGGGAATGAACAGCTACATGACCGACAAGTTCGCGGGGACCATCCTGGGCGTGAATACGTTCCGGCTGCGGCAGTTCCCCGACGTGCAGCTCGGCAACGTGACCGACTCCATGTGGCGGGTGTGGCGCCGGCGGCCGCGCGTGAGCTACGACGACGCCCAGGCGGTCGTGCGCGGGGTCACGGTCCCCGTGCTCGCCGCGTGGGAGTCGAGCACCCGCACGAGCCTCGTGGCCGGGCGCAAGCAAGCGAAGGATGTCCAGGTGACGGCAGCGACCGAGCTCTACTTCGACATCCGCTCCTTCGGCATCGAGCGGGGCCGCCCCTTCACGGGACAGGAGGTTCAGGCCGGAGTGCCCGTCGTCGTACTCGGGTTCGAGCTCGCCGACAAGCTGTTCGAGGGCCAGGATCCCATCGGCCGCGAGGTGAAGATCTTCGACCTCCCCTACCGGGTCATCGGCGTGGTCGAGAAACAGGGCAACCTGTTCGGCCTGTCGCTCGACAAGTTCGCGGTCGCGCCGGCGAGCGCTCCCCTCAAGAGCTATGTCAGCAATCCGCGCGTAGTGGAGGCCGTGGCGATGAAGGCGACATCGCAGGCCGAGATGCGCGAGGCGATGGCGCAAGCCGAGGCAATCATGCGCAACCGGCGCCACCTGCGGCCGCGCCAGCCCGACGACTTCACCCTGGAGACCGCGGACGAAGTGCTCGATTTCTGGGGGAAGATCAGCCGCGTGCTGTTCGTGGCGTTGCCGGGCCTCGTGGCCGTGTCGCTCGTGGTGGGTGGGATCGTCATCATGAACATCATGCTGATGGCAGTGGCCGAGCGGACCCGCGAGATCGGCATCCGGAAGTCGCTGGGCGCACGGCGTCGCGACATCCTGCGACAGTTCCTGGTCGAGGCCACGACGCTCGCGACCGTGGGGGCGGCAGGGGGCGTGGTGCTGGGCATCGGACTGGCGGGCGCGGTCGCCGCGCTCACGCCGCTCCCGGCCGCGGTCGCCCCCTGGTCGATCCTCGTGGGTGTAACGCTCGGCGGCGGCGTTGGAGTCCTCGCCGGGGTGTACCCGGCGAGCCGCGCCGCGCGACTCGACCCGATCGCCGCGCTGCGACACGAGTCATGACGGGCCTGTTCGAAGGGGTGGGTATCGCGCTCGATTCGCTGCGCGGGAACAAGCGGCGGGCCGCGTTGACGATTCTCGGCGTCGCCATCGGCGTGACGGTCGTCATGGTGATGGCTGCGATGATCAGCGGGATCAACCAGAGCGTCTCGAGCACGATAGAGTCCATCGCGCCGCGGACGTTTCTGGTGTGGCGATTCTTCCAGGCAGGCGTGAACGTCTCGGACGGCTCCGACGAGTCTAGCCCGTGGCGGCGGAATCCGACGATTACGGAGGTCGAGGCCGACCGCATTTCGGTCCTTCCCTCCGTCCGCTATGTCACGCGGCGCGATGAAAGCTCGGCGACCGTCGAGTACGGCGACCGGCGCCTCGAGTCGGTCGAGGTATCGGGGGTGTCCGCGCAGTGGGTGGAGGTAAACGGCGGTGACGTGCATCCCGGGCGCACCTTCACTCGACTGGAAGATCTGGCCAACGATGCGGTGGCGGTCATCAACACGAAGCTCGAGGAACAGCTCTTCCGAGGACGCGACCCGATCGGCCAGACGGTCCACGTCGCCGGCGCCTCGTTCAAGGTGATCGGCGTCTACGTGCCCCCGCCCAACCTCTTCAGCGGCTCGACGCCCCCGTGGGTCGGTATCCCGCACGGCGCGTTTGTCAAGCACGTGCCCTACATGAAGGGATGGATGCGGCTCGCGGTCGCCCCGGCACCCGCCTTTACCCAGCAGGAGGCGATGGATGAGGTGGTGGCCACGCTGCGCTCGCTCCGGGGGCTCAAGCCGGGGCAGGAGAACAACTTCTCGATCGTCACGCAGGACAAGCTGCTCGACGCGTGGAACAAGGTCACCGGCATGTTTTTCCTGGTGATGCTGGTGCTGTCGTCCATCGCGCTGATGGTCGGGGGCGTCGGGGTGGTCGCGATCATGATGATCTCGGTCACCGAGCGCACGCGAGAGATCGGCGTGCGCAAGGCCCTGGGCGCGACCCGGCGCGCGATCCAATGGCAGTTCCTCGTCGAGGCCTCGACCCTCACGCTCGTGGGCGGCGCGGTCGGGTTGCTCGTCGGCGGCGGCGTCGCCGTCGCCGTCTCTCACTTGACGCCGATCCCGGCGTACGTACCGCTGTGGTCTGTGGTCGCGGCCCTCGCCGCCTCCGCCCTTACCGGCATCGGATTCGGACTGTATCCCGCTAACAAGGCGGCGAGAATGGATCCCGTGGAAGCGTTGAGGTACGAATAGCCGGTAAAAGGCGAGGGAAGGGTCAAAGGCCGGGGGAGGGTCCCCTTTCCCCCTTCCCCGGCCTCGTACCGTTAGTTTCCTCGCCATGCAACTCTCCGAAGCCATTCTCCAGGCGCTCCAGACCGCGTGGAGCAACAAGCTTCGATCGTTCTTCACGCTGCTGGGGATCATCGTGTCGGTCGGATTCCTGGTGGCCGTCGTGGCCGTCATCCAGGGCATGAACGCATATGTACGCGAGCGTATCGCGGGCGCGATCGTCGGGGTCAACGCCTTTCAGATCCGGCGGGAACCGATCCAGGTCGGGTTCATCGACGACGAAGAGTTGAAGAAGATCCAGCGTCGGCCGATCATCGGACTCGAGGACGTCTCCTACGTGGAGCGGGCCTTGCCAGACGCGCAGGCGATCTCGCTCCAGTCCGGATGGCCGACGCCGATGGCCGACGTGCAGTGGCGGAATCGCACCGTGGGCGACGTCCTCGTGTTCGGTGTCACACCGCCGTTCGTGGTCGTGCAGGACTACACCTTCGCGGCCGGGACGCCGTTCACAGAAGTGGACCAGCAACAGCGGCGCCTCGTCGCGGTGCTCGGCTTCGACGTGGCGGAGAAGCTCTTCGGCGCTCCCGAGCTCGCCGTCGGGAGCGCCATTCGGGTCCGCGGCGCGCAGCTGATGGTCAAGGGCGTGATCGCGAAGAAAGGCACCGTGCTGGGGCAATCCTGGGACGGGTTCGTCATGCTCCCGCTCACCACCTTCGAGAGCCTGTACGGCCGGCGGCAGACCACCGTCATCTCGGTCAAGATGCCGACCGCCGCCGGCGTGGCCGGCGGCATGCTCCGCGCGGAAGAGGCGATGCGTATCGCGCACCGGCTCCGGCCCGGACGGGAAGACGATTTTGCGGTCGATACCGGGGAGGGACTGATTGCCTTCTGGGCGAAGCTCACCCGCGTCATCTTCACCGTGGTGCCGGCGGTCGTGGGAATCGGCATCGTCGTCGGCGGCATCGTGATCATGAACATCATGCTCATGAGCGTCACCGAGCGGACCCGCGAGATCGGGATCCGCAAGTCGCTCGGGGCGTCCCGGCGGGACATTCGGCGCCAATTCCTCGCGGAGTCGGCCATGCTGTCCCTGCTCGGCGGCGTGGTCGGGCTCGTCGCGGGCGCCGCGCTCGCCGCATTGGTCGAGGTCGTGTCACCCCTCCCCGCCCGGGTCACCGCCTGGTCGGTCGCAGTGGCACTGGGCCTAGGTGTCACCGTCGGCATCGTGTTCGGCGTCTACCCCGCGCATCGGGCGGCGCGCCTCGATCCGATCGAAGCCCTGCGCTCGGAGTAGCATGGCCCTCCACTCGATTCGCGAAGGCTGGTTGATCGCCGTGGACCAGCTTCGGGCGAACAAACTTCGCTCGGGGCTCACGATCCTCGGGGTCGTCATCGGGATCGCCACGGTGATGGCCATGGCGTCGATCGTGGCCGGCTTTCGGGAGCAGATCGTCAACACCCTCGAAGTCGTGGGACCGACCACGTTCCGGATCCTGCGCTACCTGTCGACCACGCCGCTCAACCCGGATGCCCTCCCACGCGAAGTCCGGATCCGCCCCGCCCTGAGGCCGGAGGAGGCGGAAGCGATCGCCCGGCTGCCCGAGATTCACTACGCCGCGATCTGGACGCAACTGTTCCATCGCTTCGAATACGGCGGTGCGCGCACGCAGGTCCTCGGCGTGTTCGGCGCCGACGATCGCTACATGGAGATCCTCGGCGGTGAGCTCGTCGGTGGTCGAGTCTTCACGACGGCCGAGCTGCGGAGCGGGGCGCCGGTGGCCGTCATCGAGCGGCGAACCGTGGACCGTCTGTTCGGGGCCCGCGATCCGATCGGGCAGATCGTGCGCATCGGCGGCCGTCCGTTCCGCGTGATTGGCGTGTGGCAGCGACCGACGAACATTTTCGAGGTGCCCGGAGCGCCGGAGATCGCCGGCGTGGTGCCGTTCGAGGCAGCGCGCGAGCGCTTCCCGATCGATCCGGTGAACGGCCTCATCATCCTGGTGAAGCCCCGACCCGAGGTGAGCGTCGCCCGCGCGATGGACGCCGCTACGTTGCAGCTCCGGCGACTCCGCGGTCTGCGGGTCGGCGACGCCAACAGCTTCGACATGCTGACCTCCGATCAAGTGCTCGGCATCTTCGACAGCCTGACCTCCGTCTTCTTTCTCGTGATGCTCGTGCTCTCGAGCATCGCGTTGCTCGTGGGCGGCATCGGGGTAATGGCGATCATGATGGTGTCGGTGACGAGCCGCACGCGGGAGATCGGCCTGCGGAAGGCCATGGGGGCGACGCGCCGCGAGGTGCTCTGGCAGTTCCTCGTCGAGGCAGCTACGCTGACCTTGATGGGCGGCATCCTCGGCATCGTGCTGGGGATCGTCGCCGGGGAGTTCCTCAAGCGGATGCTCGACTTTAGCACGACCGTGCCGGTATGGAGCGCTGTAATCGCGACGGCCGTGTCGATCACGGTCGGGCTCGTCTTCGGCATCGCGCCCGCGGCGAGGGCAGCGAAGCTCGATCCGGTGGAAGCGCTCCGCTATGAATAACGGTGAGAGGCCGGGGAAGAGTGAACGGTCGGGGAAGGGTGGCGGCCCCTTCCCCCTTCCCCGGCCTCTTACCGCGAACGACGGAGGCCGTCAGTGAACCAACAGGTCGACCTGCTCGCCATCGCTGCCCACCGCGACGACGTCGAGCTGACGTGCGGTGGGACCATCGTAAAGGCCGTCAAGGCGGGCCACCGCGTGGGGATCCTCGACCTCACGCAGGGCGAGAGCGGTACCCGTGGCGACGCGGCCACGCGGGCCGCCGAAGCCGAGCGCGCGGCGAAGGTCCTGGGCGTCGAACTGCGCCTCAACGCAGGGCTCCCCGACGCACACCTCCAGAACGACGAGCCGTCGCGCGTACGGGTGGTCGAGCTGATCCGAGCTACCCGCCCTCGCGTGGTCATCCTGCCCTTCCCCATCGGTCGTCACCCCGACCACCGCGTCGCGTCCGAGCTCGGCCGCGATGCTTGCTATCTGGCGGGGCTCGCGAAGTACGGGTCGCCCGCAGGAGGGAAGCCACACCGACCGTTCAAGGTCCTTTATTCCCTCGCCTACCGGGAAGACCCGGTCAAGCCCTCGTTCGTCGTGGACATCTCCTCTGTGTTCGAGACGAAGATGGCGGCGATCCGCTGTTATGCGTCGCAGTTCGACGGCGCGAAGGCCGCGGGCGAGATCCATCCCACCGGGCAGGATCTCTACGAGCTGATCCGGGTGCAATCGGCGCATTACGGCTCGCTCATCCGCAGCGCGCATGGCGAGCCGTTCTTCTGCTACGAGACGCTCGAAGTGCAGGACGTGCTCCAGCTTGGCGTGCAGTCCCTGTAGCTCCTAGATTTCCCACAATGTCCAAGCGCCTGGTCTATCTCGACAACGCGGCCACGACACCGGTGCGGCCTGAGGTGCTCGACGCGATGCTCCCCTACCTGGGGCGCGACGCGTTCGGGAACCCCTCCTCGGCGCACCGCTTCGGGCGCGCGGCGCGCGCGGGCGTGGAGGAGGCGAAGCGTGCGATCGCCGAGGCCCTCGGGGGAGGAACGGAGCCCGGACAGGTGATCTTCACCTCCGGTGGCACCGAGGCGGACAATCTGGCGGTAATCGGCGCCGCGCTCGCGGCGCGCGATCGCGGCGGACCGTTCCGAGTCGCCGTGTCGGCCATCGAACACAAGGCGGTGCTCGCTGCCGCACATGCGGTGGTTCATCTCGGCGGGGAGGAAATCATCCTGCCCGTGGACGGGGCGGGCGCCGTGTCGGTGGAGGCGCTGGACGAGGCACTCGGGCGCGGCGTCGCCGTCGCCTGTGTGATGTGGGTGAACAACGAGGTAGGCGCGGTGCAGGCGGTCGCGGGGCTCGCATCGCGATGTGGCGACGCTGGCGTCCCGTTCCACGTGGACGCCGTGCAGGCCTTCGGGAAGATCCCCGTCTCGCTCCGCGATGTTCCGTGCACCCTGCTCACCCTCTCCGGCCACAAGATCGGCGCCCCGAAGGGGATCGGCGCGCTCATCGTGCGCGATCGGCACGTGGTGGAAGCGATCATCCACGGCGGCGGCCAGCAGTTCGGCATCCGGCCCGGCACGGAGAACGTGCCCGGTATCGTGGCGCTCGGGAAAGCGGTCGAGCTGGCCGCGCGCGAGCAGGCCGAGTTCGCCCTCCGGGTGGCCGCCCTGCGCGACGAGCTCGAGCGGCGGCTGATCGCCGTCGTCCCGGACGCGGTGATCAACGCCGCCCGCGGGCCGCGGGCGCCGCACGTCTCCAACGTGTCGATTCCCGGCACGGACAGCGAGGCGTTGCTGATGCACCTCGACCTTTCGGGAATCGCCTGCTCGTCCGGGTCCGCCTGCTCGACCGGGGCAGTCGAGCCTTCGCACGTGCTCACCGCCATGGGTGTGCCGCGCGAGCTGGGCGTGGCGGCCCTGCGCTTCTCCTTCGGGAAGGACAACACGATAGAGGACGTGGAGGCAGTGGTAGCGGCATTCCCGAGGATCGTGGAGAAGGTGCGGGCGCTTTCGGCGGTTCTGCATCGATGAGCGAGCGCGTCCTCGTCGCGATGTCGGGGGGGGTGGATTCCTCCGTCGCCGCCGCGCTGCTCGTGGACGCGGGGTACGACGTCGTGGCGGCCACCATGAAGTTGTTCTGCTACGGCGACTCGGTCCCGGATCGCCCCTGCTGCTCCCTCGATTCGATCACCGACGCCAAGCTCGTCGCTCACAAGCTCGGGATCCCGCACTACGTCCTGAACCTGGAGGACCGGTTCGGGCGCGACGTGATCGCGGATTTCGTCAGCGAGTATGCCCGCGGCCGCACGCCGATTCCCTGCGTGCGCTGCAACTCCTTCACCAAGTTTCGTGACTTCCTCTACCACGCCGATGCGCTCGATTGTGCGTACATCGCCACCGGCCACTACGTGATCGCCTGCGACGGCGCGCTCTACCGCGGACGCGACGCCCGAAAGGATCAGTCGTACTTTCTCTGGGGCATCGACCGAGCGGTGGTGGCGCGGATGCTGACGCCCGTCGGAGCCCTCACCAAGCAGGAGACGCGTGAGGTCGCGCGGCGGCACGGGCTCGTCACCGCAGAGAAGCCCGAATCCGTGGAGATCTGTTTCGTCCCCGATGACGATTACGTGGGCGTGCTCGAGCGCCACCTCGGCGCCGACGCGCCGGCCCTGTCCCCCGGCCCCCTGGTCACCGTGGGCGGTGAGGTGGTGGGAGAGCACGGGGGCTTCGCGCGTTACACGGTCGGGCAGCGCCGCGGCCTGCCCGGCGGCTTCCCCGAGCCGATGTACGTCGTCGAAATCCGGCCGGAAACCCGTGAGGTCGTGATCGGCTCGGGCGAAGCGCTGTTCGGGCACGCGGTCACGCTCGACGACGTGAACTGGCTCGCCGAGCCGCTCGCCCCGGGCGACGCCGTCTTGGTGCAGTGCCGGTACCGCTCGCGGGCGGTGCCCGGCCGCGTGTCGGAGGTGGACGCGGGCACGCTGGCGCTCGACCTCGCGCAGCCTGTGCGCGCGATCACACCCGGGCAGTCCGGCGCGTTGTACGACGCCGACAACCGCCTCCTCGGCGGTGGGTTGATCTCCTAAACCCGCGCGAACGGCCGTCGCTCCGCGGCGACCGGCCGCCCCGTGCGCTCCGTCACGGTCCATCTCGTTGGATCAGGGGTACGTTGCGGGTCCACCAGGCCGTGTGCCCCGGCCAGCTCGTTATCGCTTTATCGGAGGTGTCGCATGGCAGGGTATCGTCGTTCCCGGTGGGCCCTCGTAGTCGCCGCTGCGTTCATCGCGGCCGCCTGCAAGGGGAGCACCGGGCCCCAGGCGCAACTGTCCAACCCCGCACAACTCAGCGCCGACCTCCAAACTGTCGGCGGTGTCTTCGCATCACCCGCGTTCCAGAGCTTCGGTGCGCTGCGCGTCGCGACAGGTTCGCCCGTCGCCGTGACCACACCCACCGGGGCTCTCCTGAGCGCGGCACCAATCGTGCCGCCCCGTGCAACGAGGCAGGCCTACGCGGATGCTCCAGCGAGACTCCAGGCGCTCCGCACGGCCGCCGGCGCGTTGAGCGGGGGGATAAGCGCCAGCGTCATCCCGCCAACGGTGCTCGGCAAGACCTTCGTTTGGGACGTGAACACGCATCAATACGTCGCAGATCCCAACGCCACACCGGCGGCGCCGGCCAACGGCGTTCGAATCATCCTGTACGCCATCGACCCCGTCACCGAGAACGTGGTCGAGCCTCCGGTCGCGACGGGCTACGTCGATCTCATCGACCTGAGTAACGGAAACACCAACGCCCTCCAAGTAATCCTGAACGGCGGGACCCCTGCGAGCCCGGGCACGACGTACGCCAACTACACGGTGACCGGGACGGTTACAGGAAATCCCGCGACGGCGTTTAGCGCGACCGCGGTGGGCTTCGTGAGCGACGGGTCGCATACGCTGACCTTCAACGCCGCATTCTCCGCGACGAATCTCACGACCAACCACCCCGACGCCCAAGTCGACGTCACCTGGAGCCTAGACAATCCGGCTGTGAGCGTTGCGCTGCACGAGACGCTGGTCACACCGGACGCGAACGATGCCACGCTGACGATCGATTTCAGCGTGACACGCGGCGCCGAGACAGTGAGGGTCCAGGGGACTATCACGGTCGTGGTGTCGCCGGCGACGGTAACGGCCGACTTGACCGTCACTGTGAACGGGACGCCCTTCGCCACTATCACCGGTACGGCAACCGCGACGAGCAACGGCATTCAGGTGCGGCACGCAGATGGGAGCGCGCTCTCGCCCGACGAGCTCAATGCGCTTCAGCAGTTGTTCGACTTGCCGGATCGTCTGGAAGCAGCTATCCAGGACCTGTTCCACCCATGTGAGCGTCTCATGGGCGCCTGACAGGCCTCGAGCAAACGATCGCCCCCGTCGGATCTCTAGTCCGGCGGGGGCTTTTGTCGTATATGAGGCGCTTGAAGATGCTCTACCGACTGCTCGCCGACTGCGTG
The DNA here is from genome assembly GCA_964465315.1 of uncultured Gemmatimonadaceae bacterium. GTDB lineage: Bacteria > Gemmatimonadota > Gemmatimonadetes > Gemmatimonadales > GWC2-71-9 > AG41. The sequence goes on along the minus strand of CAYXIK010000014.1, from coordinate 36,668 downwards.
GTGTTAGCGCACGTCGCGTTCGTCGCCTTCGTGGCGCTGGGCGGGTTTCTCACGTGGCGGTGGCGCGGCGTCGTGTGGGCGCACGTCCCTTGTGCGCTCTGGGGGATCGCTATCGAGTACGGCGGCTGGGTCTGTCCACTCACGCCGCTCGAGAACGCCTTGCGCGCGCGCGCCGGACTCGAGGGATACGCGGGCGGCTTCGTGGAACACTACGTGATTCCGGTGCTGTATCCGGCGGGCCTGAGCCGCCCGAGCCAGGCGGTCCTCGGGACGCTGGTCCTGGTCGTGAACCTCATGGCCTACGGGGTGCTCGTGCGCCGGGGACTCAGTCGCTAGAATGAAGGGCATGACTCGCTCACTCTTCCTGGTGCTCGTCCTCATGGTCGACTGCGGCGGCGGCGGGGGCCGCAGCGGGACCGGAGACACCCTCACCGAGCGCCAGCGGGATTCGATTCTCGCGAAGTCGTCGATCCCGGGTGCCGGTGGGATCGGCAGCGCGTTGCGAGCCGCCGACTCGACAAACGCGCGGATTCGGGCGACAGACAGCGTTCCCCAGTGAGAGGCGCGGTCTGGCCCTCCCTGCTCGCCGCGCTCGCCGCGTGCGGGCCGGGCAACCCCTGCACCTCGCCGCAGATGCACCTCCAGACCAGATTCGCCCAACGGTACGTGGGCCATTGGCGCGTGGCGCGCGGCGATACGCTCACCCTGCCCCACCTCGGGGATCGGTTCAAGCTCGCCGACGTTGACCTGGATACGCAGCGCGTGGTGGTGGGCCGGACGTGCCGGTTCAGCGGGACCCTCCTCTTCTCGGTGCCACGCGCGGAGACCCTCGCGGTAACGTGGGAAGGGCTACCCGAACAGGCGCTGATCCATGGCTGGCCGGTGGACCTCGGGCCGTTCGCCGGGATCGGCGCCACGCGGGCGGGGGACTCGCTCGTAGGCGCGATCTTGTTCGACTCGCGGCTCGGCGTGGAGGTGCCGCCCGGCGTGACCGCGCGGTTCGTGGCGGGGCGGCTATCTTTGGGATCGGTACCGAACGGGAGGCGCCCATGAACGGTCCGCGCATGGCGGCGTACGGCTCGATGGGCGGGGTAGCACTCGGCGGATTTATCTGGGTCGTCGTCGCCGGGCTGCTCATTCATGACCCCGCGATCTGGGCATCCGGAGCGGTTCTCGCGCTCGTGATCTGGTGGGGCGGCGCGCGCGCCATGCTCCGCTACCCCGCCCGCGCATTGACGGTGATCGGAATCGTGGTGTTGGGCGTGGCGTTGATCGATGCGGCCTTTCTCGCCGTCGTGCTGCCGCAGCTCCCGAAGGAGGATGCTGGCCTGTACTTCGGCTATTCACCTACGGCGTTCCGTGCCCTTCGCCCGTGGCTCTGGGTCGCGGGACTGGCCGGCCCCGCCGTGGCCCTCTGGGACTACTGGCGAGCGAGGAAGCAGCCGTGAAGGGCTTCTTTTTTCGGCTTTTGATCACGGCCCTTGGCCTCTGGGCGGCCGCGAAGATCGTTCCCGGAGTGCAGATCGATGGCTGGGGCAACCTGCTCATCGCGGCGCTGCTCCTAGGCATCGTTAACGCCGTCATCAGACCGGTGATTCTGATCCTGACGTTGCCGCTTACGGTGCTTACCCTCGGGCTGTTCATTCTGGTCGTCAACGGCATTTCGCTCGTGGTGGTCGCGTGGGTCATGCCGGGGTTTACCGTGAGCGGCCTGGGCCCAGCCATCCTCGGCTCCATCATCGTCGGGCTCACGAGCTGGTTCGCCGCAACGTTCGTCGGCGGGTCGGGCCGGATCGAGCGTTACCGTCGCATCGAAGTGACGGGCCGCCGGCTCGATTGATGGACCGGCTTTTCGCCGCGCTCGGCGCGACGTCGGCGCTCATGGCCGTCGCCGCGGGCGCGTTTGGCGCCCACGGCCTGCGCGCCCGCCTCCCTCCCGAACTCCTCATCGCGTTCGACACCGGCGTCCGGTACCAGATGTACCACGCGCTCGCGCTGCTCTTCGTCGCCTGGGCGACCACTCGGTGGCCGGTGCCGTCCATACGGGCCGCCGGATGGTTGTTCGTGGCCGGCACGATTGTGTTCTCAGGCTCGCTCTATCTGTTCGCGTGGACCGGCGCGCGATTTCTCGGGGCCGTGACGCCGGTCGGCGGGCTCGCGTTCCTCGGAGGGTGGCTCGCACTCGCGGTGGGCGTATGGAGGGGCTGACCGCAAGAGAGCATGCCATCCTGGTCCTTGATCGCCTCCGTCCACCTCAACCGGTAGCACAACCGTTATGACACTCGCCGCCTTCGCACTCTCGACCCTCCTCCTGCAGAGCCCGGGTCCGACGCTCACAGCAACCCCAATGCGGCCGCTCGGCATGCTGCGTGAGCAGGCTGCCCTCCAGCAGGAGTGGCTTCGCTACCGGCTCGACTCCGTGCTGCCTCGGCTGATGCGGCAGTACCACGTGGCGATGTGGGTGGTGCCGATGCGCGAATACAACGAGGACCCAGTGTTCTCGTCCTTCGTCTCGGCCACCACGTTCTTCGCCCGGCGCCGCACGATCTACGTGTTCTTCGATCGGGAGCCCGGGCAGGCCCTCGAGCGGCTCGCGCTTGGCGGCACGTCGCAAGGCGGGCTCTACGACGCGTACCATGCCCGGGAGGCAATCGACCCCTCGATCGGGCGTCGACCCGAGCTGGTGGGTCAAGCCCAGTGGGACCTGCTGCGGCGTGTCATCGAGGAGCGCGACCCGCCGAGCATCGCCGTGGACATCTCCGCGACACATGCCTTTTCGGACGGGCTGTCGGCTGGAGAGTGGGAGCAGCTCCAGGCCGTGCTGCCCGAGCGTTATCGCACCCGCATCGTGCGGGCCGAGAACCTGGCGCTCGAGTACCAGGAGCTTCGGGCGCCGGCGATGGTCCCCGTATACCGTCGCTTGATGGAGGTCGTCTGGGGAACGATCGACACCGCGTTCTCGAACGCCGTGATCACGCCGGGAAAGACCACAACGGACGACATCGCGTGGTGGATGCGCCAGCGGGTGAACGACCTGGGTCTCGGCACGTGGTTCCACACCGACGTGGACGTGCAGCGGCGCGGCGTCGATCTCTCGGACTCGGGCTCGGTCATGATTCAGCGCGGCGACGTGCTCCACTGCGACTTCGGCATCACCGCCCTCGGGCTCAACACCGACACCCAGCACATGGGGTACGTCCTGCGTCCCGGTGAGCAGGACGTGCCCGATGGCCTCAAGCGGGCGCTCCAAAACTCGAACCGTCTGCAGGATTTCCTCCTCGCCGAGATGCAGCCGGGACGAACGGGAAACGAGGTTCTTGCCGCGGCACTCGGACGGATGCGCGCGGCCGGACTCACTGGCACGATCTACTCCCATCCCATCGGCGACCGGGGACATGGCGCCGGCCCGCTGATCGGTCTGTGGGACCACCAGGAGGGCGTCCCAGGCCGCGGGGACGTCCGCCTGCTGCCCAACAGCTGGTTTTCGATCGAGCTGCAGGCCACCAGCTCCGTGGCCGAGTGGGGGAACCAGGCGGTACGCGCCGCGCAGGAGGAAGACGCCGAGCTCGGCGCCGACGGCAGGATGCACTGGATCCTGCGCCGGCAAACCGAGTTCCACATCGTGCACTAGCGCCATGTACGGCGACCTGGAAACGCCCGCGCTGCTCCTCCACCTCGACGTGGTCGAGCACAACCTCGCGCACATGGCGGACCGTGCCCGGAAGTTGGGCGTCCGGCTTCGGCCCCACGCCAAGACACACAAGTGCGTGGAGCTCGGCCGCCTCCAAATGAAGCACGGTGCGCGCGGCCTCACGATCGCGACGCTCGTCGAGGCCGAGGTGTTTGCTCGGGCTGGATTCCAGGATCTCACGTGGGCGTTCCCCATCGATCCGAGCCACGTTGCCCACGCGCGGCGGATCGCGCAGGAGACGGGCGCGACGTTGCGCGTGGTGGTGGACGACCTCCCCACCGCCCGGGCCCTCGCCGGATCGGGGTTGCACGTCTGGCTGAAGGTGGACTGCGGTTATCACCGAGCGGGCGTGGATCCCGCCTCGGCCTACGCCGTGGAGGTGGCGCGCGAGCTCGGCACCGAGCGCCAGCTCGTGTTCGACGGCATTCTCAGCCATTCAGGTCACGCGTACCGGACGACGGACAAGGCCGAAGCGGCCCGCGTGGCGGAGCAGGAGCGGAGCGTCATGGTCGGATTTGCAGGGCGACTCCGAGAGCAGGGCGTGGTGGTGCGCGAGGTGAGCGTGGGCTCGACGCCGGCCCTGGCCGCCGCGCTCGACCTGACAGGTGCCACCGAAGCCCGTCCCGGCAACTACGTGTTCTACGATCGGACCATGGTGCTGATCGGCTGCTGCGAGCCCGCCGACGTAGGCGTCACGGTGCTCGCGACCGTTGTGTCGCACCAGCCCGGTGGGTCACACTTCGTCGTCGACGCGGGCGCGCTCGAGCTCTCGAAGGATCCCGGGCCGGCGCACGTGGGCCCACAAGCCATGGGCGCGGTTCGCGGGGCGCCGGAGCTCACCGTGGCCACACTGTCGCAGGAGCACGGCTTGATCCGCGCCGGTTCCCCCGCCAAGCTGGAGGGCCGGTTCAAGGTAGGCACGCGGCTCGAGCTGGTGCCGAACCATTCGTGCCTCACGGTCGCCCATTTCGACGAGTACCACGTCGTCCGGGGCACCGGGGATGAGGCGCGCGTGGTCGACCGGTGGAAGGTCGAGCGGGGGCGGTGAGCCCGCAGCCGTGGCATCTGACCCTAATGGCTGTGAGCATGGTCATCGAGGTCCGTGTCATCATCGGCTTTTCTTTCCGCCCATGACCCCGGCTCTCATCGCCCGATGTTCCTTTATCTGATGAGCGTATCATGAAAGCCTTTCTCCGCTATCTCGTCCTCTGTGCCCTGCCGATCCTGTTCGCAGCAGGCGCAGGCTATTACTTCACGACGATCCAGGGCTCGTGCGGCGCGATGGTCGGCGCGCTGTTCTCCGGGAAGTGCGCCGGCCGGCAGCGCGAATACCACGCGCGGTTTCAGCTCGGCGGCGCGGGCGTTGGCCTGGTGCTCGCGGCGACGTTGGGGGCGTGGCTGGAACATCGACGCCGGCGGGCCGTACAATCGACAACCGCCGAACAACCGACAACCTCAGCAGGAGAGCCGTCATGAAGCACGTCGGCACAATTGTGGTCGTGTCTCTGCTCGCCGGCGGGGCCCGGGTTCTCGCCGCCCAAGATTCAACGCATGCCGCGGCGCCCGCCGCAGCGCCTGCCGCGACGGCGGCGCAGGTGACGATCGAGGACGCGGCGGTCGCGAAGTCCGTGGTCGATCGACAGCCGCAGGATACGGCGAGCGCGTTTCCCACGGATGTCGGTCAACTCGTCTGCTGGACCAAGGTGGCAGGGGCGGGCGGCGCCAGTATTCACCACGTGTGGTTTCACGGAGATACGCAGGTCGGCGACATGGAGCTGCAGGTCGGCGGATCGCCCTGGCGCACGTGGAGCCGGAAGACGGTGCCGGCCGATTGGACGGGCGCATGGCACGTGGAGATCCGGGACGCCGCAGGCACCATACTGAAGCGGATCGACTTTACGGTAGGCCAATAAGCGTTCTACGGCGGTACGACGCTACGTTGCACGAGGCTTGGCGAGCGGCTTCGTACAACGTAGCGTCATAGCGTCGTACCACGTATCGTAGTCCCCCATGGACCTCGTCCGGCAGGTCGCAGCCAACCTCGAGATCGATGCCAACAAGGCCGAGAAAGGCGTGGGCGCCATCCTCATGGCGCTCCGGATGAGCCTCTCGGCCGAGGCGTTCAAAGCCGTGAAGCACGTGCTGCCGAATAGCGAGAGCCTGATGGGTCGAGCGCTCATGAGCGGCGCTCGCACCGGGGAGATGGCGGCCCTCGTGGGTCCGGCCGGGCTCATGGCGGCGCTGGCGGCGGCCGGCTATCAGAAGGACGACATCCCCCGCCTGGGTCGGTTGGTACTCGAGCACCTGCGGCCCGCGATCGGCACCGAGCAGCTCGAAATGTTCTTGCAAGTGGCGCCCGCCCTCCGCTAGCGGGCGCCCCCGTCTCGCCTTATCGCCGCCGAGTGCCGGTGCGGTTCGCGGGCACGCGGGCCTGGGCGCCCTGGAAAACCGTCGATGGCAGCGCGATCCCGCGCGCGGCAGCTGCAGCCGCTCTGCCGCTCGGCACGGCTGCGACGGCGCTACCCGCTGCCGGCTGCGCTTCCGCTCGCGGCCTCGGCCCCGTCGTCGCGGCCCGCTCCGTACGCCCTGCCATCGCCGTAGGTGCCCGGCCCCCGACGGCTCCCCAGGCCCGCCCCGCCCCCCCCGCCCCCCCGCCGCCAACGTCCGGGACGACTGCCCGCCCTCCCCTGCCGCTCGCGGCGGCATTGGCCACCGGACGCGCGCCGCCCTCACCCGTCGTCAGGACCGCTCGTCGATCGGCCTCGGGCGCGGAAAGGGACGTGAATCGCACATGCCTGAGGGGCGTGGAGGCGGCACGCGTCCGCGGCGCGGCCGTCGCGACGGGACCCGCGGGCGGTACCCGGGACCGATATTGGATCGGCTCGACCGGCCGCGAACGCGGCGCTACATCGGCGGACTGGGCCGTTGGCCGCGCCAGGGCCAGCGCGTGCGTCTTTTGGGACTCTGGGCACGGCGTGTGAATGCCACAGATCCCTTCGTCCTGCTCGCGGATGCCTCGCCCGCCCCGGTGATGCTCGGGTGCAATGATGATCTCCTCGTACCCGATGAACGTGCAATTGAGACAGACCGGATACGAGCCGTAGTTCGGCGTCGTGTCCGGCTGCTGCACATCGCCCTGTGCCATGTCCGGCGAGGCGGAGGGTGAGGGGAGGGAGGGCTGTTGGGCATATATGGGCGGCGCCACCGTATACGTGACAAGGTCATAATTGAACGCCCCGTCGCCGAGCATTCGTTGGACGATGTCCGACAGGGCGCCCTCGGCATTCGAGTCGTTCCACGACGGTACCAGCGCGTCGGGGTTCCACCCCGCCGTGCGGACGAATTCGTCGAACCGCAGCGGGTCCAGCGACAGGGCCGCGAGGATCATCCCGCTGCCGGCCGGCTCCGACACGACCCATGCCGCGCGGTTGCCACCGCCCCGAATCTCGTAGGTCCCGGAGCGGACGAAGGGATCCGCCGCGGGATTGGAAGGGAACAGTACCTCGATCCGTCCGTCGGTCCGGCGGTGCAGCACGATGAGGTCGCCGTCCTGCGCTGCCTGCACAAAGACCGGCACCGATTGGCCGCGCACAAGCGACCCGGTCGTCCCGAGCCAGACCCGCACGGGTCGCGCATCCCGCGATGTCGGTTGACCATGATCGGCATCGACGGACGGGGACGGCAGGGGAGCTGGCGCCTGGAGGAGAGCGATGAGCACCGGAAGAACCATGGGACCGCCTTGCAGCCGTTACGTGAATGCTACCCCAAAACCTCGGAAACGCCTCAAGGGCCCTGCGTTGAGCTTGTACGTATTCGGTACGTATTCGAACCAATCAGCGTTGAAAGACGAGGATCTGGGGTCGTCACCGCACGTTGAACCGTAGCACGGTTCGCGAGCGGTACTCCCTTCCCGGCACCAGAATCGTCGACGGAAACTGGGAGTGGTTCGGCGAGTCCGGGAAGTGCTGGGTCTCCATCGCGAGGCCGGAGCGGCGCCCGTAGCGCGCGCCCTTCTTCCCGCGCAGGGTGCCGTCCAGAAAGTTGCCGGAGTAGAACTGCAGTCCCGGCTCGGTCGTGTAGATCTCCATCACACGGCCGCTCGAGGGCTCGTATACACGCGCGGCCGGCGTGGCGCCCGCTCGCCGATCGTCGCCACGCTGGTTGAGCACAAAGTTGTGGTCGTATCCCCGGGCGTAGCGCAGCTGCTCATCGTCCTGGTCGATGCGGGCGCCGATCGCCGCGGGTGTGCGGAAGTCGAACGGCGTTCCGGCCACGCTTCGGATCTCGCCGGTGGGGATCAGCGTGGAATCGACCGGCGTGAAAGAATCGGCATTGAGCGTGACCATGTGACCCAACACGTCGGCCCGGCCGTTCCCAGCCAGGTTGAAGTAGCTGTGCTGGGTGAGGTTGACGGGAGTGGCCCGGTCCGTAGTGGCGTGATAGTCGAAGATCAGCTCGTTCGCCTCGGTGAGTGTGTAGGTGACCGTGGCGTGCAGGGTGCCCGGGTACCCTTCCTCGCCGTCCGGACTCGTGTAGCGAAGCAACAGGCCGACCGAGTCCTGCCGCTCGAACGGTGACACGCCCCACACGACCTTGTCGAAGCCGTTCAAGCCGCCGTGCACGTGATTGGGGCCGTCGTTCGTCGCGAGGGTGTACGTCCGGCCGTCCAGCGTGAACCGCCCGCGGGCGATGCGGTTGCCATACCGGCCGACGATGGCGCCGAAATAGGGGGAGACCCGCAGATAGTCCGCCAGTGAGTCGAAGCCCAAGACGATGTCATCGAAGTTGCCGACCCGGTCGGGCACCCTGAGCGATACGATGATCCCGCCATAGTCGAGGACCCGGACCTCCAACCCGTGGGCGTTCTTTAGGGTGTACGTGCTCACGGCCGTCGCATGCTCGGTGCGCTCCCAAGTTCGCCGGTTGGAACTGGGCGCGCTACCTTCATGCGATGATTCGGCTCGGCTGGGTCGACTACACCATCCTGCTCCTTTACTTCGCCTTCGTGCTCGGCATCGGGTGGATGCTCAGGCGATTCGTCCGGAGCAGCGAAGACTTCTTCCTCTCCGGGCGGTCCATCCCGGCATGGATCGCCGGGCTGGCGTTCATCTCGGCAAACCTCGGCGCCCAGGAAGTGATCGGTATGGGCGCCTCCGGCGCCAAGTACGGGATGATGACGAGCCACTTCTATTGGGTGGGCGCCATCCCGGCGATGGTGTTCGTGGGCATCTTCATGATGCCGTTCTACTACGGCTCGCGGGCGCGCTCCGTCCCGGAGTACCTGAAGCTCCGGTTCGACGAGAAGACCCGTGGCTTCAACGCGATGACGTTCGCCGTGATGACGGTGTTCTCGTCCGGGATTTCGATGTACGCGTTCGCGAAGCTGCTCGAGCTCGTGCTCGGATGGAACTTCAACGCGAGCGTGCTGCTGTCGGGCGTGATCGTTCTCGCCTACATCTTCCTCGGCGGCCTGACCTCCGCGATCTACAACGAGGTGTTGCAATTCTTCCTCATCGTCCTGGGGTTCCTGCCGCTCGTGCTGCTCGGCCTCAAGGACGTGGGAGGCTGGGCTGGGCTGAGCGCGAAGCTCGCGACGGTGGCGACGAACGCCGGGTATTCGGCCGGTGCCTGGTCCGAATCGTGGCGCCATATGAGTTCTTCTTCAGCCAACCCGATGGGCGTCGAGTGGTTCGGGATGGTGATGGGCCTCGGCTTCGTGCTGTCGTTCGGCTACTGGTGCACCGATTTCCTCGTCGTCCAGCGCGCGATGGCCGCTGACTCGATGGCCGCCGCGCGCCGCACGCCGCTCCTCGCCGCGTTCCCGAAAATGCTCTTTCCGTTCCTCGTGATTCTGCCGGGGATGCTCGCGATCGCGCTCCACGTCACGCGCGGCGGCCTGCTGCCCACCGGCAGCGACGGCACGCCCAACTACAACCTGGCTGTCCCCGTGATGCTGGCGCACTACCTGCCGTCCGGCCTCCTCGGACTCGGGCTCACGGCATTGATGGCCTCGTTCATGTCCGGGATGGCCGGGAACGTCACGGCGTTCAACACCGTGTGGACCTACGACATCTACCAGTCCTATCTCCGGCCGGGGCAGTCGGACGCGCACTACCTGCGCATGGGGCACGGGGCAACGGTGTTCGGGATCGTCCTCAGCGGGGCCGCCGCGTACGCGACGACGCGGTTCAACAACATCATGGACATGCTCCAGCTCGTTTTTGCGTTCGTGAACGCACCATTGTTCGCGACGTTCCTCTTGGGGATGTTCTGGCGCCGCACAACGGGCCACGGCGCGTTCTTCGGGCTCCTGACGGGCACGGCCGCAGCGGCGATCCAGCATGGACTCACGCTGCCCCACGGGGCGGTACCCGGCTTGAAGGGCGGCTTCCTGGGCGCGGTGCTACACATCTATCCGAGCGAGATGGCCCAGAACTTCTGGAGTGCGATCTTCGCCTGGACCGCCTGCTTCACCGCCACGATCCTTATCTCGCTCCTCACGCGGCGTACGAAGTCGGACGAGGATCTCACCGGACTCGTCTACGCCCTAACGCCGCGCCAGAAGGACGGCGAAATGCCGTGGTATCAGCGGCCCGTCACGCTGGGCGCGATCGCGCTCGGGCTCACGCTCATCCTCAACATCATCTTCTGGTGATGCGATGAAACTCGACCTGCGCCTCCCGATCGGACTCATGTTCGCGGTCTATGGAGCCATCCTTGTCGTGCTTGGTCTTGGGTCCGACAAGGCAATCTACGAGCGGTCGCTCGGGATCAACGTGAATCTGTGGTGGGGCCTCGTGCTCCTGGCGTTCGGGATCGGGATGCTCACGTTCGCCGTGCGGGTGAGACCAAAGGGACCTGCATGAGGAAGGAGGGGTCAGGGGCGGCCGAATATCAGCACGATGGATTCAATCTCCACGCCATAATTCCCTGGCGTGACCTTGACGCCATCGTCCCGCCTCAAGGAGAGTTGTAGCCGCTCCACGCGGTCGAGCCGCGGGCGATCGCGGCTACCGCCCCGTCCCGACGCCGGACCCACCCAGTAATTCCATTCGCCGGGAAATCCCTCTGGGAGCAGGACGCCTCTCGCGGGCGTAAAGGCCGAGAGCGGCAGCGACTGCTCGACCCACGTGCTGTCGACGGTGACGGGCGCACTCCAGCTCGTGCCGTCGTCCTCCATGAGCGTGACGTGCAGGATCTGATGAGGTCCGAGCCCGCGCAGCCGCACGCTCACTTGGTCCGCGCGGTCGATGGTCTCCCGCCGGGCCCTGATGCGGTCGCGGATCACCAGTGATGCGGTGTAGTCGATCGGGCTCCAACCGCCCGAGTCTACAGGCAACGCCAGATGGAAGACCGGTTGGCCCGTCCGCCCGGACAGGGCCAGGCGGAACAGCCCGCGGCGACCCGCGTCGCCGATGCGGGTGAAAGCCAGTCGCGCGGCGTCCGCCCCCGGGGCGAACAACCGCAGCGGCGTCTCAGAGCCGACTATATCCAGCTTCCAGGACGCCCCGCCCGGATAGTCCCAGTCCGTTGGCTTCGAGTGTACGCCGGCTGGGAACGTGACGCGCGAGTTCCCTCGGAAGAGCGTGATCACGAACTCGTACGGGCCTTCCCGCAAGGCGCCGGCTGGCACGGAGGCGGCGTACCGGTAAGCGCTGGAGTCGTGCATCGCGAAACCCCGATAGAACCCGCCGGCCGTTGGCCGGATGAAGAGCGTTGCGGAGTCGGGGGGCGTCTGATCAACGACGCGGGCCACGATCGCCGCGTCGCGACCTGCGACGTATTCAGGTGAGGCAAGCGACTGCACCGAGGGGGGTACGGTATCGGCTGGAGGAGGATGGTATTCCGTGAAGCCCACTCTACCTATCTGCGCGGGCATCGTGGCGACATCGACGTGATCGGCGGCGCTCAGTACGTAGACGCCGGGCGTGACCGTGAACCGCCCGCCATCTGACCGGCCGGCCGCCTGACTGCCCTTCGTGACCGGCTGCACCGTAAACCCGCCTCCGAGATCCGGGAGCGTGACCGTCATCGCCCAGGCCCTGCTGATCGCCCGCGTCACGATCTTGTCGGGGTTGGGCGGCTCGAAGGGGTCGTTCACGGGCACGGCGTCGGGATAGACCTCGAGGCGCCAGACACCTGCGCGCACGCGATCGAGGAAGTAGATCCCCTCCCCTTCGTAGGTAACGATCGGGGAGGAGCCGTAGCCGGCGATACGCAGGAGCGCCGTGGGTTCTGGGGGCGTCGCACTCGTCGAGCCGGCGTAGAGAAACACATCGCGCGCCACCAATTCTCCCAGGTCGTCGTCGTAGGAGACACGGAAATTGCCGAAGCGGGTGTTCTGCGGATAGCCCCCGTAAGAGCGCAGGCGCGGCAGGCGGCGCATCGCCTCGGCCGCGATGATGGCGCTCATCGCCTTGCGCGGCGTGTAGACGAGGCTCAGGTAGTGGGTCTGCCAGCCGAGGTTACGCGCAGCGGTTTCCAGCATGTCGTAGGCGAACATCGCGGCGAACTGTGCGCCCACGGCGCGGAACGTCCGCGCCATCGCCGGATACATCGTACCGCTGCGCAGGTCGGGACTGTCGAACTCGTAGACGATGCGGGGCAGTCGAGCCAGTTCGGGCCGCAGCATGTCGGGGAATGTGTCGACCGCACGGAGATAGTTCCCTTCGAGCTCGTGCCCGGAGTTCAGGCCGGTGGGATACCAGCCGAACGTCACACCCTGCGCTCTGGACCGTCGGATCGCTTCGCCGATTCTGAAGTCCTGACTGACGTTGTAAAAGACGAGCTTCGTGCAGCCCGTGCTACGCACGGCGTCGGTCAGCGTGTTGATGTAGCGAGTCGACGCCTGGAGGTCCTCGGGGTGCTGCCAGGGCTCGTTCACGAGCTCGATGAACAGAATGGCGGGCTCGTCCTTGAGCGCCACACCGGTGTACGGATTCACGTGATTCAGGATCTGGCGCAGGTAGTTCACTTGGGCGGCAATCGCCCGGACGTCTGTGCCCATACGCGCCTTGCCGAAGTGGCGGCCGAAGCCGGGCTGTGTGGTGTCCTGCAGCGCGTCCGGCCAGTTCGATCCGTAGAGCTGGATCGGGCTAAAGAGCATGTAGACGCCGCGCTCCCGCGCGCGGGCAATGAGGTAGTCCAGGAGGTCGAGATGGTCGTTGGCAATCAGGTTGCCGGCGCTGTCCGAGGCCTCCCAGTCCCCCCAGAAGGTGAGCCGCAGGCCGTCCCAGCCCATGCGGGCGAACTGCGCCATGTCCTCGACGATCATCTGCTTTCGATCCGCGTGCACGTACGCGGCGGCTCGATAGTCGGAGGCGGTGGGGAGCACGTAGTTCGCACCGAAGAGGGCGACCTCCTGCTTGTCGTCCTTCCAGCGGATGACCCCCTGCGCGTCGAGATAGACGGTACGATTCGCACGCTGGGCGTACGTCACGGGGACCAGCGTGGTGAATACCCACAGCAAAAGGATCGCCGGACGGGGCATTATCGGGCCGGTGGGACCGCCTCGGGTGCGCCGCCCTTGCGCACGACTATCGTCACGCTCGCGTTCCGCAGCCCGTCCGCACTCGCAGTTATTGCGAGCCTCCCGGGAATCGCAGCCCGCACGATCGCGAGCCCGCGGCCGTTGAACGTGTGGCGGTGGTCGGTGTGGTAGGGTTCGAGGTCCAGTTGGTTGCCATTGTCGAGCGCCACGATGCTGCCGCCGGTCACCGCAAGCCGCACGACGTTGCCAGCGGTGGGGACGACCGTGCCGGCCGAGTCCACCACCTCGAATGTCACCAACACCACATCCCCCGGGGCGTTCGTGATGCTGTCCTGGTCCGCGGAGAGCCGGATTGCCGCGGGCGCGGTCGCGGTCCGCACTTCCGCCCCGCACGCCACGGCGCCATCGCGGCGCTTGCCGACGGCCTTCAGGACCCCCGACTCATACGGCACATCCCAGCTCACATGTAGATCGTTGGTGGTGGCCCTGACGACCGGGAGCGCGTAGGTGTTCCAGCCGCCGGACGTCCCCTGGGCCGGGAACTCGATGCGCTTTTCGCCCAGCGACCGGCCGTTGAGAAACAGCTCCACGCTGTTGCAGTTGGTGTACGCGAGCACCGGGATCACCTGCCCGCTGCGACCCTCCCAATTCCAGTGCGGGAAAAGGTGGAGCACGGGTCGATCGGTCCACATACTCTGATACAGGTAATACGCGTCCTTGGGACGGCCGGTGATGTCCATCGCTCCGGACGCAAACCCCTTGAACGGCCACGTGCTCTCGCCCAGGTAGTCGATCCCGGTCCACATGAAGTTGCCGGCGAAGTAGTCGTGCAGCGTGACCCACTTCCAGAGGCGTTCGGCCTGCACCATCCCCGCGGTGTAGTTGGGCCGTACGACACTCGAATCGTTGCCGAGCGAGTAGCGCTCATCGAACGACTGGAAGATCGACCCGCTCTCGGTCCCGATCATCTTCCAGTCGGGGTGGTCGTGCCGGTCTTGCTCGGCGAACAGCTCGCGACGCTCATGCCAGCGGTCCGCATAGTTGTAGCCGACGATGTCTTCGGCGTTCAAGAAGTCCAGCGTCGCGGGATGGCCGTCGGCCGCGATGTTGTCGTTGCCCGTGGTGACAGGCCGGGTCGGGTCCTCCCGATGGAAGACGTCGACCAGTTGGCGCAGCACCCGGGCACCATCCGGCGTGCTCTGCTCGCCGATTTCGTTGCCCGCGCTCCAGAGGACGATCGAGGGGTGGTTGCGGTCCCGGCGGACGAAGTCCGTGACGTCGCGCTCGGACCATTCCTGGAAGTAGTTATGATAGCCCTCCGCCACTTTGCCGATCGTCCACTCGTCGAACGCTTCGGCCATGACGAGAAAGCCGAGGCGGTCGCACAGGTCGAGGAACTCCGGCGCCGGTGGATTGTGCGACGTACGGATCGCGTTCGCTCCCATCGCCTTGAGCAGCTCGAGCCGCCGCTCCCAGATGCGCACGGGCACTGCCGCGCCTACGGCGCCGCCGTCGTCGTGCAGATTGACCCCCCTCATCTTCACGCGCACGCCGTTTAGCAGGAAGCCGCGGTCTTGATCGTAGGCGATGCTGCGGATGCCGAACGGAGTGGTGATCACGTCCACGACCCGCCCGCCGTCGAGCACTTCGGAGCGCAGGGTGTACAAGGTTGGCGTCTCGACGGACCAGAGCCGCGGTGCCTTGACCTGCAGCCGATGCTCGATCTCAACGTTCGCCCTCGGCGCGAGCGAGAAGGTCGCACCCGTAAGCGCGACCTCCCGGCCTTCGGCGTCGACAATCAGCGTGCGGAGTACGCCGCCGCGCCCCGTGCCGCGGTCGTTCTCGACCCGCGTGTGTATGACGACAGTCGCACCAGCGGCGTCGACGGTTGGTGTCATCACGTAGGTGCCCCAATGGCCCACGTGCAGGGGATCGACGACCTCGAGCCACACGTGCCGATAGATCCCGCTGCCCGAGTACCAGCGGGAGTTGGGCTGGAGCGAGTTGTCCACGCGCACCGCGACGACGTTCACCCCTGAGGCGACGTACTTGGTGATGTCGTGCGCGAAGCTGACGTACCCGTAGGGCCGCCGGCCCAAGTGGACCCCGTTGATCCATACGTCGCTGTTCATGTAGACGCCATCAAACTCGAGCCAGGTCTCGCGCCCGCGGGCGCCGGCGGGCAATCGGAACGCTTTGCGATACCATCCGATCCCGGTCGGAAAGTATCCGCCTCGCCCGCCGGCCGGTGCGTCCTGGCTCGGCGTCCCTTCGATGCTCCAATCGTGGGGTAAGTCGAGCCGGCGCCACGAGCGATCATCGAAGCCGGGTTGCTCCGCGCCCTTCGGATCGCCGAGGACAAAACGCCAGCCCGGATCCATGGACAGACGCTGGCGCTGCGCGGCCGCCGGTGTGGCGGCGACAACCAGCATGCCCATAAAGGTCACGAGCGCGTGCAAGCAGACGCGCTCCGCCTGCGCGACACCTATGGGCCACCCGCGCTGTATGCTGGCGAGCGGACTACAAGGACCGCGCCCCGGCATCGCTCCGGTGGAGCGCGTACGCTTGCTCCCCTTGCCCATGTTTCGTCAGTGACCCCGACCGCCGCGGAAATGCTCGGCGACGACTGCCGGCTGCTCGACGACCCGCCGCTCGTCTGCGTCTACCGTCAGGCGCATGAATTGCGCCATGCTCCAGACCAGCGGCGTGGCGCTACCGGTGCCCGTGCCAAACACGAACCCACCATGAGCGGGATCGGCCCGGTCCCACACCTGCTCGGGGATCATGCCGCCGTCGTTGGCGAAGCGGAGCATGGCCTGGAGGTAGGGCGCGGGATCGCCGCCACGCGCGACTTCGTATTCACCCCGCTCGCCCGCGAAAATTGGCCACAGGCGGCCGATGCCCTCGCCCAGCCACGGGCCCCCGAAGAACGTCTCGCCGTAGCCGTCGTGGCTATAGCGATAGAACGCGGGGCCGTTCGGCGTCTGCACGCGGATGGTGGCATCGATGATCCGCAGGGAGTTCTCGATGATGGAGTCGCCTGCGGGCCGGATGCCGAGCCGGACGAACTCTAGGAATCCTTGATCGACCACGTCGCGCTCGTCCCATACGCCTCCGCCGTTGTGCACGTCGAGGCGAAAGCCGTCGTTGGGATCCAGGTTGTCGCCGATCCGGATGTAGTACCCGCGAGCCGCGAGCGGTCCGCCGAGGTGCCCGGTAGTCGTCACGAGCCACTGCTCGAGGTGGGCCGCCCAGTCATCCGCCGTCGCGATGTAACGGTCCGCGTCCGCCGCCACGCCATTGGCCCGGGCGATCGCCCCGGCGCACACTAGACCGGCGATCTCGGCCGCGATCGTGGACGGCGAGTATCCCGAGACTTCTTCCCACCGCTCCTGCTGCGTCGCCGGCCCGTGCGCCATCACGTACTCGGCCTCCGGGCGGATGTGCTGCCGCCACGTCACGCTGTCCGTGACCCCCAGCTGCCACGCCAGGATCATCGGGTAGGACTGCTCGTCCATCTGCTGCGCGGTCCAGTACGGCCGCCCGTCCAGCCAGCTGTTCTGCGGGAAGCTGCCGTCCGACTTCTGTTGTACGTCGAATAAGTAGTGCAGCGCGCGTTCGGCTGTGGCGCGATCACCAGCCACCAGCAGCGACGTGGCGGCCTCGTAGAGGTCCCGTGCCCAAACGAGGTGGTACCCGCCCACGTTTGGCTTGTCCGCCGGTACGGCATAACCCCACGGGATGCTCATCGAGGCGATGATCGCGCCGCGATACGTCTTGTCCTCGTGCGCCCGGACGACCATCGCGGCCAGCTGGAACGGCTTCTCGTAGGCCGCACTCACCCGGCGTAGCCCGTTCAGGTATTCGCTCCAGCCCCGCGCGTACGCCCCGCGGGTCGCCGGGAACCCGCGCCGCAGGCTCAAGCGCGCGGCCTCGAGCGCGGCCGTGGGCGTGTCTCCGAACCCCAACGCGAGCGTGAAGTGCGCCGACCGGGAGCGTTGGCGGGGGGGAGCAATCCGCGCCACCTGTACCACGTTGCCCGAGTCCACCCGCGTGAACGCCCTGGTGAGCCGACCGTGGAGCAACAGGTCCGTGTAGCCGTCGTTGCCGCCAGCGAACCCGTTGGACGACGCCGCGAATCCGCCACTCGCAACCAGCGCGGTCGCCACGTCCTCCTTGCGAGCTATGAGCGCCCCGCCTTCGGTCGAGGCGGTGTTTCCGAAGCCCGAGTTCTTCAATGCCGGCTGATAAAGCACGTACAACGAATCCCCCGCCCCGCCGACGAACGTCACGTCGATGAGCAGCGTATTGCGATCGGGATCGGTGACATACGTCTTGGTGATCGTGAAGCGGCCCGCCCCCGCCCCGCCTCGGCTGGTCTGGCGGTAGACGAGCGCGCGGGCATCGACGCGCTCGATGCTGTGGTCCATATCTCGGGACTCGATCCACACATGCTTGCCCTCGCTCACCGCGAACTCGAGCCCACGCACGTCGGCCATGTCTGCCCGTGGGTAATAGACCTCGGTGAGAATGCCCCCCTGCAACGTGAACCACACCTTCGATTGCGCCGTAACGGACGTCCCCATCCCGTTCTTACTGCCGGGCGTCCATTTCGGCAGCGCTCCCGGCCCGCCCGGCGCGGCTTGGGCGTGCAACGCCCGGGGGAGGCCCGCCACCAGCCAGCACAGGATCAGTCCCCACCACTTCCGCTCAATCATCCGATCCGCCTTTCGCGAACGCCGGTCACCTACCGGCGCATGAGGTCGAGGACCAAGCTCGCTCTGGGCCCGAGCGTGCCCGGAGCGTAGCCGCGAATACGTCCGTCTGAGCTCACCCGCAGCCGCGCGGCGTCGGGCCCGCCGAGCAGGTTCCGCGCGGCGTACGGTCCAGGCGCGAGCACGCTGTCGCTCGAGCTGATCGCGACGCCCGACGCCGCCACAGAGTCCAGATTCGCGAGCACGACCACGCTGCGCCCCCCCCTCCCCTCGACACGGCGGAGATACGCGGCCACGTGGAGGTTGCTCGCGGAGAGTGGCACCAGCGTGCCCGTCCCCAGCGCGTCGTTCGCCCTGCGCAGGTGGATCAGCCGCCGGTAGAGGTTCAGCAGCGAGCGGGGATCCCCATCCTGCGCGGCGACCGTGGTGGTGAGCGAGTCCGGCTGGAGGCTCTCCCACGGCGTGCCAGTGGTGAAGCCCGCTCCAGGGCGCGCGGCCCACTGCATGGGCGTGCGCAACCGGGGGTCGGGCTTGTCGCCGGTCATCCCGATTTCCTCACCGTAGTAGACGAAGGGTAGGCCGGGCAGCGTCAGCAACAGCGTGGCGGCGAGCTTCGCGCGCGCGACGTCGCCGCCGAGCGCCGTGAGCACGCGCGTTTGGTCGTGGTTCGAGAGGAACGGCGACCAGCGGTACGCGGGGAGCGTGTCCTGTAGCCGCAGGAAGCCCGGGAGCAACCCGGCAGCCGATCCCGTGCGGACCACGGAGAGCAGCGAATCGGCCAGCTCGAACCCGAAATACGACGTGAGTTGGTCCGGGTAATAGGGCATCATTGCATCGATGTTGCCCCATGCTTCACCAACGGTGTAGGCGCCGGGCTTCACGCTGTCCACGTGCGCGGCATACTCGTGGAGGAACGCGTGGGTGCCAGGGCAGCCCATCAGGCAGGTTCCTTCCTCCACCAGGTAGGGCACGGCGTCCAAGCGAAACCCGTCCACGTCCATCTCCCGCAGCCAGAACGTCGCGATCCGTTTTGCCTCGTCCCGTACGGCAGGCGTCTGGTAGTTGAGGTCCGGCATCCCGCTCCAGAACACGCCGTAGTAGTACTCGTCGCGCACGGGCGAATGGTGCCAGTCGTCGCCGCCGTGCGGGCCCTTGCCGGGGGGCGTGGGGGCCCAGCGGTACCACGCCCGATAGGGCGACGCTGTGTCCCGCAACGCCTCCTGAAAATGGGGATGCTCGCTCGACGAGTGATTCAAGACCATGTCCACAAGAACCTTGATGCCGCGTCGGTGCGCCTCTTCGACCATGCGCTTGAAGTCGTCGTTAGTGCCGTAGGCCGGCTCGACGCGATAGTAGTCGCCGACGTCGTAGCCGTGGTAACTCGGCGACGCCGCGACCGGCATGAGCCAGAGGCAGGAAGCGCCGAGGCCATTGATGTAGTCGAGCTTCTGAATGAGACCGTTCAGATCACCGATCCCGTCGCCGTTCGAGTCGTAGAAAGAGCGGACAAACACCTCATAGCAGACGGCGCCGGGCGTCCACGCCGGTGCGGGTGGCGGCTCGTCGAAGAGCCACCGATACGCCGCCGGGAACTCCCGGCGCCAGGACCATTCGGCGTGCTTGCCGTCGGGGCGCACGGCAGTCCGGATCGCGCCGGCCGCGAACCCCGCCGCCCGGAGCGTGTCGACCATGTTCTGGAAGTCGGCAACGTAGCGCTCCGGTGTGTCGCCTTCCTGCCCACCCATCACCATGATCCCCGTGTGCAGGCGGTTGCTCTCGGTGCGGTAATGCGCGTCGATGTACGGCTTCAGCGTCTTCACGAGGAAGTCGACGTAGGCGTCCCCCTCGCCACCACTGGACTTGGGACTCGACCAGGGGGAGTACTCATCCATGCGACGTTTCTCGCCGTTGTCGATGCCAACGACGATCGCGCCTTCATCGCCCAGCGCATGGAGGCGGTCAAGTGTTTCGTCGACTCCCCACTCGCCGGCGAAGCTCGTGGCGGCATCGAATAGGTTCTGCCGGTCGTGCATGTACAGCGCCGGATAGCGCCTGTGCGACGTGGCATAGCCGGGTCGGAGGTAGAGCCGGATGCGCCGAGTGCGGCCCAGCTGCGGGATGGCGAATGCGGTGTCGAGGATCGCGACTGACGCCGTGGCGCTGAGGATGGGAGGGGGCTTGGCCGTCCCAGGTGCGTCCGCCTGGAAAGCGATCAGCAACGTGAGAATCATGGGATAGCGGTCTCGACGTCGATGGCGATGGCGGAATTGCTGGAAACAATGAAATGAGCCGCGCTGGTGGCGTCGACCACGATGGCCGCTCCCGCGCACGTCGTGCCGCTCTTCCCACCGGTGATCAAGTCGCAGTAGGTGCCCGGCGCCATCCCCGTGGCGACCGCGGTGTCGATCGTCGTCGCCTCACGATTGATTGCGACGAACCCTTTGCTACCGCGTGAAAAGGCGATCGCATTGGCCCCGTCGTCCCACCAGTGGTTGATATCGGTGCCCGCGACGACGCGACGGAAGTGCACCATGTTCCTGATCGACGGGTCGCGGTGCTCGCACACCCACACGCCGTCGACGGCGGTCTCGAGGCTCGACGCGCACGTCACATTGACTGTCCAGCCGTTGGCGTCGGACGGCGGACCCATCGAGTTCTCGACCGGGCAACCGAACGCGTAGCTCGAGAGGATCGACGGGTACCCGTACGGCTGCGCCAGCATCCAGACGTTCGCGACCCGGAAGACGTTCCCGTCCCGATAACTGAGGCCGCACTGGTGTTGCGTATCGTGGTTCTGGAGGAACACGACGGCTTTGTCGGCCGGCATCAGCCCCCACGCCGCCGGCGAGAACTGGTTCCCGGGCGAGCCGTTGGGGTTGAGCTGCGAGATGTGCTGTCCGCCGAGCTGTCGAAACTTGTCGCCGACGCCCCCGAACGTGAATTCGGTGATGTCGGCGGCGCCGCCCGAGGCGTACGCTTCGCCGAAATAGTCGCGTGGTCCCAGCGCCTCACCGGGGCCGGTGCTCACCTCGAGATAGTAGTACGGAAGCGGCCACCCCTCGGCGGTCATGGTGGAGTCGACGATGGCGAGAATGTCGTCCAGCTCCACCTGCTGGATGTGCTTCGCGGCGTCGATGCGGAATCCGGCCACGCCCAGGCGGGCGAGCATGATCAGATAGCCGGCGATCCTCTGGCGCACGGACGGGAGCCCCGTGTTCAGGTCCGGCAGTCCGAACAGTTCGCAGTCTTGGACGTTCGCAGCGTCCTGGAAATTGTCGACCGTGCAGGGCGGATGGAAGTCGCTCGGCGTATACAGGCCCGGGTAGTCGTACTTCGAGTATGGGGAGCCGTCACTCCCGACGCCCGGGCTCGGGTAATTGGTCATGTGGTTGATCACCGCGTCCACGATGATGCCCACGCCCGCGGCCTTACACCGGTTCACCATATCCGTGAACTCCGTCCCCGTCCCCGAACGGCTATGGGCGACGCTGTACCTCACTGGCTGGTACCGCTCGCTCCAATCGTGTGTCGGGACGATGCTGTGCTCCTGGGGCGGGGACACCTGCACCGCGGCGAAGCCGGACGGCCCGAGCACGGTCTCACACTCGCTCGCGATCTCCGTCCACTTCCACTCGAACAGGTGGACGAACACGTCACCCGCCGCCATGTGGCCGGTGGCGCGGTAGGTCGGCGCGAGCACGGGCCGACCTGGAGGAACGGACACGACGGGGGACGTGGAATTCGAGCCGCCGCACGCCGTGAGAACCGCGATAAAACACCACGCAGCCCCGTCGCGGAAGCGGCGGAGCCGCGTTTGGGGGGAATACGTGGTGCTCAGTAGCCCGGGTTCTGGTGCAAGTTCGGGTTGGCCACGAGCTCGGACGCCGGGAGCGGGTAGAGGTCCCGGAAGGAAGCTGTCGTCGTGCCTGCCAACGTACCGCCCTTCCACTCCCAGAGAGCCGTGCCGCCCGTAAACAAGCCGTACCGGATGAGGTCTGTCCGGCGGTGCGCCTCCCAGAACAGTTCACGGCCCCGCTCCGCCAGGATGAAGTCCAGCGCGAGTTGGGGGTCCGTGATGTCGCCGCTCGTGCCCCCATACGCGCGCTCGCGGAGCGCGTTGATGTACGCCAGTGCCTGGGCCCGCGTGCCGCCGCCGCCGCGCAGCACAGCCTCGGCGTAGATCAGGTACGCCTCGCCGAGGCGGAACATCGGGAAGTCCGTATCCACGAACGTTGGGTTAGAGCCGGCCGTGCTGTCGGAGTGGATGTTCCGGAACTTGAGCGATGCGATCCCATTCTGGAAAGTTCCGATGTTAAAGACCGTGTCCGTCTGACCGGGTCTGTAGAAGAGTCCCCGCCCATCCGCGGCAGCAAAGCTGTTCAACGCCTCCACCTTCGTGCGCAGCCCCCACCAGCAGTAATCGACGCCGGAGGCGGCAGTAGTCATGCTGCCCCCGCAGGACGCATGCACGAGGAACGTCACGCCGCCATACGTTTGCGTCTTCAAACCATCCTGGGTGATCGCGAAGATGATTTCAGGTGAGGTGTTGTTGTCAGCGAGAAACAGGTGCCTATAGCTGGGATCCAGGCTGTACGCACCCGAGGTGATGACCGCTTGAGCGGAGGTCAACGCGTTGGCATAGTCCGCTGTGCCCGTGTACACGCCGGCGTTGAGGTAAACTTCTGCGAGGAGCATATCCGCGGCCGGGCCTGTCGCGCGCCCGTAGGCATTCGCGCCGGGCGATGGCAACTGGCTCCTGATGGCGGTCAGCTCGCTCACGACGTAGTTGTAGATGTCCAGCCGTGTACTCTGCTTCGGCGGCGTGGAGCCGATCGGGTCGTTTTCGGTGACCAGTGGGATATTGCCGAAGAGGTCGATGCCGTGCCAATAGCTCAACGCGCGAAGGAATCGCGCCTCGGCACGATACTGGTGGATCTGATCTCTGAGCGCGGCGCTGACGTTCCCGCGTGCCGTCAACTTGTCATCCGTGGTCTGGCGCAGGAACTCGTTCGCCATGGAGACCTGGAAGAAGATCCGGTAGTACATCGCCACGACCATATTGGACTGGGAGTTCCAAAGCTGTGTGTTCATCTCCGGCAGGCCGATGTCGTTCCAGGCGATGACCGCTTCTTCCGTCGGGAGCTCCTCCGTCTCCCAGTAGAGGCGCAAGTACTGCGAAAATCCCTCGTCAATGCCTGAGATATCAGGCTGTCCGGCGGGACCCTGCTGACCGCTCACCGCGAGCCCGGCGTATACTCGGGCGAGAAACGCCTGGTAAGAGGCGGGGTCGGTGAAGATGTTCGCCTCGGTGATGGTGCTCTGCGGCAGCTCCGTCAAATCCGTGCATGCGGCCGCGGCCAGGCACAGGGCGGCAGCAACGCTGAGCCCGCTCCACGTTCTGGTGTTCATGTCTTCGTCCCGTCTCGCGTGTTCGAGTGCGTGGTCACGTGCTTAGAGCCGAACGCTGAGGCCGCCGGCGAACGTGCGCGACCGTGGATAGATGTTGTTGTCGAGTCCGTTCACACCCGCCGTCGGATCCACGCCGCTGTAGCCCGTGATCGTGAAGGCGTTCTGCACCGTCCCGAACAGCCGCATCTGCCGGCCGCCGTAGATGAAGTTGTAGTTCAGGGTAATGTTGTCCATCCGCAGGAATGACCCACTCTCCACATAATAATCCGAGAGGTATTGCGGCGTCTTGAAACCGGTCTTCAACACCGACGTGTTCAGATTGTACGGCGACCCGCGATTGAGCTCCTGATAACTCCCCAGGTTGGATGAAACGTTGTTGTAGACATAATTGCCAAGCCACGCCCGGAGCGTGAAGCTGAGATCGAACTGGTGGTAGGTCATGCGCGACGTGTGACCCAGAATCCAGTGCGGCGCTGGGTCGTGGAACGGCCGGCGGTCGGTGTTCGCACACCCTTTGACGACGCTGCCGGACTTGCTCACATAGCTGCTCTCCGCCGGTGCACCGTTCTGATAGGCTTGCTGGCACACGAAGAACGAGTAGATCGGTACGCCCGGCTGGAGCACCTCGATGTTCGTCCCTACACCCCCAGCGATACCGCCGACGAGGATCTGCTGCACAGCGCCAGCGTATGGGTTGATGCTCAGCAACTCATTCGTGTTGTGTGCGGCGGTGAAATCGGCGCTCCACTTAAGACCGTCCGTTCTGTCGAGGATCCGCGCGCTGAGACTGAACTCAAGGCCCCGATTCTTCATGCTACCGATGTTCGTGGTGAGGAAGTTCGAAAGGTTGGTGCCGGCCGCGACGGGTACCGTGAAGATCAGGTCGGTGGTCTTCTTCGTGTACCAGTCGAGGGAACCGGTAAACCGTTGGCCGGATATGCCGTAGTCGAGGCCTACATTGTAGGCGTTGGTCTCTTCCCACTTGATGTTCGGGTCCACTGCGCTCGGGCGAATCGAGGTGATGAACTGGTTGCCGAATTGGACTTGGGCGGCTGCATTACTCGACAAGAACGACGCGTATTGCTGGTAGTTGGCGAACGAAGAGTTGCCCGTCTTCGCCCACGAGGCCCGCAGCTTGAGGTCCGAGAACGCCGTGAAGCCCTGCATGAACGGTTCCTGCGAGATGCGCCAGCCGAGGGACACGGACGGGAAGTTGCCCCACTGATGGCCTGGCCCGAATTTCGACGAACCGTCCCGACGCAAGCTTACCGCAGCAAGATAGCGATCGCCGATGTTGTAATTGATTCGTCCAAAGAAAGAGATCAGCTTGCTTTCCTCGACGAACAGCAACGGCGTGCTGTTCTGGGCGGTCGGGACGCCGTTCGTATTGAAAAGATTGGTAGTAAGGCCCGTAAGGGTGAGCGAAGGGTACTCGGAATGTGACTTTGCAAACGAGTATCCGCCGGTCAGGTCGATGGTACCAGGCACCCCGCGCAAGGCATTTGCATAGTTGAAGTATGTCTCGAGAACCGTGTTCACCTGCGTGTTGTCCGCCCGATAGTCGTATCCCTGGCCGCCCCTAAGTTCTGCGTGGAGGTTGCTCGGGTTGAACGTCTCCTGGGTGACCTTCGTGAGGTCGTAGCCCAAGTTGATTGTCCCCTTGAGCCCTTGAATGAACGGAACACTGTAGTCGACTTGTGTGTTGCCAACACTGCGATAGGTCGTGCCTTGCTTAATGGCCAAATTCAAGATCTCTATCGGATTGTCCGCCGACGGGGTCCCCGGCCAGTTGTAGTAGCCGGTCGCCTTGGTCGAGTCGTACACCGGCTGCGTCGGCCCCATTTGGGCGGCGTTGGAGAGCACGCCGTCGGGGGTGAACTGGTCGAAGGAGCGCGTGCCCTTGACGTTGGCGCGCACGCCCAGGCGGTCGCTGAGCAGGCGTTGACTATAATTGAGACCGAGCGAAAGTCGCTGGACCGAAGTGGCCCGAATCACGCCGTCCTGGTTCAAGTAGCCGAGCGTCGCCCGGTAGGTGTTGCTTGCCCCGACGCCTGAGACTGAGAAGTTGTGCTCCTGACCGAACGCAGTGCGATCAATGAGACCGAACCAGTCCGTATTGGCGTTGGCAAGCTGGCTCAAGTTCCCGGGTGCGTACGTTTGCACGGCCGTCCGGAACTGGGCGGCATCCAGCATGGAAGGAATCTTCGTGATGGACGAGGCCGACGTACTACCGGTATACTCGACCTGCGCCGCCCCTTGCTTCCCGGTTTTCGTCGTGATGAGGACAACACCGTTGGCGGCGTTCACCCCATAGATCGCCGCGGCCGACGCATCTCTCAGTACCGTGATGCTCTCGATGTCGTCGGGGTTGATGAAATTGAGGGGGTCGCGCCCGGCGGAGAGACCGGCACTGGCGTCGACAACAAAGGTCCCCCCAATCTGGGGATTCGTGTTCCCGAACCCCAGCGGCATGCCGTCCACAACGTACAACGGGTCGCTACTTGCCGTCACGGAGTTCGGGCCGCGAATCCGGATAGTGACACCGCCGCCCGGTTCGTTGCTCGGGACGAGCTGTACGCCCGCGACCTTGGCATCGATGAGCTGTTGCGTGCTAACGATCCGGCCGGTGTTGAACTGCTCTGCGGATACTTGGGTCACGGCGCCGGTGATGTTGCCCGCCCGCTGTGTCCCGTAGCCCGTAACCACGATTTCCGACAGATTCACGGCCTGCGCGTTCAGCGCTAGGTCGACGACCAGCGTATCACCGCCAGCGATCGTAATCGGCTGCGCTGCCCGCGCATACCCGATCAGCCTCACGCGCACGGAGTCCGTGCCCGCAGGCACGGCCGAGATTATGAAATGGCCGTCCGTCTCCGACAGCGCGCGCCGGCTGCCGATGCTCACGGTTGCCCCCGCGAGCGGCTGTTGCGACGCCGCATCAGTAATTCGTCCGCGAATTGTGCCCGTGGTCTGTTGGGCGTGTAGCGGCGCGATCCAGAGCACAGCCGGGAGCGCACCGACGATGCACCGAAGGCGTGTCATACACTTCTCCTCAAGAGCGGTGGGCCGAGCACGCAGCAGCGGGAGGCGTGTCGGAGCGAGGAGGAGGTAACGCGCGTGCGTTAGTCTGTCAACGAATTCGCGGCGTCTCGTATCGAAACGCCCGGTCGAGCTGGGGCGGGAGGACTCGAACCTCCAACTTCCCGGTTAACAGCCGGGCGGTCTGCCAGTTGACCTACACCCCAATGTGCCCCGCTACCCTACCCCACTCCGTGAACAGCCGATACAAAACAGACGCACCGACGCAGCGGGTGAACAGGCTTCAGGAAACAGAGAATCAAAAGCCCCCGGGATTTGTGAAGAGCCGGGGGCGCGCGATTCAGAGTCCGACCAAAGCGCTACCCCGCCCGGGCCCCCCATGTGGGGTTCCCGTTGCGATTCGCCCCCGAACCAGCCAACATCCGCATAGGGCTAAGACACTACTACCTGCCCCCGCGCCGAGCAAGGGCGAACCACACTGGTGCACATGGCTCCCGACATCACCGCCGCCACCCCGGCCGACCTACCGGCCGTCCTCGAGCTGATCGACGCCAGTGGCCTGCCGCGAGCGGGCCTGGACGATCACGTTGCCACCACGCTGGTGGCGCGCGAGAACTCGCGCATCGTCGGCATCGCGGCCCTCGAGCTGTACGGTGGCTCCGCCCTGCTCCGCTCCGTTGCGGTCGCCGCCGCGCTGCGCGGCCGCGGGCTCGGCCAGCGGCTCACCACCGCCGCCCTCGAGCTCGCCCAACGCCACGGCGTGCGCACCGTGTATCTCCTTACGGAGACCGCGGGGGGATTCTTTCCGAAGTTTGGATTCAAGACGATCACGCGGAGCGACGTGGACCCGGCCGTACAGGTGTCGCAGGAATTCACGACGGCGTGTCCCGCAAGCGCGATGGTGATGGCGAAGCAAATTTAGTGCTTCATCCCCGCCTTTTCCGCGAACGCCTTGACCGCCGCTTCCTGATCCGGCGTGAGCTTCTCGGGAATCTCCACGTGGACCTCGACGTATTGATCGCCGCGCCGTCCGTTCCGCTCGATCCCCTGCCCCGGGATACGGAACTTCTGACCGTGCTGCGTGCCCGGTGGCACCTTGAGCACCACGCGTTTCCCGTCGAGCGTGCGTACCTTGATCTTGGAGCCCAGCAGCGCCTGGGCCACGTTGATCGGTACAACACCCACCACGTCGAGGCCGTCCCGCCGGAAGAACCGGTCGGGCTGAACCTGAATGACCACCACGACGTCGCCCTGACCCTTCGGGCCTTGGCCCCGGAGCCGCAACCGCGTGCCGTCCTCCGTACCGGGCGGAATGGTGATCGTGAGATGCTTCTCGGCCCGGACCTCACCCGACCCCTGGCAGGTGGGGCAGCGCTGCGACGGCACTTTGCCCCGGCCCCGGCACACGGGGCACGGCCGCGTGACGGCAAACCCGCCCTGACCGAACGAGATCGTGCCGCGGCCCCGGCATTCGGGGCAGGTCGAGAACGTCGCGCCGGGAGCGCCTCCCGACCCGTGGCACGTCGGGCACACCTCGGGCAGCGTGAGCACCACCGGAACCTTGCCTCCGAGCGCGGCCACGCGGAACGGAATCGAGACCGTCGTCTCGACTTCTTCCTCTTCTTCCGTGCGCGGGCCCGCGCCCCGCCTGCCGAAGATCGACGAGAAGAGGTCCCCGAGCCCCCCGAAGGACCCCAGATCGGACATGTCGAAGTCCACGTCCCCGCTCGAGGCAGGCCCAGCGCTTCCAGTCCCGAAGCCCCCGCCCCGGCCGCTCCCTGCTCCCGCGAACGCGCCGTAGCGGCGCAGCTGATCGTACTTCTTGCGCTTCTCGGGATCACTCAGCACATCGTGCGCTTCGTTGATCTCCTTGAAGCGGTCCGCCGCCTGCGGGTTGTTGGGGTTGCGGTCCGGATGATACTGCTTGGCCAGCCGGCGAAAGGCCTTCTTGATCTCGTCGGTGGTCGCGGTCTCGGATACGCCCAGCGTCTGATAGTAGTCCTTGGCGGACGCCATCACCCTGCCTCACCCGACCACGTCAGCACCACCACACGCGCGGGCCGGATCAGGGCCCCACCCATCTGGTACCCAGGCTGGAGCACGGCACCCACGCTGTGATCCTTGGCCGGATGACCCGCCGGCCGCGTCGTCACCGCCTCGTGGAGATGCGGATCGAACGGCACATCCACCTGGTCGATCCGCGTGACCCCCAACGCGTCGAGCGCCTTCCAGAGCTTGCGCTCCACCATGTCCACGCCGTCGTGGATGGTTTTCGCGTCCGTCTGTGCAGGATCGACGTGAGCGAACCGCGCCAGGTCGTCGAGCGCGTCCACGAGTCGCCCGAGCAAATCGGCCTGTGCCCGCGCCCACACTTCGGTACGCTCTCTCGTGGCGCGCTTGCGGAAATTGTCGTATTCCGCTGCCAGACGGAGATGCTTGTCCTTCACATCGGCGAGTTCGCCTTCGAGGCGCGCCACCGCCTCGTCGGGAAGCTCCATGAGCGTCCCGCCCCCGGATTCGGAGCCTCCCGGGCGCTCCGGATCCGGAGCGGGTTGCTCTTCTGGTTTATCGTCCATAGTGGAAGGCTTCTTAGGCAATCGGCGTGCCGCCTGGCTGCGCCGTTTTGGCCGGCGCTGAAGAAGTTCGGAACCGACGATCAGACAATAAGATAATCGCTTACAACTTGCCCGCGAGGAAGCCGATGACGTCGCCCAATGGCTCGTCACGCTGAGGGTCGTGCAGCACCTCGTGATACATCTCTGGGTACCAGCGCACCCGGACCGCGCCCTTCAGGCTGTCCGCAAAGGCGCGCGCCAGGTGGGCGTCCACGAGCCGATCCTCTCCCGGGAGCAGGAACAGCAGCGGGGACTCGATCCGGTAGCCGTCGGCGGCCACCGCGCGCTGGGCCCATTGGATCTCGCGCCAGGCGCCGGGCGTCATCACATCGTGGACCGCCGGGTCGGCGGCATAGGCCTGGTTCACCGCGGAGTCACGGCTCACGAGGTCGGCGTCGATCCGGGCTCGGATCGGCAGCGTGGGCCACAGGTCTGCGAGCAGACGGCCCGCGAGAAGCTTCCAGAGGGGTGGCCTGGACGCGACCCCCAGCCAGGGAGACGCCACGATGGCCCCGCTGATAGGATCGCTCGGCTGAGTTTCCAGGTATCGCAACGTCACGAGCCCTCCGAACGAGATGCCGAGGAGCACCTGTGGCCGCTCGGTGCGGAGTCGCACGACCCGGCGGAACGCCTGGAGGTCGCCCAGCAGCTGGCTGAAGCGCGAAAGATGACCCCGGCGCCCGCCCGAGCGGCCGTGACCGCGGAGGTCGAGCGCGTACGCCGAGTAGCCCGCATCGCGCAGCCGCTCGCCAACTTCACGCCAGCGGCCGGCATGATCGGACCACCCGTGCAGGATGAGCACCGCCGCTCTGGGCGCGGTCGCCTCATAGGCGTCGTAGACTAGGTGCGTGCCGTCAGGCGCGGTGAGCGCTGGCATTCACGGCTCGAGGAGAAGGCGGCGCAGCAGGTCCAAACCGGCCTGCGCGGCGCGACGGCGGATCTCTTCGCGGTCGCCCGGGAACACGCGTTTTACCGCACGCGCGGTCGTGTGCACGCGGGCGGCGAGCCACACGGTCCCCACCGGCTTTTCGGGCGTGCCTCCCGCGGGACCTGCGATCCCGGTGACCGCGATCGTACAGTCGACAGAGAACAGCCGCTGGGCGCCCTCTGCCATCGCACGCACGGTCTCTTCGGAGACCGCGCCGTGGGCCTCGAGGATCTCGAGCGGCACTTTGAGCGCGGCCGTCTTGATCACGTCGGCATACGCCACGACTCCTCCGATGAACGTGTCCGACGCCCCGGGGATCGCGGTGATCCGCTCCGCGAGCATGCCACCCGTGCACGACTCGGCGACCCCCAGCCGGTGCCGCCCTCGCCGCAACGTCTCGAGCACCACTGCGGCGAGATCGGCGTCGTCGCTGCCGTACGCGTGCCCGTCGGCCGCCGCTCGGAGCCTATCGACCGCCGCGGCGAGCCGCGCTTCCGCTTCCCTGGACTCGAGTCCCCAGGCGGTCACCCGGAGGTCGACGCCCTCGACGGACGGCAGGTACGCCACCGTGAGGGGCGCGATCTGCGGCTCGATCTCCCCGACACGCTCGGCGAGCGCCGATTCGGAGACGCCGGTCGTGCGCACGGTGTGGGACTGGACCACCGGGCGGTCTCCGCCCGCGCCTTGCCGCTCGACCAGCCGCGGCAGCACGTGTTCGACGAGCACTCCGCGCATCTCCCGGGGCACGCCAGGGAGCAGGACCACTACCCGCCCGCGCGCGTCCTCGACCCACAGGCCGGGCGCG
This sequence comes from uncultured Gemmatimonadaceae bacterium, assembly GCA_964465315.1. Classification (GTDB taxonomy): domain Bacteria; phylum Gemmatimonadota; class Gemmatimonadetes; order Gemmatimonadales; family GWC2-71-9; genus AG41. The sequence goes on along the minus strand of CAYXIK010000014.1, from coordinate 5,976 downwards.
GTGCCGCGGGGGTTAGGGAGGACGGCCGCACCCTCGGGCACCTGGGCTTGGGTCCGGTTGATGGCGGGCATGGGGCGACCCATGCGGCGGAAGCGCTCCTCCAAACTCACGAGCATCCGTTCGTCGAGCACGAGCCGCTTTTCCAGCAGCTCCGCGACGACGGTCTTGGTCATGTCGTCGCGTGTGGGACCCAACCCGCCCGTGGTGATCACGAACCCCGTGCGGTCCAGCGCTTCCGCCACCGCCGTGCGAATCGCGTCGGGCCGGTCGGGCACGGTCGTGCGGCGCACGATCTCCGCGCCCGCGGCGGCGAGCGCCCGGCCGAGCTCGGCGGCGTTGGTGTCCACGGTGTGGCCGAGCAGCAGCTCCGTGCCGATCGTCAGAACTTCGAGCTTCACCCGCCGCCCTTCAGGAGGGCGCGATAGCGATAGAGGTACACGATCAGGGAGTAGATCGTGAGGAGGATCGCGCCCGCGAGCGTCACCGCGACTACCGCGCCGTGGAACTGATCCCAGAAGTTGCGGAACCAGCCGGCCCAGGGATGTGCGGCGAGGGCGTCCTTCCACGCGAACCAGAACAGGGTCGCCCCGATGAACACGTTCTGGACGACGGCCTTGAGCTTCCCCGCACCCATCGCCGGGATCACCACGCCCCGGCGCTTGGCGAAGAATCGAAAACCCGTGATCAGAAGCTCGCGTCCCACCAGCAGCAGTGCCACCCAAACCGGGAAGCTCCCCCACCATGGGATGCGATAGTCCACGAGGATCGTCGGATGACGGGTGAGCCAGAAGATCGGGATCAGCGTGGCGAAGAGCAGGAGTTTGTCGGCGATCGGGTCGAGCAACTGTCCCAGCTCGCTCACCTCGTTCCGTCGCCGCGCGAGGTAGCCGTCCACGACGTCCGAGGCGCCGGCCGCCAGGAAGATCACGAAGGCAATGACCTTAGGCCAGTAACCCTCGATGAAGGGGAGCAGCGCGATGACCGGCGTCAGGCAGATGCGCGCGAGCGTGAGGATGTTGGGCAGGGTCCAGCGCACGGCGCCTCCCCTAGCTGAGCGTCTTCAGCACCATTTTGCTGACCGCCTTCAAGGTGTCGAACACGCCGTCGCCGCGGATCGCCACGGCCTCGAGATACGGCGCGCGGCCGACCCATTGATTGTCGACGCGCTCGATCAGGTTCTCGCCAGGGCGCGCGGGGTCGGGCGTGACCTTCTGCTGCGCCCCATCCTCAATCGGCCAGCCCGGGTTGAGCGAGGCCTGGAGGTCCCGGACGGGCGCCGCGTTCGGCAAGTCGCGCTTGTTGTACTGAATCACGAACGGGATCTTCGTCAGGTCGTACCCGTATTCCGACATGTTGTCGTAGAGGTTCTGCATCGACTCGACGTTGGCCTCCATGCGCTCGATCTGGCTGTCGGCCACGAACACGATGCCGTCCACGCCCTTGAGAATCAGCTTACGGCTCGCGTTGTAGTACACCTGCCCCGGCACGGTATACAGGTGGAACCGCGTCTTGAAGCCACGGATCGTGCCCAGGTCCACCGGCAGAAAATCGAAGAAGAGGGTGCGCTCGGTCTCGGTGGCGAGGGAGATCATCTTCCCGCGCGTGTTGGGAGAAACCTTTCCGTAGATGTGCTCGAGGTTCGTCGTCTTACCGCCGAGGCCCGGACCGTAATAGACGAGCTTGCAGTTGATCTCCCGGGACGCGTAGTTGATCATCGACATGGGGCGCGCGTCCTCTCAACCGAAGAGTTTATCAATTTCGTCTTCCGCGCCCTCCAGCAGGCCCTTCTGCGGCGTCGCCGGGCCTGCGCCCACGCGATTGAACATCTCCTCGAACACTTTGTTGAGCTTCTCGACCGCGCCCTTCCCCTTGAGCTTCACGAGGCCGAGGGTCGTCCGCTGGTCGAACAGGACCACCAGGATCACGCGCTTCGCCACGTCGGCGAGGAACATGGATTCCTTCTCGCCCTGATGGACGAGCGAGGCGAACTCGTGCTCGCCGATCATCTTGGCGAGCTGGTCGTTGGCGCTGAAGTCCGCGGCGGTGAGAGAAGCGAAGGCGGTAGGGTCGAACTGTGGCGGCTCGCCCACGGTCGCCACGAGCTGCCCGGTCCGATCCACGAGCAAGGCGCAGCGGGCGTTCGAGTCTCGCAAGAACGCCTGCAGGTGCTGCTGAATCTGTTTGAAGTCGCTCTCGGAGAACGACCAGCTTGCCGCACCCGCCATCACGTGCCCTCGGGTCTATCGGACTCCATCATGTCCCGTCGCGCGAGAAGCGCCTGCGCGATGGTCACGCCGTCGGCATACTCGAGATCCCCGCCGACCGGGAGCCCCCGCGCAATGCGGGTCACCCGAACGCCGGTCGGGCGCAGCAGCTGCTGGAGGAACGTCGCCGTGACTTCGCCCTCCATGGAGGGGTTGGTCGCTATGATGACCTCACGCACGCCCGCGCCGTTCGCGACGCGGTCCACCAGGCGATCGAGCCGCAACGCTTCGGGCCCGATTCCCTCGAGTGGGGAGAGTCGCCCGCCCAGCACGTGATAGCGACCGCGAAACCGTCCCGCCCGCTCGATGGCCGTCACGTCGGCGGCCTCTTCTACGACGCACAGGAGGCTCGCATCGCGCCGCGGGTCCCGGCAAATCGCGCACGGGTCCTCGTCGGTGAGGGTCCCGCACACACCGCACGCCGTCACCCGCTCACGCACGCTCCGGATCGCGTCCGACAGGCGGGTAGCAGCTTCCGCCGGCTGCTTCAACAGGTAAAACGTGAGCCGCTGCGCCGTCTTCCGCCCGATCCCGGGGAGCTTGGCTAGCTCCGTCACGAGATCTTCGATGGCCGACACGTGCGCTAGAGCGGCAGCTGAAACGGGAACGGCAGGCCCGAGGCGAGCTTCTTGACCTCCGCCTGGTACAGCTCGGCGGCGCGCTGCTGCGCTTGCGAGACCGCTGCGAGCACCAAGTCTTCGAGCATTTCCACATCCCCCTGAGCGACTGCCTGGGGATCGATCTTGATGGCCCGAATCTGGCCCCGCCCATCCGCGGTGGCGGCCACCATCCCGCCGCCCGCCGTGCATGTCACGGTCTGCTGGGCCAGCTGGGACTGAATCTCCGACAAGCGAAACTGCATTTGCTGCCCCAGCTGGAGCAGGTTGGATAAATCCGCCATACGTCGAAAGTTACCCCTCGCCCAAAGTGGTCGCAAGCTACTCCAACAGCTCCAAATCTAACGCGTCCACCGCGGCGCTGAGACCCGGATCCTTGGCGCGGAGCGCCTTGAGGCGCTCAGCGCGCGCTCCTTCCTCGGTCAGGCGGCCGGGCCGCGGAGTGGACCGTTCCCCGCTCGCCGCGTCCTCGAGTTTGATGCGGACCGGCTCAGTGACGTATCGCCCCACGAGCTGCGCGAGCGCTTCCCGCTGCCGCTCCAGCCCCTCCGCGTGCACCGGGTTCGTGTCGAGGGGACGGACGCTCACCGTGGCGCCGTCGATGCTCACGACGTCGGCGCGCTCGAGCAACGCGCCGAGCATCGGACTCTTCGCGCGCGCGTCGGCGACAATGCGGCTCCACAGACTCCGAAGGCGCTCGAACGTCAGGGGACCGCGCGTCGGGGGAACGGCTGGTGAGACGGCCGGTGATACTGCCGGGGAAGGGGGAGCGACATCGCGCAGGACCGAACCTGGGTTACCCTTCCCCGGCAGTTCACCCTTCCCCGGCCTCTCCCCCGACCGTTGACCGAGAGCCTTAATGACTTCCTCGAGCTCCACCGTCCGACTCATCATCGCCCACCGCAAGAGCAGGAGCTCGACGACGAGGCGCGCGTTGCTGCTGGCGCGGAGCTGGGGCTCGAGCTCCGTGAGCACCGCGAGCAGCCGTACGACATCGGGAGCCGGAAGGGGGGAGCGGTACCTTCCGAGCAGCTCCTGCATCGACTCGGTAACGCCTTCCGGCGTCCCCCCGAGATTGGTCAGCAGTACCGCGCGGAGCACGTTCCCCGCGCCGATCACGAATTCGCCCAGGTCGGCGCCTTCGTCCACGAGGCGCGCCACCAGCGGGAACACCGCCTTGGCGTCCCGCTCGGCCACCAGCCGCAGAACCTCGCCGTACACGTCGTCGGAAATGAGGCCGAGGATCTCGCGAACCCGTGCGGCCGTAACGGGTCCTTCCCCGAACGACACCACCTGATCGAGGATCGAGAGGCCGTCGCGCATGCCGCCATCGGCGCTCTGCGCGATGAGGTGGAGCGCGTCGTCATCAGCGATCAGGCCCTCGGCGGCCAGCACTTGCTTCAAGCGGTCCACGATCGCGTGCGGACCGATGCGCCGGAAGTCGAAGCGCTGCAAGCGTGAGAGGATCGGGGCGGCGCTCTGCGCGATTTTCTGCGGCTCCGTGGTGGCGAAGACGAACACGACGCGCGACGGCGGCTCTTCCAGGATCTTGAGGAGCGCGTTCCACGCCTCGCGGGTCAACATGTGGGCCTCGTCCACGATGTAGACCTTGTGGCGCCCCTCTGCAGACGCGGCGTACATCGCGCGCTCCCGAAGATCGCGCGCGTCGTCCACGCCCCGATTCGATGCGGCGTCGAGCTCGACGACATCGAGGTTCGCCGCGCCGGTCCAAATCCGCGTGCAGGAATCGCACGCCCCGCACGGCTCACCCGCGACGCTCGCGGCCTCTCGCCGCTCACAGTTCAGCGCCATCGCGAGGATGCGCGCTGCCGTGGTCTTCCCCACGCCGCGCGGCCCGGCGAATAGATACCCGTGCGCCACCCGTCCCCCAGCCACCGCTCCGCGCAGGGCGGCGCCCAGATGCTCCTGGACGATCAGGTCGGAGAAGCGCTTCGGGCGATACTTGCGGGCGAGAGCGATCATCGGATGAAATCTACTTCAAATGTCGAATGTAGAATGTCCAATATCCAATTTCGAAATTCTACCTCACCTCGAAATTCTACCTTCGACATTGGACATTCGACATTTGTATTTGTAGTGGAATGCCCCAGGCACCCCGCAACGACGCCCGACATCGCTTAGCGCTGCTCCCTGCGGGGGCCTGACGCGGTTCACGACGGGACGACCTGCGGACCTGGGGCTCTGAAAGCTAGTCAGACAGTCAACGGGCGAACAGGGACCAGACGCGCAGCGGCAGACCCGCCGCTACGGCCGCGGACATCCTGACTGCTCGAATCGCCGCTCGACCGAATCCACACCCGCGTAGAGCGTCTGGTCGCGGGCGGCGTGCGCGGCGTCGAGCACCCCTGCGTTGCGACGCGCGGCGTTGTATGCGATCCAACGGTTCTCGACGTCGGCGAGCCCCCGCGCCAGCCCGGCGCAGGGCAATTGACCCCTTGCATAGAGGCCGGCGCGCTCGCCGAAGCTGCGAACCAGACTGGTGAGCGAGTCGCCGATCAGATCGAGCCTGGTGAGCGACGATGGCGGCGGTGGGGGGGGCGCCTGGGTCGAGGGCGTCGGTGCAGATTGCGCGGGGCCCGGGGCAACAGCGGCCGGCGGCGACACGCGTGGCACGGGTGGTCGGGCGGCTGGCTTGGACGCGGGCTTTACGGGTGCCGGGGCCGGCGACGCCCGATGGAGCTTATTCCTCAATGCCCACACCTTGCCCGCTGCCACCGAGACTTTGCTCGTGATCTCGGACCATTTGCTCTTGACTGTGGACCATTCGGGCAGAGGCAGCTCCGGCTGAAACCACCAGTACGCCCCGCCCGCTCCCGCTCCGGCGAGCAGCACGAACAGCGTGAGCCAAACCTTCCCTGGCACCCTCCGCCGTCGGCGGCGAGCGGGGCGGCGGGGCTCGGGCGCCTCCGCGGGCTGGTCGGGTTCGCCGGTCTCACGGTCATCGAATTCCTCGGGCCAAAGTGGACCGGTCGCAGGTCCGGTGGCCGCGGGCTCGGGGGGCGGCTCCGGCGGTCGCAGAGGGGGCGGGGGAGGAGGCGCCGGACGGGGCGGCGGCCCGACCCGGGGGCGCGGTG
>CAYXIK010000013.1:9700-60488 GCA_964465315.1 uncultured Gemmatimonadaceae bacterium | reverse complement strand
CCGATGACGGAGACCACTGCGCCTTCGAGCGGCCGCCCGGTCTCCGAGTCGGTGACAACGCCGGTGATTGTGGCGGTCGGTCCCTGGGCGGCAAGCGTGCTCGCGAAGAGTACGAGGGCGAGCACCCCGTCGAAGCGAGTGGTCACCGCATCGCGTCGTCGCTACTTGGCGAAGACGATGGCGATGGGCGGGGGAGGATTCCCCAGGAGGAAGCCGCTCACAAACAGCGTGTCGGCAGAAGCGTGGGACGCGAACGCGTAGGTGCCTTTGAAGGTGCCGAACGGCTGCGGCAGCGTCACGGTGATCGTGTCAAGGAAGGTCGAGTATGGACCCGCAAGAACCACGGGCGTCGGTGGGACGTTGATCATCGCCGTGAAGCTGTCCGGATGAGTCCCAGTGGTCAACGTCAGGGTACCGGTCACTCCCTGCGCAGGGCCGTACGCCGGCAGCGTGTCCTGACAGAACGAGACGAGCGTGTAGTTCCCCGCGAGGGTCGCGGGCGTCGCGCTGCCACCGGTGTAGCTTGGGCACGGAGTCGCCACATGCGGGCTCGTGCTGCTCGAGCACGCGACGGCGATGGCCGCGGCCACCGCCGCTGCAACGGCGCCCCACTTGTACGCTGATCGCCCTTTCATCGCACCCTCCCTGTTTGAAACGCGCCCGGCCGGTAAGCTGCGGCAAACGTACGGGCCGTGGGAGGGGTCGTCCAGAGACTAGGCGGAGGAGGAGGACCGTCGCAACGTGCTGCGCCGCCGGCCGTACCCGAAGTAGATCGCCAGTCCGAGCACGAGCCACACGGCGAGGCGGATCCACGTGTCGAGCGGGAGGGTGAGCATGAGACCGAGACACGAGAGGATGCCGAGAATGGGGACGAACGGGACGAGGGGCGTTCGGAACGGCCGCTCCAAGTCCGGCCGTGTGCGCCGCAGGATCCACACGCCGGCGCAGACCAACACGAACGCGAGCAGCGTGCCGATGTTGACCCAGGTCCCGAGCAGCTGCAGGGGCAGGAGCCCGGTCGCGATGCACACCGCGACGCCCGTGTAGATCGTGGAGAGGTACGGAGTGCGGAACCGCGGGTGAACTTTGCCTGCCCACCGGCCGAGCAGGCCGTCGCGGGACGCCGCGTAGAACACGCGCGACTGTCCCAGCAGCATCACGAGGATCACGGAGCCGATGCCCAGGACCGCGCCGAGATCGATCGAGACGCGAATCCACCAGGGCGCGCCGATCCGCCCCATCGCGTACGCCATGGGCGCCGGGAGGTTGAGCTCGCCGTACGGCACCATGCCCACCAGCACGGCCGACACCACGACGTACAGGAGCGTGCAAACCGCGAGCGAGCCGAGGATGCCGATGGGCATGTCGCGCTGGGGGTTCTTCGACTCCTGCGCCGCGGTCGAGACCGTGTCGAACCCGATGTAGGAGAAGAACACCAGGCCCGCACCCCGGAGCACGCCGGACCAGCCGTAGGTGCCCCACTCCCCCGCGTTGGGGGGAATGAATGGCGTCCAATTCTCCCCCTTCACGTGCGGCAGCCCCACGAGCACGACGAGCAGGACGATCGCGACCTTGAGGATCACGATGAGACTGTTCACCCGCGCCGACTCCCTGATCCCGATCACCAGCACGGCGGACATCAGGGCGACGATGAGCACGGCCGGGAGGTTGATGATTGCACCGGTCGGGTTCAGCCCCGGGTGCGCGCATCCGACCGCGTGGGCGGCCACTTGCGCGGTCGTGCACAACTGTGTGGGCGGGGCCGTGAGGCTCGCGGGAATCTGTAAGCCGAACAGGCCCAGCAGAGACACGAAGTGGCCCGACCACCCCACGCCGACGGTCGCGGCGCCAGCGGCGTACTCGAGCACCAGGTCCCACCCGATGATCCACGCCACGAACTCGCCCATGGTGGCGTAGGCGTACGTGTAGGCGCTGCCCGCGACGGGCACGGCGCTCGCCATCTCGGCGTAGCACAGACCGGCGAACGAGCAAGCGATGCCGACCAAGACCATCGAGAGGGGCACCGCGGGACCCGCGTACAGCGCCGCCACCTGCCCGGTGATTACGAAGATCCCCGCGCCGATGACGGCGCCGATGCCAAGAGTGACGAGGTTCAGGGGTCCGAGCGCGCGCGTCAGGGCGTGCTCGCCCGTCGCCTCCGCTTCGGCGCGGAGTGTGGCGATCGGCTTGGTGGCGAAGAGCGTCATCCTGGCAATGTGCGAGCTCCCGTCCTGATCCACCTAGTACCGTGGGACCGGCGGGACTCGTACCGGGACGAGCGGGACTAGGGGACGGGTGCGCCCAGGAGGTTGGCGCGGTACCGGCGTGACAGGGTCACGCGCGCACCGCTCACGAGAATCACGACCGCGTCGCCGTGAAACCAGGGCTGCACCTCTCGCACGCGGTCGACATTCACGAGTGTAGACCGGCTGATGCGGCGAAATCGTACCTGGTCGAGGCGCGCCTCGAGCGCGGTGAGTGTGGTGCGGAGCACGTGGGTGCGATCGCCCACGTGGAGGCGGACATAGTTCTTCGCGGCTTCGATCCAGTCGACGTCGTTCGTCCGCACGAAGACACTGCGGCCGTCGTCGTCCACCAACAGCCGCTCGTTCACCGGCCGCGTCCGGATCTGCCGCTCCAGATCCGAGAGCGCCGCGCGGCGTTCCTCGAGATCGCGGTGGTAGTCGCGGGCGTGCACGACGGCCAGGATCGTCCAGTAGATAACGACGTTCCAGTGGTAGAACTCCGTGAAGTTGTCCACCAGCTTCTGCCCAAACACGAACGGCTCACCCGCGGCGGCGTGCAGCACATCCTGCACGCCCACCGCGGCCAGGAGCTGCAGCAGCGCGAGGTCCAGGCTCGCGCCCAGATGAATGAAGAAGTGGCGGCCGAAGTTCGCGCGGTCCACGCGGAAGCGGCGACCCAGCCACGTGATGAGGACTGAGAGGAGGCCCCACAAGTACCACGCCGGGAGCGTGGTCGCAAGCGCCTGCCACCACGCGTACGGATGCAGCGCCAGCCGTTGGTCGGCGAAGAAGAGCTGCGCGCCCGACGCGAGTCCGAGCGCCGTCCAGAGGCCGAACCAGGCGAGCCGCCTGGCCCAAGGCGCGCGCAGCATGGCGTCAGGGCTTCTGTGCGAGCTTCGAGTTCCGCACGCCGTAGAGGAAGTAGATGAACATTCCCACGACGAACCAGATGATCAGCCGCCGCCAAGTCGTCCAGGGTAGCGAGATCATCAGATATGCTGCAGACAAGGCGCCGAGCGGCGCGACGACGAAGACCGCCGGCGTCTTGAAGGCTCGCGGCAGGTTGGGCTCTCGCACACGGAGCACCATCACGCCGATCGATACAATCACGAACGCGAGCAGCGTCCCGATCGAGACGAGGTTCCCCGCTTCCCGAACGGTCAGCAGGGACGCCACGATCGCGACCAGGATTCCCGTGACGATCGACGTGATGTAGGGTGTCTGGAATCTGGGGTGAACCTTGTTGACAAACTTCGGGAGCAGCCCGTCGCGCGCCATTGAGTAAAACACGCGGGATTGACCGAGCAACATCACCAGAATCACGGACGACAATCCGGCGATGGCGCCGAGCTTGATTAGAGACGCCATCCAGCCGAGGCCGGCCCGATCCGCCGCCACCGCAATCGGGTCCGGCACGTTCAACTCCTTGTAGCTCATCACGCCGGTGGCGATGCCGGACACCAGGATGTACAAAACCGTGCAGATCAGCAACGAGCCGATGATGCCGATCGGCATGTCGCGCTGGGGATTCTTCGCTTCCTGCGCGGCAGTGCTCACCGCGTCGAACCCGATATACGCGAAAAACACCAGCCCGGCACCCGCCATCACACCGGTCCAACCAAACGAACCCCGATCTCCCGTGTTCGGGGGAATGAAGGGGTGCCAGTTGGCCGGGGCCACCGCGTGGGCCGCCGCCACGATGAACAGCAGGACGACGGCCACCTTGATGAACACGATGACGTTGTTGACGTTCGCCGACTCTTTGATCCCGATCACGAGGAGCGCCGTCACCAAGGCAATGATGATGACGGCGGGTAGGTTGAAGACCGCCGCCTCCGTGCACTGCGGCGCGACGACGCCCCGCGCGGCGGCGAGCGAGCACGGCACGTTGATGCCGATATCCTTCAAGAAGGAGACGACGTAGCCCGACCACCCGATCGCCACCGTCACCGCCCCGAGCGCGTACTCGAGGACGAGGTCCCACCCGATGATCCAGGCGAACAGCTCGCCCAAGGTCGCGTAGCCATACGTATAGGCGCTGCCCGCCATCGGCACGAGGGAAGCGAACTCGGAGTAGCACAGCGCCGCGAAAATGGACGCGACGCCGGCTAACACGAACGACAGCACCACGGCCGGACCCGCGTTCTGCGCGGCCACGGTCCCGGTCAGGACGAAGATACCCGTGCCGATGATCGCGCCGATCCCGAGCATCGTCAGGTTCAGCGCGCCAAGGGCGCGCTTCAAGCTGTGGTCCGTGAGCGCCTCGGTCTGCAGATCGGTGACGCTCTTCCGTCGCAGCAGGTTCATGCGGCCCTCGGCTCGCGTTCGAGGAACAATCGATTAGACGGCGGGACGGCGGCTAGAGTAGGCCCGGCTGGCGGGCCTGTCAAGCGTTAGAGGCTGTAATTCGGAGCTTCGCGGGTGATCACGACGTCGTGCGGATGAGATTCGCGCAGCCCCGCGCTCGTGACCTGGATGAATTGGGTCTCGCCGCGCAGCGCCTTGACGTCGCATACGCCGCAGTAGCCCATGCCGCTGCGCAGGCCGCCGACCATCTGGAAGATCACGTCGGCCACCGGGCCTCGATACGGCACGCGTCCTTCGATGCCCTCGGGCACGAGCTTGGACGGCGAGACCTCCCCCTCCTGGAAGTAGCGGTCGGCCGAGCCCTCCTCCATGGCGCCGAGGCTGCCCATCCCGCGGATCACCTTGAAGCGCCGCCCCTCGAGCAGGAACGATTCGCCCGGGCTCTCCTCGGTACCCGCGAGCATGGAGCCCATCATCACACTCTCGGCGCCCGCGGCGAGCGCCTTCACCACGTCGCCCGAGTACTTGATGCCGCCGTCCGCGATCACCGGGATGTCTCCCGCGCCCTGGACCGCGTCGAGAATGGCGGTGATCTGCGGGACGCCGACGCCGGTCACGACGCGCGTCGTGCAGATGGAGCCGGGGCCCACACCCACCTTCACGGCATCGACGCCGCGCTCCACGAGCGCCCGCGCCCCCGCTTCGGTCGCCACGTTCCCGCCCACCAGCTGCGCGTCGGGGAACGCGTCGCGCAGGCAGGCGACGGTCTGGAGCACGCCCTCAGAGTGGCCGTGCGCCGAGTCGACGACGATGACGTCGCACCCGGCGTCCACGAGCGCCCGCGCGCGCGCCAAGGCATCAGGTGTGCCACCCACCGCGCCGGCGACCCGCAGCCGGCCGTGCTGATCTTTGTTCGCGTCCGGATGGCGCCGGCGCTTGAAGATGTCTTTGATGGTGATCAGGCCCTTCAAGACGCCGCGCTCGTCGACGACCGGCAGCTTCTCGATGCGGTGCTTCGCGAGGATCTTCTCCGCCTCGTCAAGCGTGGTGCCGACGGGCGCGGTGACGAGGCGATCCTTGGTCATCGCCTCCCGGATCGGCCGGTCGAGCTCGCGCTCGAATTGCAGGTCGCGGTTCGTGAGGATGCCCACGAGGCAACCCGCGTCGTCCACGATCGGCACGCCCGAGATGCGGAACCGCTCCATCAGCCGGACCGCTTCGCGCACCGGCCGGTCGGGGCCGAGCGTGATAGGGTGAAGGATCATTCCCGACTCGCTGCGCTTCACGCGGTCGACCTCGGCGGCCTGGCGGTCCACGGGCATGTTCTTGTGGATCACGCCGATCCCGCCTTCACGCGCGATCGCGATCGCCATTTCCGACTCGGTGACGGTGTCCATGGCGGCGGACACGAGGGGAATGTTGAGCGGGATGCCGCGCGTGAACCGGGAACGCACATCGACGCTCCGCGGGTGCACGGTCGACAGCCGCGGCACGAGCAATACGTCGTCGAAAGTGAGAGCGGAGGCCGGCCGGAAGGTTCCCATGGCGAAAGTTACTGGGCGGGTGGCGTTTCCTCAACGTTGGGCTTGTCCGCGGGCTTGTCCACCGACTTCTTCGACGCCTCGTCGACAGCCGCCTTCCCCGCGGCTGCCACCTTCTCCAGAAGCTTTCCCGCCTTCCCGACCGCGTCCATCGTCCCGCGGATGATGTTCACAGGTACCCGACCCGCACGGAGCGTGTCCTCGAGCGTCTCCGCGACTCGCTGGAACGGCGGCGCGCCCGCCGGTCGCTCGGCGTACTTGGACTCGAGGAACTCGAGGTAGTCGAGGACCATGTACGCCTTGTCCTCGGGAAGCGCTTCGAGCTTTCGCCACAGGCGGTCGCGCAGGATCTCGTTCATGGGAGGGTCTCGAGGCTGATCAAATCCAGCACGGGGTTGCCGAGAAACCGGGTGCGGCCGATCCGCACGCGGGCAGTGACCTGGACGGTGGCGAGGGGCGTGATGCTCTCGAGCTGCGGCCGCTTCGCGTCCGGCACCACGATGTAGACGAACCCGCGCTCGGGCAGCGGCCCGCGCGCGAGCACGTACGTGGAGCCGGTCGGCATCTCGGGGCGCAGCTCATCGGCCTTCTGTAACGAGATGAATTGCAGCGTCCACCGGAGCACCTGTCCCGCGTAGCGTTGCGGGTCGGCTCGCAGCTCGGCGGCGGTGACGCCGACGAGGACTCCGGGCGGCGCGATCTGCAGGTCGGCGCTCTTCACCCAGCCCTCAAGCTCCACGCGCGTCCATTCGCCCGATTTGCCCAGTACGCGCAGCGGCGCCGACGGCGCGAGCGTGCCGGCGGGCTGGCCCTCCGGGGCACGATACAGCACCGTGCGGCGCGCCGATTCGACCCGCGCCGGATCGACCGGCGCGGCCGGGCCCAGTCCCGTGTCAGGCGGCCCCGCGCCGGCGGGGGCTGTGTGGCCCGTGGTGGCGGGAGTCCCGGGGCGCGACAGAGGCGTGGGAGCCGTCGCAGCGGGCGGCGGAGGGGGCTCCGCCTGATCCGTGCCGGAGTCGGGCGCGGCGGTGCGCGACCCCGCGACCTGTGCGACGGGTTCGACATCGTTCCGCTCCACCCAACCCGAGCGGGTCACATGCACCCAGCGACCCGAGCTGCCCTCGGTCACGCGGCTCAAGAGGAACCCTTCGGGCAGCTTCGCGATGAGGGCCCCGGCCGGCGCGGAGCGGAGGTTCTCCTCCGGCGCCCGCGTCACCGCGATATCGAAGCCCGCGCGCGGCGTGGGACCCACTGAGGTCGCGAAGATCCACCCTTCGAGGATCAGGCCCTGCCAATTGCCCTGCGCGTCGCCGGCCATGAGGACCGCCCCACGTGCGAGGCGCGCCAGGCGCTTCCCGTTGGCCTCCTGGTAGAACCAGGCGCCGTCGGTGGTGACTCGATAGCGCGCTTGGGAGGCGAGCAGCGGGGGCGTCATGAGCCACAACACAACTGGTAGGGCGCGGAAGGCCCGGCTAGATTGCATCCCCTTCAATATGGCAAAGAGGCATGGGCCGCGCACCCCGGTCGTCCTGATCGTGCTCGACGGCTGGGGCTTCCGTCCCGGCCGCGAGGGCAACGCCATTGAGCTCGGGTGGACACCCACCTGGCATCGCCTCTGGGCCAAGGCGCCACGCACGCTGCTCAACGCATCCGGGCTCGAGGTCGGGCTCCCCGAGGGACAGATCGGGAACAGCGAAGTCGGCCACCTAAACCTGGGCGCCGGGCGTGTGGTGCCGCAGGACATGGTGCGCATCTCCCAAGCGATCGAGTCGGGAGAGTTCTTCCGGCTGCCGCCGCTCGTCGAGCTCTGCGAGACGGTGAAGCGACGGCGCGGCACGCTGCACCTAATGGGACTGATCGGGACCGGCGGCGTGCACGCCCTCGACCAGCACCTCGTGGCCGCCCTGATGCTGGCCCACCTGCGCGAGCTGCCGGTCGCCATCCACGCGTGGCTCGACGGACGCGACACGCCGCCGCAGTCGGGACTCGCGTTCATGCAGGAGCTCGTGGACCTCCTGGGACAGTACGGCGGTCAGGCGGCGGTCTCCACCGTGGTGGGCCGGTACTACGCGATGGACCGCGACAAGCGTTGGGAGCGCACTAAGATCGCGTACGACGCGATGGTACACGGAGTAGGCCAGCCCGCGCCCGACCCCGTCGTGGCGATCCGCCGGGCGTACGAGGCTGGCGAGACCGACGAGTTCGTGAAACCTCGCGTGATCACGGGAACGCCGCGCATCCGACCGGGCGACGGGGTGTTCTGCTTCAATTTTCGGGCTGACCGGATGCGCCAGATCGTCCGCGCGCTGGCGGTGGAGGGATTCGACGCTTTCGATACCGGCCCGCGGCCGGCGGTCGACCTGGTGACCATGACGCAATACGACGAGACGTTCGCGTTCCCCATCGCGTTCGGGCCGATGGTGCTCTCGCAGATCGTCGCCCAGGTGCTGTCCGAGCGGGGCCGGACCATGTTCCGCACGGCCGAAACCGAGAAATACGCCCACGTCACCTACTTTTTCAACGGCGGGCGCGAGACCCCGTTCCCCGGCGAAGAGCGCCTGTTGGTGCCCTCGCAAAAAGTGGCCACGTACGACTTGATGCCCGCAATGAGCGCGCCGGCCGTGACGGACGTATTGTGCAAGGCGATCGAGGCCGGGCATCACGACTTCATTTTGTGCAACTACGCAAACGGGGACATGGTCGGGCATTCGGGGGTACTAAGCGCGGCCGTGCAGGCGGTGGAGGCCGTGGACCAATGTCTCGAGCGCGTGCTCAAGAGCGCCGAGCGACGCGGGGCCACGCTGCTCGTGACGGCCGACCACGGCAACTGCGAGCTCATGATCGACCCGACGACGGACGGGCCGCACACCGCGCATACCACGAACCCGGTGCCGTTTGTGATCGTGGGGGATGCGGCGCGCGCGGCGCTGCGTCACGGTGGGGCGCTACGCGACGTGGGCCCGACCGTGCTCCGAATGCTCGACATCGAACCGCCGCCGGAGATGACGGGGCGGGATTTGAGAGAGACGGACTGATGCGCGGACTGCGCGAAGGTTGGAAGGTTGGAAGGTGGATCCCGCTTGGACTGTTGCTTTCCAACATTCCAACTTTCCAGCTGTCCGCTCAAGTCGGCCACGATCCCGGCCACTCTCCCTACCACGACATCCCGAGGGGGGCGGCCTGGGTCGCGACGGCCGGTTACCTGGGCGGCGGGCGAGGCAGCGTCGGGGTCGGCCTCTCGGATGGCATCACTGCCGGACTTCGGTACGAGGCACCCTTTGGCGCGATTGGCGCGTCGCTTGGCGTCGCATATGGCCGGACCACGAGCTTCGTGGTGGACCCGACGCAGGCTTCCACGTCGCGCAAGACTGGTCCATACGACAACAGCATCGTCATTGCCGACGCGGGCCTTCAGCTCGCGCTGGCGGGGAGAAAAAGCTGGCGGGGGCTCGCGCCGTACGTAGGCGGAGCGCTCGGCGTGGCCATCGGGCAGCGCGTCGCCAAAGACACGAGCGGCTACAAGTTCGGGACGAAGATCACGCTCGCGCCCAACGCGGGATTCCGCTGGTATCCGGCGCGGCGGTTCTCCATACGCGGAGACTTCCGGCTGGAGCTGTGGAAGCTCTCCTACCCCGTCTCTTACAAGGTGCCGAACAACTTCGACGGCAGCCGCGTCCTCGACGTCAACGCGTCGCTGAGCGAGTGGACGGCACACCCGTGGGCGACGATCGGCCTCGGATGGATTTTTTAGCGGAAGGATTCCGGCGCGCGCTCGCGCTGCTCTTCTCGGCCGACGCCGAGGTCTATGGCATCGCCCTCCTCACCCTCAAGATCGGTCTCCTCTCCACGTTCGTCGCCTGCGGGCTCGGCATTCCCGCGGGCTTTGTGCTCGCGACCAAGCCCTTCTGGGGCCGACGTGCCGCGCTCACCGTGGTCAATACGGCCCTGGCGTTCCCCACGGTGGTCGTGGGCCTCCTCTTGTATGGCCTCCTGTCGCGCCGCGGCCCGCTCGGCGGTCTTGAATGGCTGTACACGTGGCAAGCGATCGTGGTCGGGGACGTGCTGCTCGCTTTCCCGATCGCCGCGGCCCTCGCCGCCGCGGCCGTGCAAGGCGTGGATGCGCGCATCCGTCGCACCGCCCAAACCCTCGGCGCCGGCCGGTGGCGCACGGCGTGGACCGTCGCGCGCGAGGCCCGGTTCGCGCTCGCCGCGGTCATCACGACGGCGTTCGGCCACGTGGTCGCCGAGATCGGCTCCGCTATGACCGTCGGCGGCAATATCCGCGGCCAGACCCGCACGCTCACGACCGCGGTCGCGCTGTACACGAGCCAGGGCGACTTCGGCCTCGCGCTCGCCCTGGGGCTCATTTTGCTGCTCCTGGCATTGCTCGTGAACGTCGCGCTGCAGGCGCTCCAGGGGTCGGGGAGGGGGGCGTAACCATGCTTGAGCTCGTAGGCGTGGTGCATCGCTACGAGAGTCGCGTGGTGCTCGATATCGAGCGCTTCCAGGTCCCACCCAGCTCGCGGGTCGCCATCGTGGGCCCGAACGGGTCGGGCAAGAGCACGTTGCTGCGCCTACTCGCGCTGCTCGAGCGCCCTACGCAGGGCGAGGTTCGGCTGGACGGCGCGGTCGTGACGGGGAGCAGCGGCGCCAGGCGCCGGGTGACGCTGGTCGAGCAACGCCCGGTCCTGTTTCGCGGAACTGTGCGACAGAATCTGGAGTTCGGATTAGAGGTGCGGGGGACGAGACGCCCGGACGTCACGAGGGTGATCGACCGCGTTGCCGGAACGCTTGGGATCACCTCGCTGCTCGATCGCGGCCGGCACGAGCTGTCGGACGGTGAGGTGCAGCGAGTCGCCGTGGCCCGTGCGCTCGCGATCGAGCCGGACGTGCTGCTGCTCGACGAGCCGACGAGCTCGGCCGACCGCGCCGCGGCCCAGACGTTGTATCGGGCCCTGGCCCAAGAGAGCGCCACCCGGCCCTTCGCCGTGTGCCTCGCCTCGCATCAGCTCGAAGACGCCTACCGCTGGGCCGACGACGTGCGGGCTCTCGCCGAGGGGAAGCTGGCGCCCGTCACCCCCGAGAACCTGTTCCGCGTCGAGCTCCCGTCTGGGGTCGGGCCTGGCGACGCCGGGCTAAAACGCGTGTGCGTCGGCTCGATCGAGGTGGCCGCCACCACGGACAAAACGGGCCCGGCCATTCTCGCGGTGCCGCCGACGGACATTTTCGTGAGCCGTGAGCCGCTCGCGTCCTCGGCGCGCAATGTTTTCTCCGGACGTGTGACCCGGCTCTCCCATCAGCGCCCCGGTGTCGTGCACGTCACCGCCGACGTCGGCGTGGAGCTTGTGGCGGTGATCACAGAGGACGCGGTGCGGGATCTGGGGCTCGCGCCAGGAGGTCCCGTGGTGTTCTCCTTCAAGGCCAGCGCGGTGCGCGTGTTCTGACCATGCCGATCTGCTATCTTACACGCATCGTTGAGTTTAGCGCGACGCATCGGATTGGGCGGGCCGGCTGGACCGTCGAGCAGAACGCGGCCGCATTCGGCCGGGCGGCGACCGAGCACGGGCATCGCTATCAGTGTCGAGTGACGGTGAAGGCGCCCCTTCATGCCGAAGCAGGAGGTGTGATGAGCCTGCAGCAGCTCGACACGCTGCTCGAGGAGGAGGTCGTGCGGCGGTTCGACGGCAAGAGCATCAACGCGGCGGCGCCCGAGTTCGCCGACGGCCAGCGACTCGCGACGGGCGAGGCCCTCACCGTGTACGTGTGGGAGCGGATCGCCGCGAGGCTCCCCGCGGACGTGACGCTGCACGCGGTGAGGGTGCAGGAGGGACCGCATCTCTATTCGGAATACTTCGGTGAAGCCTGAACCTGGGAGCCGTCGCGGCCGGATGCTCGCCGAGTCGGCTGCCGTGGAGGAAGTGCCGGTCTGGCTCGAAGTGAACGGCGAGCCCGCGGTGACCTGGATGTGCACGCCCGACCTGCTCGAGGAGCTGGCGACCGGGTGGCTGCACGGCGAAGGGTACATCGAGACGCTGGACGATCTCCTCAAGCTGCGCCCCTGTGCCACCGACGTGGGTTTCTGGGCAGACATCAAGCCCGAGCGCCTGGCGAGCGTCAAGGGAGAGAACCGCAAGCGAGTGCTGGCTTCCGGGTGCGGCGCGGTCTCGACCTTCCTCGCCGATCCGAACGCGGTCGCCCATGCCCGCGTGCCGGCGCGGGGCGAGCCCCCGGCGGCCGAGCGGATGCGCGCACTGTTCAAAGAGCTGTTCGGCCGCGGCGAGCGGTACAACGAGACCGGTGGCATCCACGCCGCGGCGCTCACTGACAACGAGCGGTTGTTGTTCCACGCGGAGGACATCGGGCGCCACAACGCGGTGGACAAGGTGATCGGCGCGGCCGTCATCGCCCGTGTACCGATCGTGGGGCGCGGGCTGCTCGTCACCGGCCGTATTTCGGCCGAGTTGGCGTACAAGGCCGCGCGCGCGGGGCTCGCGTACGTGGCGACGCCGAGCGTGCCGTCGACGCTCGCCCTCACGATCGGGCGTCGTTCGGGACTGGTGCTCGTCGGGCGAGCGGTGAGCGGCACCCCGCACGTCCACCGGCCAGACGCGTGACAGCAGAGGAGCTTAGCCGAATACTCGAGGGGAAGGCGACGCGGACGATCGCGGTGGTAGGCCTGTCGCCCTCGCCAGCCCGGCCGAGCCACATCGTCGCCCGGTACCTCCGGGATGCGGGGTTCCGGATCGTGCCGGTGAACCCCCACCACGAGACGATCCTCGGCGAGCGGAGCTACGCAACGCTGACGGCGGCCGCGGCCGATCACTCGATCGACGTGGTCGACGTGTTTCGGCGCAGCCAGTTCGCGGGTTCGATCGTCGACGAAGCGCTCAGCCTCCGTCCCCCTCCTCGAATGATTTGGCTGCAGATGGGCGTCGTGGACGAGGCGGCCCGGGCGCGCGCACAAACAGCGGGCATTCCCTTCGTGATGGACCGTTGCCTCATGGTGGACCACCGGGCACTGGCGGGGTGATCACGCGTGGTGCCGTCCTCGCCGGCGGTGCCGCCCGCCGCTACGGCGGACGTCCCAAAGGACTGGTGGAGCTCGGCGGGCGGCGCATCCTCGACCGCGTCGTGGACGTGGTCGCCGCGGTGACCGGCGGGGCGCCCTTGCTGGTCGCCAACGCCCCGGACGCCGCCGGGTGGCGACCCGACCTCCGAACCATTCCCGACGTGCGCCGGGACTCGGGCAGCCTGGGCGGCATCTACACCGCGGTGGTATCCGGCTCGGGACCGGTCCTGTGCGTCGCCTGGGACATGCCGTTCCTCACCGAGGACTTGCTCAGAGCCCTGGTGACCGGGGCGACGGGGGGAGCGTACGACGCGTTTCTCCCGGAGAGCGATGGACGCCGGGGAGTCGAGCCGCTCTGCGCGGTGTATGGCCCCGCGTGCGGCCCCGCCATCGAGCGGCAACTCGCGCGCGGCGACCTGCGGGCCATCGGCTTCCACGCCGACGTGAAGGTCGGTACACTATCCCTCGAGCGCGTCCGAGCGTTTGGCGACCCGGACGAGCTGTTCTTCAACGTCAACACTCCCGCGGATCTGGAACGGGCGGAGGCGGCGTGGCGGCGACGCGGATGATGTCCATCATCGGCCGGAAGAACGCCGGCAAGACCACGCTGCTCGTGGCGCTGTCGGCCGAGCTTGTCCGCCGCAAGTTCCGGGTGATGACCATCAAGCACGGCACTCATCCCGCCGACACGGACCAGCGCGGGAAGGACTCGTGGCGTCATTGGCACGAGGGGCGCGCGGAGCGCGTGCTCATGGAGGGCCCCGGGCAGCGCGTTTTGTGGGAGAAGACCGAGAAGGAATCCGATCCAGTGACGCTGGCGCGGCGTTACCTCCAGGGGGCCGATATCGTCCTGGTTGAAGGGTTCAAGGGGGCACCCCTCCCGAAGATCGAGGTGTACCGGCGCGCGGCGGGGCCGGAGCCGATCTTCGACTCCAAGGTCCACGACCCGGGGGACTGGGTTGCGATCATCACCGACGATCCAGCCTATCGAGCCGACGACGTGCCCGTCTTCCGGTTCGCCGACACCGCCTGGTTGGTCACCCTCGCCAACATCGCGTGGGACCGCGCCAAGATCCTCCCGCCCTGACATGCTGACCCCGACGGAAGCGGCGCAGCGCATCCTCGAGCACGCGACACCGCTCCCCGCGGCGCGGCGGCCCCTTCGCGAGGCGCTCGACCGCGTCCTCGCCGAGGACGTGTCGAGCCCCATCGACCTGCCCGGCTGGGACAACTCCGCGATGGACGGCTACGCGGCCCGCGCTGCAGACATCGAGCGCGGCAAGATCACCCTAGCAGTGATCGAGACCGTGGCGGCCGGCCAGTTTCCAACGAAGCCGATCGGTCCGGGCGAGGTCACACGGATTTTCACCGGCGCGCCCCTACCCGCGGGTGCCGACACCGTGGTGCGCCAGGAGGACACCGAGCCCGCCGCACCCGGGCGCGTGACCGTGGTGAACGCCCGCGACGCCCGGAAGAACGTCCGCCACCGGGGCGAGGATATCCGAAAGGGCGCCGTCGTGCTCGAGGCCGGCACACCGCTCGGCCCCGCGCAACTGGGTGTGCTCGCGTCCATCGCGCACGGAATGCCGCTGGTCCACGATGCCCCGCGCGTCGCGTTCATGGGATCGGGGGACGAGATCGTCGACCTGGACCGGGCCGACGAGATCCTCGCCGGGCGAAAGGTGGCGACGTCGAACTCCTACACACTCCACGCCCTCATCCAACGGACGGGTGGCATCCCCATAGAACTCGGACTGGCTCGCGATACGAAGGAGAGCCTCCGGGAGCGGCTCGCCGCCGCGCGGGGAACGGACCTTCTCGTCACCACCGCGGGCGTGAGCGTCGGGGAGCACGACCTCGTTCGCGACGTGCTGCTTGAGCTCGGTGGCGAGATCAGGCTGTGGCGCATCGCCATGCGGCCCGGCGCGCCGGTGGGGTTCGGCACACTCCACGACAAGCCGTGGATCGGCCTGCCGGGCAATCCGGTGAGCGCGATGGTCACGTTCGAACTCTTCGTGCGTCCCGCGGTGCGCCGGATGCTCGGCCACCGGCTGCCGTTCCGCCGCACCGTGCCGGTGTGCGTGGGAGAGCCGATCACGCTCGGCCCCAAGCTCCGTCACTTCCTCCGGGCGGTTGTCAGGCCGGAGGGCCCCGACGGGCACCTCACGGCGCGCTTGACTGGCCCGCAGGGTTCGGGCATCCTCACGTCCATGGCCCGTGCGAACGCGCTTCTCATCGTGCCGGAGGACCGGCCCGCAGTGCCCGCGGGGGAGACCCTGGCAGCCCTGCTGCTCGACGATCCGCACCACGTGGCCGAGGCCCCCTTCTAGGTGGCCGCCCGCCCGAACCTGTTCCGCGCGCTGCGGCTGCTCAGCCTGGCCGCGCTCGTCGCAGGCGTCTACTTCCTGAATGCCAGGACGCCGGGGGAGCTCCGGCTGGGCGTTCTGTATCTGATTCCCGTACTGCTCGCTACGTGGCTGGACGGGACGGGATGGGGCATCGCTTTCGCGGCGGCGACCACTCTGCTCCGGTTCCGCATCGGCATCGACCAGATGCCCGAGGCCACACCGCTGCAACTCCGCATCCTGAACGAGGTGGCGTATCTCGCGGTGGTCGCTGTGGCCATCGCCGGGCTGTCCCAGCTCCGCCGCACCCAAGACCAGCTCGCGCAGCTGGCGACGCACGACCCGCTCACGAATGTCCTGAACGCGCGTGCCTTTTCCCACGAGCTGACGCAGGAGCTCGGACGCAACCGCCGCTACGGGCGCCCGCTGGCGCTCATCTACCTCGATCTCGATGACTTCAAGAAGGTGAACGACGCGCACGGCCACGCCACGGGCGACGCCGTGCTGCGGCTCGTGGCGGACGCGATGCACGGCGCCGTTCGTCAGGCGGACGTCGTGGGTCGGCTCGGCGGCGACGAGTTCGGCGTGCTCATGCCCGAGACGGACGGGGACGTGGCGCACGCCGCCGCTTCCCGCCTGGCCGCGAGCATCCGGACGGTGTTCCGGGGCACGCCCTCCGTGACCGCGAGCATCGGAGTCGTGGCGGTGTCCGGAACGGAAGCGGGCAGCGACGAGCTGCTGCGTAAGGCCGATCAGGCGATGTACGCGGCCAAGCAGGCCGGCAAGGACCGGGTGGTCCAGGTCGCTATGTGACCGAAATGCTGAAGACGCTGCAGGAGCTGTTTCTCATCTTCACGTCGGTCCTGTTCATCGTCGATCCCCTCACCGCAGTACCGACGTTCCTCGCCATGACCGCGCGCGATTCCCCGGAAACACGCCGCCTCATGGCCCGCCGGGGCGCGTGGACGTGCCTCATCACCCTGACGTCGTTCGCCCTTGGCGGCAGCCTCATCTTCCGGCTGTTCGGCATCACCATCGCGGCGTTCAAAATCGCGGGTGGCGTGCTCATCGGCCTCAACGCGCTCGACATGGTCCAGGCGCGCCGGAGCCAGCAAAAGGAAACGCCGGTGGAAAAGGCGGAAGGAATTCAGAAGGAAGACGTGGGCATCATGCCGCTCGGCGTCCCGATGCTCGCGGGGCCGGGCGCGATCTCCACGGTCATGGTCCTCGCCGGCGCGTCGAAGAGTCCGGTGGCCACGATCGGCGTGTACGCGGCAATCGCCCTCACGGCATTTCTTTGTTACGTGACCCTCGCCGCGGCCACGCGGCTGGAGCGCCAGCTCGGCCAGACGGGGATGCGGATCCTCACCCGGCTCATGGGCCTGGTGCTGTGCGCCATCGCCGTGCAGTTCATCATCGACGGAATCAGGATGGCGGGACTGTAACGGGAAGAGGACGCCGAAACGCGGACGAGCCTACATCCGCTTGTACTTCGGACCGCTTCCGCCCTCGCGTGGCGTCCAGCGCGGGCCCAGCACGTCGGTGGCTTTGCAGTCCACGCAGTTCGGAGCATTGACGCGCAACGTCCCCTGCGCCACTTCGTACACACCCGCCGGGCACATGTGTGAATAGAACTCCGCGACCGCGGCGGGCACGTCCTTACCGACTTCCAAATGGATAGGGATCGTGTCCCGGGTCGCATTCCCGGATTTGAAGACCGCGTCGACCTTCGAGAACGTCAGCTTGCCGTGTGGGGTCGAAGCTGACCGCGGGCTTGCGCCGGGGGCGACCCGTGGGACGTCCGCATCGCTCAGCACCGCGATTTTTCCGCCCGGTATCCGACCACCCGTCGCACTCATGACCGCCGCCTTAACGCCGCCGACGTAGAATCCATCCTTGAACGCGAGCCGCATGTTCCGTGTGCGATACAGGTCCTTCATGATGAACGATTCGTCGACGAGGCGGTCGTACTCGGCAAGGCGGGCGACGGAAGGATCGTGCACCTCGAGAGCGGCAAAGATCGCCCGCGCGGCGAAGATCCCCGACTGCATCGCGTAGTGGATGCCTTTGAGCGAGGGCACGTCCACGAAACCGGCCGAGTCTCCCAGGATCACGACGCCCTCGCCAGCTCGTCGCGCCGGGATCGAGTAGTACCCGCCCTCAGGGATGGTCTTGGCGCCCCACTCGACCATCTCACCGCCCTCGAGCACGCGCCGGAATATCGGGTGCAGCTTCATGCGCTGGAAGAGGGTATGCACGTCGAGCACAGCGTCTCGGTAGTCGAGCCCCACCACCAGGCCGAGCGCGACCAGGTTCGGCTCCAACGGATACATGAAGCTTCCACCAAACGCGTCGGTCGGGAGCGGCCAGCCGAGGGTATGGACGATCGTGTCGAGGCGCTGCGGGGTCTCCCAGATCTCTTTCACACCCAGCGCGTAGATCTGCGGATTCGCGGCGCCTACGCGCTGCCACTCGAGCCACGCCTGTGACAGCATCCCTCGCGTGCCCTCCGCCAGCACCGTCACGCCGGCGACAAGGTCGTTGGGTGCGAGGTAGTTCGCGAGCGGTCGACCGTCGCGGTCGAGGCCGGTCGCGGCCGTCCGGACGCCCGCCACGCGCTCTCCATCAGTCAACAGGCTCGCCGCCGGAAATCCGGTGAACAGGTTCACGCCGAGGGCTTCCGCCCGCGCGCCCAACCAGCGTACGACTTCGCACAACGACGCGATAAAATTCCCGGCGTTGTCCATCGTGGGGGGCGTGGGAATACGCGGTGCGCGGTGTGCGGTGAGCAGGTGCACCGCCTCTTTGGTCACCGGCGCGCGGAACGGGAAGTCCCGGTCCTGCAGGTCTGGGAAGAGCTCCCGGAAGGCGCACGGATTCACGACGGCGCCCGAAAGCGAGTGCTCTCCCAGCGCCTCCGCCTTCTCGAGCACCCCGATGTTGAGATCGCCGCCGCCACGTTTGGCCAGCTGCGCCAGCTCGATCGCGCACGCGAGCCCGGCGGGCCCCGCCCCGACGATGAGCACATCGAGCTCCATCCGGTCACCGGCGCCCTCAGCACCCTCCTTCAAGATGAGCCGATCCAGAGGCAACGGCGGTTGGTACTGCGCCGGGACGAACCTCTCTCCTCTCCCCTCTCCCCTACCCATGAAGTTTTCTTATCTCTTCCGTCAGCTTCGGCACGACTTCGAAGAGGTCTCCGACGATCCCGTAGTCCGCCACCTTGAAGATCGGCGCGTCCTTGTCCTTGTTGATTGCGACGATGACCTTCGATGTGCGCATGCCGGCGAGATGTTGAATGGCGCCCGACACGCCCACCGCCACGTAGAGCGTCGGGCTGACCGTCTTTCCGGTCTGCCCCACCTGGTCCGCATGCGGACGCCAGCCCGCATCCACCACGGCGCGCGATGCCCCAACCGCCGCGCGACCACCCAACGCCGCCGCCAGCTCCTCGAGAACCTTGAAGTTCGCCGGCTCCTTGAGCCCGCGGCCGCCGGATACGACGATCGGCGCCTCGGCCACGTCGAGCGTGCCCGCCGGCGCCGCCTTGACCTGCTTCACGACCACCCGGCCGGCCGCTCCTGCCACTGAAGCAACCTCCGGGGTACCGGGCTTGGGACGCTGCACGGGTGTGAACACGTTGGGCCGCAACGAGAGCACTGCGGGGCTCCCCGCGACTTTGATCTTGAGCAGCGCTTTGCCCGCGTAGACCGGCCGAATCGCGATGACGGCGCCGCTCTCGACCGCCACGTCGGTGACGTCCTGGGCGAGCGGCCGTCCCAGCCGGGCGGCGACCCGCGGGGCGAGATCCTTTCCGGTCGCACTCGCCGCGAACACCACGGCGCCGTAGCCGCCGGCCTTCACGCGGTCTACGATCGCTCGTGCATACCCCTCGGGTGCGTAGCTGCCGAAAGCCGGATTGGTCAGCGTGATCACCGTGTCCGCGCCGAACCCGCCCAAGGCCTCCGTCCCGCGCACCGGACCCGCCGCGACGACCAGCGCGTCCACGGTGCCGCTGCCGAGCGCGTCGGCCAGACGCCGGCCACCCGTCACCACCTCGCGGGAGACTTTGCGCAGCATACCGTCACGTTGCTCGAGCACGGCGAGGACGCGGCTCACAAGACTTTCGCCTCCTCGCGCAGCAGCCGCACCAGCTCCCCCACCGCGGCCGCGCCCTCTCCCACGATCTTGCCCGCCTGGCGCTCGGGCGGCGGCATGAGGGCGAGGACGTCGAGCCCTCCCGCGGCCAGCGTGGCGGGCTTCACGTCGAGCGGCTTCTTCTTGGCCGCCATGATCCCCTTGAGGGCGGGGTAGCGCGGCTCGTTCAAGCCCTTGTCGGTCGTAAGCACCGCCGGCAGCGGAAATTCCACGACTTCGACGCCGCCCTCTACCTCCCGTTCCGCGGTTCCCTTGGTGCCCTCGATTTCGAGGTGGGCCACCGTGGTGACGCACGGCAGGTCGAGGAGCTCCGCCACCATTGGGCCGACCTGATGGTTGTAATCGTCGATCGCCATCTTCCCGAACAGGATCAGGTCGAAGCCGCCGGTCTTGAGCTCGGCAGCGAGGGCCTTCGCGGCCTCGAGGCCGTCGGCGGGGAGCCGGTCGGCCTGGAGCAGGACGCCGCGATCTGCCCCCATGGCGAGCGCGGTGCGGATCGTCTCCTGCGCCGCCGCTGGGCCGAGCGCGATTGCGACCACCTCACCGGCGCCTGCCTTCTCCTTACGGCGCAGGGCCTCCTCGACCGCGAACTCGTCGTAGGGATTGAGGATGAACTTCACGCCGGCCTCGTCGATCGACTTGGCGTCGGGGGCGATCTTGACGCGCGTTTCGGAATCGGGGACGCGCTTAATGCAGACAGCGATTTTCATGAGAGGCGACGCCAGGACGCTACGTTGTGCATTGAGAGTGGTGAATCATCCATTCGGCGCAGGAAAACAAACCCGCGCGCCTCATTCTGGCAACCGTCGTACCGACGTAGCGTCGTGGCGTCGTATCACGCCGTCAGAAATCGGTGCTCAGACTGACCTGCACGTGTCGCGGCAATCCCGGCGTCAACCACCGCTGGACCGGCGTCCCCGTCACCGTGGGGTTTGCGGCGAACGTCCCGAAACTGTAGTAGCGCCGGTCGAACACGTTGCCCACCGCCCAGCGCAGCTCGAAGTCGTGCCAAATCGTGGTGAGCGACAGATCGGCGACGGGGTAGTCGGAGAGCCTGCGCGTCGCGTTCTCCTCGTCGCCGCGCAGCCATTGAGGGCCGATGTAGCGGGCGTCGAGCCCGGCCACGAGCGACGGGCTCGCGCCGCGGGGCCGCACGAGCGGGAGCGCGACACCCGCGTTGACCCGATGGCTCGGCACCATCGGGAGGACGTCGCCGGGGCGGACGGTCTCGCCCGCGGTGTCACGCGTGGTGGCGAGTTTGGCGGTCGTCTCGAACGTGGCTCGTGTGTACCCGTAGTTCACGTACGCGCGAACCCCGGAGGAGCTCAGCCATTGGAGCGCGAACTCGACGCCGCTCCTTCGCGTGGCACCGATGTTCTGGAAGTAGCCGCCCGTGACCGTCGAGGCGATGAAGAAGATGTCGTCACGGACATCGGTGCGGTACACGTCGGCGCTCGCGTCGAGCCCACCATGCGGCGCCCCTGTCCGCCCATGCCAACCCAGCTCGTAGGTCGTGGCCACCACCGGCTTCAGGGCGGGGTCGGGCCCGAGCGCAAACGGCAGGGGACAGGCTGCCGTCGGGTCGGCGCACCCCAGCTCCACCACGGCCGGCGCGCGGAACCCGCGACTCACAGAGGCGAATACCTCGTGCCCCCCGTTGCCGCGCCAGGTGAGCCCGGCGCGGGGGGAGAGCCGGCGAAAGATGTTGAGACCATTCTGGGACGGGTCGACCAGATCCTCGAACGGCACGCGGATCCAGTCGTAACGTGCGGCGACGGTGGCGGTCAGGCGCGGCGCGACCTCGAGGTTCGCTCCGACAAACGCGCCGGCGTTGACCTGGTTGGTGCGCACCGACTCCGTGAGCGAGTCGGCCGACCCGCCGCCCGGCACGGCAAAGATCCGGACGGCCACGTGCTCGTAGTCCGCGTCGGCGCCTGCAAGCCAGTGTAGCCGCCGGCGGCCAACCGGAATGCTTCCGGAGAGCTGCACCGCCCCGCCCCCGATCCGTGTCGCATTCAACTGGCGCGAGTCCGCGCCGACGAAGTTCACGTTGAACTGCTCGCTCGACAGCGAGCGTCCAAACGCGTTGATGGCGAGCTGGGTGCTTCCGACCTGGCGCTGAGCGTTCAGGATCACCAAGTGCGCTCGCGGCGCGAAGTAGTCGCCCCCGGTGAAGTTCAGCTGGGGGTTCACTGCCGCTACGCTCTCGGGCAGGCTCCCCGCCTGGAAGATGCGGTTGTCCGCGCCCGAGTAGCTGAGCGTCGCGTCCCACGTCCCGTTCAGCAGGCCGAGCTTCGCGAACAGCGTGCCGATCCGGCTGCGCGTTCCCTGGCGCCAGCCGTCTTCGTGCTCGTAGCGCGCGCCGAGGTAGTAGTCCCAGACGCCGTGCCGCGCGCCGGTGCGGAGCTTGAGCTCGTAGCGTCCCCAGCTCCCGCCCGAGGCTTCCACCTCGGTCTGAGCCGGGCTCGTGCCTCGCCGCGTGACGAGATTCACCGCGGCGCCGAGCGCGTTCCGTCCGAGCAGAACTGAGGGACCGTACACGATCTCCACCCGGTCCACGTCCTCGAGCGGCAGCAAGTCGAAGTTCACCTCGTGGGCATCCGGCTCGTTGGCGCGTACGCCGTCGACGTACACGGTGACGCCCTGCGGCAGTCCGATCACCGGCGACACCTGGAATCCGCGAAGCGTGACGTCCAGCTCCGCCGTGGCGCCGAGCTCGTCCGACGTGGTGACGCCCGGGAGCTGCTCCAAGGCGTCGGCGAGGGAGCGCACGCCGCGTGCATCCAGGTCCTCCGCGTTGAGCGTGGCGGTCCGGCCGGCGAGCCCGCGTGCCAGCTCCTGCACGGTGGGGAGCCGGACCCCCGTCACGACGACGGGTGCGAGCGTCGTGGAATCTTTGACGGTGGAGTCGGGCTGTTGGGCGGCGGCGGGGGGGAGCAAGCCGAGCAACAGAACCGCCGCTACGAATCGCGGAGTGCCGATTGCGGATTGCGGAATCGAAAATCGTGCGTCCAATCCGCAATCAGTTGAATGCATTGATGCCGGTGATTTCCTGGCCCAAGATGAGCGTGTGCACGTCGTGCGTCCCCTCGTACGTGTACACCGACTCGAGATTCGCGAGGTGCCGCATCGCCTGATACTCCGCCAGAATGCCGTTTGCGCCGAGCAGCCGGCGCGCTTCGCGCGCCACGTCGGTGGCGATGCTCACGTTGTTACGCTTCGCGAGCGAGACCTGCTGCGGCGTCGCTTTTCCCTGATCCTTGAGCCGGCCGAGCTGCAGGCACAAAAGCTGGGCCTTGGTGATCTCCGTCAGCATCTCGGCGAGCCGCGCCTGCTGCAGCTGGAAGCCGCCGATCGGCTTGCCGAACATCACGCGATTCTTCGCGTAGCTCGCCGCCTCGTCGAAGCACGCCATCGCCGAGCCCACCGCCCCCCACGCGATGCCGTAGCGCGCCTGTGTGAGACACATGAGCGGCGACTTGAGCCCGCCCGACCTGGGGAGCAACGCGTCCTTCGGCACGCACACATCCTGCAGCACCAGCTCGCTCGTGTCGCTCGCGCGCAGGCTGAGCTTGCCCTTTTGGTCTTTGGCGGAGAACCCCTTCGTGTCGGTCGGGACGATGAAGCCGCGAATCGAGTCGATGTCGTCGACCTTGCCCGTCTTCGCCCATACGATGGCGAGCTGGGCGGTCGACCCATTCGTGATCCACATCTTGGCGCCGTTCAACACCCAGCCGTCCTTGATCTCCTTCGCGACGGTGATCATGCCGGCAGGGTTCGAGCCGTAGTCGGGCTCAGTCAGCCCGAAGCAGCCGATTATCTCACCGGAGGCCATCTTGGGAAGCCACCGGCGCTTCTGATCGTCCGATCCGAAGGCGTAGATCGGATACATGGCGAGCGCGCCCTGAACCGAAGCGAACGACCGCACGCCCGAGTCTCCGCGCTCGAGCTCCTGCATGATGAGCCCGTAAGCGACGTTGTTCAGTCCCGCACACCCGTACTCCTCGGGAAGGTTGGCGCCGAAGAGGCCCAGCTCCGCCATTTGGGGAACGAGCTGCTTGGGGAATCGCCCCTCGACGTAATGCTCCCCGATGATGGGGATGAGATTGTCGTCGACCCAGGCGCGCACGGTGTCGCGCACCGCGCGCTCTTCTTCGGACAACAGTCCGTCGACGTCGTAGAAATCGACGCCCTGGAACTTGGCAGCCATGGAACCCTCTAGTCTGTGTGAGAAACCCCGGGGCAGTGGACCGGGGCTCAAAACTACCCCACCCGACCGGCCGGCAGGGAGTCCCGGGCAGAAGGCGTCACGACGCCGCCCGGTCGCGCGAAGGCCACCGTATCCGACGCTTTGAAGCGGCGGTGCTCCGCGGCCCACCGGAAGAAGGTGATGTGGACGGCCGTGGGCTCGATGGTCACGAAGTTGAAGCTGGACGGGCGCCCGCCGCGGGTGCGGCGACACAGCGTGCCCGCCGTCGAGACGACCACCCCGCCCTCCAGCAGCTCCGCTCCCTCCTGGTGATCGTGCCCGCACAGCACGACCTCCGCGCCCGACGCGGCGATCCGGCGTTGCGCCTGGCGCCACCGGGCGAGACCCATGCGCCGCGAGAGCTCGCCCCGCAGGACATTGTGATGCACGACTAGCACGCGCGCCTGCTCGGGTGGCGCGGCGGCGAACGCGGCGCGCGCCCTCTCGACCTCCCGCTTGGGGAGATGACCCTTCACCGCCAGGTCCCGGAGCCGCAAAGTCAACGAGCCCCACGCCACGCCATAGGACGTGAGCACGCCAACGATGAGCGCGCCGGGCAGGGCGAGCGTCGGGGCCACATCATTCCCGAAATAGCGCGAATACTTCCCGTACAGCGGCGCCCGGTCGAACGGGATCAACGGACGGGTCCACCAGCTGACGTCGTGGTTCCCGGGCATGACGTGCACCGGCGCCGTCCGCGCCGCGGCCTGCACGAGCGCCCGCGCCCGCTGGAACTCGCCGTGCCGCGCGCGCTGCGACAGGTCGCCCGAGATCACCACGGCGTCGGGCCGCAGATCGGGGATGATCTGCTCGAGGGCTTCGACCTGCTCGACGTCGGCAAGGCCGCCGAAGTGGAGGTCGGAGACGTGTAGCAGTTGAACGGTCACGACTCGGCCTGTACGGTGTACGTGAGCGTCGCGTCGCCTCCGGCGGGTACCGCAATCCGGAAGCGCACCTCCGTGGCGGACACCTTCTCGGCCGGCACGCTGCTGTCGGTCACGCGCCAGACGCCGAACCGAGCCTCGCGCACGTCGACCGTCACCGCCTCCGACTTCGCGTTCGAGATGGTGACCCTGTACGAGGCGGTGATCCGCTGACGGGCGGGTAGCCCACGCTTCGCCGGCGGGATCGGCTCCTGATTGTAATCCGTTTGCACGCGATCCGCCGTGATGTCGAACGCGTCGCCCGACTGGACCCGCAGGTCGCGGCCCGGCGCGGTGTGCTCGCTCCGCGCCTCGCCCACGAGCTGGAGCCGTCCGGTCGAATCGGCCTGATAGAGCTGAACCGTCCCGCCGGGCAGCGGCCGGTCACCGAACGGCGTCCCGTGGGCGCGCTTGAGCGTGTACCACACCTGCACCGGCACCCGATCCGGCTCGCCGGGCGATTGACCCAGGAAGCCGCGCCACGGCAGGACTCCTGGTACGATGTACTCCCGGGTGTACGCCACCGCGGCGCGCGGAAACAGCGCGCTCGCGACTGGCGTCCCTGGCTCGAGCGACACCCGGCCGGGGAGCAGGTACACGTGCGTCTCGCCAACCGCCTCCTCGCTGGTTGCCGGCGCCTGGACTTCTTGGGCCCGGAGCGCCGTGACGCCACGTATCATGATCTGGGGGGGCGGCGCCACCCGCGCGCGATTGATCGACCCGGCCACGAGCTGTACCTCCGCGCTGTCCGCGCGGAGCGTCTGTGACGTGATCGTCGCGGCTCCCGACACCTGACACCCCGCGCTCATTAGTACTACCTGGTAGAGCGCCTCCCACTGCGCCGCACCCGTAAGGACGTACGCCAGATCGGTGCGAGGCCGTTGACGAGTCGCATCGAAAGTCACCACGACCTCCGGTGCCGTGCGAATCAGATCCGCCGGAAACAGTGGGTCGCCGGGCGCCGAGAGGAGGAATCGCCCATCCGAGAGTCGATACTGCGGCGGGTCCGTGCGGATCACGGTCGCGCGCAGCGTGTCCGACCCGCCCGCAGGCCGGGCGCGCACGAATGCGAGGGTCTGTCCCACCGCCCGCGCCAGCGCGGTCCCCTGGTCGGTCGCGGGGCGCAGCACCGTGGACACGAGGGCGACCGCGGTGTCCGGGGAGAAGAGCGTCGCCGGATCGAGCGCGTCGAGCTTCAGGTTTACGGTATTGCGGCCCTTCTCGAGCGGCTGGGCGAGACTGCGACGTACCACGATACGACCATCACTATAAATGGAGAGAGACGTCTGCCCGACGAGCGGTACGACAACGGCCGCCAGGGCCAAGACTACGCACGTCGCGATTTGAGCCATTCGAACGCGATCCTCTGCACGATGCGAAAGGTCAGGAGGTACCACGCCACCGCCGACACGGCGCCCATGGTGCGGGCCGTGGCTTGTGACCCCGGCGGCGCGGACCTGAGGGTGAGCGTGAGGTACCCCACCAGGAGCAGAGTGGTCACGATCGCCACGACTCGGCCGATCCGGGAGGCCCGCTTCGAGAGCGTCCTGGTGCACGAGGCGCACATGTCTCCCGGCGCGAGGCCCGCTGTCTGCTCCCCACAACGGGTGCACGGATTGCTAGAGGCGTCGGGCCACAGCCCGGGCGAACTCAGTGGTCGAAGCACTTCCCCCGAGATCCTTGGTGCGGACGTTGTCCTTGACGATCGCCGTCTCGAGCGCGCGGCGGAGCCGGCCCGCCGCCTCGAGCTCACCGACGTGGTCCAACATCATCGCCGCCGCGAGCATCTGGGCCGCGGGGTTCGCGATCCCCTGCCCCGCGATGTCCGGCGCGGACCCGTGCACGGCTTCGAATATCGCCGCCCGCTCGCCGATGTTCGCGCCCGGCGCGAGACCAAGCCCGCCCACCA
Source organism: uncultured Gemmatimonadaceae bacterium (assembly GCA_964465315.1). Classification (GTDB taxonomy): domain Bacteria; phylum Gemmatimonadota; class Gemmatimonadetes; order Gemmatimonadales; family GWC2-71-9; genus AG41. The sequence continues at coordinate 33,741 of CAYXIK010000013.1, read as the reverse complement.
GGCCAGACGCCTCGTCCGAGAGAATATCGCCGAACAAGTTGGTCGTGACGATCACGTCGAACTGCGCCGGGTTGATCACGAGCTGCATCGCCGCGTTGTCCACGATCTTGTCGTCCGATGCGATTTGCCCCTCGTACTCACGGGCGATCATCTTCGCCGTCTCGAGAAAGAGGCCGGAGGTCGCCTTCAGGATGTTGGCCTTGTGCACTACCGTCACCTTCTTGCGCCCGTGCCGCTTTGCGTACTCGAAGGCGTAGCACACGATCCGCCGGCACCCGTCGCGCGTCATCACCGATGTCGCCTGGGCCAGCGCCTTGGGGTCGTTGCCGACCTTGAAGGTGCGGTCGTAGCCGGTGTACATCCCCTCGGTGTTCTCGCGGATGACCACCAGGTCCACGTTGGGATAGCGCCCGCCCGGCACGATCGACTTCACCGGACGCACGTTCGCGTACAGCTCGAATTCCTGGCGCAGGGCGACGTTGACCGATCGATAGCCGCCGCCGACGGGCGTGGTGAGCGGGCCCTTGAGCGCGAGCCTCGTACGCCGGATCGAATCCACGGTGGCATCTGGGAGCGGCGTGCCCGCTTTCTCCACCGCGCTCATCCCGCCGTATTGCTCGTCCCAGTCGAACGCGACGCCGAGTGTGTCGAGCACGTGCAGCGTCGCGTGCGTGATCTCGGGGCCGATGCCGTCACCCGCGATGAGCGTCGCCTCGCGGCCGTTCCGGCTCACGGGAGCCCGGGGGTGAGGCTCTTCACCGCGCGGGTGAGCGCGGTCCAGGGGTCGGCGCCCTCACCTCGCGCCACCGTACGGAAGCCCACACGGCCGGTGCGAACGTCCACCAACACGACGGTGAGCTCCGCGGTACCAGACTGGCGGTCCGGTTGACCACCGGTCGGTCGTGCCGCCGCCTCTCCCGACCGCTGGTCAGCCGGACCGCCCGTCCGCCGAAAAACGAGGCCCGCGGGCACCAACGCGTATCGCCCACCCCCACCGCCCGCGAGGGCGGCGAGGGTCCGCAGCTCGCTTCGTAGCGGGTCGGGCACCATCTCCGGCTTCTGTTTGGTGCCACGAAGCAGGATTGCCGACCCCATCTGATCCGGGTCGGGGGCGATGCCCGGCGCCCGATGCGCCGCACGCCGCAGCGCGTCGGGCAGGATCCACGTGACCTCCGCTGCACGCGCCTGGAGGAGCGTGCCGAGCACACTGTCTCCTTTGGCCAAGGCCACTCGTCGCTCGCCGAGGGACGGCCCCCAATGCAAGGAGTCTTCCGCGGCGACCAGCGTGAGCGGCAGCACGGCCACCTGCTGCGCGGCGATTCCGGCCGTTGGGAGCGGCGCCGTGGGTTCCGGTGTCGGTGCCTGGGAAGTATGCCCACACGCCGCCAAAGCCACGTACCACGCACAACTCACTAAGCTTTTGATTTTCAATGGATTAGTCACGGCGCGCAATATCGTTGCCGCGTCCGGGATTTTCAAGAAGCGAGCGTCAGCCCGCCGTCCACAACGATCACTTGTCCCGTGATATGACGCGCGGCCTCGCTGCACAGGAACGCGATCACGCGCGCGACGTCCTCCGGCTCCGCCACCCGCCCGAGCACAGACTCGTGCTCGGCGCGTTCGAGCACTTCGCGCGGCAGCGTCGAGAGCAGGTCCGTTTTCACAAATCCGGGGGCGATCGCATTGACGTTGATGTTGGACGGCCCGAGATCCACTGCCGCGGACTTGGTGAGCCCGATCAAAGCGGCTTTACTCGCGGCGTAGTTGGCGATGCCGAAGCCCGGACGGAACGCCTGATGGCTCGCGATGTTCACGATCTTGCCGAAGCGCTGGGCCCGCATGGGGCCCGCCACCGCCTGAATACAGTTGAACGCGCCGGTAACGTTGGTGTCGAGCACCTCCCGCCAGGCTTCCGTGGTCAGCCGCCACAGGGCGCCGTCGTGGGTGACGCCCGCGTTGTTCACCAGGTAGTGGATGCCGCCGAGGCGCTCGCGGACCGTGGTGACGAACTTCTCCACCTCGTCGCGGCTCCGGACGTCGCAGCGCGCGCAATAGACGGGGACGCCGAGCGCGCGGATAGCGGTCTCAGCCAAGAGCGCTTGGGCCGCGACATCGCGGTCGGGGAGATCGACGTAGTTGATCGCGACGGCCACCCCGCGCTGCGCGAACTCGAGGGCCGTGGCGCGGCCCAACCCCGTGGCGCCGCCGGTGACGATCGCGACCCGGCCGTGGACGGTCTCGGCCAGGCGCTGCGGATCGGGGCGCGTCTCGGTGGCCGGCGCGCCGACGGGCGTCGCCGCGCGCGGAGCCATGAGCCAGGAGGCAGTCGGTGTCAAGATTTCGAACCTATGTTCGAAATTGAACATCGGCAAGGCACGGCGTAACTTACGCCCCATGAAACGGCTCGCCTCGGTGCTCCTGTGGGGCGGGGTCTCCGTGCTTGGGGCGGCCGCCTTCGGCGTGCTCGCCCTGTCCCGGGGAGAGACGGTCAACGCCGCCTGGCTCCTCACGGCCGCCGTGTGCACCTACGCGGTCGGCTACCGCTTCTACAGCAGGTTTCTCGCCTCACGGGTCTTCGGCCTCGACGACCGCCGGGCGACCCCCGCCGAGCGATATAACAACGGCCGCGACTTCGTCCCGACCAACAAGTGGGTGCTGTACGGTCACCACTTCGCCGCGATCGCGGGAGCCGGGCCGCTCGTGGGCCCCGTGCTCGCGGCGCAGTTCGGCTTCCTCCCGGGCACCCTATGGCTCGTGATCGGCGTCGTGCTGGGCGGCGCGGTGCAGGACTTCACGATCCTGTTCTGCTCGCTGCGGCGGAACGGCAAGTCCCTCGGCCAGATGGCCAAGGAAGAGGTGAACCCCGCGGCGGGCGCCACGGCCATGCTCGCGGTGCTGTTCATCATGATCATCCTGCTCGCCGTCCTGGCTCTCATCGTCGTGAATGCCCTCAAGGCCTCGCCGTGGGGGCTGTTCACCATCGCGTGCACGATCCCCATCGCGCTACTCATGGGGTGGTGGATGAAGGTGTGGCGCCCGGGGCGGGTGGGCGAAGCATCCGCGGCTGGGGCGATTCTCCTGATTGCGGCGCTCGTGGGGGGCGGCGTCGTGGCAGCCCACCCCACGCTCGGCGCCGCGTTCACGCGCACCGGGCCGGCGATCACGTGGATGATGATCGCGTACGGCTTCGTGGCGAGCGTGCTGCCCGTCTGGATGCTCCTCGCCCCGCGCGACTACCTCTCCACTTTCTTGAAGATCACCACGATCTTCGTACTGGCGATCGCGATTCTCGTGATCCTGCCTCCGCTCAAGATGCCGGCGCTCACGCCCTTCGCTTCGGGCGGCGGCGGACCCGTGTTCGCCGGCAAGCTCTTCCCCTTCGCGTTCATCACGATCGCGTGTGGCGCTATCTCGGGGTTCCACGCCCTGGTCTCGTCGGGCACCACTCCCAAGATGATCGCGCGCGAGTCGGACGCCCGGTTCATCGGCTACGGCGGCATGCTGATGGAGTCGTTCGTCGGGGTCATGGCGATGATCGCCGCCTGCACGCTGGATCCGGGTGTCTACTTTGCGATGAACACCACGCCGGCGGCGTTCGCCCAGGCGTCGCAGGCGTTGTCGCAGGCGGGCTTCGTAGTGACGCCGGACGCCATGCATGCCCTGGCCGCCCGGATGGGGGAAACGACGCTCGTAGCGCGGTCCGGCGGCGCTCCCTCGCTCGCGGTCGGCATGGCGCAAATCTTCGCGGGCGCGACCAGCGTGCTGGGTGGTAAGACGTTCGACGCCCTGTGGTATCACTTCGCCATCATGTTCGAGGCATTGTTCATCCTGACGACGATCGACGCCGGGACGCGCGTGGGCCGCTTCATGCTGCAGGAGATCGTCGGGCATGTCTGGCCACGGTTCGCCGAGACGTCGTGGTACCCAAGCGTGATCGCGTCGAGCGCCGTGATCGTGGCGGGGTGGGGGTATTTCCTGTATCAGGGTGTGGTGGACCCTCTGGGCGGGATCAACTCGCTCTGGCCGTTGTTCGGGATCTCGAACCAGCTCCTCGCCGCCGTGGCCCTGTGCGTCGGCACCACCATTCTCATCAAGATGGGGCGGGCACGATTCGCATGGGTCACCGCGGCGCCGCTGGCGTGGCTCGTCACGGTGACGATGACCGCCGGCTGGCAAAAGGTGTTCTCGTCCGATCCACGGCTCGGCTTTCTGGCGCACGCCGCGTCGCTCGCGGGATCGCCCAACCCCGACGTGGGCCGCCTGATCTTCAACGACCGGCTGAACACATTCATGGCGCTGCTGTTCATGGCCGTCGTGACGGTCCTGATCGTCACATCGCTGCGCGAGTGGTGGCTGGTGCTCTCGCGGCGCAAGGCGGCCGTGGTACACGAGGCGCCATACGTCGAGAGTGGATATGCCGCAGGGGATTAGCCTCGTACGACGCGTCTTCCGCATCATCCGCCGTGTCATCGGCGCGCCAGACTACGAGGCGTACCTCGAGCACTGCCGCGCAGCCGGGCACCCCCCCCTGCTCTCTGAGCAGGAGTACGTCGACCGATTCTTCGAGTCGAAGGGAGAGGGCGTCCGCTGCTGTTAGCGACCGTGCAGGCGCCGCGCGGCCTGGCCGCCCGGCTCGATACTCCGGGGCGGCAGATGCTCGCGTTTTGGGTGCTGCTCGCGGTCACGGTCGGCGGGAGTGCGGCCGTCACGTCCTTCGGCTTCGAGACGCTGTCGGCCGTGCGGGCGTACGTGGGCGGTGAGGGGCTCTGGTCCAAGGCGCAGAAGGACGCCACCTACCGGCTGGTCCGCTACGCGCGGTCCGGGGACAGCGTTGAGTACCGGCAGTTCCGCCAGCTGCTTGAGGTGCAGCTGGGCGACCGCCAGGCACGGACCGAGCTCGACCGCCCGCGCCCTGATGACCGGCTCGTGCGGGAGGGATTCCTCCGCGGGCGTATCCACCCCAAGGACGTGGATGGCCTCGCGTGGTTCTTCCGCCGGTTCCGCCACGTCAGCTACGTGTCGGAAGCGATCGATATCTGGGCGGCGGGTGACGGCGGCATCGCCGAGCTCGCGGCCCTGGGCGACTCGATCCACGCGGAGGCCACGCGCCCCCGACCCGACCGTGCCCGCATCGACGGCCTCCTTACACAGGTCGATCGGGTCGACACGCGGCTGGCGGCGCTGGAGGACCGGTTCTCCGCCACGCTGGGCGCCGGCGCGCGCTGGGCCCGGCGTGTCCTGTGGAGCGTCATCGTCCTGACGGCCACGCTGCTCGTCGCGGTGGGCGCGACGCTTTCGTGGCGCCTCGCCCGCCACGCTAGAGCCGCCGAGGCCAACCGGCGCGCGCTCGAGGGGCAGCTGCGGCAGGCACAGAAGATGGAGGCGATCGGGCAGCTCACCGGAGGCATCGCCCACGACTTCAACAACCTGCTCACGATCATCCTGTCCAACGTCGAGCTCGTGAAGAGCGATCTACTGCCCGGAGAGGAAGGCGCCCCCGACCTCGCAGAGATCGAGGCGGCGGCCCGGAAGGGCGCCGCGATGGTGCGGAAGCTCCTGGCCTTCAGCCGCACCGGACAACTCGAGCTTGGGCCGGTCGAGCTCACACGCCTCGTGCGCGACCTTTCGGAGATGCTCCGGCGACTCCTGCCCGAGACGATCGCGGTTCGCGTGACGGCGGCGCGGGATGCCCCGCCGGTGCTGGCAGACCCAGGCGCGGTCGAGCAGATCCTGCTCAACTTGGCGACCAATGCGCGGGACGCCATGCCGCTCGGTGGCGCACTGGACATCGTTGTGGAGTCGCGGTTGCTGGACGAGGAGTTCCGGGACGCTATGGGAGAGAGCCGGGCCGGGTTGTACGTCTGCCTGGCGGTGGCGGACACGGGCGGGGGGATGGAGCCCGCCGTCCTAGAGCGGCTGTTCGAGCCGTTCTTTACGACCAAGCCGCCCGGTGTGGGAACGGGGCTCGGCATGGCGATGGTGTACGGCCTGGTGCGCCAGCACGGCGGTCTCGTGGACGTCGAGACCGCGCCCCGTCGTGGTACCACCGTCCGCGTGTACTTCCCGGCCGCCGCGCGGGGCGAGGCACCGGCACGTCCGCGAGAGTCACCGCCTCCCGGCGCGGGTGGCTCGGAAACGATTCTCCTGGTCGAAGACGAAGCAGGCATCCGTCGCGTGGCGCAGCGCGCGCTCGAGCGCGCCGGCTATCGCGTCCTCACCGCGGAAGACGGCGTGGAGGGACTCGACGTGGTACGGGCGCACGGCGGCGAGATTCGTCTGGTGGTGTCGGACGTCGTGATGCCCCGGTGCGGGGGACCCGAGCTGCGGGAGGCCGTGCTGCGAGCGGGCCACTCCATGCCTTTCCTCTTCATGAGCGGCTACGCCGCGCGGGACGCCGGCGTCGCCGAGAAGCTCGAACCCGACCTGCCGGTGTTGCACAAGCCGTGGTCGGTCACGGACCTGCTCGGCCGAGTGCGCCAGATGCTCGATGCCAAGCGCGGAATTTCAGCCGCGTGATGGGCGGCTACGGGGCCGCGTGGTTGGCTCTCTGTGCGGCCTTCGCGATCCACGTAGCCGACGAGGCGCTGACCGATTTTCTGTCCGTGTATAACCCCACCGTTCAAGCGATTCGGGCGCGATTCCCCTTCCTGCCGATACCCACCTTCACCTTCCGCGTGTGGATCACCGGACTGGTGGTAGCGGTGATTGCATTGGCGAGCCTGACCCCGCTCGCGCGCCGGGGGGCGCCGGGGTTGCGACCGGTGGCGTACGTGTTCGGAATCGTCATGGCAGGGAACGGAATGCTGCACACGGTCGCCTCGATCATCGCGAGGAGAGCAGTGCCGGGCGTGTATTCGGCGCCGCTGTTGGTGGCGGCGGCCGCTTACCTCATCGTCTCGGTAAGAGGCTGATCTCGTCGAGCGTCACCCGGTCGTCGCCGTGCACTCGATCTCCACCCGCGCCCCGAACGCCAGTCCGCTCCCCGCCACCGTCGAGCGCGCGGGCGGGTCCTTCGGGAAAAACGTCGTATAGACCGCATTCATTGCCGCATAATCCTTGATGTCCGCGAGGAACACCGTGCACTTCACCGCGCGGTCGAGCGAACTACCAGCCGAGGCGAGCACAGTTTTGATGTTCTCAAGCGCCTGACGGGTCTGCCCTGCAATCCCGGTATCCGCAAGCTCACGAGTGCCGGGCACGTTCCCAATTTGGCCCGACAGATAAAGCATGTTCCCCACCCGCACGGCCGAAGAGAACGGCAGCCCCCGCACCTCGCCCGGGCCGTGGAGCACCTGGCGCTGCTGAGCGCCGAGCGAGGCTGTGCACACGAGGACCAAGAACGCGAACGATGCGGCAGCCTTCATGCATCCCTCCCTTCGTGACGAAATGACATGACTAACGGCCAACCGAGCACGAGCGCCATCCCACCCGCCGCGCTCGCCAGGAACGCGGTCGTCGCGCCGTAACGCTGGAACACCGCACCCAGCGCGACACCGCCGACGAGCGCCGCGAACCCTGTAACGCCGTGATACAGGCCAAACCCGCTCCCCTGGTGGCCCCCCGCGAGGCGCGCCACCAGCGCCCGCTCCGGACTCTCGGTCAGCCCTGCCACCAGGCCGAACGCGAGGAACCAGCCCCACGCCGCCGTCGCAGTGCCCGCGCGCGCCATCCCCACTGCGAGCATCGCGTAAACGAGCCACCCCAGCCACATCGTCTGCCGAGGCCCCAGCCGATCCGTCGCGGACCCGCCCAGGAAGCTCGAGGACGACCGCACCGCGTGTACAGCCGCCCACAAGAGCGGCACGACGGCCACCGGCACACCGAGCTGCTGCGAGCGCAGAATGATCAAGGTGTCGGGCATGCGGAGGAGATAGAAGAACGAGATGGCGAGGAGGGACGGCGGTAGAGGGCGGTAGTAGGCGGTAATGCGCGGTAACGGTCCCGTGGCTACTACCGCCCTGTACCGCCCGTTACCGCCCTTTACCGCCCAACTCGCCAGCAACAGAACGAGCACCCCCGGCACGATGCTCGCCCCGATCACCGTCCGCACATTCGCGCCTCCGGACGCGAGCAGCCACCACGCCACGATCGGTCCCAGCACTGCTCCTGCGTGGTCCATCCCGCGCTGCACGCCGAAGGCGCGCCCTCGCAGATCTGCGGGCGTGACGTCGGCGATGAAGGCGTCGCGCGGCGGCGTGCGTAAGCCCTTCCCGAGCCGGTCCACGACGCGCAAGCCGATCACCTGCCACGCCGCGCCGGTCACCGCGATCACCGGCCGCACCACGACCGCGATGAAGTACCCCAGCACGATCAACGGCCCCCGCAGCGGCACCCGGTCCGCGAGGCGTCCCGCGCCGAGCTTCACGAACGCCGCGGCGAACTCGGCCGCCCCGTCCAGCGCGCCGAGCGCCTGCGGACCCCCGCCCAGCACGCCCGTTATGAACGCCGGGAGGAGCGGGTAGATCATCTCGCTCGCGAAATCGTTGAGTAACGAGACCGCGCCGAAGAACTTGACCTGGCGCGGGAGGCGAGGGGTCACGCGAGGCCCAGTCCCCACCGCATCAACGTGACCGGCAGGCCGCCGTACCGAAGAATCGCGTCGTGGAAGCCGCGGAGCGTGAACGAGCTGCCGCGCGCGGCCCGGAAGTCGTCGCGCAACGCCAGGATGTCCCGCCGCCCCACGGCATAGCACAACGGCTGCGCCGGCTCGGCGCAGTAGCGTCGCACTTCCGCTTCCGCATTGGCCCGGTCCACTCCCAGATGCGCCACGAGATAGTCCACCGCCTGCGTGAAAGTCATGCCGCGGGTGTGTAGTCCGACGTCGAGCAGCACGCGTACGGCACGCCAGAGCAGATGCACCCGCTGGAAGAACTGCTCCTCCTCGGAGCGATAGAAGCCCTGTTCGCCCATCATGTCCTCGCAGTAGAGCGCCCAGCCTTCGACCGTGAGGGGCGTCCAGACGTTCTTGCGCGTGTCCGAGGGCTGCTGTTGCGCGTGCACCAACTGCAGGTGATGACCGGGATAGCCCTCGTGCAGGGCGGTCGCGGCGAGCTCATAGCGGCAGTGATCCCGCAGGATACGCTCCTGCGAACCCGCCGGTAGCGACGGGTCGGGAAGCGTGACGTAAAACCAACCGGTACGGTCCTTCGAGTACGCGCCGGGACTGTCGTACGCCGCAAATGGAATGACGGGACGCATGAACGCCGGCGTCGGCACGACGTCGAGCGGCGCTTCCGGGATGGGCGCCAGACCGTGGGCATCTACGAATTCGCGCGCCCGCGCCATCTCACGCGCGTACGCGTCCACGAGCCCCGCCGCCGGGGGATGATCGGCGCGCAGCCGGTCCGCTACGTCCCGCCAGCCCTTGCCCCCATTCAGCCGGCTCGCCCTGCTCGCCAGGTCCACTTCGACCTCGTCCTTGAGGTGCAGGCCGTAGCGCCAGAGCTCGGGTGCCGTGTCGCGCAGCGCGTGCTCGTAATGCAGGTGGAAATTGAAGTCGTCCTCACCCAAGGCGAACTGGTCGGACGCCGAGTCGAGCCGGCGCTCGAGATCGCGCGAGAAGCTCGTCATCGCCTCGGCCGCCCCGTCGGCCGCTTTCGCCACCCGCTCGTTGAAGCCCGTGCCTACCTCGCGGACCAACGCGAGGCCGCCTTCGTTGACGCGGAGCGCCGTTTCCACGAATACGCGCACGGGATCCACGAGCGTCGCGCGTGCATCGTCCAGGAGCCCCACCACGTCGTCGAGGCGGCCGGTGAGCGCCACCGCCTTCTCTTCGGGCGTCCGGTCCCGCCGCCCCAGGAGGAAGTGGAGTCCCCCCAGCAGATGCGAGAGCCAGAAGGCCGGATTCTTGGCCTGGGGCCGCTCGCGCTCGAAACGCCGCAGCGTCACCCGCAGCTCGTTCAAGAGCGCGGTGCGGTCGATTTCGTCTTCGAGCCGATCGGTGGTCGCCTCTTCCAGCGCGGTAGCGAGGGCTTTGAGCGCCGCCAGGTGCGGCGTCAGCGCCGTCGGTCCGTACCGCCCGTAGCGGTGGTCGTAGCGCTTCACCCCCGCCTGTGTCGCGGCGACCGGATCGAGGTGCCATCGCAAGTCGAGGTAGGCGCGCTCGATCTCGCGGAACGACCCTACCGCCATGCGGCCTGCTTGAGCAGCCGGTGGCACTCTTCGTCCGACAGCACGCGATCGGTGCGCTTCGCGGCCTCGAACAAGGCCCGGCACGCGACTTCGTCTTCGGCGTCGTAACCGTGCGTCTCGAGCCAGTACTTCACGTTCGAGAGACCGGACACGGGCGAGATCTCGATTTTCTGCTCGAGCCCGAATTCCTGCGCCGGCACCGAGCTATAGACGCGATCGGCGAGCCAGGCGTGGCCTTTGCGCTTCGCCTTGATGATCGCCGCCGCGTGGACCCCGGTGCCCGTGCGGAACGCATCCTCGCCCATCACGGGATAGTTGACCGGGATCGGCACGTTCACCGCCTCGGCCACGAGGCGGCAGTATTCGGGCAGGCGCTTGATGTCGTGGTGATGCGCGCCCAGGAGCTTCAGGTTGACGATCAAGAGATCCATTTCGGCGTTCCCCACCCGTTCCCCCACGCCGAGCGCCGTGCCGTGCACGCGGTCCACGCCGGCCTCGATCGCGGCGAGGCAGTTGATCAATCCCATGCCGCGGTCCCGGTGGCCGTGCCAGTCGACCTTCACGCCGCTTTGCTTGACGATTTCGCGCTTGACGAAGGCCACGAGCCCTTTGACGCCGTCCGGCGTGGCATGGCCGACCGTGTCGGCGAGGCAGATCCGCGTCGCCCCGCAGGCGATCGCGGCCCCGTACAGCGCCTTCAAGGCCTCCGGCCTGGCGCGCGTGGTGTCTTCGGTGACGTACATGACCGGCAGGCCATGCTTGACGGCGTAAGTGACCGCTTCCTCGGTGGACTTGAGGATGCGATCGAGCGTCCAATCTTCGGCATATTGCCGGATGGGTGACGAGCCGATGAAGGTTGCCGCCTCGATCCCGATCCCCACCTCCTCCGAAACGCGCAGGATCGGCTCTACATCCGCGATCACCGTGCGCGCGGCGCAGTTCGGGGCGATCGGGAGCTTCGCGTCGCGGATCTCCGTGGCAAGCGCCCGGACCTGCTCCACCACCCGCGGGCCCGCCCCCGGCAGCCCGATATCCGCCGCCACGATGCCGAGGTCGGCCATGAGGTGGAGCAGTCGCTTCTTGACGTCGATCGAGGGATCGTGGACCGAGGGGGACTGCAGGCCGTCCCGGAGCGTCTCGTCGTTCAGGTCCACACGGGCACGCGACCAGTCGAAGGCCGCGTCCCCGCCGGCCCGATTCCAGTCGTAGATCAGCTCGCGCTCATCCATGCGGGTAGGTTCACCCACTCGCCCCCCAGCGTCAAGCGGGTTAGTGTGAAAGCCAATGGACCACGCGGTCTCCCGCCTCCTCGCACACGAACGCATCCGAGCGGCGCGCCAACACATCGAGCGCACGGACGAAGTGACACTCACACGCCAGACCGCGCTCTCCGCCATTCCCGCGCCGACCGGCGCCGAAGGCCGGCGCGCGGCCCGCGTGGCCGAACTGTTCCGCGAGATCGGCCTTGGCGAGGTCACCGTCGACCATGCGGGGAACGTGCACGGCTGGTTCGGGAGGAACGGGGAACCCGTCGCGCCCGTCGTATTGGCCGCCCATCTCGACACCGTGTTCGGGGCCGAAGTGGACGTCGCGGTGGAGCGGCGCGGCCACCGGCTCGAAGGCCCGGGCATCTCCGATAACGCGCGCGGGCTCGCGGCGCTCGTCGCGGTGGCCGACGCGATGGTAGCGGCACGCGTTCCCACGGCGCGGCCCATCCTGTTCGCGGCCACCGTGGGGGAAGAGGGATCGGGGGACCTGCGGGGAGTGAAGTACTTGTTGAACGGGGGAAGTGGCGGGGAAGGGAGAAGGGGCCATCCCACCCCCGTCGCGTTCATCGCCCTCGACGGTGCGGGGCTCGAGCGGGTGATCCACCGCGCGCTCGGCTCCAAGCGCTACCATGTCACGTATCGCGGTCCCGGCGGCCACTCGTGGGCGGCATTTGGGGTCGCGAACCCGGCCAATGCGGTTGGCCGCGCGGCCGCTCTGCTCGCCGATCTCCCTTCTCCGGCCGCGAACGGCGCCGCTCCCCAGTCACGGCCCAGGACCACATGCGCGGTGGTGCGGCTGGGAGGTGGAACCGGGCTCAACTCGATCCCCCAGGAGGCGTGGCTCGATCTCGACCTCCGGAGCGAGGATCCCCAGGCGCTCGCGCAGCTCGACGTGACCGTGCGGGCCGCCCTTGAGCGCGCCGCCGACGATGAAAACCGCCGCCGTTCGGCGGGCACGTCGTCGCTCCGCCTCGAGATCCAGCTCGTCGGCGACCGGCCTTCAGGGGTCACTCCGCGCGCGCACCCGCTCGTGCAGGCGGCGGTCGCGGTCAACCGCGCCCTAGGCCGGGATGCCGAGCTCACCAGCGCCTCCACCGACGCAAACGTCCCGATCGCTCTCGGCATTCCCGCGATCGCGCTCGGCGCCGGCGGGAAGGCCGGCGACGCGCACCTCGCCACCGAGTGGTATGAAAACATCGAAGGAGCGCTCGGGGTCGTGCGGGCGCTCCTCGTGACGGCTGCTATAGCCGAGCTGCGCTAGGCGCGCCCGCGCTCCAGCACGCGTCGCATGACCCTCGCCAGCAACGGCTGCGGAACCACCCGCGTTGACCCGACCATCAGCTTGTTGAGCAGACCCGGAACCACGAGTCGCTTCCCCCGTAACATCCCGGCATAGCCTGCGCGGGCCACGCTCGCCGCGTCTGACACCCACGGCCCGCGGAGCCCGTCCGCCTCGGGATCGATGCCGGCTCGCTCGTGGAACTCCGTGCGCGTCGTGCCGGGGCACAAGACCGTCACCGTCACGCCGGTATTCCGCATCTCTTCAGCGAGGGCCTCCGAGAACGAGATGACGTACGCCTTGGTCGCGTAGTAAACCGCCATGAGGGGGCCGGGGACGAAGCCGGCGGTCGAAGCGACGTTCAGGATCGCGCCCTGGTGCTCCGCCACCATCCCCGGGAGAAACAGCTTCGTGAAGTGGGTGAGCGCGGTGACGTTGACCTGGATCATCCCCAGCTCCGTCGTAGCGTCGGTCCCGATGAACTCTCCGGTGCGCCCGTACCCGGCGTTGTTCACGAGGAACCGTATGTCGAGTCCCGCCGCTGCTACCCGGCGGGCCACCTCCGGGGGCGCGGCGGGATCGGCGAGATCCGCGGCGATCACCGTCGCCCGCATCTCGTAGCGATTGGCAAGCTCCGCCGCGAGCTGCTGGAGCCGAGCCTCGCGGCGGGCGACGAGGACGAGGTCGTGCCCGTCCCGCGCAAACAGCTTGGCCAGCTCGAGTCCCACACCGCTCGACGCGCCCGTAATCAGGGCGACGCCGTCCGTCACGGGGTGTTCTCGGGCCGCGTGCGCAGGTCGTCCACGGCCTGGAGCGCCTCCCGGGTGTGCCGAGTGGCCCGGAGCTGGGAGGAGTACACGTGTCGCACCACGCCGGTCGTATCGATCACGAAAGTCACGCGGCCCGGGAGGATGCCGAGGGTCTTCTCGACGCCGTAGAGCTCGCGCACAGCGCCGCCGCGGTCGGAGAGGAGGAGGAACGGGAGCGCCTCCTTGGCCGCGAACCGCCGATGCGACGCCACCGAATCCGAGCTGATCCCCACCACTTCCGCGCCCGCCTCGGCGAAGCCTTCATAGCGGTCGCGGAACGCCCGCGCTTCGATCGTGCACCCGGGCGTCTGGTCCTTGGGATAGAAATAGAGCACCACCGTCGTGCGGCCCAGCAGGTCATGGAGGCGAACGGGCGTGCCGGTCTGATCCGGCAGCGTGAAGTCCGGCGCGAGATCTCCCACGCGGACGGGAACGCGGGCCACGGCTAGTGGGCCGCGGCCCCGGCGCCCGGCAGCGACTTGCTCTTGTGCATGAGCAGGAGCAGCGGGAGCGAGAGCACGAAGCAGGCGCCGAACAGGAGGAACAACTGCTCGAACGAGAGCATCATCGCCTGCCGCGTCACCTGCATGTTGAGAACTGCGAGCGCCTTCGAGTCGACCATCGGCAGCGGGGTCCCCTTCGCGATCAGCACCGACATGATGCCGCTCAGCCGCTCGCGCGTCATCTCGCTGTATTGGGTGACGTTGGCGATCAGGTCGGCGCGATGGATCGCCTGGAAGCGCTGCACCAAAGTGGCCGAGATGGCGATGCCCACGCTCCCGCCGAGCTGGCGCATGAGGTTGAAGAGCCCGGTGCCGTTCGGGATCTTGCTCATCGGCAAGTCCGCCAAGGCGAGGTTCGTGAGGGGCACGAAGATCAGGCCGAGCCCGACGCCGCGAAAGATCAGGGGCCAGAAGAAATCGGACATGCCGCTGTCGGTCGTGAAATGCGCGTGCTTCCACATCGCCAAGGCAAAGATCGCCACCCCGGCCACGATCGAGAGCCGCCCGTCGAACTTCCCCGTCGTGCGTCCCATGGTCGCCATGGTGAACGCGCTCGCGAGCGCGCCCGGGAGGATCACGAAGCCCGTCTGCTCGGCGGTGAAGTTCTGGAGGTTCTGGAGGTAGACCGGCAACACGAAGACTGTGGCATACAAGCAGATCCCCAGCACGCCGCCGAACACCACGCCCACCGCGAGCTGACGGCTCTTCAAGATCATGAGATCCACCACGGGATGGTCGGTCGTGAGCTCGTGCCACACGAACGCGATCAACGACACGGCACTGATCAACCCGTAGGCGATCACCTCACGAGAGTCGAACCAGTCCAACCGCTCCCCGCGCTCGAGCATCGTCTGCAGGGTGCCAACCCCCGCCGCGAGCAGCACCAGTCCGACATAGTCCACGCGCTCGGCCTTCTGCTGGAACCGCGAGTCCTGGATGAAGCTCAGGGACAGGGCCAGCGCCAGCATGCCGATGGGGATGTTGATATAGAAGATCCACGGCCAGCCGAACGCGTCCGTGATGTAGCCGCCGAGCGTCGGGCCGAGGGTCGGGCCCACCATCACGCCGACGCCGAAGATCGCCATCGCGGTGCCGTACTCCTCGCGCGGGAACTCTTCGTACAGGATCGCCTGCGAGGTGGAGAGCAGCGCGCCGCCCCCCAAGCCCTGCACGATCCGCCAGAACACGAGCGCCGCGAGCGAGTGCGCGTTGCCGCAGAAGAAGGACGACATGATGAACAGCGCGATCGACCCGGCGAAGTAGCGGCGTCGCCCGAAGTACGCCGATAGCCATCCCGTGATCGGCAAGATGATCACGTTCGCCACGATGTAGCCGGTGGACACCCAGGCGATCTCGTCCAGGGTCGCGCCCAGGTTCCCCATCATGTGGGGGATCGCCACGTTCACGATGCTCGTGTCCAGGAGCTCGAGCACCGACGCGAGCGAGACCGTGACAGCGATGATGTAGCGGTACTTGTACCGGTCCGCGTCGGAGCCGTTGAGCGGGAGGGCGGCGGTCGCCACGGTCTCGCCTACTTGGTCTTGATGGTAACGACCACGCTCATCCCCGGACGGAGCGGCCGATCGGGATCGTTCTTGCCGTCGAGCCGGATCCGCACCGGGATGCGCTGCACGACCTTGGTGAAGTTCCCCGTCGCGTTGTCCGGCGGCAGCAGCGAGAACTTCGCCCCGGTGGCCGGCGAGAGACTCTCGACGTGTCCCTTGTAGTGGCGGCCGGGATATGCGTCAACGGTGAATTCCGCGGGGTCACCCGCCGTCACGTCGGCGGTCTCGGTCTCCTTCAGGTTCGCCGTCACCCAGATGTCGTCCAGCGGGACAGCCGCCATCAGCGGCTGACCGGCCTGCACCAGCTGGCCGACCTCGACGGTCTTCTTGCTCACGACGCCGTTAGCGGGAGCGATGATGCGGGTGTAGGACAAGTTGAGCGCCGCCTGATCCCGGGCCGCGCGAGCCGCTGCCACCCTGGCGTCGGCTCCGACGAGGGCCGCCTGCGCCGCGGCCAGTGCCGCATCGGCGGCGCGCGCCGCCGCCTCGGCTGCGTCGAGCTGCTGCTTCGAGACGATCTCCTGCTCGGCCAGCGGCTTCATCCGCTCCAGGTCGGCGTGCGCCTTCTGAGCGTTCGCCTGCGCCTGCGCCACCTGGGCCTCCGCCTGACCCACCCGCGCCTTGTTGCTCACGGCGGCGAGCGCGACGCCGAGATCGGCGTCGGCCTGAGCCAGACGCACCCGGTAGTCACGATCGTCCAGCACCACGAGGGTGTCGCCCGACTTCACCCGGTTGTTCTCGTCCACCCGAACCTCGGTGACGAAGCCGCCGACCTTCGGAAGGATGGGGATGACGTGCCCGTCCACCTGGGCGTTGTCGGTCGACACGTGGCTCAGGCCGTAGATCCAGCGTCGCACCCCGAAGCCCACCAGAGCGAGCAGAACGACGCCCATGATGAGGAAGACCGTGCGCCGGCGACCGCCCGGTCTTGCCGCCTCGGATACCTGGGGGGGCTCAGGGGCAGGCTTCGACGCCCGGGGAAGTGTCTCACGTTCGATCGTGGTAGCCATGTCGTCGCTCATTCGTGTGTCGGTTAGTGAAGCGTCCGCGCTACGCCCACCGCGCGCGCCAGGGAGACCCGGGCAGTCACGGCCGCGTAGCGGGCGTCGATGTCGGTATCGCGCGCCCGGATCAGGTTCGACTGCGCATTGATGACTTCGATGTTGCCGGCCACGCCAGCGCGAAACTGCTCGCGCGCCTGGGACAGCTCGTCCGCCGCCAGCCGCAGCTGCTCGGCGGCGACCGCTCCCTGCGCCTGCGCCGAGCGCAGGTCGAGGAGCGCGGCGTCCACGTCGGCCGCGATCTGGTGGCGGAGGTCCGCCTCGCGCACCTGCGACTCGCGCGCGATCGCGTCCTGCTCGTCCACCCGCGCCTCGCGACGGAAGCCGTCGAGAATCGGGACCTTGACCTGGAGCGTGAGATCCCGGGTGCCGATCGCCTTCGGCACGGTCAGCCCGTTCAGGCCGTAGTCGCCGGCGATCTCGAGACGAGGCAATCGCTCCGCACGGTACGCTGACCGGGTCTGCCGAGCGGCCGCGCCGCGCGCCAGCTCCGCGCGCAGCTCCGGTCGGTTGGCGAGCCCCGCCGTCACTGCCCCGTCCCGATCGGCGGGCACATCGGCGGCGCCCAGCGACGCATCGAGCGAATCCGTCAGGGTCAGCGGCGCCGCGGGATCGAGGCCAAGTGCGCGCGCGACGTCAATTCGCGCACGGTCGAGCTGGTTCCGCGCCACGAGCAACAAGCCTTCCGCGGTGACAAGCTGGGCCCGGGCTCGTGTGACATCTATCGCTGGGCTCACGCCCGCCGCTTTCCGCGCCTGGGCGAGCGTCACCAGCTCTGCCGCCACGCTCGAATCGGCCTGACGGGCCCCGACCACGGCCCGTGCCCGCGCCGCTCGGAGATACGCTTGCGCGGCCGTGAGTGCCGAGCCTTCCACCGTGATGCCTCGCTCGGCCCGGCTGCCGTCCGCTTGCGTTCGGGCGGCGCGCAGCCGCACCACGCTCGACCAGTCAAACAGCGTCTGGCTCGCGCTCACCCGTCCGTCGTAGTTATTGAACGAGGGAACCGGGTTCTGGAGACCGAACTGGGGTGGGAACGGAATTCCCAGCGACTGCGTGTTGAAGTCGCGATTGAGCCACACACCTGCGACGGACAGCGAGGGCAAGAGCGCCGAGCGCGCCTGCCGCACCCGAGCGTCCGCCTCGTCGGTCTTGAGCGTCGCCACCGTTACGACCGGAGCTTCACCGCCTGCCAGCCGCACGGCATCGGCGAACGAAAGAGCAAGAGGTTTCGACGTCGGCGCCTGCGCAGCCACGGGCGCGGCGGCAAGCGACACGAGGACGGCGATCCCCCAACGACTACGAGTTGGCGATACCATGAAGATAGAGTTGGATGTGAGTGTCGAGGTACGCGCGGACGTTGAAGCCCTCGGGCATGCACGACGCGAACGCCCGACGCACCATCACGGCGTGCATCAGGGGCGACATCGCGAGCTTCGCTGCGAGCGCCACATCGACCGGCCGGAACTCGCCGTTCTTGATGCCCCGCTCGATTACGCCGGCCATCAACCGGTGCCCGCGCGTCACCACTTCTTCGTAATAGAAGCGCGTGAGCTCCGGAAACGTTGCCGCCTCGGCCATCATGAGCTTCGGAATGCCGGCGAGGGCCGTCTCCCCCACCAGGCGCCAGTATTCGCGAATCAACTGCTCCATGAGCTCGCGGGCGCTGCCGGTGAAGGACTTCGCGAGCGCCTCACCCTGCGCGATCACGGGCACGATCGTCTCGCGCACCACCGCCTTGAATAGCGCTTCCTTGCTGTCGAAGTAGAGGTAGAGC
This sequence comes from uncultured Gemmatimonadaceae bacterium, assembly GCA_964465315.1. Classification (GTDB taxonomy): domain Bacteria; phylum Gemmatimonadota; class Gemmatimonadetes; order Gemmatimonadales; family GWC2-71-9; genus AG41. The sequence goes on along the minus strand of CAYXIK010000013.1, from coordinate 15,351 downwards.
GTGCCCTTGGTGACTCCCGCGCGGCGAGCCACATCCGTCAGCTTGGTCGCCGCATAACCCCGCTCCACGAACACCTCCAGCGCCGCGGCAACAATCTCCGCCGGTCGTGCCTCTTTGCGGCGCTTCCAGCGGGGCTTCGGTTGACGCTTCGATGTCGCGGACTGGCTCACGGAAGAACCTCAGATTTAGTTACTGAACGGTCAGTAAGTAAATCCGGTTCCACGATCCCGTCAAGCGTTTCGGTAAGTTACTCGGGGGTAGGTAGTAAGTTTCTGTAGATCAACCAGTTGCGCCGCGGCGTTCACGATAGAACACAATTAGCCCCGTGTTGGGCGGCGTGGCGCCCACCTGTCGCAACATCGTCACGAGCTGGCCGCGATGATAGGTGGAATGGTCTACGGCGTGGCGCAACATTTCGCGAAAGGTGTGCCGAAACTGTCCGCCCGTGCTCGGCTGCACGACCACCGTGTCCTCGAGGCGCCGCTCGGTGATGCCGTCAAGGAACGCCGACCGCTCGCGCTCGACCTCGTCCCAGCGCCCAACCGCCGCCTCGAGTGTCTCGAGATCTTTCCCCTGGTGAACCGCGGGCTTGGGCTTGCCGGTCCACCGGTTGAGCCACAGCTGCTCGGCCCACACGATGTGACACAGCGTCCCGTGGATACCGCCGTGACTGCTCTTCAAGTCACGAAAGTATTGCTCGTCCGCCAAGCCTCGGAGTGCCGTGAAGATCCGACGGTTGGCCCAGGCGTTGTAGGCGAACAGCTCGTGCACCTCGGCGACGGTCATCCCCTGTCCTCCTAACGCGCCGGCGCGATCTCTCCCGCGTCGAGCACGCTCTGCTGCACGGTCTTCCCTTCGATCTTCTGGTCGTCCCCTACCAGCGAGCCGCGCACGGTCCCACGGACGACGCGTACATTCCGCCCGAGAATGCTGTTCGCGATCGTGCTCTCGGCCACGAAGCTCCCGCGCTCGATCGACACGTTCGGACCCACGGTGGCGTCGTGGATCGTGACGCCGTCCTCGATGTAGACCGGCGGGTTGATCGTGCACCGCGGGCATGGGCCGGACGGGATATGGGCGCGACCGCGCTCCAGAAGGTGCTGGTTGGTCTCGAGCAACGTGTCCACCTTGCCGCAGTCGTACCAGCCCGCTACGGGCGTCGTGAGCAGGCGCTTACCACGGTCCACCATGTACTGAAATGCGTCCGTGAGGTAGTATTCGCCGCCCTTGCCGGGCGGCTGGGTCAACACGTGCCCGACGCCCTCGAAGAGCGTCTTCCAGTCCTTGACGTACTGTAACCCGATGTTCGCGAGCCGAGAGATCGGCGTGCTCGGCTTCTCGACGATGCGTGTCATGTAGCCCTTCTCATCCGTCACGATGACGCCGAACCGCTGGTAGTCCTCGACCTCTTTTGCCCAGATGATGCCGTCCGCATCTGTGGTCTTCACGATGCTCAGGTCCGCCTCGAACAGGGTGTCGACGAAGATGATCAGTACGGATCCGCTCACGAACGGTCGCGCCAGGTTGATAGCGCCGGCGGTGCCGTCCAGCTTTTTCTGCTCGACGAATCTCGCGGGGACGTCGTAGTGCTCGACGATGTATCGCTCCACCGCTTCCTTGAGATGTCCCGTGATAACGATCAGCTCCTCGACGTCCAGCTCGCGGATTGAATCCATCACGTAGTCCATCACGGGCCTGCCCGCCACGTGCACCAGGGGCTTCGGCACTCGATTGGTCAGCGGGAGGAGCCGAGTACCCTTCCCCGCGAGCGGCACGATGACCTTCACGTCACACCCGCCCGTAACGGTCTTTGAGCCGCACGACGTCGTCGATCTCGGGAGTCGAGGCCTCGAGCAGGTCGGTCGAAGCGACTGCCTCGAATTGGTGGACCAGCTTAGGCTCGATGTGGAAGGCGGCGCCTTGCCCCATACGCTTTTCGATCAGGGTCTCGCCCTTCTGGATGCGCAGGATGATTTCCCCCGAGAGGACGTAGATCGACTCGTCCTTCTTGTTGTGGTACTGGAGCGACAACACGTGGCCGGGTTCGATATGGAGGATCTTGCCGACGTAGCGGTCGGTCCGAGCCCAGATCAGCTCGTGGCCCCAGGGCTTTTCGACGCGATAGGGGATATCGCTCACGACAATCTCAGTTCGAGCGATGAAGGGGTGGTCACACACGCCGTCACGCACACCCCACACCCTACGCACCCTTCCGGCCGAAGCACCGGCCGGCCGCCTTCGTCCATCGTGAGTGCCCGCTCCCCCACCGGGCAGGCGCGCGCACACACGCCGCACGCCGCGCCCTGAAACGTGATGCAGCGCTCGGGATCGAGCTCCAGGACCCCCATGTGGACGTCGCTCCACCCGCCGGCGGGCGGTACCAGGGCCCCGGTCGGGCACGCGTGCGCGCAGGGCATATCCTCGCACACGACGCACGCCTGAATGGCCGGGTCGATCATCGGCGTGCCGGCCGCGAGCCCGGCACCGGGCGGCGCCTTGATGATGGCACGGACCGGGCAGACGGGGATGCAGTCGCCGCAGCGGGTGCAGGACGCAAGGAAGCTGAACTCGTCCGCGGCACCGGGCGGGCGAAAATAGCGGCGCGGCGCAACCCGCTGCTCGGTGCGCGCCGCGACTTCCCGCGCGAGCCGCGTGAACGCCTCCCGAAAGAACCCCCGACGATCGTTCGCGCGCGTATCCATCAGAAGCTCGGACTCAAGCTGACCTGCCATCGGAAGGCGAGTTCCCTGTTCCCGGATCCTTCGTCGGCCGCACGATCGAATCGGTTCACCACGAGCGGCATTTCGAACCGCATGGTCCACGCCAGGTCTCGCACCTGTTGTCGCGTCACGAGGCCAACCCCCGCGTCGTACAGCAGCGTGGACCGGCCGCCCGGCGTCAGGGCGGCGACAGCCATCGTATCCACCAACCCACGGTCGGTGAATCCCATGAGCGCCACCTCACGCAAGATACCGTGACCGTGCCACAGTGACCGGGTCAGCTCGACGTTAGCGGTGACCGCCCAACGCCCCCCCAGGTCGCTCCGGAAGCCACGCAGGTCACCGTTGCCTGGCGCATGGTAGAAGAAATCCGGACGCACGAACAATGCACCGCGGCTGCGCAATAGGGGATCGGTGAATGTCTCGTAGGGGTCGGCGCCCGCGATCGGAATACGGCGCTGTGGGACGGGGGGCGACTGGCCCGCATACGCGCCCCCGAAGACGCGCACGCCGAGAGTCGTGCCGAGCAAGAACGGGGCACGGACGCTCGCTTCGCCAGTGAACCGCCCAAACCCCTCGACATCGTACCGGCTGGCGGACACGATCCCGGGTCCCGGGTTCGAATAGACCACTCCTCCGCGGGCGCTCGCCCGGGCGCGCACCAAGGCCCCTCCGCGGCGGAAGGAGGTCGAGACCCAGGGACCCCCTTCTACCGTGCCGGCGTCGTCCCAGTGGCGCCGGTCGACATAGCCGAGATTGGTCGTGGCCGTCCACAGGGCGTCGAATCCCACGTGCGGATCGGCACCGTAGGCGAGGTGCTGGCGGAGCGAATGATCCATGGACAGCTGGACTCCGGCCCGCCCTTCGACCGCCCACGCCGCAACGCTCGTTTCGGTCCGTGGGAAGAAATGCCGGATCGGGTTCGCCCAACGGCCGTAGAACCCTAAGCGATCGGCGGCGTCCCGCCCCGCGGCGACGGACGCGATCAGGAGACCCCGGTCGTAGCGACCCAGATAGTTCGAGCGATTACGCAGGCCGAGCGTGGCGCCGCCGAAGTCGTTCGACCAGGCGACGGGCAGCCACGCGCTCACGAGCCGGTCGCGCCGCGCGGTCTCGCGGGTGGGATCGTCGAGCTTCACCTGCACCGTCTGGCGTCCCACGAAGGGGCGCTTCTCCAGGTTGTTCAGCATGTCGTAGTCGTGGCTGCGCCCGCGCGGGTCGAGCATCAACCGTTTGGGCTTGCGCGTCGTCGTGAACTCGATGCGCTCGACGGCCGGCGCGCCCGAGGCCCGCGCGTAGATGGTGTCCCGGTCTCCGATCTCGACCGGCATGCGGCCGTCGCCTTTGCGCTCGACCGTCACGGTCGTGTGCCAGCGACCGTCCGGCAGCCGGCGCCGCTCCACGCTCTTTAACCGATAGTCGATGAGGGGCGTCTCGTGGAGCCATTCGCCGAACAGCCACTTCAGGTCCTGGCGCGACACCTCCTCGGCCACGCCACGGAACGCGTCCTCGTCCACGTGCTTGAGCTTCCAGCGCTCGAAATACGCGCGCAGGATGCGGCGCATGGTCTCCTCGCCCACGACGTAGCGCAGCTGCTCGTAGAAGAGCTGCGCCTTGGAGTAGACCATCTCCTGGTAGATCACGAAATCCCGGAAGTGCTCGCTCACGGTGGAAACCGGCTCGCTCCAGCGCTCGAGGTCGAGCCCAAGCACGTCGGGCTCGAGGGCATCGTAGGCGGGGGGAGCGCCGTGCCGCTCGAAAAACCAGCCCTCTTGAAAATCCGAGAACCCTTCGTCGAGCCAGCCCTCGCGCCATTCGTTGTTGGCGAGCTGGCCCATGGTGTACTGGTGCCCGGTTTCGTGCACGATCAAGCCCACGGACGCGCTGCCGTCCATGATCATCATCGGGAACTCGGTGCCGCCCCCTTCGATGCGGTGCACGTTGGTGAGCTGGGGCCACTGATACTTCCCGTACAGCGAATCGAGCCAGGAGAGCGCGAGCGCGGTGTAGCCGACCGCCTGGCCGTTCCCCCACGTGCCGCGGTCCTGCGGGAGGTACAGGACGCGCACCACCGCGTCGCCGTAGCGGCCTTCCTCGTAGACGTAGGCGGGGTTGAGGGAGAAAGCGAAGTGATGCACCTGCTCCGCATGGAAGCGGACGCACTTGCGCCCAGCGGCCACCTGGCCGCACTCGCGTGTGGTGCGTAGTGCGTGGTACCAGTCGCGCTGGTAGTCGATTTCGAGCGCGGGGTCCGCCTTCGCTTTTGCCCACCCGGGGTCGCCCTCGACCGGCACACCCGTGGCGCCGATGACCTGGTCCTCGGCTAGGTCCAGGGTCACGTCGTAGGTGGCGAACTCGCCGTAGAACTCGCCCGCGGGATAGAGCGGGTGATCTTCCCACCCGTACTTGTCGTACACGACGACCTTCGGATACCACTGCGCGAAGTCGAAGCGCCGGCCCTGGCGCCCCTGACGGCGGGGCACGGTGGAGAGTCGCGCCTGCCAGTCAATATCGACGACGAGCGAGTCCCCTGGTGCGAGCGACCGCGGGAGGGCCCAGTGCGCGATAGTCGAATCGGGGGAATAGGGATAGTCCGGCAACCGGCTCTCACCCATCAACTTCGCGCTCGTGATGCGCTCGAACGCGTAGTCGGGGTCCTTCAGATGTTGGAACCGGTCGCGCTGCTCGGCCGAGTCGACGGCGGCCCAGCGGGATGCGGGGCGAAAGGCGTTCAGGTACTGATGGACGTAGAAATCGCGCAGGGTGTCGGGGGAGTGGTTGACGTAACTGATGCGCACGCGACCGGTGAGCACGCCGGACGGCTCGTCCAAGGCGGCCGTGATGCGATAGGCAACCTGTTGTTGCCAGTAGCCGGTGGTATCGCCGGCGGCGAGTAGAAGAAGGAGTGGGAGCATGGAGGTGGGGAAGCTA
>CAYXIK010000013.1:3638-9600 GCA_964465315.1 uncultured Gemmatimonadaceae bacterium | reverse complement strand
GACGCGACAAGTCACGCGGGTACGCAAGACTCGCAGTACGGCCGGTGCGACCGAAACCGTGGTCGTACATCCGGCTCTTCCCACGCTGTACAGCAACGAAACGGGTCGAGGGTACCGCCTCGACCGTCTCATCGGCAAAGGCGGCTTCGGCGAGATCTATCTTGCCACTCCAACCCCGGCCCGCTCGCTCCCGCCGCAAGTGTGCGTGAAGGTCAGTCACCGGATCGCGAGCTGGCTTCGCGAAGCCTATTTCGCTCAGCTCCTCGACGGGCAGGCGCGAGCGCTCAAGGTGTTCGACCGCTTCGTCGAGCCCGAGGCGACTGGCACGCGCTACTGCCTGGTCATGGAATACGCGGAGCATGGCGACCTCGGTGCCTGGCTCGATGCCACGGGGGCGCAAACTGAGAGATATGTCCGCCAGGAGATCGCCGCCGTACTGGAAACGCTGGACGTCCTGCATCGTGGCCAAGCCCTGCACAGAGACCTCACGCCATTCAACGTGTTCGTCTGCGAGCACGAACACTTGAAACTGGGTGATTTCGGAATCGCGACCCACCAGGCGAGCCGTCGCGGCGTGACTGCCGATGCATTCAACCTCCTGGGGGCGCCAACCGAGATCGCCTGGGGGAAGGTGCGGAAGTGGCAGCAACGTGATGACATTTATCAGGTGGGCCAGCTGATCGCGATGCTGCTCCGAGGCGACGTCCATAGCCCCATGCGGAGCCGCGACGTCCGAAAACTTCCTTGCAGCGACCATCTGAAGGAGGTCATTCATCGCTGCCTCGGCGCGCGGGAGAAGCGATACGAATCGGCAGGCGAGCTGATCGCCGCACTGCGGAAGCCTCCGCAACGGATTCCGACTGGCCGGGTCCGAAGCCTGAAGGGACGTCGGGTGTCGTTCACGGGGTTCCTCAACCGGCCCCGACGCGAGGCGATAGCCGCAGCCACCCGATCCGGCGCGATCTTTCAGGCAAGCCCGGGACCGTCCACCGACGTTCTGGTCCGGGGCCGGCCCAACGCGCTACAAGTGGCCGGCAAGGTCGGCGGGCTCAAGCTGATGGAGATCAGGCGGCTCGCGGCCAAGGGACACCGTGTGACCATCATTGGAGAAGCGCTGTTCTGGAAGCTCGTCGCGCGGGTGAAGTCGTCACGTCGGACCAAGCGTACACGATGATCGTCCGCCCGGTCACATCAAGCGACGCTCCGGCCTGGCTCCGACTCCGTTGCGCCTTGTGGCCCGAAGGCTCCGAATCCAAGCACGCCGGCGAGATCACGGAGTTCCTCGAGGGTCGCGCCCGTGAACCCGTGGCCGTGCTGGTCGCCGAGGACCGCGCGGATCATCTGATCGGGTTCGCGGAGCTGTCCATCCGGGCGTACGCCGAGGGTTGCCACAGCGAACGCGTCGCGTACCTCGAAGGGTGGTACGTCGTTCCCGACGCTCGCGGCCAGGGGGTCGGGCGGGCATTGATCGCCGCCGCCGAGGACTGGGGACGGTCGCTCGGCTGTACCGAGCTCGCTTCGGACGCGGAACTCCCGAACGATACCAGCGCGGCGGCTCACCTGGCGCTAGGCTTTAGCGAAGTCGGGCCGGTTCGCTGCTTCCGAAAGGACTTATAGCACGGTGACCACACCCCGCACGCTCCGAATCGGCGGCGCACGTTGCGGGACGTGGCGGCCTAACAGTGAGGGGGCGCGATCGTCCCGAGCACCAGGTACGCTGTACTCGAGAGGAGTTGCTACGTCATGAAGCTCACAAAGAACCTCGGCATGCTCCTACTGGGAGTCTGGCTGATCGTCCATGGGCTCGAACCGCTCATCAACCTCAGCTTCTCGGGGCTCGGGACGATCATGGGCATCGTCGCGATCGCGGCGGGGCTCTTGATTCTGGTGGGGCGGTGAGCCACTAGGCTTCAACATGCCCGAACTTCCGATCGCCTGCACGCTCGATCCTGCTGACCTGGCCGGGCGCCGCGACACGCTCCTCCCGGGCGTCATCGCTCGTGCCGAGAGCTCCGAGCTTCTGGCTGACGGCGCGCGCTGGCGCTTCGAGCCGTCGAGCCAGCTCATGTTCGCGCTCGCCACCATGATCGATGCGGAGCGTCGCTGCTGCCCGTTCCTTCGCTTTCAGGTCGTCGCGGAAGCCGGCAACGGGCCGGTGTGGCTCGAGGTCACCGGCCCGGTGGGCACGCGCGGGCTTCTTGAGGCGCTCGGCCTCAGCGTTGCGCCCCCGTCGCCGCTTCCGCCCCGGCCAGGTCCCTGACCTCGCCAGCCAGCACCCGCACCTTCGCCGGATCCGCTGCGCCCGCGGCGTCGCCCTCGAGCCGCGTCGCCAGGCGCGTCAGCGCGTCGCGCCTCGCCTGCCCGGACAGCTTTTCGGCCCCGGCCAGATCTCGCCGTAGCGCCGAGACGGAATCCGGCGCCAGGCCTCCCGCGCGCGCCACCTGGTCCAGGTAGGCCCGGGCCACGACGAAGGTCGCCGGCCACACGAACTTCGGCTGACCCTGCGTATTGAAGTACTCGAGGTGGACGAGCTTCGCCGCGTCGATCTCGTTCTGTGAGATGAACCCGCTCGGCTTGAGCTCGAAGACGTCCAAGCCGCGCGAAATCTCCGAGCTGACGATCACCCCGTTATACCAGTAGGCCGACCACGAGCCCCCGTCCTCCATCTTGGTCGAGTCCACCGGCCCGCGATCGAAGAACGCGATCTCCTTGGGATGGGCCGGATCGGTCCATTCGAACACGGAGATGCCGCCCTGGTACCAAGCCTGGACCATGATGTCCCGCCCGGGGATCGGGATCAGGGAGCCGTTGTGCGCCACGCAGTTCTCGAACTGCGTCTGCGGCGCCGACATCTTGTAGTAGCTCTGGAACGTCATCCGGTTGTTGACCAGCGTGAAGATCGCGTCCGCCCCCCACTCGTGCCGGTCGGTCGCCCGGCACTTGGGCTGTCCACCGCCACCCCACTCGTCGGAGAAGAGGAGCTTGGTCCCGTCATTGTTGAACGTGGCAGAGTGCCAATAAGAGAAGTTCGAGTCGGACACGGCGTCGATTCGCTTGGGGTTCGCCGCGTCGCGGATGTCCAACAGCAGGCCATACCCACCGCACGCGCCACCCGCCAATCCGATCGCCGGATAAACGGTGATGTCGTGGCACTGGCTCGGTCCGGGGCGCACGCCATTCACCGTCCCCGGAGGCGGAGCCATCATGGCATCCATGATTCTCTGAATCGCCTCCCGCACCCCTGCGCTGTCGGCAGCGGTCGGCGTTCCACCCGGGGTGCCGCCGCGCGACTTGACCACGCTGTCGAGCATCGGATTGGTCCACTCCGCGGGCAGGACGAATTCCATCTCACCCATCTTCGCCGTGAAGCCCCCCTTGGCCCGCCAGTCGGCCGCCGCCTTCGCCGAGGCCGCGATGTCCTCCGGTGTCTCACCGTGCTTGGGCGGCGCCGTCAGGCCGCTGAAGATCCGTGGCGAGCTCACGATGGCCGACTGCTCGGGGTGAGCGAGCGGCACCTTGATGACCTCGATCCGGAAGAGGGCGCTGTTGGGATTCGAGTCCGGCGGCGCGGCCACGCATCCGGGGAGCTCGCTCGGCGACCGCACCGGGGCCGATCCCGACACGTAGACGTACACGTTGTCCTTGTCGTTCGGATCGATCACGACGGTGTGGGTGTGCGACCCGCGGCAGGTCTGCACGTTCGCGATGTACTTGGGATTCGCGATATCCGTGATGTCGAAGATGCGTATGCCGCGCAACCGGGCCGAGCTGACCGAGTCGTGCACCCCCCCGGTGCCGCAGTCGAGCCGGCCGCCCATCCCCTCGCCCGACACGAAGAGCAGGTTCCTGTAGACCGACACGTCACTCTGCGACGCCGGGCACACGAACCCGACCTTCAGCATCGGTTTGGCTGGGTTCGCGATGTCCCAGACCTGGAACCCGTTGTAGTTCCCCTGAATCGCGTACGGCCCGATGAACGCGAGGTCCGAATTGGTGATGCCGGCGAACTTCTCGGGCGGCGGCGTTTTCGAGAGCACGCGCAGATTCCAGGATGCTTCCTGGGCGTTCATGAGCCCCGCGCGCAGGCCGACGCGCGGGTCGGGATTGGGGGCGACCGTCGAGATGTTGGCGCCACCTGAGGAGGCGCACGCTCCGACGGCGAACAATCCGATGGTGAGGGCCAGAGACCGAAGAGAAGCCGGGCTGACTACGCGTTTCATGGCTGATTCCTCTCGAAGAGCAATGTGGCGAGCATCTTTTGCATGCGAGCGATCTCGGTGGTCTGATCGGCGAACACGTCCGAGGCGAACCGATACACCTTCTCCTGCTCGCCGGCGCCATGGCCGAAGAGCTCGTTCACCATCGTGATCGCGCCCCTGTGGTGCTGGATCATGAAGGTCAGGAACAGGCGGTCGAACTCCCGCCCCCGCGCGCCGTCGAGCTGCGCCAGCTGGTCGGCGGTCAACATCCCGGGCATCATCACCGCGTGATCCATGCCCGGCATGGCGTCGTGGGTCGCGCTCGGGTCGGGGACGTCCTCGTGCCGATCGCGGAGCCACCGTTGCATGAGCACGATCTCGTCGCCCTGGCCCACCACGATGCGTTCGCACAGAGCGCGCAGGGACGGACTCGCGTCGTGGGTGGGCGCCCAGCCGGCGATCAGCACGGCTTGCGCGTGGTGGTAGATCATGCCGGACATGAAATGCACGTCCGCGGCGGTGTAGTCGCGGCGGGCGCTATCCCCGTTGGGCCCGGCTTGCGCGGCGGCGGCCGTGCACGCCAGGATGGCGAGCGCGGCCACGACGACCGTCGTCTTCAAGCGCACGGACTCTTCGATCGCACCACGGTCTCCAAGGTTGCAAGGCCAGGGTCAGAGGTGTGATAATGGCTCGCCCGGTTTTCGAGGGGAAGGCTCGGTCACGTCAAGGTGGCGTGAAGCGATCTCGACGCTCGGTGCGGTTTGGAACGCGCCTAGGCGCAGGGGTTTAGCCACGCCGACATCGATCCGGAGGGCCCTCATGCACTACCTGTTCCTTGCCGGTCGAGTGCTGTACGGTGGGTTCTTTCTTCTTTCTGGAATCGGCCACTTTCGTCACGTAGAAATGATGACGCCCTATGCAGCCGCCAAGGGGATCCCGGTCGCACGCCTAAGTGTACTCGGCTCCGGCTCGCTCATCATCCTCGGCGGCCTGAGCGTTCTCCTGGGAGTCCGTCCCACCTGGGGCGTCGTGTGTCTCACCGCCTTCCTGATCCCGACATCCTTCTTGATGCACAACTACTGGGCGGCCACTGATCCCTCGGCGCGCATGATGGATCAGACCAACTTCAGGAAGAACATCGGTCTGCTGGGTGCAGCGTGGATGCTCCTGCTCATCCCTCAGCCGTGGCCATCGAGCCTGCATTGGTGACAGCGGCGCCGCCCGGCGATCGTCTCGCCGAGCGGCTGCGGGGATTCGGACCGCTCGGCATCCTCGCGGTGCTCGTCATCTTGCTCGTGGGCAACTATCCCGTTGCGCCCATGGGCGGCCTTCTGGTGCTCGGGTGGGCCCGGTGGTCGCGCACGCCCTGGAGCGAGATCGGCTACGTGCGGCCCAAGAGCTGGACCCGGGACCTGGCCGTGGGCCTCGCGTTCGGGATCGCATTCAAGCTGTTGTTGAAGGCGATCGTCATGCCGCTCGTCGGGGCTCCGGCGGCTAATCAGGCGTACCATTATTTGGCCGGAAACACGGCAGCGCTCCCGGGAGCCGTGTACGTGATGATCGTCGGCGCGGGGTTCGGAGAAGAGACCGTCTATCGGGGGTTCCTATTCGAACGCCTCGGCAAGTTGCTCGGAGGCAGCACGGGCGCCAAGACAGCGACCGTGCTGATCAGCGCCGGGTTGTTTGCGCTGGCCCACTACCCTGAGCAAGGCGTGCCTGGCGTCGAGCAGGCCTCGATCACGGGTCTCGTGTTGGGAACGATC
>CAYXIK010000013.1:0-3538 GCA_964465315.1 uncultured Gemmatimonadaceae bacterium | reverse complement strand
ACGCGGCGGATGACCCGCGGACTCCTGCGACCGTGACTAGAAGCTCACCGTCGTGCCGAGCCCGAGGTGGACGCGGGTCACGTGCTCATCCTGCGCCAACAGGATCCCGTTTCTCCGTCTTTAGTCCGAGGTTGTGGCTGAATACCGTGAAGTCGCCAAAGAACCAGTACTGCAGGACGAGCTCGTAGCGCGGCGGCTCGAAGCCCGGGCCGCGCACCTCGCCGATGAAGGGGTGCACGAACGACTTCGCGTAGCCCAGGTACTTCCGCGCGATCGCCCCGTGCACGCTCCCCTCGAACTCGCGGTTCCATGACCCCGGGTCCTGCCCGGAAAATCGAAGTACAGGACGTAGAGCAGGTCGAGGTCCGGCCGCGGTGGGCGCGCCACGGGGGGGCTCGGGAGCGAACTGGTCGATGAGCTCGAGGAGCCGGCAGTCGGGTGTCGTATCCCTCGTCTGAGCAGCTCCCTTCAGGGCCTGGCAGGTCGCCGCCCCGCGCACACCGCCGAGCTGACCGAAATCGATCGTCTTCGTGTCCAGCAGACGCGGGCGCGCCTGGGACAGGTCGAACGCGTCGATGCAGAGCGTGGACGCCTCACCGCCCTCCACGAACCTCCGGAAATCCATCGGGAAGTCCACCGCATTCCGCACCATCTAGGGAGCGAATCGCACCGCCAACGCGCGGAGCCATCGTCCCTGGGCGTCATCGATCTCGTCCCGAGGAGCCTCGTCCTGGTAGCCCGGCGCCGCAGGGTTGCCGAAGAGGTGAAACGCGCGATTCCCGGCGGTCGCCTGCACCGGGAGGACGGCCTCTCGCGGCAGGTAAGTCACGTAGTCGGGCTTGGGGATGGCCTGAGCTGCGACACGGAGGGCGGCGGCCGACGGGATGAGGAGCGTGAGCCCAACGCCGCCAAGGAGCCTGCGCATGCGTTTGGGCTCACGGGAGACGGAGACCCATCATACCGGCCCGGCACCCGCGGGGCCAGAGGACGCGACGCGCGCGATCCGGCCCCACCACACCCTTGCGCCTCCGAATGAGTCGCCTTCAGATTGGGACGCCATTCGTGCGGCCGGGCGCGAGTCCGGAATCACCTTCATTCACGCACCGGCTCATGAAACGAACCCGTTCTCCCTCTGCGCGGTGGCGCGGCATCAGCCGCATCGACCAACCCTCCACCCGCACGTACGGATGGTTCGTGCGCGCCGATTTTTACAAGCGTCGGGACGGCAGCTACGTGCCGCGCCATCGCAGGTTCTTCGGCGACTTCACGTACGGCGGCAAACGCCGCGCCCTTCGCGCCGCTCGCGCCTATCTGGCGAAGCTCGGCGTGTGATGCGCCCGGTCCTGAGCGCCCTGGTGCTCGCGGCCGGCCCTCCCGCGATCGCCATCGCCCAGGCCCCGGTTGATTCGTCGCTCGCCGCGTACATCGCGACCATCCGCGCGGTGGACAACCACACGCATGTAAACACCGTGGTGGCACGGGACTCGGAGTCCGACGCGCTCCCGCTCGATGGGCTCCCGCCGTTCTCGCTCCCCACGCGCTTGAGCCCGGACAACCCCGAGCTGCTCGAAGGGTACCGGGCGTTCTACGACTACCGCTACACGGACCTGAGCGAGCCGCACGTAGCCGAGCTGCGTGCCTCGATGCAGCGGGTCGCTCGTGAGCAAGGCGAGCGATTCCCCGAATGGGTGCTGGATCGCATCGGTGTCGATGTGATGCTAGCGAACCGCATCGCGATGGGACCCGGCGTGGCGCCGCCGCGTTTCCGTTGGGTGTCCTACGTTGACGCCCTGATGCTACCCCTCTCGACCGCCAGGGAGCGCGACGCCACACCGGACTATCGCGCGCTCTATCCGCTCGAGGAGCGCCTCCTGCACCGCTACCTGGCGGACCTGCATCTCGCGACTCTCCCGCCCACGCTCGACGCGTATCTCCGCACGGTGGTGACACCCACGCTCGAGCGGCAGCGACGCGACGGCTGCGTGGCCGTCAAGTTCGAGGCGGCGTACCTGCGCGCGCTCGATTTCGACGACGCCTCCGAGACGTCCGTGCGGCCGGTGTATGCTCGGTATGTCGCGGGCGGCGTGCCGCAACACGCGCAGTACAAGGCGCTCCAGGACTTTCTGTTCCGCTACATCGCCCGCGAGGCCGGCCGCCTCGGGGTGGCGGTGCACATCCATTCGCTCGAGGGAGGCGGAGGGTTCTACCGCGCGGCCGGCAGCGATCCGTTCCTCCTCGAATCGGCGTTCAACGACTCGACCCTGCGCGCCACGAACTTTGTCATCATCCATGGAGGCGGAGTGTTCGCGCTGCACGCCGGCGCCATGCTCTGGAAGCCGAACGTGTGGTTGGACATGTCGGCCATGGACCAGGTGCTCCCGGCGGCCACGCTCGCGCCGGTGCTGCGCAACTGGCTGGAGCAGTATCCCGACAAGGTGCTCTACGGCAGCGATGCGTTCACGCTCGGCCCAAACGCCGGGTGGGAGATGGGCGCCTGGCTCGCCGAGACCACGGCGCGACGAGCGCTCGGAATCGCGCTCACGGGCATGATGCGCGACGGCGAGATCACCAGGGCCCGCGCCGAGGAGATCGCGACCATGGTGCTGCGCACGAACGCGGCGAGGCTGTACAAGCTCTCGTTGCCGTGATGCGTGGATCTCGGCGCTTGCCGATGGCCCCGGGGGCAGCCGCTAGGTCGTTCGTCCGTAGTCCCAGCGCCGCGATCGCGCCGCCACACTAGCGCACATTTCCGATCCGGCCCGCGAAATTCCGGCCCCGGTCCAGAGTCGTCGACTCCTCATGTTGGGTCTGCTACACCCAACCAAGGAGTCATCATGTTGCTCAATACATTGCGGGTCGCGGCGCTGGCCTTGCTGCTCGTCGCGCTCGCCTGCTCTGAACGCGCACCGGTTACCGCGCCCTCCGGACCGGACCGGGTCGCTCCTTCGCCTGCCGCCGCCACCGCCGCGGACGCCGAACAGCTGGCCCGCTCGATGGCACTCGCGCTCGGCGACCCAGCTTTCCGCGCCCACGTCAAGGCACAGCTCGACCGCTCGCCGTTCCGCGAGCACAAGCTGCCGTTCCAGCGGTTCCTGGCTGCGGACGGCGGCCGCGGGGCCGCCGCGCTGGCGCGAGGCTCGGGTGCCGCAACAGCCGATGTAACCAGAGAAGCGAACCGCTCGGTACCGCTCGAGATGTATCTCCCGGTGCCGGAGCACCGCCGGGCGTGGACCGGTGGGGACGACATCCTGGTGGCAACGGCGGTCAAGGACCACGACCCCCCGGTGGCATTCGACGTGCGCGGCAACCGGCGCCTGCTCGACCCGGAGCGCCCGCCGGCGACGCCGGTGATGGCCGTCGTGCCGGTGGAAACGGACTTCTCCGCGGCGTCGGCGCTGATCTGCCTCTTGTCCTGCGGTGGCGGGGGCGGGGGCGGCGGGGGGGGCGGAGCGCCGCCACCGCCGCCCCCGGGAGTGTACATGACCAGATCCCATTTTGTGGACGATTTTGAGGGTTGGTTGAAAGGCGATCCCGAGTT
>CAYXIK010000012.1:52141-66309 GCA_964465315.1 uncultured Gemmatimonadaceae bacterium | reverse complement strand
GTGCATGCTCATATTGCTCTCCATGAGTAGAGCGGCAGACAAAAAAGGCTGGCGGCAAGGCAACGCAATTGTTCCCTACTTGCGAGCGCCCGCCAGCTTCAAGCGCATGTTAGGCCGCGCGCTCACCAGTAATGGATGACGAAGAGGATACATCCATCCCGCTTTGCAATCTTGGCGACGGTCGTGCCACCTAGCTGCGCATGCCCCTTTGGAGCAGGAGGCAGACTGCCGGTCACCGTCCAAACGCTGTCCTTGAGCGTTGCGACGAACGGCTTCTCGGACATGATCTGGTGTTCGCCGTAGATCGGAATCCCAGACGGCGACCGCAATGCGCACCGCAGTCGCCGAGTCGGGAACAAAGCCCGCCGGCGGCACGTGGCCCTGAACCGGCGACTGCTGACCAGCGGCAAAGCGCGGAAGGAGTAGCAACGCGAAAAGGAAGGGGGTGTGGCGCATGGCGTGTCTCGCGCGGCCTAACGGATCGCGCTTAAGCTGCGGGCGGCGTGCGCGCGGGCGCAAGGGTCGTGGAAGACGGCGCGGCTGCACAAGTCAGCCGGTCCGGGGCGGCGGACGGTGCCGTGCCTCTATCCGCTGTTGGCGACGCTCATGCTGACCGGCATGCGGGAGAGCGAGGGTCTCGGGCTGCTCACGGCCGACGTGTCATTCGACCGCGGGTTGATCGTCGTCGCGCCGAATCAGTTCCGGCGCCTGAAGACGAAGCGTAGTGCCCGCGTGATTCCGCTCTGGCCGCAGCTGAAGGAGGTTCTGTCGGAGTACATGGCCGCGCGCCCGCCCAGCACGCTGCTCTTTCCGTCGTACCGCACGGGCACGGAGGGCATGATCCGCGACTGGCGCAAGGCGCTCGACACGCTGGTGACGGAGGCCGGTGAGTTGTACATCATGGCTGATGGCCGTCGGCGCCGGGCCGAACCCGGCGACGTGCGGTCAAAGTGCTTCCGGCATGGCTACGCCAGCGCCCGGTTGCAGACGCTCGACGCCGGAGCGCCGACGGCTGTGTTCACGGTGTCGCGCGAGTTGGGCCACAGCAGCACGGGCATGGTCGAGGGTGTGTACGGGCACCTGGGTGCGGTGCGGCAGCGCAGCGATCAGGTGGAGTTTCGCGCCGAAGCCTTCGCGGCTACCTTGGGAGAGCGGTTGAGGGCGTTGCGCGCGCGGGCGGAAGCGGCTGACTGTGTTTGCGACTCTGTTTGATTAGCGCGCCGGTACGATGCGGCAAGTCGTTGCAGCACCGTCGGGTGGTTAGCTCAGCTGGTTAGAGCGCCGGTCTCACATACCGGAGGTCACAGGTTCGAGTCCTGTACCGCCCACTAAGGTAGTCCCCACTCCCTTCCCGTGCCGTCAACGGGCTCCGCTAACCCCCGTCTTTTGTAGCAGGATTGCCACAATCGGCACGCAACTGCCCACCCCCCCCTAGCTTTGGGGCCGGTACAGGCCTTGCTCAATCTGTGGTGTTCATACCACCAAGGCGAGGTCGTGGGGGGCACCTGGACGGGTCGAGGATCGCGGTGGCCGGTCGCCCTTGGCCAGGGGGCCTTTCGCACCGCGCTGATCGCGCCCCTCCTGCTGCTCATCGCCACCTGCCAGGTAGACAAGCTCACTAACAGCCCCCCGCCGATCGCCCGGCTGATGCTCCTGCCCGGGCAGGTCCGCGATTCCGCGCCCGTCGGGAGCATGGCCGCCGCCGCGGATAGCCTGTCGGTCGCGAACGGGGGGCCCGGGACCCTCTCCTGGGTGGCGCATCTCCAGCTCGGTCAATCGTGGCTGGCGTTTGTGGGTCCCAACAGCGGGACCGCGCCCGCCACGTTGCGCATCGCGTTCGACCCGGCCGGGCTACCTACGGGCGTCTATCGCGACACCGTGATCGTGGACGCCCAGAACGCCGCGAACAGCCCGGCGCGGGTACCGGTCGAGTTCACCGTGCACCCCTGTCAGCCCGCGCCGCTCGTCGTAAACGCACCACCGCTGACCGACTCACTCACGACGGCCGACTGCGCGGCGCCGCACCGCGCTACCAGTTTCGCGCGCTTGTACACCTTCACCGCCGCCGCGGGCGACTCGATCTCGATTGTGATGGCGTCGACCACGCTCGACGCCTACATCGCCCTCGACAGCTCGACGAGCGATGCCGCCCCACCGCTTGCGACCAACGACAGCTGCACCGGTGGAACCGACGCCTGCCTCCGCTACCAGCGCCTGCCCGTGGCGGGGACGTATCGGATCGAGGCCACCTCGGCGGGCGCGCGGCAGACGGGGGTGTTCACGCTCAGTGTCACCCACCCGCGGGTGCCCGCCGGCGTTCAGTCGCTCGCACAGCTGCGCACGGACTCGATCACGGCCATCGCGATCGGCGATACCACCGGTGAACGGACCGTTGTGCTGCGCGGCCTCCTGACCGATCCCGACGTGGGCGATTCGCTCCGGCTGCAGGTCGAGCTCCAACCGGTGGGCACGGCATTCACCGGCACGCCCACCGCGACCGGCGGCCGCGTGGCGAACGGGCAGACCGCGTTCGTCGCCGCGACCGGGCTCGCGAACAACGCGGCATATCACTGGCAGGCGCGCGCGCTGGATCAGACCGGCCGCGCGGGCCCCTGGACGGCGTTTGGCGGGAACGCGGAATCCGCTCCCGACTTCAGGACGTCGATTCCGGTCCCACCCAATGCCCCGACCGTGCTCGGCCAGTTCCAGAGCGACGGCCAGACCGTGATCGCGGTGGGCGGGACGGCCACGGGGCGGTCCGTGATCTTCAAGGCGACGGTGACCGACTCCAATCCTGGCGATCAGCTGCGGCTCGATGTCGAGGCCCAACCGGTCGGCACGGCGTTCCAAAACAGTCCGAGCGGCTCGGGTGCGCCGGTCGCGAACGGTGGGGTCGCGACGGCCACGCTGGCGGGCCTGAGCGACAATACCGCTTACCACTGGCAGGCGCGCGCGGTCGACCAAACCGGCCGGGCCGGCCCGTGGGCCGCGTTCGGCAACAACGCTGAGACGGCGACCGACTTCCGAGTGGCTGTCGCCGTCACGCAACTCGCGTTCACGGCCCAGCCAGGGAACACGGTGGCCGGCGTCGCCATCAGTCCCGCCGTTCAAGTGACCGCTGAGGATGCCCTGGGCAACACGGTCACGAGCTTCAGTGGTAACGTGACGGTGGCGATCGCCAACAACGCGGGCGGCGGAACTCTGTCCGGGACGCTCACGGTCGCCGCGGTGAACGGCATGGCGTCCTTCTCCACTCTGAGCATCGATAAGGTCGGGAGCGGCTACACCCTGACGGCGTCGGCCACGGGGCTGACCACCACGAGCGGGCCGTTCGCGATCACGCCAGCGGCGGCGAGGCAGCTCGCGTTCACCACGCAGCCGTCGGACGTCCCGGCGGGTTCACCGATCACACCGGCGGTGCAGGTGACCGCGCACGACGCGTTTGGCAACGTCGCGACCGCGTTCACGGGCAACGTGACCGCAGTGATCGGGAATAACGCAGGCGGCGGTACGCTGTCGGGCGCCACGACACAAGCCGCGGTAGCTGGCGTGGCGGCGTTCGGCACCCTGAGCATCGACAAGACGGGCACGGGCTACACTCTAGTCGCCTCGGGATCGGGTGTAACGTCGGCGACCAGCACCGGGTTCGCGGTCACGCCCGCGGCGGCGACGCGGCTCGTGTTCACGGTCCAACCAGCGAACACGGTGGCCGGCACCGCCATGACGCCAGCGGTGCAGGTGACGGCGCAGGACAACCTCGGCAATACAGTCACGACGTTCACGGGGACGGTAACCATCGCCATCGGCAACAACCCCGGCGGTGGGACGTTGTCGGGGACCGTGTCGCGTGCGGCGGTCGCGGGCGTGGCCGGCTTCCCGGGCTTGAGCATCGACAAGGCGGGGGCCGGATACACGCTCGGTGCCTCGGCTACCGGCACCGCAGCGGCGGCGAGCGCCGGGTTCAACATCACGCCCGCGGGTGCAACGCAATTGGTGTTCACCGTGCAGCCGGCTGCCACGACCGCAGGCAGCGCGATCACACCGGCCGTTCAGGTCACGGCGCGCGACGCACTCGGCAACACGGCCACGGGGTTCGCGGGCAACGTGACCGTCGCGATCGGAACCAACCCGGGTGCTGGTACCCTCTCGGGCACCGTGACGGTCGCGGCGACGTCGGGGATCGCGACCTTCGCCAATCTGTCCATCGACAAGAGCGGGAGCGGTTACAGGCTCACTGCCGCGGCGACCGGATTGACCGGATCACCCAGCGCGGCGTTCGACGTCCGCCCCGGGACCGCTACGCGGCTTGCCTTTACCGTCGGGCCGCCGGGCGGTATTGCCAATGTCGCCCTTGCGCCTCCCGTCCAGGTGACAGCGCAGGATGCCTTCGGCAACCGTGACACGGCCTATACCGGCATCGTCGCCGTCGCGCTGGCGACGAACCCCGGCGGCGCTACGCTCTCCGGCACAACCTCGATCGCGGCGACGGCGGGCGCCGCGAGCTTCTCGACGTTGCGGCTCGACAAGGCGGGCGCGGGTTATACCCTGGCCGCGACGGCTACGGGCCTCACCGCGACGACGAGCACGCCGTTCAACATCGTGGCGGGCAGCATCTCGCCCAGCCTCTCCACGGTATCCGCGACACCGGGCGTGATCACCGCCTCGACGGGCCCGGGTGCCTCGACTGTCACCGTCACCGCGAAGGATGCGAGCGGTAACCCAGTCTCGGGCGCCACAGTCGTGCTCGGCGCGACCGGCACCGGGAACTTGCTCACGCCGCCAGCGGGTCCGACTGACGCTGCGGGGGTCGCCACGGGGACCCTCTCGTCCACAGTGGCCGAGGTCAAGACCCTCAGCGCCACGATCAGCGGGGTCGCAGTGACGCAAACGGCGACAGTGACCGTTGATCCGGCGGCGGTCTCGGCGACGCACTCGTCTCTGGTCACGGCGCCGACGACCATCACCGCGTCAGGTGGCGCCAACACGGCCACAATCACGGTGACGGCGCGCGACGGCTTCGACAACCCGATTCCGGGTGCCACCGTCGTCCTGGGGGCCACGGGGGGTGGTGTGACGGTCACGCCCCCGTCGAGCGGAACGAGCGCCAGCGGCGCGGCGACCGGGAGCGCCAGCGCCACGCTCGTAGGCCAGAAGGTCATCTCGGCGACGATCAACGGTGTTGCGGTCACACAGACCGACACGCTGACCGTCACTCCCTCGGCCGCGACCGCGCTCACCTTCAGCGTGCAGCCGAGCAATACGACAGCCGGCTCGACCATCACGCCGGCCGTGCAGGTGACGGCGCGTGATCAGTTCGGGAATACCGCCACGGGCTTCGCCGCTGGGGTCACCGTTGCGCTTGGCGCCAACCCGGGCGGTGGAACGCTGGCGGGCACCTTGACCCGAAACGCAGTGGCGGGCGTCGCGACGTTCGCCGACCTGAGCGTCAACAAAGCAGGGACTGCGTACACGCTCACCGCTGCCGCCACCGGTCTACCGGTGAGTCCCTCCACCGCTTTCGACGTGGCGGCGGGAACAGGCACTCAGCTCGTGTTCACCGTTCAGCCCACGAGCGATACCGCCCGGGCGATCCTCTCGCCGGCGATTCAAGTGACCGCCCAGGATGCCATCGGCAACACGATCTCGAGCTTCACGGGCAACGTGACGGTCGCCCTCGGGTCGAACCCGGGCGGCGGGGCGCTGGCGGGCACGACAACCGTGACGGCGGTGAACGGCGTCGCCACGTTCTCGACGCTGAGCCTCGCGAAGAGTGGCACCGGGTACACGCTGGTCGCCTCGACCACGACGGCGGGCTATAACGCGCCGAGTAGCACCGCGTTCGACGTCGCACCGGGTGCGACGTCCAAGCTTGTCTTCACGGCCCAGCCTACCAACACGGTCGCCGGAGCCGCCATCACGCCTGCCGTCCAGGTAATCGCTCACGACGCGAGCGACAACGTTACGCCGGCGTTTACGGGCAACGTGACGATGGGCATCGGCACGAATCCGGGGGCCGGCGTACTGTCCGGAACCCTCACGAAGCCCGCGGTGGCGGGCGTCGCGACGTTCGCCGACTTGAGCGTCAACAAGACCGGAGTGGGCTACACCCTCGCTGCCGCGGCGAGCGGTCTCACCGGCGGCACCTCGAGCACGTTCAACGTCGTCGCGGGGCCGGCCGCCGCCCTGGCGGTCACGCGCCAGCCGTCCGCCACGGCCCTGAGCGGAGCGCCCCTGACGGTCCAGCCGCAGGTGCGGTTGCACGACGCGAATGGGAACAACGTCGCTCAGGGCAACGTGACCGTCACCGCCGCGATCGCCACCGGTCCCGCTGGCGCGACCCTCGTGGGCAACTCGGCGGTGACCGGTGCGGGCGGCTTGGCCACGTTCACTGGGCTGGCGATCACGGGCCCGGCAGGGAGCTATCGGGTGGCGTTCA
The DNA here is from genome assembly GCA_964465315.1 of uncultured Gemmatimonadaceae bacterium. GTDB lineage: Bacteria > Gemmatimonadota > Gemmatimonadetes > Gemmatimonadales > GWC2-71-9 > AG41. Next base: position 59,873 of record CAYXIK010000012.1, on the reverse strand, counting down.
CGTCCAGCACGCTCATGCCTGACACGTCGACCGCGATCACCTTGTCGGCCGGAGTCGCCACGACGCTCGCGCTTACCACCGAGCCGTCGGCGGCGGTCTTGAACGACGTGGCGTTCCCGCAGCAACCCGTCTTGCAGCTCCAAGACGGGGCCGGCAACCCTGTAACCCAGAGTGGCGTCGTCGTCACGGCGGCGCTCGCGACCGGTGCGCCCGCGCTGGGCGGAGCCCTGACGGCCACTACCAATGCCAGCGGAGCCGCCGCGTTTGCCACTCTCAAGATCACCGGGCTCGTGGGGAGCCGGACGCTCTCGTTCAACACCACGGGCCTCGCTGGCGCCACATCCACTACGGTAGTCGTATCGGCCGGTGCGGCGACGCAAATCGCCGTGAACGCGGGGAACAACCAGGCGGCGACGGCCGGCACCGCGGTCGCCACGCCTCCGTCCGTGATCGTTCGCGACGTGAGCGGCAACGTCGTCGCGGGGGCCCCAGTGACGTTCGCCGTGCCCGGCACCTCGAACGGCTCGCTCACGGGACCAGGTACCACCACGACCGCCGGCGGCATCGCGATCGTCGGGAGCTGGACCCTGTCGACCACGGCCAAGCCCGACACGATGACCGCCGCGTCCACCGGCCTGACGGGGAGCCCGGTCACCTTCGTCGACACCGCCAAGGTCGGCGCCGCGGCCGCCCTGGCAAAGTTCTCGGGCGACAATCAAGTCGGTCAGGTAGCCGAGAGCCTCAAGACGCCGCTCGTGGTGCGGATCACCGACGCGAACGGCAATCCGGTGCCCGGCGTCTCGATCGCCTGGGCGGCTGCGTCCGGAGGCGGGCACGTCAACCCCACGTCGTCGACCACGGGCGCCGACGGCCTGGCCCAGTCGAACCGGATCCTGGGCACGCTGCCGGGCACCAACACCACCACGGCGACGGCCACGCTCGCGGGCGGGCCGGCGACCGTGACGTTCAGCGCCACGGGCCAGGTGGGCGGGGCCACGCAGATGACGGTAAACGGGGGAGACGCACAGACCGATACAGTCGGCCACACCCTCCCGACGCCACTGTCCGTGCGTGTCGCCGATGCCCTCAACAACCCCGTGCCGGGCGTGACGATAAGCTGGGTCGTGATCGACGGAGGCGGGTCCGTGAGCGCCCCGACCTCGGTGTCCAACGCGAGCGGAGTCGCGAGCATCAATTGGACGCTCGGTACCGCCATGAGCCCGACCGACAGCACGCAGAGCGCTCGCGCGTCGGGCGTCGGCTCACCGATCACATTCACGGGGTTCACCACTCCTGGCCCGGTCAGCGCGACGCAGACGAACGTGACCGCCTCGAGCCCCGTCACGGCGTCCACCGGCTCGAGCCAGAGCACGATCATAGTCACGGCGCGCGACCAGTTCGGGAACGTGATCAAAGGAAAGAGCGTCGCCCTGGCGGCCACCGGCGCGGCCAACGTCCTCACTTCCCCCGCCGTGCCGACCGACGTAAACGGCGTGGCCACGGGCACGCTCAGCTCCACGCGGGCCGAGACCAAGACGATCTCGGCGACCGTCGGTGGAGTGGCGATCAACCAGCAACCGGCCGTGGTCGTGACGTCCGACGCGGCCAACAACCTGAACGTCCTGACGCAGCCGACGAATGCCGTAGCAGGAGCGACGATTGCGCCGCCGGTGACGGTGGAGATCCGCGATCAGTTCAACAACCGCGTGACGATGGCGACGAACGGCGTGGCGCTCGTCATCGGCACGAACCCGAGCGGCGGGACTCTCACGGGCGGGGGCACCGTGCCGGCCGCGGCTGGCGTCGCGACCTTCTCCGCCCTGTCGCTCGATCGAGCAGGCACGGGGTACACGCTCGCCGCAACCAGCACGGGCGTCGCGGGTGCGACGACCACGCCGTTCAACATCTCGGCGGCGGGTGTGTCGGCGAGCCAGTCGACGGTCGCCGCGACGTCGCCGATCACGGCGGGCGGCGCCGCTTCGACCATTACGGTCACCGCCTTGGATCAGTTCAACAACCCCATCCAAGGCGCCACCGTCATGCTCGCGGCGAGCGGCACGGTCAACGCCCTGACCCAGCCGGTGGGAACCACCAGCGCCAGCGGGGTCGCGACCGGGACCCTCTCGTCCACCGTGGCCGAGGCGAAGACGGTCTCGGCGACGATCGGGGGGGTTGCGGTGGCCCAGACGGCGACCGTGCTGGTGAACCCCGGCGGGGCGGCCATCCTCACATTCACGCAACAGCCGTCTTCCGCCGTCGCCGGCGTAGCGATCTCTCCCACCGTCCAGGTCACGGCCCGGGACGCGAACGGCAACGTGGCGACCGGATTCACGGGTGCCGTGACCCTTGCCTTCGCGAACAACGCCGGCGGGGGCACGCTTTCGGGCGGCGGCCCGGTGACCGCGGTGAACGGCGTTGCCTCGTTCTCGAACGTGTCGGTAGACAAGGTCGGGGCGGGTTACACACTGACGGCGTCCGCGACCGGGCCGGCCGCAGCGACCTCGAGCGCGTTCAACGTCGCGCCGGCAGCGGCCACCGGGCTGTTCTTCACGGTGCAACCCGCGAGCGCCCTGGCCGGCAGCGCGATCGCGCCGGCCGTGCAAGTGACGGCCCGGGACGCCTTCGGTAACACCGCCACCGGGTTCGCCGGGACCGTCTCGATCGCGATCGCCTTTAACGCCGGCGGCGGCACACTCTCGGGAACCTTGAGCAAGCCGGCGGTGGCGGGGGTCGTGAGCTTCGCCGACTTGGCCGTCAACAAGACGGGGAACGGTTACACGCTCGCGGCGACCGCCCCGTCGGTCGCCGGAGCGACGTCCGGCGCCTTCAACATCACGCCTGCCGGGGCCACACAGCTCGTGTTCAGCCAGCAGCCGAGCAACGCAGTGGCGGGGGTGGCGATCAGCCCGGCGGTGACGGTGACCGCGCTCGACGTGAACAACAACGTCGCGACCGGCTTCGCAGGGAGCATAAGTGTCGCGATCGGCGCCAACCCGGGCGGCGGCACGCTGTCGGGTGGCGGACCGGTAACGGCCGTGAACGGGGTCGCGACGTTCGCCGCGGCGAACCTCAACAAGGTCGGCAACGGCTACACGCTGACCGCAGCATCCACCGGCCTCACGGGCGCCACGAGCACCACGTTCAACGTGTCGCCCGCGGCTGCCAGCGCCCTGGTCTTCACGGTACAGCCGTCGAACGTCGTCGCGGGCACCGTCGTGACCCCAGCCGTACAGGTGACGGCCCGTGACCAGTTCGGGAACACGGCAACCGGCTTCGTGGGCAGCGTGACCGTGGCGATCGGGACGAACCCGAGCGGCGGCACGCTCTCAGGAACCCGGACCCAGCCGGCGAGCGCCGGCGTAGCCACGTTCGGCGACCTGTCGCTCGACAAGGTGGGCATCGGTTACACGCTCACGGTGACGAGCGGCGCGCTGACGAGTGCCCCGTCGGCGGGGTTCGCCGTCAGGCCCGCGCCCGCGACCCAGCTCGTGTTTACCGTGCAGCCGACGAACGCCGTTTCCGGTTCGGCAATCGCGCCTCCGGTCCAGGTGACGGCGCGTGACCCGTTCGGCAACACGGACACGACGTACGCGAGTGATATCACCGTGGCGATCGTCACCAATCCCGGCGCCGGCGTCCTGTCCGGCGCGTCGACCGTCGCAGCGGCACGCGGCGTGGCGACGTTCTCGACCCTCTCGATCGACAAGGTCGGGACAGGGTACCAGCTCGGCGCGAGTGCGACGAGCCTGATCGGCGCCACATCGACGGCGTTCAACGTCATGCCGGCTGCGGCGACGCAGCTTGTCTTCGCGCAGCAGCCGACCGACGCGACGGCAAGTGTTGCCATCCTACCCGCCATCACCGTCCGCGCACTCGATGGCAGCGGCAACGTCGCGACCGGATTCACGGGCAGCGTGACGCTCGCGATCGCGAACAACGTAGGCGGTGGCGCGCTCACCGGTACGACGACCGTCGCCGCCGTGGCCGGCGTGGCGACGTTCTCGAACCTATCGATCAACAAGGCCGGAACCGGCTACACACTCGCCGCGACCGCCACGTCGCTCACCGGAGCTACGTCGAATGGGTTCTCGATCAACCCGGCCGCGGCGTCGCAGCTCGCCTTCTCGGTGGAGCCGTCCACCGCCGTAGCGGGAACGAGCATCACACCGGCGGTCCAGGTCAGTGCGCGCGATGCGTTCGGCAACACCGTGCCCAGCTTCGCGGCCAATGTCACGGTCGCGATCGGTACGAACTTGGGCGGCGGGACGCTGTCGGGTACCGTCACGGTGCCGGCCGTGTCGGGGGTGGCGACGTTCGCGGGCTTGAGTATCAACAAGGCGGCGACGGGCTACACTCTGACGGCGAGCGCCACCGGGCTCGGCGGAGCGACGTCGACGGCGTTCAACATCACGCCCGCTGCCGCGGCGCAACTCGTCTTCTCCCGTCAGCCCCCGCCGAGCACCGCGGCAGGCGCGAACCTGACGCCGGGACCGAGCGTCACCGCGCAAGACCAGTTCGGCAACGTAGCAACGGGGTTCACGGGCGATGTCACCATGTCGATCGGGACAAATCCCGCCGGCGGGACGCTGTCCGGCACCACCACCGTGCCAGCGGTGAGCGGGATCGCCACCTTCGCGGCGCTCAGGATCAACAAGAGCGGGACGGGCTACACGCTCGTCACCAGCGGCACAGGCCTCACCCCGGGCACCTCCGCGGCGTTCAACATCACGGCTGGCGGCGCCACGCAGGTCAAGTTCGCGCAGCAACCCTCGAACGCGACGGCCGGAACGAGCATCAGCCCCGCGGTCACGGTCACGGCGCAAGATGCCAACGGCAATGTGGTGCCGACGTTCACGGGCAATGTGGTGATCGCTCTGGCAGCGAATCCGGGCGGGGGGACGTTGTCGGGCACGCTGACGCGCGCAGCCGCAGCCGGCGTCGCCACGTTCTCGGACTTGTCGATCGACAAGGCGGCCGCTGGATACACGCTGGTCGCGTCGAGCGGGACGCTCACCAAGGACACCTCCACGGCGGTCACCATCACGGCGGACGGCGTCTCGGCGACCCTGTCAACGGTCACCGCTAGCTCGCCGATCGTCGCGTCCTCGGGGACCAGCCAAAGCGCGATCACGGTGAATGCCCGAGATCGGTTCGGCAACCCGATCCAGGGCGCCAACGTGGCGCTTGCGGCTAGCGGGACCTTCAACACGTTGAATCCGCCCACGGGTCCCACCGACGTGAACGGCCTCGCGACCGGGATGCTGAGCTCGACCTTCGCCGAGTCGAAGACGGTGTCCGCAACGATCGGCGCGGTCGCCATCACGCAGACGGCGACGGTCGTAGTGAACGCCGCGGCGCCGACCTCGATCGCGGTCAATGCCGGCAATGGCCAGTCGGCTCCTGTCAACACCGCGGTGCCGATCGGTCCCTCGGTGATCCTGCGGGATCAATTCAACAACCCGGTTCCGGGAGTGGCGGTAACGTTTGCCGTGGGTGCCGGCGGCGGGACGGTCAACCCCACGACGCCGGTGATCACAGGCACCAACGGCATCGCGACCGTGACCTCCTGGACGCTCGGCTCCACCGCCGGCGGCAACACGTTGACCGCTACGGCATCGGGAACGGGCATCGCGGGCAATCCCGTCACGTTCACCGCTACCGGTACAGCCGGCGCGGCGACCCAGCTGTCCTTGACCGCCCAGCCCTCGGCGACCGCGCAGGGTGGGATCGCCTTCGCTCAGCAACCGGTGGTGCAGCTCCGCGATGCGGCGAGCAACGCGGTCAGCCAGACGGGGGTCACGGTGAGCGCGACGGTGGTATCCGGCCCCCAGGGCGCCACGCTTTCCAACGCGTCGGCCACGACCGGCTCGACCGGAGCCGCGTCGTTCAGCGCCTTGGCTATCAGCGGCCCGACGGGGACCTACACGCTCAGCTTCGGAGCCGCCGGGTTGACGTCGGTCACCTCGGGCTCGGTCGCTCTGAGCGCGGCGAGCACGACGACGTCAATCACTGGACACACGCCGAGTCCATCGGTGGTCGGTCAGGGGATCGCGGTAACCTACAGTGTGACGTCGACTGGCGGGACGCCGACCGGCAACGTCACGGTGAGCGACGGGGCGGCGACCTGTGTCGCCTCGGTGGCGGCGGGGACGTGCACCCTGACCCCGACGTCGGTAGGCGCGAAGACCCTCACCGCGACCTACGGCGGCGATGCAAACTTCACCGGGAGCACCTCAGCTGGCGTAAACCACACGGTGAACGCGTCGGGCACGACGACGACGATCACGACCCACACCCCCGACCCCTCCGCCGTGGGTCAGGCGGTGAGCTTCACGTTTACGGTGGTCGCGAACGCGCCGGGGAGTGGGACACCGACCGGCAGCGTCACGGTGAGCGACGGGACCCAGAGCTGCAACGCGAGTGTGGCGGTGGGGAGCTGCAGCATCGCGTTCAGCGCGGCCGGCGCGCGGTCGGTGACAGCCTCCTACCCGGGGGATGGGAACTACGCCACCAGCACGTCACCGGCGGTGAGCCAGACGGTGGGCGCGGCGAGCACCTCGACGACGATCACGGGTCACACGCCAAATTCTTCGGTGGTGGGTCAGGGGATCGCGGTGACCTACACGGTGTCCTCGAGCGGCGGCACTCCGACCGGGAACGTGACGGTGAGCGACGGCGCCGCGACCTGCGTCGCCTCGGTGGCAGCGGGGACGTGCACACTGACGCCGACCTCGGCGGGGACCAAGACGCTCGCGGCGACCTACGGCGGGGATGCGAACTTCGCCGGCAGCACTTCGCCAGGCGTGGCCCACACGGTGAATGCGGCCGCGACCACGACGGCGATAACGGGGAACACGCCCAACCCCTCTGCGGTTGGCCAGTCCTTCACGGTGAGCTACAGCGTCACCGTGAGTGCGCCCGGGACCGGCACGCCAACCGGCAACGTCACTGTGAGCGACGGCACGGCGACGTGCATTGGCACCGTGACGGCCGGCGGGTGCACGCTGACGTCGACCTCGGCGGGGATCAAGACGCTCGCGGCGACCTACGGCGGCGACGCGAACTTCGCCGGCAGCGCTTCAGTCGGCGTGAGCCACACGGTGAATGCGGCGGCTACCACGACCACGATCACCGGTCACACGCCTAGCCCATCACTGACGGGTCAAGCGGTCAACTTCACGTTCACGGTGGTGGCCAACGCTCCAGGGAGCGGGACGCCGACTGGGACGGTCACCGTGAGTGACGGCACCCAGAGCTGTAACGCGAGTGTGGCGGTGGGCAGCTGCAGCATCGCGTTCAACTCGGCCGGCGGGCGAAGCGTGACGGCCACTTACCCGGGAGACGCGAACTTCGCCACCAGTGCGTCGTCGGCCGTGCCCCACATGGTGAATTCGGCGAGCACGACGACGACGATCACGACTCATACACCGAATCCGTCCGCCGTGGGCCAGGCGGTGAGCTTCGCGTTCACCGTGGCCGCCAGTGCGCCGGGAAGCGGGACGCCGACGGGCAACGTGACGGTGAGCGACGGAACACAGAGCTGCGGCGCGAGTGTGGCAGCGGGCGGCTGCAGCATCGCGTTCAACTCGGCCGGCGGGCGGAGCGTGACAGCGACGTATCCGGGGGACGGGAACTTCGCCACCAGTACCTCGGCGTCGGTGAGCCAATCGGTTGGGGCGGCGAGCACGACGACGTCACTCACTGGGCACACGCCGAACCCCTCCACGGTGGG
>CAYXIK010000012.1:33756-52041 GCA_964465315.1 uncultured Gemmatimonadaceae bacterium | reverse complement strand
CGGCGAGCACGACGACGTCACTCACTGGGCACACGCCGAACCCCTCCACGGTGGGCCAGGGCATCGCGGTGACCTACAGCGTCACCTCGACGGGGGGCACGCCGACCGGCAACGTAACGGTGAGCGATGGTTCGGCGAGCTGCATTGGTACCGTGACAGGCGGCGGGTGCACTCTGACGTCGACCTCGGCGGGGCCGAAGACACTCACCGCCACGTACGCCGGGGACGGCAACTTCGCGGGCAGCACCTCGGCCGGTGTGAGTCAGACGGTGAATGCTGCGAGCACCACCACGACGATCACCGCCCATACGCCCAACCCTTCGGTGGTAGGCCAGGTGGTGAACATCACGTTTACCGTGGCGACTAACGCGCCGGGCAGCGGCACCCCGACCGGGACGGTGACCGTGAGCGATGGAGCGTTCAGTTGCAGCGCGAGCGTCGCGACGGGAACCTGCGGTATCGCGTTCGGCACCGCCGGCGGGCGGACGCTGACGGCGTCGTACGGCGGGGATGGGAACTTCGCCGGCAGCACGTCGGCCGGCGCGATTCAATCAGTGGGCGCGGCGAGCACCACGACGACCATCACCGGGCACGCGCCCAATCCTTCGGTCGTGGGTCAAGGGATCGGGGTGAATTTCACGGTGACGTCGACGGGCGGGAATCCGACCGGGACCGTGACGGTGAGCGACGGCTCAGCGAGCTGCACCGGCACCGTGACAGGCGGCGGGTGCACGCTCACGTCAACCACCGCGGGTGGGAAGACGCTCACCGCCACGTACGCCGGGGACGGCAACTTCGCCGGGAGCACGTCGGCCGGCGTGAGCCACGCGGTGAATCCGGCGAGCACGACGACGGCGCTCGCCGCTGGCACGCCCAATCCCTCGGTCGTGGGAGAACCCGTGACCTTCACCTTTACGGTCGTGACGAAGGCGCCCGGAAGTGGCACCCCGACCGGCACGGTCACGGTGAGCGACGGGACACAGAGTTGCAGCGCCAGCGTGACCGTAGGAACGTGCGGCATCGCGTTCAGCTCCACCGGCGCGCGGACGCTGACGGCCGGTTACGCGACCGATGGCAATTTTGCCGGGAGCACCTCGACGGGGGTGGGCCAGACAGTCAACACGGCGAGCACGGCCACCACGATCACTGGGGACACGCCAGACCCGTCCGCCGTTGGCCAGCCGTACACGGTCAGTTATGTCGTTGCCGTGAGCGCACCAGGCAGCGGGTCGCCCACGGGCAACGTCACCGTGAGCGACGGTGCGGTGACGTGTACCGGCATCGTGGCGAGCGGTAGCTGCTCGCTCGCTTCCCTCACTCCGGGGGCCAAGACGCTCACCGCCAGCTACGCCGGGAACGCGAACTTCGCCGGCAGTACGTCAAGCGGGCAGGCGCACACGGTCACCCTGGCCAGCACGACGACGACGATCACGGGCCACAAGCCCAGTCCCTCGGTCGTGGGGGAGGGGGTCGCGGTGACGTTCACCGTGACGTCGACTGGCGGGACGCCGACCGGCAACGTGACGGTGAGCGACGGCGCCTCGACGTGCACGGCCACCGTCGCCTCCGGCACGTGCACCGTGACCCCGACCACCGCGGGCCCCAAGACACTGACCGCCAGCTACGCAGGCGACGGTGTCTTCGCAGCCAGCAGCTCAGCTGGCGTGAGCCACACCGTGAACGCGGCGAGCACCACGACGACGATTACCGGCAGCACACCCAACCCCTCCGCCGTGGGGCAGGCCGTGACGTTCACGTTCACTGTCGCGGTGAACGCTCCGGGCGGTGGCACGCCGAGCGGGACAGTCACGGTAAGCGATGGGACCCAGAGCTGCAACGCGAGCGTGGCGGTCGGGACCTGCAGCATCACATTCAACTCCACCGGCGGCCGGTCGGTGACAGCGACCTACGCGAGCGACGGGAACTTCGCCGGCAGCACGTCGGCGGGGCTGAGTCACACGGTCAGCGCGGCGAGCACCGTGACGACCGTCACCGGCCACACGCCGAGTCCCTCAGTAACCGGTCAACCGGTGGCCGTGACGTTCACGGTGACGTCGAGCGGTGGTACACCCACAGGCAACGTGACAGTGAGCGATGGCGCCGCGACCTGCACGGCCTCCGTCGCGACCGCCGCCTGCACTCTAACCCCGACCACCGCCGGCCCCAAGACGCTAACCGCCAGCTACGCGGGCGACGCCAACTTCGCCGCCAGCACCTCGACGGGCGTGAGCCAAACCGTGAATGCCGCGAGCACGACCACGACGCTCACTGTTGGTAGCCCGAATCCGTCCGTCGTGGGTCAGCTGGTGAGCTTCGCGTTCACGGTTGCCGCGAGCGCGCCCGGGAGCGGGACGCCGATAGGAACCGTCACCGTGAGCGATGGGACGCAGAGCTGCAACGCGAGCGTGGCGGCGGGGACCTGCAGCATCGCATTCAGCTCGGCGGGCCCGCGGACCGTGACGGCTGCCTACGCGGGGGATGGCAACTTTGCAGGCAGCACGTCCACGAGCGTTGGCCAGACGGTCAACGCGGCGAGTACGACGACGGCGATCACCAACGATTCGCCGAATCCGTCGGTTGCCGGCCAGGCGTTCACCGTGAGCTTCTCCGTGAGTTCCACCGGCGGCACGCCAACCGGCAACGTCACGGTGAGCGATGGTACCGTGAGCTGCAGCGGCACTGTAGCGGCGGGTAGCTGCAGCCTGACGCTCACTGCGGCTGGGGCTCACACGATCACCGCGACCTACGTGGGGGACGCCAATTTCACCGGGAGCTCGTCGGCGGGCGAGAGTCATACGGTGAACCCGGCGGCAGCGAGCCAGTTGGTATTCACCGTCCAGCCGAGCGACACGAAGGCTGGCTCTCCGATCACACCTGCCGTAGTCGTCACGGCGCGGGATCAATTCGGGAACACCGACACGGGTTTCACGGGCGCCATCACGCTCAACATCACGTCCGGCACCGGGACACCCCTCGCCGTCCTCTCCGGCACGAATCCGATCAGTGCAATAGCCGGCGTGGCGACCTACTCAAACTTGAGCATTAACCTCGTGGGCACCTTATACAGCCTCGATGCCGCAGCGATTGGCTTGAGCGGCGTCACGAGCGGTACCTTCAACATCACGCCCTAATGACCACGCTCGCGCGCGACCCGATCGACGCCGCCGTGCAGGAGGAGCTGCATGAGTTCTTCCGGCTCGAGATGCTGTACGCGCGCGGGCCGGCCTCGCGGCTGTACGTGGCCCGGGACCTTGAGTACAACCAGCCGGTCGCGTTGAAAGTCATGCCCCGCACGCCGCAGGCTTGGGCGCGCGCGGAGGAGGCGTTTCACGAAGCCGCGGCCGCCGCAGCGGTGCTGGCGCACCCGCGGGTCGTGCCGCTGTACAGCGCTGGGGCGACCGATCGGTTCTTCTGGTACTCGACCGAGTTCGTCCCGGGTCGTTCACTGGCCGACATGCTACGCTCCGGCCCTCCGATGGAGCTGGACGCCTGCCTCAAGATGGTCGATCAGATCGCCGAGGCCCTCGACGCGGCGCACCGGCTCGGGATCGTCCACGCCGACCTGAAGCCCACGAATGTATTGCTGGACGCGGGCGGTGAGGTCCGCGTGACCGACTTCTGGATTCGCTGGGTGCTGGAGCAACTCGGCGCTCTCGTCGGGAAGGGCGATGCAGGAGAGGGCAACGCTCGGGGGTGGCCGGGGCCGTACCTCTCGCCCGAGCAGCGAGTCGGGCGCGAGCCGGGCCCCGCGGCGGATCAATACGCGCTAGCCGCCATAGTGTACGAGTGCCTCGCGGGAACGCCGCCGCTCGCCGAGGATCCGATGACCGCCATTGCGGAGGGCCGCAGCCCGACGCCACCACCGCGCCTCGCAGACGTCCGCTCCGATATCCCCGGCGGTGTCTCCGCCATGGTCGAGCGTGCGCTCAGCCAAGCGCCTGACGGGCGCTTCGAGAGCGCGGGAAGCTTCGTCGCCGCTTTGCGCGCACCGGTGTTGCCCCTCGAGCGCGTGCCACACCGATCGTTCGACCCGGAGCGAGCGTCGGCTGCGGTCCCACCGGTCGAGCGGCCCCCCCGACACGGTTTGCGACTCGTCCCCATCGCGCTCCTCGCGTTTGTGTTGGTGGGTGCGGCTGGCGCGGCGTGGATCCTCGGGCTCGGGTTGACCACCGGGCAGCCCGCTGCTTCGCAGCCAGCACCCCCGCCGCCCGGTGCCACTGCGCCATCGCCGGCGGCGTCGGCGTCCGCGTCCGCGACTGTCCCGTTTCCCGACTCGACCGGTCGGACCGCGCGCGTTCCCGACGTTTCTCCCTCGGCGCCCGCACCCGTGGCCGTTAAGCGGGCGCCTCCGTCGCGCACCCCTCGTCCTCGGGTACGTCGCGACGTGCCTGCCGCGCCCGGCCGGCTGTTCGTCAACGCGAGGCCCTGGGGCCAGGTCTTCGTGGACGACGAGCTGATCGGTAACACGCCACGCGTGGGCGTGCCCATCGCCGCCGGCATGCACCGGGTTCGCGTCTCACGCGACGGCTTCGACTCGTTCGAGCGCACCGTGCAGGTCGCGCCGGGTCAAGACCTCCGCCTCACCGATATCGTCCTTCGGGAGTCCAAACCGTGAGGCGCCTCGTGGCATGGGTCGCGCTGCTCGTGGGGGGAGCGGTCGAGGCGCGATCGGCGTTTGCACAGGAGGCAAGCGGATCGTTCTCCCAGGGAATTCGAGCGTATCAGAATCTCGAGTTCGGTCGCGCAGCCGCGACGCTGCGCCGCGACCTCGCCAAGTTGAGCGCGGCTGGCGCGTCGGCCGCCGACCGGGTGCAGGGGCTGGCCTACCTCGGCGCGGCCGATCTGTTCCGGGGCCGACGCGACTCGGCGGTCGCCGTGTTCAAGCGTCTGGTGCAGCTCGATCCGCGGTATTCGCCGGACCGCTTGGTGTTTCCCCCCGAGGTGACGACGGTGTTCGATAGCGTACGTGCCCTCACCAAGGCTGTCGTGATCGTCGTGCCGCCCGACACGCAGGTCGCACCCGGCACGGACAATTTCGGCGCCTGGGTGCTGGCCAGCTCGTTCCAGACCGTGGACGTCACGTTGCGCTATGAAGACGGCGCCCCGTTCCGCTCTCTCTATGCGGGACCGATCGGCGACAGCCTCCGCGTGCAGTGGGATGGCCTCGACGCCGCGGGCCAGTTGCCGCCGGTCAGCCGTGTGCTGCTCCGCGTCTCAGCGCGGGCGCCCACAGGCGAGATCTCGACGATCCTCCAAGTTCCCCTCGACCTTCGCATCGAGCGTCCAGACACGCTCGAGTGGCCCGCTCCACCGGCGGAATCCACCCTCCTGCCAGAGCGGTTGGGCGGCCGCTCGGCGGTGCGGGCGCTCCTTGGCGGCGCCCTGTTGTCGGGGGCGGTGGTCGTGCTGCCGTCGGTAGTCGGTGGAAGCGGTGGATCCAGCGGGTCGCGCGTCGCCGTGGCGGGAACGGTTGGGCTCGCGGGCATGCTCGGATATCTGCTGCACCGGCCGGGCCGGCCGCTCCAGGCAAACGTTCGCGCCAATCAGGCGCAACGCGACGCGTGGCAGCAGGCGGTCGCGACCGTCACGGCGGAGAACGCCCGACGGAGGGGCGACGTCCGCCTCGCCGTGCATGCGGGCCCGGCAACCGCCATTCAGCCGCGGGCGCCATGAAGCGCGCGCTCCTGTTGGTAGGCCTGAGTTTCACCGCCGGAACGCTCGGCGCGCAAACGCTCGCGCTGGCCGGCGTATTCTCTGTGGGCAGCACCCGCGTCCGCAGCGAGCTCCCCAGCGGCACGGCGCAGTTCTCCGGCGCTCTGGTCGGTGGAGACGGCACGCTGTCCTTCGGACGCCTTCAGTTAGCGGTTAGCTACGTCCAGGGGAAAGTCGACTCGGCGGGGGTAAGCGGTCCGGGGCACGACCTCGTGGAAGGCTCGGTTCTCTTGGGCGCACGGACGCTTCCGTGGCTCACGATCGCGGCCGGGCCGCACGTCCGCTCGTACACGCTCGCGAGCGGGACGCAGCGCTGGGTGTTTTGGGAGCTCCACGCGCGCGCGGCGGGCGCGTTCATCGGGTCGGCCGCTCGCGGGTACGTGGAGCTGTGGCGGGCGGTGTCAGCCGACGTCAACGTGCCCGAGACCTTCGATCACGCTCAGGGTGGGGAGGCTGGCATGGTCATCCGGTTCTCCCGGGCGCCGCTGCAGGCGCGCGTGGCGTATCGGATGGACCATGCGGTGCTCCGAGGGGCGTTCGGCGGGACGCGGCTCGAGACGGTGGACGGATTGGTTGTTGGATTCGGGTTGGACTGGCATTGAACGGGAGGTTCTACAACAGGCCTCCCCTTCTGAGCTTCCCCAGCTGATCATGCTGCGCCTCGTGCATGGCCAGCACCTCCGCGGGCGAGACAATCGCGACGCCCAGTTTCCCCACTTCTACGCCGGCCGCGTAGTTCGCCACCTGCGCGCCCTCGCGCACCGATGCGCCGGCGGCGAGCGCCGTCCCGACCCAGGCGGTGACCGTATCGCCCGCACCCGAGACGTCGAACACCTCGCGGGCCATGGTCGGAATCCGAGTGATCTGTCCGTCCTTAGTGACGAGGACCATACCCTCGGCGCCGAGTGTGAGCAGGAGGTTGGCCACGCCGAGCTTCTCGAGCGCCGTCGGTAGCGCGTCCGGGTGGGCGAGATCGAGCGTGGCGCCCATCGCCTGCTCGAGCTCTCGGCGGTTGGGCTTGAACAGCGTCGCGCCGCGGTACTCGAAGAAGTGCTTGAACTTCGGATCGACGACCACGGGAACGCCACGCTTGCCTGCGAGCAGCATCGCCCGCTCGATGACGGCCGGCGTGAGCGTGCCCTTGTTGTAGTCCTCGATCAGGATGGCATCGGCGTCCCCCATGGCGGCATCGAGCTGACCGAGCAGCTGGTTCTCCGCGCGCGGGTCGATCGGATCCTCGACCTCCTCATCGATCCGCACCACCTGCTGGCCCCGGGCCGTGACACGGGTCTTCGAGGTCGTCGGCCGCGCCGCGGCGACCACGATGTGGCGGTCGGCCAAGCGATTCTGCGCTAGCTCGCCGCGCAGCGAATCGCCGCGCGCGTCGTCCCCGATCACCGCGACGAGCCGGCACTCGGCGCCGATCGCCGCCACGTTAGCAGCCACGTTGGCCGCGCCGCCGAGCGCGTACCGGCGGGTGTGCACGGTGACCACCGGGACCGGAGCTTCGGGCGAGATGCGCTGCGCGTCGCCCGCGAGGTAGATGTCGAGCATCGCGTCGCCGATCACCACAATGCGGCGGGCCGCCATCTTGTGGAACAGTGCTTCGAGATGATCGCGGGTGAGCCGCGTGTCGTGGCTGGGCGTGCTCACTGAAAGCCCAGGGCGGGACTCGAGAGGAGTGTCGCGACGGGTAACACCGGGCGCCGGCGCATCGAGGGCGGAATTTGGGGGCGGCGGAGAGGGAGGGCAACCGGCCGTGATTGCGTTTATCTTCACGCGCCCATGTCTCCCCTTCTGATCCTTATCGGTGCCGTGCTCGCGACCACGTATGCCGGGCCGATCGTCCGGTTTGCGACGGCGCCGGCGCTCGCCATTGCGTTCTGGCGCCTTGCGCTGGTGCTTCCGGTGACAGGCGGATTGGCGGCGTGGGAGAGGAGCAGCGAGCAGGGAGCCGTTCCTGCAGGTGCATCCGAGGGTACGGCTCCCCGCTCCGCGCTCCCATTCATCCTTGTAGCAGGCCTTCTACTGGCGATGCATTTCTGGTCCTGGATCGCGTCCCTCCGGTTCACCACGGTCGCCAGCTCGGTCGTCCTCGTGTCCTTGAAGCCGGTCTTCGCCTGGGCCATCGCCGGCGCCTGGCTCCGCGAGCACCCGACGCGCACGGAGGTCTGGGGCATCGTGATCGCGGTCCTTGGGGCGAGCCTCATCGGCCTCGGCGACGCGCGCCTCTCTCTGGGCGCGCTCGGCGGCGACGCATTGGCCGTGCTCGGGGCGTTGACTGGCGCGGGCTACTACGTAGTCGGGCGCCGGGTGCGACGGACCGTCGGCATCTGGCGGTACGCCACCGGTGTGTACGGCGTGGCGGCGGCCGCCCTCGCCGGGCTCGCGTTCGTTCGCGCCGCGCCGCTCATCGGGTTCGCGGGGCGCGACTGGGCGGTGTTCGGCGCCCTCGCGGCTGGGCCGATGCTGATCGGTCACACCGGAATGAACTACGCCCTCCGATATTTCCGCGCGAGCACGGTGAACGTCGCGGCGCTCGGCGAGCCGGTGGGCGCGACGCTCCTGGCCTGGGTCGTGCCCGCGATCCATGAAGTACCGAGGCCGATGGCACTGCTGGGCGGTGCTCTCGTGCTGCTGGGCATCGCCCTGTCGCTGGGAGCCGGGAGCGCTGATGCGCGTTGAACAACTGCGGGGCAGGGTGGTGGAGGCTTGGCACGACGTGCACGTCGCCGTCGTGGACGGGGCGGGTCACCTGGTGGCGCGCGCTGGCGATCCGGAGCTGGTAACGTTCTGGCGTTCCGCGGCGAAGCCCTTCCAGGCGGTACCGCTCGTGGAAGACGGCGTCATGGAGCGCTTCGGCTTGACGAGCGAAGAGCTCGCGTTGGTTTGCGCGTCACATTCGAGCGAGGCCGGGCAGGTTGGCAAGGTGCGCGAGCTTCTCGCCAAGATCGGCTGCTCCGAGCGCGATCTCCTGTGCGGTCCACATCCGCCGCTCTCCGAGCGCGTGGCGCAAGATTACCACTCGCGCGGCGTACGGCTCACTCCCGTCTACTCGAACTGCTCCGGGAAGCACGCGGGCATGCTGGCACTCGCGCGTCACCACGGCTGGCCTACGGCGTTTTACACCCGACTCGAGCACCCCGTCCAACAGCGTTGCCTGGCGGAGGTGAGTCGGTGGACCGACGTGCCGCGCGAAGCGATTCAGACCGCGGTGGACGGATGCGGCGTGGTGTGCTTCGCCCTACCTCTGCGGAACATGGCGCTGGCCTATGCCAAGCTCGGGGAGCGGGGAGCCGGGAGCGGTCCCCTCCGACTTGCCACGGCCATGCTCCACCACCCCGAGCTGATCGCTGGCGACGGACGCCCGTGCACGGAGATCATGCGCGCCCACCCGGGTCGGGTCATCGCGAAGGTCGGTGCCGAAGGCGTCTATTGTGCATTGCTCGTAGGAGAGGGACTCGGCGTCGCGCTCAAGGTCGCCGATGGTCATGGGCTCGCGTCGGCGCTGGCCATGGCGGCGGCGCTCGAGGAGCTCGGACTTCGGCCGCTACCCCCGTCGCTCAGCGTCCGGGCGAATCTGAACACACGCGGGGAGCCGGTCGGAGAGCTGCGCGTAAATGGAGGATTGGAGCAATAGAAGGATGGGGAGATGGAAGACGGGAGACGTACAATGAGGAGTCAAAAGGTTTCCGCGCTCGAGTCTTCCACCGAAGCACTCGTACGCGTGGCTGCGGCGGTGGCCGTGGGTGACGGACCCGAGCTCGAGAAGCGGCTCCAGGCTGCGCGGAGTGCGGGTGTACCTGGCTTGTGGGTGGAAGAGCTCCTGCTTCAGAGCATGCTCGTCGTCGGTTACCCACTCGCGCTCGTCGCGTTTGGTGTGTGGCGCGCGGTGGCGGGTCCCGCGCCGGCCGAGGGGCACGGGGCCGAGTCCCTGGCGCATGAGGACTGGGAAGCGTGGGCGGCGCGGGGCGCCGCGGTGTGCCGGCGGGTCTACGGGCGTGCTTATCACAAGCTGCTCGTAAGTCTGCGCGCGCTGCATCCGGCGCTCGAGGACCTGGTCCTGGTCGATGCGTACGGGAAGGTCATCGGGCGTCCCGGCCTGGACCTGAAGCGACGTGAGCTCACGACCGTTGCGGCGATCGCCGTGCTCGGTGCGGCCCAGCAACTGCACTCGCACTTGCGCGGGGCGCTCAACACGGGCGCTTCGGTGGCGGAGATCGAGGCAGTACTGCGGGTTGTGGAGGCGGACCTCGATCCCGATCGGCGAGGGATCGCCTGGGAGCAGTGGGAGGATGTACGGAAGAGGAAGCTCTGAGCACGCGCGAGGGACCAAGTGGGGAATGCGGAGTGTGGATTGCGGAGTCGTAAGGGAGGGTCGTGGCCCCCTCACGCCTAGCGACTCTGACGCGGACGTCGGTTGGTGCCAACTACCGGTCCGCATGCCGTGCGCGGTCGCGCCGAGAATTCATCGCGAAGATGGGAATCGTGGAGGAGGAGGTCGACGAGTGCCAGTTCTGGATCGATCTGCTCGCGCGGCGTGCTTCCCGTTCGATTCCGCACTCCGCATTCCGCACTCCACACTCGGCACCGCAATGTTCATAGACCGCGCGGTCGTTCAAGTCGCCGCGGGCCCCGGCGGCTCCGGTGCGAGCTCGTTTCGGCGCGAGAAGTTCGTGCCGAAGGGTGGCCCCGACGGTGGTGACGGCGGCTCGGGCGGCAGCGTGTACGTTCGCGCCGATGCGAACCTGGCTACGCTCCTCGACTACCGCTACCGCACGCACTGGAAGGCCGAGCGGGGGCAACACGGGAAGGGAAAAAACATGACGGGGAAGTCTGGCGCGGATCTCGTCCTTCCCGTGCCGCCCGGCACGGAGGTACGCGACCCGGAATCGGGCGCGCTGTTGGGCGAGGTGTTGAGCGCCGGGGACAGCATACTCGTCGCGCGGGGCGGGCGGGGCGGGCGGGGCAATGCCCGCTTCGCGACGCCCACCCACCGCAGCCCGCGGGAATGGGAGCCGGGGGAGTACGGCCAGGAATGCCGGCTGGAGCTCATTCTCAAGCTCATCGCCGATGTCGGCCTTGTGGGCGAGCCGAACGCCGGAAAGAGCACGCTCCTCTCCGTGATCTCCGCCGCTCGACCCAAGATCGCCGACTACCCGTTCACGACCCTCGAGCCGCACCTCGGTGTGGTGCCTCTGTCGGATCACCGAAGTTTCGTGGTCGCGGACATCCCCGGGATCATCGAGGGCGCCCACGCGGGTAAGGGCCTCGGCATCAGGTTTCTGCAGCACATCGAGCGCACCCGTCTCTTGGCGGTGCTCGTGCCGGCGGACAGCCCGGATCCCCAAGGGACCTACGAGTTGCTGTTGCGCGAAGCCGCCGTGTATTCGCCGGACCTCGCGGCCAAACCGCACGTGGTGGTCGTCACAAAGCTCGACCTCCTGCCCACTCCCCGTTCTTCGCTCCCCACAATCCGCACGCAGGCCGGCGCACCAGTCATTGGCGTCTCATCGGTGACCCGCGATGGCCTGCCGGAGCTGCTGGAAACCCTGTGGCAGGCGCTGCGGGTCGGAGCCGCGACGAGGTAGCGGCGTACCTGGCGCTCGCGCAGGTGCCCGGCATCGGGGCGGCGCGTCTGCGCACGCTCGTCGCCGCGTTCGAGACCGCCACCGCCGCGCTCCACGCGCCGCACGGCGCCATCGCCGCGCTCCCCGGATTTACGCGCGCCGCCGCGAGCGCCATTCGGGCCGGCTCGATACGAGCGGGTCACGAGATCCTCGACCAGCTCGACCGCCACGGAGCCGGCGTCGTGCTGCCGGACGACGCTGCGTTCCCACGACTCCTCCACGAGATCCCGGAGCCGCCCGCGCTGCTGTACACGTGGGGCGACGTCGCGCTGCTGGCGCGACCGGCGGCAGGTATCGTGGGCAGCCGGGACCACTCGGCCTATGGTGCGGACGCGGCGCGGTTGCTCGCGTCCGGCGTCGCGCGCGAAGGCGTCGTGGTCGTGAGCGGCATGGCGCGGGGAATTGACGCGGTCGCGCACACGGCGGCGTTGGACGCGGGCGGCACGTCGATCGGCGTTCTCGGGAACGGGTTCGGCGTCATTTATCCCGCGGCGAACCGTACGCTGTACGATCGCATGGGGGCGGGCGGGTGCCTCATCACCGAGCTGCCACCGGGGGAGCGCCCCCACGCCGGGGCGTTTCCGCGGCGGAATCGGCTGATCTCGGGAGTCGCCGGCGTCACGGTCGTCGTCGAGGCGGCACCGGGTTCGGGAGCACTCATCACCGCCGATTGCGCGCTCGATCAGGGCCGTACCGTCCTCGCCGTGCCCGGGCCGATCACCAGCCCGACTTCGCTCGGCTGCAACCGCCTCATCCAGCAGGGCGCGAAGCCCGCGCTCACGCCGGGCGATATCCTCGAGGAGCTGGGCTTGCCGGGAGCGGCGCAGGCGTCCGGCGAGCGACGCGCCGCCGCTGAGCCGGGTGAGCGACTACCGCCACCGGACTTGAGCGGGTTGCAGCGGTCCTTGTGGGAGACGCTTCGTGCGGCGCCCAAGCATGTCGACGCACTCGTGGCCACGGCGGGCACTGATACCGGCGCGGTGCTCACGGCGCTGACAGAGCTCGAGATGCGGGGAGTGGTGAAGCAGCAGCCGGGGATGGTGTTTGGGTTGGCGTGAGGCGCGGGTTCAGCCCCGATATACCTTTGTACGAGCATGCGCCATCTCTACGTCCATGTTCCCTTTTGTCGGCGCCGCTGCTCCTACTGTGACTTCTCCATCGCCGTGCGCAGGCGCGTTCCGGCGCGTGAGTTCGTCGAGGCAGTCTCCCGGGAGCTCGAGCTCGTCCGTGCGGCTGACCCCGGGGCGACGCCCCGGGGCTCACTCGAGAGTCTCTACCTGGGCGGCGGCACTCCATCGCTCCTTCCCGCGGATGTCCTTGCGATCCTGCTGCCGACCCTGCTCGCAGCAGTTGGCGCATCCACCACCGCCGAATCCGTGGAGGTGACTCTCGAAGCGAATCCCGAGGACGTGACCCCCGAGACCGCTGGCGCGTGGCGGCGGGCCGGGGTCAATCGTGTTTCCCTCGGCGCCCAGTCGTTCGACGATCGTGTGCTGCGGTGGATGCATCGACCACATGATGCGAGTCGTATCGGTGAAGCCGTGCACGCCCTCCGCGCCGCGGGCATCGACAACGTGTCGCTGGACCTGATCTTCGCATTGCCCGTCGAGCTGCGGCGCGACTGGGGACGGGATCTGGACGAGGCCATCTCCCTGCTTCCCTCTCACCTCTCCCTCTACGGCTTGACGGTCGAAGAGCGGACGCCGCTTGCCCGTTGGATCTCGCGCGGCGCGGCGTCCGCCCCCGATGAGGAGCGCTACGCGGACGAGTACCTCTTCGCGCACGAGCGCCTCGCGCGGAACGGCTATCGCTTTTACGAAGTGTCGAACGCATCGCGCGAGGGCCGGCGGTCGCGGCACAATTCGGCGTATTGGTCGGGGCGTGCGTATCGCGGCTTAGGACCCGCCGCGCATTCCTACGATGGACGCGTCCGGCGCTGGAATTTGTCCGCGTGGGAGGCGTATCATCGCGCGCTCGCGACCGGTCGCTCCCCGCTCGAATCCGAGGAGGTGCTGACCGAGGAGCAGCGGGAGCTCGAGTGCTTGTATCTTTCCTTGCGCACCGACGCGGGTCTGCCGTTGAGTGAGCGGTACCGCCCGCTACGGCCCGTCATTGCGCTTTGGGTCCAACGGGGTTGGGTCGAGCACCGGGACCAGCGCCTCGTCTGTACGCCCGAGGGCTGGCTACGCCTCGACACGTTGGTGCACGCCTTGACCGGGCCGGCCGGAGTCGGCTAAATTGTTAGCCGCTAATGGGTTGGGTGACATGGTAGGATCTCTGAACGAGCGCGAGCGCCAAGTCCTCGAGGCAGTCATCGAGACGTACGTGGCCACCGCTGAGCCAGCGGGCAGCCGGACTATCTCCAGGAAGTTCGGCCTCGCGTTGTCGCCGGCCACCATCCGCAACACGATGAGCGATCTCGAAGAGAAGGGGTACCTGTACCACCCTCACACCTCGGCAGGCCGGATCCCCACCGATCTTGCCTATCGCGTCTACGTGGATTCGCTCATGCACCTCTCCCAGGTGTCGGCATCCGATGCGCATCAGATACGCGAGGAGCTCGCGGAGCGGAGCGCGGTGGACCAGATCCTCGAGCGGGCGGCGCAGGTCCTGGGCGTCCTCACCAAAGAGCTGGGCGTGGCGGTGGGCCCTTCGCTAGACGAGTCGGTGCTCGAGCGGGTGGAGCTGCTCCAAGCGGCCGCGGACCGGCTCCTGCTGGTGCTCACGCTCAAGAGCGGCATCGTGCGGAGCATCTTCGTGGAAGTGCCGTCCGAGATGGCTCCGGAGGCGGTCGTGAAGGTGGCGCTCGTGTTGAACGAGCGGCTCGCGGGCCTCACCCTGCGGGAAATCCGCGCGACGCTGTCCCAGCGGCTGCGCGACGCGGCGTCCGATGCGCGCTCCAGTGACCTCTTGAACATCTTCATCCAGGAGGCGGATGACCTGTTCGACGTTCCGCCAGCGGGCTCCGCGACCGGCGGCGTGGTACTCGGGAGCGCGCAGCTCCTCGCCGGCCAGCCGGAGTTCGCAACCAAGGAGCGGCTGCAGGGCCTGCTGGAGGTCACCGAGCGGCGTGACTTGTTGCGTGAGGCCCTCGCCAAGCGGCTGGGGCAGGGGCTCACGATCACCATCGGCAGCGAGCACCAGGACGCGAAACTCGCGCCGTTTACGCTCGTGACTGCCTCGTACCAGCTCGGCCCGCTCACCGGCGTCATTGGCGTCATGGGGCCGACCCGCATGCCGTACGACAAAATCGTGGCACTCGTGGAGCACACGAGTCGTCTCGTGGGCGAGCTGCTCGAGTGAGCCGCGACTATTACGCCGTCCTAGGAGTGAAGCGCGGCGCGGACGAGGCGGAGATCAAGAAGGCGTACCGCCGTCTCGCCATGCAGTATCATCCCGACCGCGTCGCACACGGCGAGAAGGCGGCGGCCGAGGAAAAGTTCAAAGAGATCACCGAGGCGTACGAGGTGTTGTGCGATCCCGAAAAGCGCGCGGTCTACGACCGGTACGGCGCGGCGGGGCTCAAAGGCGCCGGCCCAGGCGGCGGGGGATTCGCACCCTTCGACCTGACCGAAGCGCTCAACATCTTCATGCGGGACTTTGGCGGCCTCGGAGGATTCGACGCGTTCTTCGGGGGCGGAGAGCGCGCCCGTCGCGAGCGGCATGTCGGCCAGGATCTCAAGGTCACACTCAAGCTGAGCCTCGCCGAGGTCGCCAGCGGGACCACGAAAAAGGTGAAGGTCCGTACCCTCGATCGGTGCACGGCCTGCGACGGCACCGGAGCCGCGCCGGGGACCGAGTCGACGCGATGCGGCACGTGCGACGGGTCCGGAGAGGTCCGGCGGGCCGCGCGTTCGATCTTCGGGCAATTCCTGTCGGTCTCGCCTTGCCCAACCTGCGGCGGAGACGGGACGGTCGTGCTGCATGCCTGTCCCAAGTGCCAGGGCGATGGCCGCGTCCGCGCGGAGAAGGAGCTCGAGATCAACGTGCCGGCGGGCGTGGCCGACCATCACTACCTCACGATGCGCGGGCACGGCATGCCGGGGCCGCGGAACGGTCCACCCGGCGACTTGATCGCCGTACTCGATATCGCGGAGGACTCGCGGTTCGAGCGACATGGGGACGACTTGATGTACGACCTCGCCCTCTCGTTCACGCAGGCTGCCCTCGGCGCCGAGATCGAAGTTCCGACGCCGTACGGGCCCGCGATGCTCAAAGTCCAAGCGGGTACGCAGACCGGTGCGGTGTACCGCCTGCGCGGCAAGGGCCTCCCACGCGTAGGAGAAGGCGGCCGCGGCGACCTGCACGTCAGGGTGCACGTCTGGATCCCGATCAAGCTGACGGCAGAGCAGCGGGCGCTCTTGGAGGAGCTCGCGAAGGTCGAAAGCACGCCGCCGTCAGAGGAGCATGGGGGCAAGAAGTTCTGGGAGCAGCTCCGGCAGGCATTCGGACGATGACGTATGGCCGGTTGCGTCTTCTGTAAGATCGCCGCCGGTGAGATCCCCGCGTCCATTGTAAAGCGCGCGGACGGCATGCTGGCGTTCAAGGATCTGAATCCGCAGGCGCCGACGCATGTCCTCGTGATCCCGACCCATCACCTCGCGTCCCTCAACGACGCGAAGGATCCAGCCCTGCTCGGAAAGCTGCTCGGATTCGCGCGGGACTTGGCGCGAGATTCAGGACTGGCCGACCGCGGGTACCGCATCGTGGTGAACACCAACCCGGACGGTGGGCAGACAGTCTTTCACTTGCACCTTCACCTCCTGGGCGGCCGGCCCATGACGTGGCCGCCGGGATGATGGCTTGCGATGCCCCTGGAGCAGGGCTAAGTTTTTGTGTCAATCACAGTTAGCGAGATGATGCGGGAAATTGTCATCCCGGGCCGGCGCCCGGTATAACGTGGCCAGCTTGCCCGAGCGGCTCCGCGCCGCGATGAACGAAGCCCGAAAACACCGCGATCAGGCGCGTACCCTTCTCCTCTCCACCATCCTCGCAGACCTCAAGAACCGCGAATTCGAGCTTCAGCACGCACCGTCCGACGACGAGGCGGCCGACGTCCTGCGGCGGGGCATCAAACGACGCCGCGAGGCGGCGGACCAGTATCGAGCGGCCGGCCGCCCCGACCGCGGCGACGCCGAGCTGGCCGAAGCGAAGGCGCTCGAAGCGTTCCTCCCGGCCGCCGTCGACCCGGACGAGATCCGTCGCGCCGTGCGTGAGGTGATTGCCACAGGGACCAAAGACCTCGGGAAGGTCATGGGCCAGGTGATGCCGCGCTTCAAAGGCCGGGCCGACGGCAAGCTCGTGAATCAGATCGTCCGCGAGGAGTTGGCGGCCACCGTATGAGCGTCGGGGTCGCACCCGCCGTCCTCGAGACCTTGGAGTTTCCGGCCGCGCTGGAGCGGGTGGCGGCGCATGCGGTCGGTCCGCTCGGCGCGGCCCGCGTGCGCCAGCGAATGCCGGTGGTCGATCCCGACACGATCCGCGGCGCGCTCGCGCAGGTGGCGGAGCTTGCCGCCCTGGTGCTGCGGGACGACGCAATCCGGGCCGAGACCGTCCCCGACATCGCCGCCGCACTCGACCTGCTCTCCGTGCCGGGCAGCGCGCTCGAGGGCCCGCCCCTGGCGCTCGTCAGCCAAGCCCTCGCCGCGGCGCGCTTGACGGCCGCCGATCTGACGAGGCTCGCGGCCGATGCACCGCGGACGGCAGCACTGCGGGTCGATCCTCCGCCCCGGGAGCTTGAGCGGCGTCTGGCCGAATCGCTTGATCCCACGGGGCAGGTCCGGGACGGAGCGTCCCGCGGCCTCGCGCGCGCCCGCCGGGCGGTGCGTGAGGCCCGCGAGCGCCTGATCCAGAAGCTCGAGGCCATGCTCGCCAGCCTCGATCCCGCCGACCGGGCGGGCGACGCGGCCGTCACGATCCGTAGCGGCCGCTATGTGATCCCCGTGCGCACCGCCGCCCGCTCGCGCGTCGGCGGCATTGTACACGACGAATCAGCCACGCGCGCCACGGTCTTCCTCGAGCCGCCCGAGGTCATCGAATTGGGCAACGCCCTGCGGGCAGCCGAGGTGGACGAGCAGCATGAGGTGTTGCGGGTGCTCCGGGAGCTCACGGATGCGCTGCGCCCGCACGCGGACGGGATCAGCGCGGCGTGGGACATGTGCATCGCGTTTGACGATCTCTGCGCCCGGGCACGCTACGCGGTCGAGGTAAACGGGTTCGTCCCGGCGATCGGTGGGGGACCGCTCGAAATCCATAGTGGCCGCCACCCGCTCCTGGGAGGCGAGGCGGTCCCCTTCGACCTGGCGCTCGTGCGCGACGAGCACACCGTGCTCGTCTCGGGTCCGAACACCGGCGGCAAGACCGTCCTGATCAAGGCAGTCGGGCTGCTGTGCCTGATGGCCCAGAGCGGCGTTATCCCACCGATCGGACCGCAGTCGACGCTGCCCGTGTTCACGGGGGTCTTCGCCGATATCGGCGATCGACAGTCCATCGCGGCGAGCCTCTCGACGTTCTCGGCGCACCTCGCTCAGCTCCGAGACATCCTGGAGCACGCAGGCGCGGGCTCGCTGGTGCTGCTTGATGAGATCGGGAGCGGTACCGACCCCGCCGAAGGTGGTGCGCTCGCGGCCGCGATCGTCAAGACGCTCACGCGGCGGCGGGCGCTAACGCTCGCCACGACCCACCTCGGCGCCTTGAAGCAGCTCGCCGCCGAGACCGTCGGGATCGTGAACGCGTCGCTTCAGTTCGACGCCGAGACTCTGACGCCGACGTATCGCCTGCTGAAGGGGGTGCCGGGGCGGTCCTACGGCCTCGCCATCGCGCGGCGTCTCGGTCTCGCGGGCGATGTCCTGGACCTGGCGGAGCGTGCCGTGCCCGACGCCGAGCGCGCGCTTGACGCGTTGCTCGCGAACGTGGAAGCGCGGGCGCGCGAGCTAGAGGCCCG
>CAYXIK010000012.1:14019-33656 GCA_964465315.1 uncultured Gemmatimonadaceae bacterium | reverse complement strand
CGCTTGACGCGTTGCTCGCGAACGTGGAAGCGCGGGCGCGCGAGCTAGAGGCCCGCGAGATTGACCTCGCGAACAGAGCGGAGCGTATGCGCGCGGACGCCGCGCGCGTTGACAGGCGCGCGGACGACGTGGCCGTCCGCGAGCGCGAGGTCGAGGCGCGCGCACGCAGCCTCGAGCGTGCGGCGCGCGAACAGACGCGGGCGTACCTGCTCGAGGCCCGCCGCAAGGTCGAAGAGGCGCTTAGTCGCGCTCGAGCGGCGGTCGACGAAGCCACCGCTCGGGAAGCGAGGCGACTCGTCGAGGAGGCGATCAACGAAACGAGCACGGACGCGGAGGAGGGAAAGCGGGAGGGTTGGTTATCGCTGGAAGAATTGCGGCGTCGGCGAGTTGACTCGATGGGCGGTCCTCAACCCGTGCCGAGTCCAGCTCGGCCGGCGCGTGGAGGGGACCGCCCATCGACGACGGCGACGACCGAGGTGTCGCTCATCGGGCTCCGCGCAGCCGAAGCTGAGCCACTGCTCGTCCGGGCGCTCGATGACGCGATTCTCGCCGACCTGCCGCACCTCCGCGTGATCCATGGCAAGGGGACCGGCGCGCTCCGCCAGCTCGTGCACGACGTGCTCTCCCGGGACACTCGAGTCAAGCGGTTCGGGTTCGCTCCCGCGAACCAGGGAGGCTCCGGCGTGACCGTAGCGGAGTTCACGTCGTGAGCCTCATCCCCGACGATGTGATCGAGCAGGTCCGAGAGGCCGCGGACATCGTGGGGATCATCGGAGAGCACGTCGAGCTCAAGCGGACGGGCTCTGATTTTCGCGCGCCCTGTCCTTTTCACGGCGGTACGCACCGCAACTTCGCCGTCATCCCCAAGAAAGGGATGTTCTACTGCTTCGTGTGCCACGAGGGCGGCGATGTCTTCACCTTCTTCATGAAGAAGCTCGGCATGGATTATCCGACCGCGGTGCGGGAGGTCGCGCGCCGTGTCGGGATTACCATCCCCGAACGCGGGCCGTCCGGCCCCGATCCGCGCGAGCCCTTGTATGGCGCCGTGGCGGCCGCGGCCGATTGGTTTGCGCGCCAGCTGCGCCAGAGTCCCGAGGGAGATGTGGCTCGCCAGTACCTCGCCTCGCGGCACGTCGACCTGGATACCGCGCTGCCGCTCGGCCTGGGCTACGCCCCGCGCGCCGCCGCGTTCCTCGATGCAATGAAAGGGCTGGGCGTGCGTGACGAGGTGTTGCTCGAAGCGGGTCTCACGGCTAAACGGGAGGATGGCACCGTCGTGCCCCGGTTCCGCGGGCGACTCCTCTTTCCCATTCACGATCTGCGCGCGCGTGTCGTGGCGTTCGGCGGCCGGATCCTCGGCGAAGGGGAGCCCAAGTATCTCAACTCACCCGATACGCCGATTTTTCACAAGGGCCAGCTGCTCTACAACCTGCCCGTCGCGAAGCACGCGATGCGCAAGGCCGAGCGCGCGATTCTGGTCGAGGGGTACTTCGACGTACTCCGGGTGGCTCTCGCAGGGATCGAAGAGGTCGTCGCGCCCTTGGGAACCGGGCTCACGGCGGAGCAGGCCCAGCTGGTCAAGCGCCACACGGCGCACGTCATCTTGCTCTATGACTCCGACGACGCCGGGTTGCGCGCCACGTTCCGCGCGGGCGACGAGCTGCTGCGTCAGGGTCTGCGCGTCAGCGTGGCCACGCTTCCGGCAGGTGAGGATCCCGACACGCTGGTCCAACGGCACGGGGTGGCAGGGCTCGACGAGCTCCTCAAGGACGCCGTAGACGTGCTCGAGCGCAAGATCCAGATCCTCGAACGGAAGGGATTCTTCGGGACGCTCCCCGGTCGGCGCCGTGCCCTCGATCGCCTCCTTCCCACCATCCGGGCCGCGACCGATCCGATCACGAGGGAGCTGTACCTCTCACGGGCGGCGGAAGCAGCGGGCGTAAGAAAGGACGTGTTGGAGCGCGAAGTGGGCACGCGGGATGTGGCAAGGCGAGCGGGTGCGGGGGGGACCTCCACCACCACCCTCCACCGAGCTCCATCGTCCACGACCGTCCTGCCGTCCAGCGCCGAGAAGGCGCTCTTGCTCCTGATGCTCGAGGGTGAGCCGTGGCGCTCCCGCGTGACCGAAGCCGTCGATCCTGAGGAATTCGAGTTCGCGCCCTACCGAGCGGTATTCGAGAGTGTCGCCGACGATGCCGTCCTGGCCCTGGATGACACGTCGGCCCGCGCCTACGAGCATCTGAAGGCGGAGGGACTCGCCGGGCGCGATCCGAACGAGATGTACGAGATGGCCCTCAACTGGATGGAGGCCCGGCGTCTCGAGCGCGAGCTCGAGCGGCTCGACGATCAGCTCCCCTTCGAGAGCCCGGACCGTCAGGCGTCGCTGATTGCGGAGAAGCGGCGCGTGTTCGACGAGCTCCGCAAACGATACCCGCGTTACAAGATCGCTGCGAGGAGGCGAGGTGCACCCGGAACTTGAAGCGTTGTTAGCGTTGCAGGAGAAAGATCGCGCGGTGACGGCATCCGATGAGGCCATCGCCGCGCTCGCGCCAGAGCTCGAGACGCTCGACCAGGCGCTGGCCGCCGCGGAGCACGGGCTCGCGGCGGCGCAAACGGCGATCCAGGTTGCAATGGACCGCCGTGACGCACTCGAGGGCAAAATCGCGAACTACCGGACCATGCAGGAGCAACGCCGCCAGCGCCTCGAGTGGGTCCGAGGAGCGAAGGAAGCGTCGACCCTAATGGCCGAGCTGGATCTCGCACGCTCCGTTCTCGCGAAGGAGGAGGCCGAGTTCATGCGGTCTGGAGACGCGGTGACCGAAGCGGAGCGCAAGGCAGCGGAGGCCGAGAAGTCTCTTTCCGAGGTGCGGGCGCGGCAGGCGCCGCAGCGAGAGGCGGTGGCGGGAAAACGGGAGCAGATCGCCGCCGAGCGGGAGCGCGCCGTGGCCGCAAGGGAAGTCGTGGCCGCGCAGGTCGACGGAGCACTGTTGGCTCGCTACGAGCGCATTCGCCGCGGCAAGGCGCCGCTCGCGCTCTACCCGCTCCACGGCGACGCGTGCGGCCATTGTTTCACCGCCGTCCCCACGCAGCGCCGGGCCCTCATCCAGCGCGGCGCGTCGATCGAGGGCTGTGAGGCCTGCGGCGTATTGCTGTACGCGGCGGAATGATTCCCGCCCGGTGGGCTGTAGCCGCGCCGCCCGATCCCGCGCTCACGGCGGCCCTCGTCTCGGACCTCCACATTCCGGAGCCTCTCGCAGCGATCCTGGTACAACGCGGCCTCGCCGCTCCTGATCGCGCGAAGGCCTTTCTCCGCCCCGACCTCGAGCGTCTCTCCGATCCTCTCGCCTGGGCGGACATGGCACGCGCCGTCGAGCTCATCGTTGGCGCCGTGCGAGGGGGACAGCCGATTCTCATCCACGGCGACTACGACGTGGACGGCCAGTGTGCCGCCGCGCTGCTCACGCGCGTGCTCTCGAGCGTCGGCGCGAAGGCACACGCGTTCGTGCCGCATCGCCTGCGAGACGGCTACGACTTCGGCCCGGCCGGCCTCGCGGAGGCCAAGCGGCTCGGTGCCGGATTGGTCATCACGTGCGACTGCGGAATCACCGCCGTCGAGGCGGTCCGCGAAGCCCGAGCGGCGGGCATCGACGTCATCGTCAGCGACCACCACCTCCCCGGGGATGAGCTGCCCCCTGCTTCCGCTGTCCTCGATCCCCGTCGTGCCGATTGCGCGTCGGCGGACAAGGACCTGTGCGGCACCGGCGTCGCCTTCAAGCTCGCGCAAGCCCTGGCGCCGGCGCTCGGCGCGTCCCCTCATCTGCCGCTGCACTTTCTCGACTTCGTCGCGCTTGCGACGGTGGCGGACGTGGTGCCCCTGACCGGCGAGAACCGGATCCTCGTGCGACACGGCCTGAAAATGCTCGCCGACTCCCGCTGGACCGGTCTGCGCGCCCTCGTGGAGGCGGCGGGCCTCGCCGGGCGGCCCATCAAGGCGGGCCACGTCGGGTTTATCCTGGCCCCGCGCCTGAACGCGGCGGGCCGGATTGGCGACGCGCGCGACGGGTTGCGCCTCCTGCTCTCCGACGATCCCGACCAGGCGGCCGCCCTCGCCCGCGAACTCGAGACCTTGAACGCGCGGCGCCAGGAGCTGGACCAGCGTATCCTCGACGAGGCGGTGGAGCTCGCCGAGCGGGTGCTCCGGCCGGACGACCGGGCACTGGTGCTCGCCGCCGACGCCTGGCACCCCGGCGTCATAGGGATCGTGGCCTCGCGGCTGGTGGAGCGCTACGGGAGGCCGACGTTCCTGATCGGCTGGGACGGCGATACCGGGCGGGGCTCCGGACGCAGCATCGCGGGCTTCGACCTGCACGCCGCGCTGCACCGCGTCGGGCACCACCTCGAAAAATACGGCGGCCATACGATGGCGGCGGGTTTGACCATCCGGCGCGAACGGTACGAGCCGTTTCGCGTTGCGTTTCTCGAGATCGCGGGACAGGCTCTGGGCCCCGATGATCTGGTCCCCGCCCAGCGCGTGGATCTGGAGCTTCCGCTCGGCCTCGTCAGCGACGAGCTGGAGAAGCTCATCCGGCACCTGGAGCCCTGCGGGCCGGGCAATCCCGCGCCGGTCTTCGGCGTCCGGCACGCCCGGGCCGTGGGACCGCGTCGCGTCGGGACGAATCACTTGCGCTTCACCCTGGACGACGAATCGGGCGCGCTCCCGGCCATCGCGTTCCAGTGGGCCGACGCGATTCCCGACCATTGGCTGGCGGACCGGCTGGACGTCGCGTTCCGCCTGGAGCGCGACGAGTGGCAGGGGCGGGTAATGCTCCAGGCGCGCGTGGCGTCCATGGCGCCGAGCGCATGACCGGTCGGAGGGGAAGCGCGAGGGATGATCCGCATCATCGCAGGGGAGTACGGGGGGCGGCGCCTCAAGACTCCGGCGACCGACAAGGTGCGGCCCACCGCCGACCGCGTCCGGGAGGCGTGGTTCTCGATTCTGCAACGGCCGGTCCGCGGCGCGCGCGTGCTCGATCTCTTCGCGGGTTCCGGGGCCCTCGGGCTCGAGGCCCTCTCGCGCGGCGCAGTCTCCGCCGACTTCGTGGAGGTCCATCGGCTGGCGCTGGCCGCGCTGAAGGCGAACATCGCCACGCTGAAGGTCGACGACCACGTCGTGATCCATCGCGTGGACGCGCTCAAGTTCGCCGAGCGGCTCCCGCCCGGGCGGTACGACGTCGCATTCGCCGATCCGCCGTACGCGGGCGAGCAGGCGGCGCGCCTCGTCGCCCTGTTCCGTCTCAATCCGTTCGCACGCATTTTCTCCATCGAGCACCCGGCGGATGCGCCGATCCCGGGCGATGACACGCGGCGCTACGGAGATACAGCCGTGACCTTCATCTACGCTCCATGACCGCCATCGCCGTCTACCCTGGCTCCTTCGATCCCGTTACGCGAGGGCACGAAGACCTGATCCGGCGCGCACGCCGGTTCGCGGAGCGCCTGATCGTCGCCGTGGCGGTGAACCCCGCGAAACAGCCGCTCTTCACGCTCGACGAGCGAGTGGCGTTGATCCGGCGCGTCGTGGACGACCCCGGCGTCGACGTTCGGGCCTTCGATGGGCTGCTTGCCGAGTTCGCCCGCGCCGCGGGGGCCACGCTGATCGTTCGCGGGCTGCGGGCCATCAGCGACTTCGAGTACGAGTTTCAGATGGCGCTCATGAACCGGAACCTGGCGCCCGGCATCGAGACGGTGTTTCTCGTTCCCGCCTTCGACCTCACATATCTGAGCTCGAGCCTCGTCCGTGAAGTCGCGCGCTTCGGCGGCGACGTGTCGAGCCTCGTTCATCCCGTGGTCCAGCAGGCGCTGAAGAAGAAGCTGAGCGGGTGAAGTTCCGCGACTCGCTATACGAGCGGGCCCGGCGCGCTCGCCGCCGCATCGTGCTCCCCGAGGGGAACGATGCGCGCGTGCGGGAAGCGGCGAAGCGGATCGAGAGCCTGGGGCTCGGAACGGTGAGCGTCCTGGATCGAACCCCTCCCCTCGACCGTCTCCCCGACATGGTGCTTCTGCTCCGTACCCGGCATCCGCAGAAGTTCCCGACAGACGCGGCTGCCCGGGCGGCCCTCCAACATCCCCTGACCTTCGGTGCCGCGCTCGTCGGACTCGACCAGGCCGATGTCATGGTCGGTGGGGCCACGTTTCCGACCGCGGACACGATCCGCGCAGCGCTCTGGGCGGTCGGGATGGCGCCGGGGATCAGCACCGTCAGCGGGGCCTTCTACATGGTCCGCGAAGACACGGTCCTCACCTTTACGGACTGCGCTGCGGTGCCCGAGCCCACCCCCGAGCAGCTGGCCGAGTCGGCCGTCGCTGCCGCGCGGGATCGCCGGCGCGTGGTGGGAGACGAGCCCGTGGTGGCGTTTCTGTCCTATAGCACCAAGGGCAGCGCCGCGGGCCCCCGCGTGGACCGCGTGCGCCGGGCGTGCGAACTGCTCGCCGCCCGGCCCCCGGATTTCGCGTTCGACGGAGAGTTGCAGGTCGATGCGGCCCTCGTCGCCGAGGTGGCGACGAGCAAGGCGCCGGGGTCGCGTGCGGCGGGCCGCGCCAATGTCCTCGTGTTCCCCGACCTTGACAGCGGCAACATCGGATACAAACTGGTGCAGCGCCTGGGGGGATGGGAGGCGATCGGTCCGGTCCTCCAGGGCTTGGCGCGACCCGTGTCCGACCTGTCGCGGGGCGCCACGGCCGATGATATTGTCGACACGGCGGCGGTCGCCGTCCTTCAAGCCGGGGAGCGTCCATGAGCTTCAGTCTCAAGAAGGACAAGCGCGGGGTGGTAGTGGTCGGCGTGGACGGGCAGCTGATCGTCGGCAACCGGCAGGAGCTCAAGCAGAAGGTGCTCGACGCGCTCGAGGGCGGCGGGGCGAAGTTCGTGATCGACTTTACCAAGACCGGCTACATCGACTCGTCCGGTCTCGGCGTCCTCGTCTCGCTCTCGAAAAAGATCCGCGAGCAGGGTGGGGATCTGCGACTGTGTGGCTTGAACGAGGACCTCCAGACCCTGTTTGAGCTGACCAAGCTCGATACGCTCTTCGCGATCGCGAAGACTCCTGAGGAGGCGCTCGCCGCGTTCTAGCGCGTGACGACCCCGCTGCACCTCGCCGTCCGCCGCCGCGCGACCGGAAGCAAGACCGAGCTGTCGCTCGACGTGCCGAGCGATCTCGAGTACGTCGGTCAGGCCGTCCAGCTGATCGCCGACGCGCTGCCCGGTGGCCTCCTGTCCGCCCGTCGCATCCGTTTCAATTTCCGCACCGCCTTCGCCGAGGCGCTCGCCAACGCGATCGCGTACGGCAATCGTCACGATCGCGCCCGCCTGGTCCGGGTACGGGTGGAGGTGTCGCGCGACGCAGTCCGCCTCCACGTTACCGACGAAGGATCGGGCTTCGATCCCGCCGATGTGCCCGATCCCACGAGGCCCGATCGCCTCCAGCGCGAGGATGGTCGCGGGCTGTTCGTCCTCAAGAGTCTCGTCGACCAAGTCGTCTTCAACGAGAAGGGCAACTCGGTGTGCCTGACGCTCCGGGCGGGGTGACCCGGCTCGAGGGGCTGCTGCCGGTGCTCGAGCGGCTCGCGGGCGGTCGCGTGCGGGTGTGGCGGGTGGAGGGTGGCCGGGCGCGGCCGGTGGCCGGGGCGGGCGACCCTCCCGCCTGGAGCCCGCCGCTGGACGGCGACGGCGCGGGGCGCCGCTGGGAGACCCCGGACGGCCCGGCCTGGTTCGAGCCGGTGCGAGACGCCGAGGGCGTGTGGGTCGAGACGGTGGAGGGGGGAGCCTCGCCCCCGGCCGCGCTGGCGGCGATCGTCGGATCGGTCCTGGCGGCGGAACACGACGCCACGCAGGTGGCGGCTGAGCTCTCCGAGCGATACGAGGAGATCGACCTGATCTACTCGATCAGCGAGATCCTCGGTCATACCATCCGCCTGGACGAAGCGGCCGAGCGGATCCTGCGGGAAGTGTCGACCGTGGTCGGGGCCCGCCGTGCCACGCTCCTCGTCTACGACCCGGAGCAGCGCGTGTTGCGTATCGTCGCGGCCCGTGGCATGAGTCCGGACGAAGCAGAGCCGATCGAGGTGGACGATCCCTGCTCGGTGGCGGCCCGCGTGTTCCGTGACGGGCGCATCGTGAGTTACGACCCCACTGATCCCAAGGCGGCGAATCCGGGCTGTCCCGAAGGGCGGAACTACCGGGGGCAGGCGTTCCTCGCCGTCCCCGTGCTCTACGCCGCACCCGGCGCACGCGCCAAGCCGATCGGCGTGATCAACCTGACCGACCGCGTGGGCGAGGACGCCTTCACCGCCGGTGACCGGAAGCTGGTCGCGGCGATCGCGAACCAGATCGGGGCCGCAATGGAGAACGCGCGCCTCGTCGCGCAGGACTTGGGCCAGCAGCGGGTGCGGCGTGAGCTCGAGCTCGCGCGCGACCTGCAGATGAAGTTGCTGCCGTCACCACTGGTGATCGCGGCGCGCGTCGACGTCGCGGCCCGCTGCCGTCAGGCGGAGTCGGTCGGCGGCGACTTCTACAACCTGCTGAACCTGCGCGCCCAGCGCATCGGCGTCATGATCGGCGACGTGACGAGCCACGGCTTCGGCGCCGCCCTGATCATGGCGCAGGTCATGGCGGCCTCCGGGATCCACGCGGAATCCGCGCAAACGCCGACCGACGTGCTGCGGCGCATCGAAGAGTCCCTCAAAGGCGAGCTGGCCAGCACCGAGATGTTCCTCACCGTGTTCTACGCGGTCGTCGATCCGAAGGCGAGCCGGATTACGTACGCGAACGCCGGTCACCCACATGCCTTCCTCGTGTCGGCGCGGACCGGGGAAGCCACCCGCCTGGAAGCCACGCGCCCGCCCCTCGGCCTGGCGACCGAGCCGGGTGAAGATTCGACTCGCGAATGGGCGCGGCACGACGCGATCCTGTGTCTGTTCACGGATGGCGTGGCGGACGCCGCCGGCGGCCGGGGCGATCGGTTCGGAGAAGAGCGCGTGCTCGGACACGTCGCCCGGCTGAAGGACCGCCCGGCGCGTGAGATCCTCGAATCGGTGCACGCCGACCTGGCGGGGTTCACCGGCGGTGCGCCGCCGGCGGATGATCGCACGGTGGTGATTCTCAAGATGTGATGGCGAACAAGCGGCTCGGCCAGCACTTCCTCACCGATCGAAACATCCTGCAACGCATCGTCGACGCGCTCGATCCCGCGCCCGGCGACGTCGTGCTCGAGATCGGACCGGGGAAGGGAAGCCTCACTGAGCAGCTGCTCGCCCGGGGGCTGCGGGTCATCGCGATCGAGAGGGATCGACGGCTGGCAGAGGAGCTGCGACACCGGGGGTCCGGTGTCGGGTGTCAGGTGGTGACGGGAGATGCCCTACATCTCGACTGGCATGAGTTAGCTTCCGGGCACCGCTTCAAGATCGTCGGCAACATCCCCTACAACATCACCTCTCCGCTGCTCGACAAAGCGCTCGCGCCGCCGCTGCCGGCTTGTGTCGTGTTCCTGGTCCAGAAGGAGGTCGCCGATCGGCTCATCGCCGGGCCAGGATCGAAGGTCTATGGCGCGCTCTCGGTGGGCGTGCAGGCGCAGTGCCGCGTGGAGCGGCTCTTCGCGGTGCCTGCGGGCGCATTCGCGCCTCGGCCTCAGGTGACGAGCGCGCTGGTTCGGTTGACGTCGCTCACCGAGCCGGTGGTCGAGCCTGGCGAGGTGCCGGCGTTCCGCGCGTTCGTCACCGCCTGCTTCACCCGGCGGCGGAAGCAGCTGCGCAACGTCGTCATGGCCGTGACGGGGCGGCCCGCACCGGTAGTCCTCGCGGGTCTTGAAGCGCTGGGGGTCAACCCGGCGGCGCGGCCCGAGACGCTCGGCCCCGCGGAGTTTGCGCGGGTCTTGCGGTGGAGTGTTCGATTGTGAAATAATTCACAATGCGGAAGATCTCCGAGAGCACCGTGCGACGGCTCTCCCTGTACCTGGGCTTTCTCGAGCAATTTGCCGCGCAGGGCCAGACCACGATCTCTTCGGCCGAGCTGGCACGGCGCGGCGGGACCACATCGGCGCAGGTCCGGAAGGACTTCTCGTTTTTCGGCTCATTCGGCAAGCGCGGCCTTGGATACTCTGTTCCCGAGCTCACTTCCCGCATCCGCGACATTCTGGGTCTGCGACGCACGTACCGCGTCGTGCTCGTCGGCGCCGGGCGTATCGGCAGCGCCCTCATCCAGTATCCTGGATTCCGCCAGCGCGGTTTTCACGTCACCGCCATTTACGACAGAGATCCGAAGAAGATCGGCACGGGGTGGAACGGTCTCGTGGTCCGGGACATTCGGCTCCTGGAGGCGGACCTGAACCGTGAGCCGAGCGATATCGCGATCGTCGTCACGCCGGCGACTGCGGCGCAGGACGTGGTGGACCGACTGGTCCGTGCGGGCGTAAAGGCGATCCTCAACTTCGCTCCCGTGCAGCTGGCGGTCCCGCCCGATGTGGTCGTGAAATCCGTGAACATGGCACTGGAGCTCGAGACGCTGAGCTTTGCGCTCGCGAATCGCTAAGCCGATACCGCGCGGCCGCTTAGCCGGCCCGGCGACCCCCGGTTAGATTCCGCGCCATGGCGCGCGTCCACGTCACGTCCGAGATCGGCCTGCTCCGGGCGGTGCTCGTGCACACCCCCGGCCACGAGCTCGTGGCCGTCACGCCAGGCAACCGGGAAGACTACCTCTACGACGACATCATCGACCTGGAGCTCGCCCAGCGGGAGCACAAGCGATTCGTGGCGGTCCTGGAACGCTTCGCGCAGGTGTACGAGGTGCGCACGCTCTTGACGGAGCTCGTGGCGCGACCCGACGTGCGCGAGTTCCTCGTGACCCGGGCACTGGAGGTGGTCCCCTCGGACGCGCTGGCGAAGCAGCTCGCGGCCCTGTCGCCCGAGGCGCTCGTGGGACTGATGGTCGAAGGCGCACTCGAAGAGGCGGGACCGATCGCCCGAGCCTTGAACGAGACCGGGTACGCGCTGCCCCCGCTCCCGAATCTGTTTTTCACCCGCGATGTGGGCATCGTGATCGGCGAGCACTCGATCATCGGCTCGATGCGTTACGGCGTGCGCTGGACCGAAGAGCTGCTCGTCAAAGCGTTGTTCCGCTACCATCCGTGTCTCGAGAACGCCGGGATCCTCTACGACGGATCGGAGGAGAAGCGGAACAACTACACGCTCGAGGGTGGCGACGTCCACCCGATGCGTCCCGATCTCTTACTGCTCGGCTTCAGCGAGCGCTCCAGTCCCGCCGCGCTCGACCACCTGTGCGACCTCGTGTTCGAGCACTGCGGTGTGAAGGACGTCATCGTCGTCGTGCTGCCGAACGAGCGCACGGCGATTCACCTCGACATGATCTTCACGCAGCTCGACCGCGAGCTCTGCTGCGTGTATCCGCCGCACTTCGTGGGACCCGAGCGGCTGGCCGTGCTGCACCGCCGGAAGAAGTCGAAGGGTGTGAAGGAGATGCCGAACTTCTTCGCGGCGATGCAGGCCGTGGATCATCCGCTCGAGCCGGCGTTCTGCGGTGGCGCGGACCGCTCCCTCCAGGAGCGCGAGCAGTGGTCGTCGGCGTGTAACTTTTTTGCGGTGCGGCCGGGCGTCGCCTTGACCTACGCCCGGAACGAAGCGACGCTGCGCGAACTCGAGCACGGCGGCTTCAGGACCGTGGCGGCCGTGAACCTCCTCACGGGGGAAGATACCGTCGGCGACGACGAGCGGGCCGTGATCACGATGGAAGGCAGCGAGCTGGTCCGAGGGGGTGGTGGACCGCGCTGCATGACGTTGCCGCTCAGGCGGGATGATCTCTAGTCCCCCGTCAGTCGGGCTCGCGGCCTGCCGCTTCGCCGTCGTGGACGTCGAAACGACCGGCGCGCGCGTGGAGCGGGGTGGGCGAATCGTCGAGGTCGCGGTCGCGATCCTCGAGGACGGCACTGTGCATCTCGCCTACGAAGCGGTACTCGACCCGGGGACGCGGATCCCCTCCTGGGTAACTCGCCTCACGGGTATCACCGAGCGCGACGTGGTCGGGCGGCCCCGGTTCGCGGACGTGGCCCCGGACCTCGAGCGGGCTCTGGAGGACGGCGTGTTCGTGGCGCACAACGCCCGCTTCGACTGGCGCCATCTCGTGGCGGAATGGACGGCGGCGGGAGCAACCGGTCTCCCCTCCGGCGGTCCGCCCCTCTGCACGGTCAGGCTTACCCGCCGCCTTGTGCCCGAGCTTCGACACCGCGGGCTCGACCATGTGTCGGCTTTTTTCGGCGTCGAGAACCCGGCCCGGCATCGCGCGTTCGGTGACGCGCTCGCCACAGCCCGCGTGCTGCGCGCGCTCCTGGGCCGTGCGGCGGAGCGCGGCGTAGGGACGCTCGGTGAGCTCGTCGACTTGCATGACCAGCCCCGGCCCCCCCGGCCCCCCCGGCCCCGGCGCCGAGCCGCCTGATGCTTGCCACCTCCTTCAAGGTCGGTCGCCTGACCTGTCACGCTCTCGACGGCGGCGCGGTGCGCCTGGACGGCGGCGCCATGTTTGGCGTGGTACCGAAGCCCCTGTGGCAGCGACGCATTCCCGCCGACGAGCGCAACCGCATTCGGCTGGTGATGCGCTGCCTCCTTGTCGAGCACCCGGACGGCCTCGTCCTTGTCGACACGGGCCTGGGCAACAAGGAAGACGCCAAGTTCAAGGACATCTACGGCGTGGATAACGAAGGCGGGGGCGGACGCACCAGGCTGGAGGACGCCCTGGCGGAGCTCGGTCATTCGCCTGCCGACGTGGCCTGGGTGATCAACACGCACCTGCACTTCGACCACGCGGGCGGCAACACGTACCGGAACGCCGGAGGCGAGGTCGGCGTGAGCTTCCCGCGGGCCCGCTACATGGTGCAGCGAGGGGAGCTCGACTTCGCTCGCCGGCTCAACGAGCGCACGGCCGCCAGCTACCTCCCCCCGAACTTCGACCCGGTGCCCTTCATCGCGGTGGACGGCGAAGTGGACCTGATCCCCGGGATTCGCTGCCTGCCGACGCCGGGGCACACCCCGGGCCATCAGTCGGTCCTGGTCGAGAGCGGGGGCGAGCGGCTCTGTTTCCTGGCGGACGTGGTGCCGACCACCGCCCACCTGCCGTTACCGTGGATCATGGGATTCGATATCGAGCCGCTCGTTACGTTGGAGACGAAGCGACGCCTGTATACGCGAGCCGAAGGGGAGGGGTGGCTGCTGGTGTTCGAGCACGACCCTGACGTCGCCGTCGGTCGACTCGCGCGCGACGGCCGGAGCTTCGGGCTTGTGGAGCCAGTTCGGGCGGGCTAAGTTACCGCCGACAATACGGTAAGCGGGCGCCGCGTGCGCCTCACCCGCTGCCTCTCCAGGTTGGAGAGTGCTCTAGGGTTTCGAGAGCGTCGGCCGTCGTCATCCGGCATCCGTGGGTCGCGGGTGACGGACACGGATGACGGGCGGCGTCACGCGGATTCCGGGGCCCCGGATCCGCTTTTTCTTTTGTTGAGGAGGACCGCACCTGGCGATCGAAAGCCCGAACAACAAGGCGCCGCGCATCCGGGTAAACCGGCAGATCCGGATCAGTCCACTCCGGGTGATCGCTCCCGACGGCGCGCAGCTTGGCGTGTTGACGGTCGAGGAAGCACTGGCCGCGGCCCAGGAGCGGGGCCTCGACCTGGTCGAGGTAGCGCCGCTCGCGCGACCTCCCGTCGTGAAGATCATGGATTATGGGAAGTTCAAGTTCGAGCAGGCGAAGGCGGCGCGCGCGGCGAAGAAAAAACAGCACGTCATTCACCTGAAGGAAGTGAAATACCGTCCCGGTATCGACGACCATGACTTCGCGTTCAAGACGCGCCACGCCCGCGAGTTCTTGCAGGACGGCAACAAAGTGAAGGTCACGATGATGTATCGGGGTCGCCAGATGGCGCACATCGACCTGGGGCGCGAGGTGTTGGACCGCGTGGCCCAGGAGCTCAAGGATGTCGCCAAGATCGAGCAGGACCCGAAGCTCGAGGGCCGCAACATGTCGATGGTGCTGGCCCCCAAATAGGAGGAGACCCCAGGGCCGTGCCCCGGGGAAGCAACCATATGCCCAAACAGAAATCCAAGCGCGCGCTCCGGAAACGCGTCCGGCTGACGGGCACGGGCCGGCTGCGCCGCCACCGCGCGTACAAGAGCCACTTGCTCACTCGGAAGCACCCGAAGCGGAAGCGCCGCCTGCGGAAGGGCACGCTTGTGTCGCATGCCGACGAACGACGCCTCAAGCGACTGCTGATGGCGTAAGGAGCCACTCATGCCTCGCGTCAAGAGCAACGTCGCGCGCCTGAAGCGCAAGAACAAAATCATGAAGCTCGCCAAGGGCTACTTTGGCGGGCGCTCCAAGCTGTGGAAGGCGGCGAAGGAATCGGTCGAGCGCGCGCAGAAATACGCGTACCGCGACCGGCGCCGGAAGAAGGGCGATTTCCGCCGGCTCTGGATCACGCGCATCAACGCGGCCGCGCGCCTGCACCAGCTGTCCTACAGCCGTCTCATGAACGGACTCCGGCGCGCGGGCGTCGAGATCAACCGCAAGGTGCTCGCCGATCTCGCCGTCCGCGATCCCGCGGCGTTCGAGCAGCTCGCGGAGGTCGCCAAGCAGGCGCTCTGACCATGCGCGACCTCCTGGCAGCCCTCGCCGAGCTGCGGGAGCGTCTGAAGGAAATTCCGCAGGCGGACGAGCACCGGCTCCCCGATCTCAAGACGGAGATCCTCGGCCGCAAGGCCGGCGCCCTCACGCGCATTCTCGCGCGCGTACCCAAGCTCGACCCCGCCACTCGTCGGGAGGTCGGAGCGGCCGCGAACGCGTTGAAGCGCGAATTCGAAGCCGCCATCGGCGCGCGTGACCGCGAGCTGAAGCGCGTCGCGACCGGAGCGTCGGGCCTGGACCTCACGCTGCCCGGCCGCCCGTCCTGGCAAGGCGGGCTCCACTTGGTCACTCAGGTCGTCGACGAGATCTGCGAGATCTTCCACGAGCTCGGGTTCACGCGCGCGGTGGGCCCGGAGATCGAGACCGAGCGGTACAACTTCTTCGCGCTGAACTTTCCCAAGGACCACCCGGCGCTAGACGCGCAGGACTCGTTCTACCTAGACGGGGACTTGCTGCTGCGCACCCACACGTCGCCGGTGCAGATCCGCACGCTCGAGCAGTATCGGGCTCCCATCCGGGTCGTGATTCCCGGCCAAGCGTACCGGCGCGATCCTTTCGATGCGTCGCATTCGCCGGTCTTCGAGCAAGTCGAAGGGCTCGCGGTCGACGACGGGATCACCTTCGTGGATTTCAAGGCCACGCTCGCGGCCTTCGCCCGCAAGTTCTTCACCGCGGAGACGCGGGTGCGGTTCCGGCCGTCGTACTTCCCCTTTACCGAGCCGTCGGCCGAGATGGACGTGCAGTGCCAAATCTGCCGGGGCGAGGGCTGCCCGACTTGTCAGCAGACCGGTTGGATGGAGATTCTCGGCTCCGGCATGGTGCACCCAGCGGTGCTCGAGAACACCGGCGTGGACAGCGAGCGCTACAGTGGGTTCGCCTGGGGCATGGGCCCGGCACGGATCGCGATGAGCCGCCATGGCATTCCGGATATCCGGCTGCTGTACGAGAGCGACATGCGGTTCCTCGCGCAGTTCGCGGGCGGCGCGCGATGATCGTCTCGCGCCGCTGGTTGGAAGCGCTGCTGGGCCAGCCGCTCGACGCGCGCGACGCCGCGGAGCGCCTGACCGTCCATGCGGCCGCCGTCGACGCGGTCGTGCCGCTCCACCAGGACCTGGGCGACGTCCTGGTCGCTCGCGTGCTCGAGGTGAAGAAGCATCCCGATGCCGACCGCCTAACGCTCTGCCTGGTGGACGCGGGCGGCGGTGTCGCACCGGTCGAGGTCGTGTGTGGCGCGCCCAACGTGCAGGCCGGCAAGACCTATCCCTACGCGCCCGTGGGCGCGGTGCTTCCGGGAGGCTTGAAGCTCGAGCGCAAGAAGATCCGCGGCGTCGAGT
The DNA here is from genome assembly GCA_964465315.1 of uncultured Gemmatimonadaceae bacterium. Taxonomy (GTDB): domain Bacteria; phylum Gemmatimonadota; class Gemmatimonadetes; order Gemmatimonadales; family GWC2-71-9; genus AG41. The sequence continues at coordinate 17,588 of CAYXIK010000012.1, read as the reverse complement.
CGAACGGCATGCTGTGCTCGGCGAAGGAGCTCGGGCTGGGCGCAGATCACTCGGGGATCCTCGAGCTCGATACGACTGCTGCACCGGGCACGCGCTTTATCGACGCGATGGGGATCGCCGATCACCAGATCGTGATCGACGTCCCGGCGAACAGGCCAGACCTGCTGTGCCACAAGGGGGTCGCTCGCGAGCTCGGCGCGTCGCTCGGGGTGCCGTTGAAGCTGCCGCCCATACCGGGCGCTCGCGAGGGGAGCGCGGCGACGGCCGCCGAAGGCGGCGTCCCCGCCGGCCGGAGCCGCGCTGCTCGCCCGAGCGGGCGCGTGATCTCGGGTGTGGTCGACGGAGTTGAGGTTCGACTCGAGGACCCGGAAGGCGCCCCGCGTTACATGATCGCGGTGATCCGGGGCGCGAAAGTCACGGCCAGTCCCCGCTGGCTTGCCGAGCGCCTGTCGTCGATCGGGCAACGCCCCATCAACAACGTCGTCGACGCCACCAACTACATCCTGTTCGAGCTCAATCAGCCGCTCCACGCGTTCGATCTTGCGAGGCTGCGCGGGCCGGCGGTGGTCGTGCGGCGAGCCCGGCCGGGAGAGAAGATTGTGACACTCGATGGTGTCGCGCGTACGCTGACGGCGGACATGACCGCGATCTGCGACGCCGAGCGACCCACCATCGTCGCAGGTGTCATGGGTAGCGCCGAGTCGGAGGTGAGTGCCGAGACTCGGGATCTAGTGCTCGAATGCGCCTACTTCCAGCCGACGCGCATTCGGCGCACGCGACGGGCACTCGGACTCTCGAGCGAATCGAGCTATCGGTTCGAGCGCGGCATCGACATGCTGGGCATGCCGGACGCCATGCGCCGGGCGCTCGAACTCATCGTCGCCGTCGCGGGCGGGCAGCAACGCGAGCCGGTTCTCGACCTGTGGCCCGAGCCGCAGCAGGAGCGTACGATCTTTCTGCGTCCGGACCGCGTCACCCATTTGCTGGGGACGGCAATCGAGCGCGCCGAGATCGAGCGGCTGCTCAGCAGCGTCGGCTTCTTCCTGGCGCCCAAGGATGCCCGGCTGGCCGTCCAGGTTCCGGGTTGGCGGCCCGACGTGAGTCGCGAGGTGGACCTGGTCGAGGAAGTCGCGCGTCTCAAGGGGTACGACGCGTTCCCGGATGAGCTGCGACCATACCGCCCGGGGACCGTGCCGGACGCCCCCGAAGAGCAGGCCCGGGCGCGCGTACGCGACCGGCTCGCGCGCGCAGGCCTGCTCGAAGCGCGGACCCTTCCGCTCGGGCCACCGGACGGGCCCGAGACAGTTGCCATCCGAAACCCCCTGTCCGAGGCGGAGGCACATCTCCGTTCGAGGCTCCTACCCGGGCTGATCCGGCGGGTCGAATTCAATTGGTCGAATCGGAATCGGGACGTACGGCTCTTCGAGGTGGGAACGGTCTTCCGCATACCTACCCGGGAGCGGGGAGCCGGGAGCGGTTCGCGCCCCGAGGAGTGGACCTCCGTTGCTGGCGTTGTCACGGGGGCGCGGCGGCCAGCGCACTGGTCGGAGGGTGCGAAAGTACCTGATATGGACATATGGGACCTGAAGTACCACTTTGAGTTAGCCGTCAGCGTCGCGGCCCCCTCCTGTGACGTGCGGCCGGCCACGGGTGGCGTGGCAGGTTGGGAGGCCGTGCAACGGGGTGGCGATGAGGTGGTGGGCTGGTCGGGTCCGCTCGAGGCTGACGCGCCCGCGTGGGCTGCGCCGCTCTACGGGTTTGAGGTCCGGCTGTTCGTGGTCGAGCGCTTGCCCGTGACCTATCGCCCACTTCCGGTACAGCCCCCGGTCGAGCGCGATCTCGCCCTCGTGCTTCCACCGGACGTCACGGCTGAGCGCGTGGGCGATGTGCTGCGACGGGCTATGGGGCCGCTGCTCGAGCGGCTCCAGGTGTTCGACGAGTATCGGGGTCCCGGGATCCCACCGGGTCACCGCAGCGTGGCTTGGCACTGCACGTTCCGCGACCCGAGCCGGACGCTCCGGGAGCCGGAGGTCGACGCGCTGCTGGAGCGGGCCCTCACGATGGTGGAGGATGGACTTGGCGTACGACGGAGAGAGGTCTGATGCGCCGGTGCTGGACCAGCTCGAGACGATCCTCCGCCACGTGGCGGACGAGCTGGCCTTGTGGCGCGCGCGTGCCGTCAAGGCGGAAGCCGAGCTGAAGGAGAGCGGCGGACGGGGACCCGCCGCGAAGCTGGACCCCGAAACGCGAGGGCGCGTCGCGGATTTGGAGCAGGAGAACAAGACGCTCAAACAGCGGGTCGAGGCGGCGCGCGCGAGGGTGCACGACTTGCTCTCGCGACTCACGTTCCTGGAGGAGCAGGCGCGTGAGACGGCTGGGAGTGGCGGTTCGCGCGGGGGTGGAGGGAGCGGAAGCGGTTCTTCGGTCGGCGGCGTGGGTGGGTCGGGCGGCGCATCGGGAGCGGTTGGTGGAGGGGGAGGAGGAGCCCGGTGAGCACGAAGAAACACGCGGTCAAAGTCATGATCGGCGGCGAGGAATACACCGTGCGATCCGACCTGCCTCCCGAATACACGCGCGAAGTCGCGGCATACGTCGATCAGGCGTTGAAAAAAGTGCTATCGCAGGGACCCATTGTGGAGACGCACAAGGCCGCCATCCTCGCGGCGCTCGATATTACGAACGAGCTGTTCCAGGCAAAGAAGGGCGAACGGGAGGTCGCGGCGCGGCTCGCGGCGCTGGCTGACGATCTCACCAAGCTCCTGCCGCCCGGCAAGCGCAAGGCGGTCGTCGGTCAGGTGTAGGCAAGAATACTCGTTCCGCCTCCGGCGGAACGGTGCTGGAGATAGATCTCATGGCGAACTGGCTGGTAATTCTCTCGGCCCTCGCGGGCGGTGGCCTGGCCGCGGGGCTGTTGTTCTACGCGGTGGGGCGGCGGGTGGAGCGACGGGTCGCGCAAGCGGCGGCCCGGGCGGCGGCCGTGGAGAGCGAACGGCTACTCGCGGACGCGCGTCAGCGTGTGGTGCTGGCGGCCAAGGAAGAGCTGATCCGGGCGCGCGAGGCCTTCGAGGAGGACGCCACGCGCCGGCGCCGGGACAGCGAGCGGCGTGAACAGGCGTTGGAGCAGCGGCAGAGCAGCCTGGATGAGCGCGAACGGGCCCTCGACGGTCGGGGCCGCGCCCTCGCGGAGCGCGAGCGGGCGTTGACCGCGGCGGAGCTCGAAGCGCGCGCGCGACTGGAGCAGATCGCCGGTCTTACGGCACAGGAAGCGAAGCTGGAGCTGCTCCGGCGCCTGGAGGACGAAGCCCGCAGCGAGGCCGCGGCCCTCGCGCGCGACTTGAAGGAGCAGGCCCGCAGGGGAGCGGATAAGGAAGCAAAAAAGATTCTCGCCCTGGCCATCCAGCGGCTCGCGCCCGAATCCACAGCCGAATCCACCGTTTCGGCGGTGGCGCTCCCGTCCGATGAAATGAAAGGCCGCATCATCGGGCGCGAAGGCCGGAACATCCGCGCCTTCGAAGCGGCCACCGGCGTCGATGTCATCATCGACGACACGCCCGACACGGTCGTGGTCT
>CAYXIK010000012.1:0-13919 GCA_964465315.1 uncultured Gemmatimonadaceae bacterium | reverse complement strand
GCGGCCACCGGCGTCGATGTCATCATCGACGACACGCCCGACACGGTCGTGGTCTCGTGCTTCGACCCGGTACGCCGCGAGGTCGGTCGGCTGGCGTTGGAGCGGCTCATCGCCGACGGGCGCATCCATCCCGGGCGCATCGAAGAAGTCGTGGAGAAGGCGCGCGCGGAGGTGGACGCTTCGATCGTCGAGGCCGGCGAGCAGGCGGTCTACGAGACGGGCATCAAGGGCATGCACCCGGAGCTCGTGAAGCTCGTCGGTCGGATGCGCTATCGCACGTCGTATGGGCAGAACATCCTCGAGCACTCGAAGGAAGTCGCCTGGCTGGCGGGGATCATCGCGGCGGAGCTCAAGCTCGACACGCAGCTCGCCAAGCGGGGCGCGCTCCTGCACGACATCGGGAAGGTCCTCACGCACGAGCACGATGGCACGCACGTGCAGCTGGGCGTGGAGGTGGCGACCAAGTACGGCGAGCACCCGACGGTCGTCAACTGCATCGCCGCTCACCACGACGACGTGGCGCACGACTCGCCCATCAGCGTCATCGTCCAGGCCGCCGACGCCGTGTCCGGCTCCCGTCCCGGCGCGCGGCGAGAGGCGTTCGAGACGTACGTCAAGCGACTCACGCAGCTCGAGCAGATCGCCGCCGAGTTCGCGGGAGTGGAGAAAGTGTTCGCGATCCAGGCCGGCAGGGAGGTCCGCGTCGTGGTGACCCCCAACACGATCGACGACGGCAAGGCGAGCGAGCTCTCCGAGCAGATTGCGCGCAAGATCGAGCGCGACCTGCAATACCCGGGGCAAATCAAGGTCGTGGTGATCCGCGAGACGCGCGCGGTGGACTTTGCCCGCTAAGCTGATCGACGGGACCGCCATCGGCGGCGCGATGCGGGCGGACCTTCAGAAGGAGATCCGCGCCCTGGCGGCGCGGGGCGTCCGACCGGGGCTCGCGGCGGTCCTCGTCGGGAACAACCCGGCGTCCGCGACCTACGTGCGCATGAAAGGTAAAGCCTGCGAAGAGGCCGGGTTGCACCACGAGACCATCCGCATGCCGCCGGACACGAGTGAAGCTGATCTGCTCGCGCTCATCGACCGGCTCAACGCCGACCCCAAGATCCACGGCATCTTGGTCCAGCTCCCCCTCCCGAAGCAGGTCGACGCGCAGCGCGTGCTGCGTCGGGTCTCCCCCGCGAAAGACGTCGACGGCTTTCATCCGGAAAACGTCGGCAAGGTGTCGATCGGCGACCCGACCGGGTTCCGCCCCGCGACTCCGTACGGTGTGCAGCAGCTGCTGCTGCGGAGCGGCGTGGACACCACCGGTCGGCACGCGGTGATCGTCGGCCGGTCGAACATCGTCGGCCGGCCCATGGCGGCGCTGCTCCTCCAGGACGGCCCCGGCGGCAACGCGACCGTGACGGTGTGCCACTCGCGCACGCGCGACATCAAGGCGGTCACCCGGCTGGCCGACATCCTCATCGTGGCGATGGGGAAGCCGGAATTCGTGACCGGGGAGATGATCAAGCCGGGAGCAGTGGTCGTCGACGTCGGCACGAACCGGGTCGACGACCCTACCGCCAAGCAGGGCTACCGGCTCGTGGGAGACGTAAAGTTCGCCGAAGCCAGGCTCGTGGCGGGCGCCATCACGCCCGTGCCCGGCGGCGTCGGCCCTATGACCATCACCATGCTACTCTACAACACCGTTCAGGCGGCGCGCCAATGGGCCCAGGCCTAGATCTCTTCGCCGCAGTCTCGCCCGAGGGCGCGTGGACGGTCACACAGGTGACCCGGCGCGCCCGGGCGCTCGTGGAGGCCGGGATCGAGCCGCTGTGGGTGCGCGGCGAGATCTCGGGGTTCAAGGCGTGGCAGAGTGGCCACTGGTATTTCACCCTGCGGGACCGCGGTGCGCAGATTCGATGCGTCATGTTTCAGAAGGACAACCGCAGGCTTCCCACAGCGCCGGCGGACGGGCTCCAGGTCTTCGTGTTCGCCCGGCCGACCGTGTGGGAGGAGAAGGGCGAATTCCGGCTCACGGTCGTCGATCTCCTCTCGACCGAGGCCGGCGGGCTGTGGCAGTTGGCCTTCGAGAAGGCCAAGGCGACGCTCACGAAAGAGGGGCTCCTCGATCCCGCGCGGAAGCGGCCCCTCCCGTCGTACCCGCTCCGCATCGCCGTGGTCACGAGTCCCGACGGAGCCGCCCTTCGCGACATCATCGCGGTAGCGGGGCGTCGCTGGCCGGTGGCCGAGCTGCTCGTCGTCCCCACTCGCGTGCAGGGGGACGGCGCGGAGGACGAGATTTGCACGGCGCTCGGGCTCGTGTGCCGGATCGAGGGGCTCGATCTGGTCATCATCGGCCGCGGTGGCGGCTCGCGAGAGGATCTCTGGACGTTCAACCACGAGCGGGTCGCCCGCGCCGTCGCTGCGTTACCGGTGCCCGTCGTGTCCGCGGTGGGCCACGAGACCGACGTGACGCTGTGCGACCTCGTCGCCGACCTCCGGGCGCCGACGCCCTCCGCCGCCGCGGAGTCGGCCACGCCGGATCGCGGCGACGTGCTGGCGGAGCTTGATCATCTCGGCGCCCGATTGGCGCGCGCGCTTGGCGGGCGCTCGGGGCGTATGGCCGAGCGCCTGGCACGCGGCTTCGACCGGCTCACCGGCGCGCTCGAGCGCCGCCTCGAGCGACACGGACACGAGCTCGCGGGCCTCGCGGGCCGGCTCGACGCGCTGTCGCCCCTCAAGATCTTGGATCGTGGGTACGCCGTGGCGCGCGATCGTCAGGGACGCGTCCTCAAGCACGTGGAGCAGTTCACGGACGGGCTCGCGTTCCGCCTCCGCGTCACCGATGGCGAAGTAGCGGCACGCGCGGAGAGTCGTAATGGCCTCGCGTGAGCCCTTGAGCTTCGCTCAACAGCTGGACCGGCTGGAGGAGATCGTGCGCCGGCTCGAGAGCCAGGATCTGAACGTCGACCTGGATGAAGCGCTCAAATTGTTCGAGGAGGGCGTGGAGCGCCTCCGCCAGGCTCGGGAGCGGCTCACCGCCGCGGAGGCCCAGGTCAAACAGGTGCTGGGCGACCGGGCGGGGAATTTCAAGGTCGAGGACTTCGACGCTTAACCGCGCCCTCGAGGCCTACCTCGCGGGCGCCCGCGCCCGGGTCGATGTGGCGCTCGAAGCCTGGGGGGCGCGCGTCGCGGATTGGTGGGCGGAACCCCTCCCCGCGGCCATCCGGTACAGCCTGCTGTCGACCGGCAAGCGGTTGCGGCCCACCCTCGTCTTCGCGTCGGCCGAGGCCGTCGGGGGGGATGGCGGCGCCCCGGGCATGGCCGAGCTCGCAGCCGCGGTCGAAGTCGTACACGCGTATTCGCTCGTTCACGACGACCTCCCCTGCATGGACAACGACGACCTGCGCCGCGGGCGGCCCACGACTCACCGTGCCTTCGACGTCCGGACCGCCACGGTGGCCGGCTATCACATGGTGGCGCTGGGCGCGCGGGTCCTTGCCGGGGGGATGACGGCGCTGGGCCTCGGGCTCGAGCGGCGCCGTGCGGTGGCGCTCGAGCTGTTTCGGGCCGCCGGGGCGGGAGGCATGATTGGCGGCCAGGCCCTGGATCTCGAGGCGGAGGGGCGCGGGGGAGCCCTCCCGCCACACGAGCTCGAGGATGTGCATCGGCGGAAGACCGGCGCCTTGATCGCCGCGGCTTGCGTCATCGGCGGCCTCGCCACCGGAGCCCCGGCCGGGCCCTGCGAGGCGCTGCGCGGCTACGGTGCGGACATCGGCCTCGCCTTCCAGATCTACGACGACGTGCTCGACGCGACGGCCACATCGGATCAGCTCGGGAAGACGGCCGGGAAGGACGCGGCGGTCGCCAAGTCGACGTTTGTGACCCTGCTCGGCGTCGGTGCCGCCCGGGCGGAGGCGGAGCGACTGGCGGCGCGGGCGGTAGACCGGTTGCGGCAAGCGGGGTTAGCTTCTCCTACGCTCACCGACCTGGCGGACTATGTCGTCACGAGGCCCAACTAAGACGGCGCTCCTCGAGCTCGTACGGGGGCCCGAGGACGTCAAGCGGCTCAGCCGCGAGCAGCTCCAGTCGCTTGCGGACGAGGTCCGTGAGCGACTGATCGACGTCGTCTCCCGCACCGGAGGTCACATCGGAGCGGGACTGGGTGTGGTGGAGCTCACCGTGGCGCTCGCCTACTGCTTCGACTCGCCCCGAGACAAGATCGTCTGGGACGTCGGGCACCAGGGCTATCCCTGGAAGATTCTCACCGGCCGCAACGACCGGCTGCCGACGCTGCGGCAGCCCGGCGGGCTGTCCGGCTTCCTGCGGCGGAGCGAAAGCCCTCACGACCAGTTCGGGGCGGGGCACGCCGGGACGGGGCTCTCCGCGGCGTTCGGCATCGCAATGGCGCGCGACCTCCTCGGCGAGCAGTACAAGGTCGTGGCCGTCGTCGGGGACGGTGCCCTCACCTGCGGGCTCCCCTACGAGGCGATGAACAACGCCGGGCACTCCGGTCGCGACATCATTATGGTGCTGAACGACAACGGAATGTCCATCGCGCCGAACGTCGGCGCGATCAACCGCTATCTGGGCTCGATCATCGCCAGCCCGATCACCGTGCGGATCCGCGAGCGCGTGAAGGGGCTGATCGAGTCGGTCTCGCACCTGGTCGGCGGCCAGAAGCTGGTGGATTTCGCCAAGACACTCGAGGAGAGCATCAAGAACCTGTGGTCGCCGGGCATGCTGTTCGAGGAGCTCGGGTTCCGGTACTTCGGTCCGATCGACGGGCACAACGTCGCCCAGCTGGTGCAGACCTTCGAGCTCGTGAAGACGCTGAAGGGCCCGCGCGTCGTGCATTTGATCACCGAAAAAGGGAAAGGGTTCCCGCTCCCCGAGCCGGACACCGAGAAGTATCACGCGCGCGCTCCCTACGATCCCGTGACGGGAGAGCTCCGGCCGGTCAAGGCGGGGCCCCCACAATGGACGAAGGTGTTCGGGGAGGCGCTCACCGAGCTCGCGGGCGAGTATCCCAAGCTCGTGGCCATCACGGCCGCCATGCCGTCCGGCACGGGGACGAGCGTCTTCCAGAAGAAGTGGCCGGAGCGCTTCTTCGACGTCGGGATCGCGGAAGCGCACGCGACCACGTTTGCTGCGGGGCTCGCCACGCAAGGCGTTCGTCCGGTCGTGGCGATCTACTCGACGTTCCTCCAACGCGCGTACGACAGCATCATTCACGATGTGGCGATCCAGCAGCTCCCCGTGATCTTCTGCCTCGACCGCGCCGGCATGGTGGGCGAGGACGGCCAGACGCACATGGGCCTGTACGACATCGCCTACATGCTCGCGGTGCCTCACATGACCGTGACCGCGCCGAAAGACGGCGCCGAGCTGATTGGTCTGCTTCGCTGCGCACTCGAGCATACGGGCGGGCCGTTCTCGCTCCGCTACCCGCGCGACAAGGCTCCCGGGGAGTCTCCGCACGCGGCCGAAGTGGCCCCCATCCGCTACGGGACCTGGGACGTCCTGCGCAAGGGACGTGAGTGCGCGTTGCTCGCGGTCGGGACCATGTGCCAGCCCGCGCTCGCGGCCGCGGAGGAGCTCGGTCAAGAGGGATTTGACGTCAGCGTCGTGAACTGCCGCTTCCTGAAGCCGCTGGATCGGGAGACCCTCGACGGGCTCCTCCATACGCACCGCCTGCTCGTCACGGTGGAAGACGGTACCGTGACCAATGGGTTCGGCGCCTATCTCGCCGGGCTCGTGGATAGCGTCGCCCCTGAGTGCCGTGTGGTGCCACTCGGCGTTCCCGACGGGACGTATGAGCACGCGCCGCGGGCCCAGCAGCTCGCCGACGTCGGCCTCACCGGTCAGGGGATCGCGGCTCGGGTCCGCGCCCTGGCGGCGGAGGAATCGCTCACCCACTCATGAACGTCGGGGTCGTCGGCAACCCGAGCTACCGCGATCTCAAGACCATCCTCGCGCATCTGGCGCAGGTGGCGCCGCGTCTGGGCGTCTCCCTGTTCACCGAGGAACAGATCGGCCCCCTCTGGCCCGCGCCGGCCCCCGCGGCCCTGAACAAGGCGGCACGGCTCGACTGCCTCATCACGCTGGGCGGCGACGGGACCTTGCTGCGGGGCGCGCGCACGCTCGACGCGGCTCCAACTCCTACACCCATTCTCGGCGTGAACCTCGGCCGGGTCGGCTTCCTCACCACCGCCACCTCGCAAACGCTCGACTGGGCGCTCGACGCCCTGGTGCGGCGGGCGTATGCGACCGAGGCGCGCCTTGCGCTCGCGCCCTTCATCGAGGACAAGGATGGGAGGAGCCGCGCCGAGCCGGTCGTCCTGAACGACGCCGTCGTGCACAAGGGCGGGGTGGCGCGCGTGATCCGCATGCGGGTCTCCGTGGACGGCGACGAAGTCGGCCAGTATTCGGCGGACGGCATTGTGATCGCCACGCCTACGGGGTCGACGGCCTACGCCCTGTCCGCGGGCGGGCCCATCGTCGTTCCGAGCGTGGACGCGATCGTGGTCGCGGCCATCTGTCCCCACACGCTCGCCGTGCGACCGCTCGTGCTCCCGTCGGACGCGGCGGTGACCGTCGAGCCGATTCCTCCCTGGACGGAAGACGTCCTCGTCTCGTTCGACGGACAGGTCGGGACTACCATGCGGGCCGGTGAGCGCCTGGTGGTCAAACGCGCGGCTCGGCCGGTCCTGCTGGTGCGGCTCGGGCCCGAGGGGTTCTTCGGGCGCATGCGCAAGAAGCTGAACTGGGGCGATCTGGCCGACCGCGAGCGACGCTAGTGCTCACCGAGCTTCGCGTCCGCGACCTGGCGGTCATCGCCGACGTCACGCTCCGCCTCACACCCGGCCTCAACGTCTTGACTGGCGAGACCGGCGCCGGCAAATCGATGTTGGTGGACGCCCTCGCCCTGCTGCTCGGCGAGCGCGCGTCGGCCGACGTCGTCCGCCGCGGCGCCGAGAAGACCGTGATCGAGGGCGCCTTCGAATTGTCTTCTACCGCCCTCTCCTGTCTGCTCCCGTCCATTACCGCCCTGGGGGTGGACGCCGAGGATGGGAGGCTCGTCCTCAAGCGCGAGATCACCGCCGAGGGCCGCTCCCGGGCCTGGGTGAACGGAAGCCCGACCACGATCGGAGTGCTCGCCCAGCTCGGGAGCCTACTCGTGGATCTCCACGGCCAGCACGAGACCCAGTCGCTGCTCAGGCCCGACGCGCAGCGCGATATCCTCGACGCCTTCGCGGACGCCTCCGTCGAGCGGACGGCCGTTCGCGACGCGTACGATCGCCTCCACGAGCTCGAGCGTCGCGAGGCGGAGCTCACGGCCAAGCGCGAGGATGTGCGCCGCAAGGCGGACTACCTCCGCCACGTGGTGGCTGAGATCGAGCGCGCCGCGCCGCGGGTGGGAGAAGGAGAGGCGCTCGAGGTCGAGGCGAAACGCCTCGGTCACGCGGACCAGCTCGGTCGGTTGTCACGGGAGCTGGGGCAAGCGCTCGATACCACGGGCCTCGCAGGCGCGGCAAAGGTCTTCGCCGGGCTCACTCGCCTCGATCCCTCGACGACGAAGTGGCAGGAATTGTTCGATGGCGCTTTTGCCAACCTCGAGGAGCTGACGCAGGCCACGCGCGACTACGCGGCGGCGATCGAGAACGATCCGGCCCGACTCGCGTCGGTGGAGCAGCGCCGGGACGTGCTCTTCCGGCTCACGCAGAAATACGGCCCGACGCTCCCCGACGTGCTGGCCACGCGCGACCGGTCCGCAGGGGAGCTCGCGTTGCTCGATACGGCGGATCTCGATCTCCGCAACATCGCCGAGCAACGGGAGCGCGCCGGCAGTGAGTATTCGCGGGCGTGCGCGGCCCTGACCGCGAAGCGGACGCGCGGCGCCGCCAGGCTGGCCCAAACGGTGAACGAGTTGCTCCCGGCGCTGGGGATGCAGGGCGGGCGATTCGCTGCAAACCTCTCCCCTCGCTCCTCTCGCCGAGGGGATGGGGCGGAGAGTGTGGCGTTCGAGGTCCAGCTCAATCTGGGGTTGGACGCTCGCCCACTCGCCAAAGTCGCCTCGGGCGGCGAGCTGTCGCGATTGATGCTTGCGTTGAAGGTGGTGTTGGCCGAGCACGACGCCGTGCCGGCGCTCGTGTTCGACGAGGTCGACCAGGGGATCGGCGGCGAGGTCGGAGGCCGAGTGGGCGACGCGCTCGCGGCGATCACCCGTGGGCGTGCGGCGGGCCGGCAGGTCCTCGTCATCACGCATCTGCCGCAGATCGCGGCCTTCGCGCACCATCATCTAGTCGTGGCGAAGGCAGCGCGTGGCGGGATCGCGACGAGCGACGTGCGGGTCGTGGGTGGCGAGGAGCGCACGCGCGAGCTGGCACGGATGCTCGGCGACCCCGACATGCAATCGGCGCTCGGCCACGCGGCCGAGCTGGTTAGAAAAGCTTCCGTGACGTCCGAAAGACGATCCGATACACCGTCGCCGCGGGGACGATCCCCGCGCCGCTGACCGTCTGCTCGATAGAGAAACCGCCCTCGACGGTCGGGCCGTGGTACGTCACCGCGAACCCGAGCCGCAGCCAGCGTTGAGACGTCCCGGCATCGAGCACATTCGCCGCGGTCGGAAAGCCGGTCCGCGTCGCGAGGGCGACCGAATCCTGAGCCGACTGATAGGCATAGTGGTCGCGCTTCTTGGAGAAATAGCCCGCCGTGAGCCCCGCCGCGAACTCGGATGAGAGTCTCGCGAGGGGTGCCACGTCGACGCTCACGTAATCCCCGGGATCCCACCGTAGGTTCGCGGTGGCGGTCGCGGGCACGAGGAAGGCGTCGAACGGCGCCACGCGTTGGATCCGTGTCCCCGGACGTTGCAGCCCCGCACGGACGGCCACGTTGAGCCACAGGGGGCCAGCCGAGAGCTCCTGGGTCAGCTGCCCTTCGAGGTCCGTCTGGTGATCGCCGATCGACTGACGGAGCAGGTCGTCGGCCGAATCGCGCGCTCCGGTTGGGAGGCGCACGAGGGCTTGGGCGGCGGCCGCGTAGTGGGCCCCTGCCGCGAAGCGATACTTGGCCGCGATCTCCACGTCCCCCAGGCCGTATCGCCAGCTGCTCCGGAACGGCAGACCGGCGTAGCCGAAGCCGATGCCCGTGTTGTCGAGGATGGCGGCCTCGACGTGAGTCACGGTCAGGCTCTCCGAGGGGAAGGTGAATGCCATCCCAAAGCTAGTCACGCCCAGGGAGTCGAGGCTGCGTTGGATTCGCGCGACCGTACTGTCGATCGCCTTGCCGGCCGCTGACGAGTCGAGCGGCATGAACGGAGCGGCCGCCATGGCTCGGAGCGCATCACGGATGGTACGCCATTGCCCGGAGTTGCTTCGAGCCGCGCACGTGGCGTTCAAGTCGCACTGCGCGAGCGCAGTGTCGAACTGAGCGATGAACTGGGAGTCCGCCCTCGTGCTACTCAGGAGCTGTGGGTTTAGCCCGAGATTGGCCCCCTTGGTCGACAGCTGGAACGACGTGCGGGTCGCCACTCGCACGATCGGCACCATCAGGCTCACCGACAGGCGATTCGTGACCCCGACCTCGGCTTTGATCGGGTACTCGCGGCGCTCCTGGCGGACGCTCATCAGACCCTGACCGAGGCTCGCCACGAACCCCCCGAGCCCGCTCGCGATCCGGACACTCTGTTCCATTTGTGCGACCGCGGGGATGTAGCGACCCCCGACCGTGTCGCCCGTGAGCCCGGCGCCGAGCCGCATGCGGCCGGTGGGCGTGAACTCGTCGTTCCATGTGATGATGCGCGGGTCGAACGTGACGCGCAGCATCCCGCGCGCCGGCGCGTCGGCGCGCTCGACGGCCTGGGCGGCGAGGGTCCTCCCCAAGAGCATGACTAGCAGGGCGAAGGGTCGCATTAGCGAAACGGCACCCGCCGGATGGCGGATGCCGTGTTCGCTACCCCACGTCACCGGCGAGGTTCGCCTCAGGGGATGGCCGGAATCGCGGAGTGGTAAAAGGCGTTGATCGCCTGCTGCAGCGACTGAGCGACTAGCTTCTGGGTTGACGCGCTGGGATGCACGCCGTCTCGGCTCATCGCCGTGCCGAACGGTGCCGTCGTAGCGTTCGGGTTAGGTGGGAACGCCGGGAACGGCAGAATCGCACCTGCCGCCGCGAGCGTTTGGAGCAACGGGTTGGGATCGACGAATAGCCAGTTCCGCGCCGTCGCGGCCGCCTGGATCGTCGTGTTGTACTGGGCCACCGTGGTGATCATGTTGACCGCTTCATTCACGGAGATCACGTGGTAGTTGGAGCAGTCGAGCGTTTGCGGGGTCCCGGCGGCTGCGGCCGCGAGAATAGGCGCGCCGTAGTGGAAGGGCACCAATACCCGCACGGTGTCCCCCGGAGCGATCACGAGGCTGTCGAGGCAATTGTCCAGCACCGTCAACGTCGGGATCAACGCCGAGGCGGCTTTATAGTATCGTCCCTGCGACACGTAGGACGCGCCCGCCACCTGGACCACACCGATCAGCGCGCCGCCCTGAACGCTGCCGAACGAGTCGATGCTGTCCATCAGGGCGTTGTAGCGGGTCGCGAACGTGGCCGGCGGGGTGATGTCGGCGGCCTGGCCGGCGTCCCCCGTGTCGAGGATAGCGCCGAGCACGTCGTTGTTGCCGATCCACACCGTTACAAAGGTGGGAAGGACCTGACGCGCCACCTGCAGCTCCGTCCGGCCCCCGAGCAGGAAGAGCTTATAGGCGTCCGTGGCCGCGCCCGGTGGTTGCGGCGGTCCGTAATTCGAATTGAGGAGCTCGAGCACTTCCGCGCCGGGGAACGCCACGTTGTTCAGCAACGCGGGGACGTTTGGGCTGCGGAGCGCGCAGAAGGTGCCGGGGAGCCCGCCGACCCGTGTCGGCGGATTCGTGAAGATATTCGTGATCGGCGGGGGGCACCCGGGATTGTTGAGGCTTGGGTAGTTGAACGGCGTGCCCATCGCACGGGCGAGCAGGACCGGATACGCCAGCCGTTGCGTCGAATCGCTCAGACCAAACGACTGGATGCCCGCTGTGATGCTGTTCCCGAAGGAGACGTAGCGCGCGAACATCGCGCCGCCAGCGTACTGGGGCGGCGTCGGCGTGAACAAGTCGTCGTTCTCGCACGCGGCCGCGGGGAGCGTCAGGCCCAGGCAAGCGAACAGGAGAACTTGGCGTGATGTCACGGTCGGGCTCCGTCAGAACGTGTAGGCCAGGGACAGGCCGACGAGATGGGCGGAGAACGAATACAGCCCGTTGTTGAGCGCGATCAGCTGGTCCGCGGTAGCTCCGCTGATGTTACGGGTTCGGCCCCGTCGGTCGTTCTGCTTGATGAACTGATAGGCGAAATCGACCGACCATTTCGATGTCAGCGCCACCCCGGCGCCCGCGGTCAACTCGTTGCGCGCGCCCTCAGGAAGCAGCGGGGTCACCGTTTCCGGTGGGGCCGCCGCGGTGTTGTACAGGTATCCACCACGCAACGTGAGCTTCGAATTCTTCACCCATTCGGCGCCGAGCCGGAAGTCGCTCGTGTTGTTGTAGTAGGTGTTGAGCACCTGCGAGGGTGTTGCCGGATTGCTGAAATTGATCGGGAGCGAAGCGAACCGCTTACCCCAGCGCGTGAACTGGTAGTCTCCGTACAGCGTCCAGCCGGCCTGCGGCTTGAAGGCGACGCCAAACACAACCTGCTCGGGATTGGTGATGGTCGTCGTCACCGGCTGGTTCGGGAGAAGAGAAGGGAAAAGCGGCTGCAACACGGCGTCAGCCGACGTGCCGGCCGGGATCGGACCGAAAGGAACCGGGATAATGATGCCAGTCGGGACTTGCGTGAATGTGGCCGTGCCGGCGTAGTCGATCTTCGCGTGCATCAAGTACCGCGCGCCCATCGACCAGCGATCGTTCACCTTGATGATTCCGCCGAAGTGCGCGCCGGTAACTTTGGTATGGCTCGCCTCGAGGTGCGCGTTTGCGAAATCGGTGCCGGGCGCGATGCCGAGTTGCGCGGCCGTCGTGCCGGGAGGCAACCCGGGCAGCGGCAGCGCCTGCGGCGCAAGATCGATGCGCTGGTTCAATTCCACGTGCCCGTAGACGATGTCCAGGCCGGCACCTAGCGAGAGCCAGGGCGTGACCTGATACGCGACGGTAGGCTGGATGTAGACGTTGCGGATGATGTTGTCGTAGCCGGTAAACCGGCCGTCGAAGCTCAGGGGCCATCGGGTCTCGAGCCCGTACGGTGCGAACAATCCGACGCCCACACCCAGCTTCGATGTCGCGCCGTACGAGACGTACACGCTCGGGATTGGAATCCAGGGGTTGTCCAGGTCCGTCTTCGCCCCGGTCGCGTCGCTCGTGAAGTTCCCCATGGCCTTGATCAGGGTCCCGCCGGCACTGATGTGCCACCCCTTGAGACCGGCGAGCCCGGCGGGATTGAAAAAGATGGCCGAGCCATCCGCGCAGGGAGCCGCCACCCCGGTGCCGGCGCGGGCCATCCCACAGCTGCCGAGCTCGTAGATCCCGAACCCCTGGGCTCCCAGCACAGCCGGAGCGCCGATGAGCAGTGAGAGCACATATCCCACGGACCGCCGCATACGTTTTGTCTCCGGGTGGCCTTTTTTCGAGAGATGGTGGAATCGGCTGGCATAGGGTAGCATTGGCCCGAAGCCTTGTCAAACCTCATGCCTCAAAACGCTTCAACTTTGTTCCGCGCGGCGTTCGGTATCGCGCCGCTCGTCGCGGCCTCCGCCCCCGGACGTGTCAACCTGATGGGCGAGCACACCGACTACAACGGCGGTCCCGTGCTGCCCATCGCGATCGCCGCTCGTACCGTGGTCGCGACGGGCCCCGCGGACGAGGGCGTGCTCGAGCTCATTTCCACTCGTGACGGTCAGATGCAGCGGATCGACTACCGGAGCGCACGGGTGACGGGCTCGGGGGCATACGTCACGGGTGTGATGCGCGAGCTGGCGGCCGCGGGCGCTGGCCCGGCAGGCGGTGGCGCGCGCGTCGCGGTGTTGAGCGACGTGCCGGTGGGAGCGGGCCTCGCGTCGTCGGCCGCGTTGACCGTGGCCGCGGCGCGAGCGCTCGACCTGCTCGGGGGTGGTCGCCTCACCGCACGCCAGCTGGCCGGCGTGGCGTTTCGCGCCGAGCACGATCACGTGGGAGTGCGCTGCGGCATCATGGATCAGATGAATGCGGCGCTCGCGCGCCCCGGCCAAGCTCTGTTCCTCGAGTGCGCTTCGCTCGCGTCGCGCCACGTCCCCGCGCGTGGGCGGCTGCTCCTCGTGGACACAGGCGTCAGGCACGAGCTCGCCGCGGGGGCGCTCAACCAGCGGCGGGCTGAATGCGAGGCCGCCGTGGCGCGGCTCAGGCTCGAGCTGCCAGAGCTGCGTTGGCTCGCGAGCTGGCCGGCAGGCTGGCTGCCGCGACTCAAGCGAGCGCTGGCCGAGCCGCTGCGCTCGCGCGCGTTGCACGTAGTCGGGGAGACGGCCAGAACGCGGTTCGGCGCGCAACTGCTCGCGCGCGGCTACGTAAAGCGCTTCGGTGTATTGCTGTTCGAGTCGCACGAGTCGTGTCGTCGCCTCTACGACTGCAGCGCTCCAGAGCTCGATCTGGTCGTGGCCACCGCGCGGCGGGCGGGCGCACTGGGCGCGCGCTTGACCGGGGCGGGGTGGGGCGGCACCGTCCTGGTGTTGCTGCCCAGGGGGAAGGCGGTCGAGACGAAGGTGGTGCGTCAGATCCGGCGAGCGTTCAAGGTCGCGTTCGCGCGCGAGCCTGCTATTTCGAGCGTCCGCGCGTCGGGTGGCTTGCGGCGTGAGCCTGTGCGGTGAGAGCGCGATATGTTTCGGTCGGCCGGGGTGGCGAAATCGGTAGACGCAAGGGACTTAAAATCCCTTGGGG
>CAYXIK010000011.1:6436-71520 GCA_964465315.1 uncultured Gemmatimonadaceae bacterium | reverse complement strand
TGGCGCAGGATCGTGAACCCCATGCTCCAGAGATACAGCTGTACCAGGCGGTTCCGCAGGAAGCCGCGGCCGGCGGTGCGCAGGTCCGCCGCGTGCGCGTAGCCGTCCCGCTGGACGTAATGCAGGGTCCCGTCGTTGATCGGGAGTCCCATCGCGGGGTAGTCCTCGGGCCGTCGCGCGAGATCGGTGATCACGGCGTCGCGATCGAACACGATGAGGGTCGAGAGGCCGACGCGCAGCAACGGTTGGAGTGACGCGTAGTACGCGCGTACCCGCTCCGACTTCGCGTTCGCGCTCGAGAGGTACACAAGCGTGTACACGCAGTACGCGACGACGAACGGGAGAGCGACCCGCCTGGCGACCAGCGCCAGACGTACGCGACCCGTGAGGCGATGCCAGAGCCACGCGCCGTAAATAGTGACGACGGCCGCAGTACAGACCGCTCCACCCGCTAGCGCGAGCGCCGTCGGCCAACCTTCGCGCTCATACAGGAAAACGGCCACTCGGACGAGCGCGAAAAACGGCAGCACCGCTACGAGGACCGTCTTGGTGGCAAACCGGACCGCCTCGACCACCCACGGGCCGAGACGCCGCGGCTCGCGACGGGCCGCCTTCAGCGCGCCGACCAGACGCTCCCACTCGCGAAGCGCGCTGGACTGCAGTCGTGCGAGGGTCACCGCCGCCTTACGCGTGCCCGCCCTGGCGAGTTGCGATTTGCCCCTGGTGACGTGTAACCGAATCCTCATGATGTAACCACCGGCTTGTCATTCTCCGGTGTGCACACCGTCAGGCGGGCGACGTCTCTTACGGGCGACCCCCTTGAACGGGAGACCCCATGCGACCGCTCGTTGTGCTGCACCTCGTCATCGGTTTCGTTCTCGCAAGCTGCAGTCTCGAGTCCACACGTTCCACGGACGCCAACAAGGTGGATTATGCCGAGGAACACGCGCAGGCGCAGGAGAAAGGTTTCGTCGTATCCGTCGCAGCTCAGCGGCAACGCGCCGCGGAGCCAGCCGATCTCCTCAAGATTCGATCAGCCCCGGAAGCCTCGGCCATGGTGATCCGAACCGGCCAGACCAGCATCGAGGTCGACACGCTTGAGCGCGCCGTGGCCGAGGTGCGACTCCTCGCCGCCCGTGTCGGCGGATACGTCGCGAATACCACGATGCAGACGGGGCGCGGCCAGCTTCGCGCGGCCACTCTGGAACTCAAGATCCCCGCCGATCGGTTCGACGACGGATTGAGCGGCCTGGGGGGCCTTGGCAAGCTCGAGTCCGTGAACGTGAACGCCGAAGACGTGGGCGAGGAGTTCACGGACGTCACGGCTCGCATGACCAACGCGCGGCGGCTCGAAAGCCGATTGATCGATCTGTTGGCCACGCGAACCGGCAAGCTCAAGGACGTGCTGGACGTCGAGCAAGAACTGGCACGCGTGCGCGAGGAGATCGAGCGATACGAGGGCCGGCTACGCTACCTGCGCGCCCACACGGCGATGAGCACACTGACGATCTACGTCCACGAGCCGCTGCCCGTGGTCGGGCATCCGGGCTCGAGCGTCATAGGCGAGGCGTTCAAGCAGGCGTGGCGCAACTTCGTCGCGCTCGTGGCGGCCTGCATCCGCTCCCTCGGCGTCGTGATTCCGCTCGGCGTCCTGGTCGCACTCGCCTGGGTCAGCGCGAAACGATTTTTACCTCTCGTACCTCGATCGGCCGGCCGCTGACCAAGATCGGGGCCTGACGCTCCTGGGCGGTCTTGTTGAACGCGACGACGTCGTTCCGCACGAGGTCGTTGAACTTGAGCAGGTAGCCGTCGAGCGCGGTCCGGAGCTCTTTTAGCCGGGCCGCGACCACCTCGCTCGGCGGCTGGGCGTATGCGAGCGAGAGCCCGAACCCCAGTCCTTGCAGCCGATCCTGGAAGCGGTTCAGGTAGTGCACGTCGTCCTGCCCGGCGTCGCGCTGCACGTCGGAGTTGTACAGGCTGTCCTTCAACTCCCCGAGCTTGCGACCCAGATCGCGCGCGGCGCGCTGTACCGCGCTATCCGCGGCTGCGTTCTCTCGCAGGGCTTGCTGTGTGTTCTTGAGCTGCGTTTCGAGGCTCACGATGCGGTTGAGCATCTCGTCGAGCGCGGACATGGCGTTGCGCCACTCGAGTCCAGCACGCAACTGCGCCGCGAACGCCGCCGGATCGCCACCGAGGATCGGGTCCGGCTGCACCGTCACCGTCTGCGTCGCGGTCCGGCCTGCGGCGGTCACGGCCACGGTGTAGGTCCCGGGGACGACCCGCGGGCCGCCGACGTTGCGGAACGGGTTCTCCTCCTCCTCGGCGCCCGAGGGCTTTTCGAAGTTCAGGCGCGTGGCGCCCGCATACCGCAGATTCCAGACGAAGCGGTTCACGCCCTGCTTGCCCGGCCCTGTCGAGTCCACGGTGACAGTGTCGCCGCGGGCATCCATAACCGTCACGATTGCACGACCGCGCTTCGCGCGCTCGCCCCCTCCCCCTCCCCCTCCCCGAACGCCTTCGCTCTGGGGCCGTCCCGCGGCTTCTCCTCCCGTCGTGTCGAGCGCGGCCTTGAGGTAGTAATCGATCACGGCGCCGGCGGGGGCGTTGGGCGTCGTGAAGCGCGACGGGGCAACGCCCCCGCGGCGCGGGCGCACGCGGATCTGGGCCGGCAGGGTACTGAACACGTGGAGGTCTGCGGAGGCCACGTCCGGCGTCAGCTCCTCGAGCGCGGTCATGTTGTCGAGCAGGAACAGCCCGCGCCCGTGGGTCGCCACGATCAGATCGTGCGTGCGCCCGACGAACTGGACGTCGTACACGGGCGCCGTCGGGAAGTCGGCCTTGATCGATTTCCAGCTCGCGCCGCCGTCTCGAGAGCACCAGAGCGCCGCATCGGTGCCGAGCACCAGGAACCCGCGCAGGTTTGGATCCTCCCGCACGACGTGCGCGGGGACGTCCTGCGGCAAACCTCTCCCGATGTCCGTCCACGTCTTACCGAAGTCGCTCGTCTTGTACACGTAGGGACGGCGGTCGTCGAGCTCGTGGCGGTCGATCGCCAGGTAGGCGGTGCCGGCGTCGAACGGCGAGACGCCGATCTGGTACACCCTGCCCTCCACGTCCTTGGGCTGGCCCGGGAAGTGACCGGCCACGTTACTCCACGTCCTCCCGCCATCCCGCGTCACGTGCACGAGCCCGTCGTCGGAGCCCACCCAGATGACGTTCGAATCCGTGGGCGCGAGCGTGATCGTGAGGATCGTGTTGTAGGACTCGGCGCCGGAGATGTCGTATTCGATGGGGCCGCCGCTCGTCACCTGCTTCGTCTTGTCGTTGCGGGTCAGATCCGGACTGAGCGCCGTCCAATGCTCGCCGCCGTCCCGGCTTCGGAACACGACGTTCCCGCCGAGATAGACGGTGTTCGCGTCGCGGGGGGGAACGGCGATCGGCGATGTCCAGTTGAACCGATACTGCAAGTCGGCCGGCTTCATCTCCGACACACCGGAGACGTAGGGCTTGATCGCGCGGACCAAACCGGTCTTCAAGTCGACGCGGGTGAGGTTGCCGTTCTGCGAATCGACGTAGAGGATCGCCGAGTCGCTGGGCGCGAGCACGGCGTACTCCCCGTCCCCACCGGTGACCGTAAACCATTCGGCACCGCTCAAACCCGCTGCGGCGCCCGGACCGGGGACACCGCTCGACGGCCCGCACCAGGCGTTGTTGTCCTGTAAGCCGCCGCACAGCATGTACGGACTGTCCGTACTGCCGGCCGAGACCATGTAGAACTGCTCGATGGGGAGATTGTTCAAGAACCGCCAGCTCTTGGCGCCGTTTTCGGTCACGTAGACGCCGCCGTCATTTCCCTGGATCATGCGATCGGGATTCTGCGGGTCGATCCACAGGGCGTGGTGGTCCACGTGGACGCCCCGGTCGATCGGCGTCGTGGTCTTGCCGCCGTCGTCGGAGCGCAGCAGCAGGAACGACGAGAAGAAAAGCTTTCGATCGTCGACGGGTGACACGTGGAGCAGCGAGAAATAGAACGGGCGGGCGGAAAGGCCGTGGAAATCCGACACCTTAGCCCAATGATCGCCCTGATCCTTCGAGTCCCATAGCATGCCCTGTGTGGTCTCTACGAGGGCGTATACGTGACTCGGGTTGGTGGGGCCGACCGCGAGGGCTATGCGGCCGACCAGACCGGTAGGCAGGCCCTGCTTGAGGCGCTGCCATGTCAGCCCGCCGTCCGTCGAACGGTAGATCCCGCTCGCCGCTCCGCCGGAGACGAGCGCCCAGGGATGACGCACGAACTGCCACATGCCGGCGAACAGCACGAGGGGGTTGCCCGGCACCATCACTAGATCGGCGGCGCCGGTCGTGTCGTTCACGAACAGGACCTTCTGCCACGTCTTGCCTCCATCCGCCGTGCGAAACACACCGCGCTCGGCGTTCGGCGCCCATACGTGCCCGAGTGCGGCCACGAACACGATGTCCGGGTTCGTCGGATCGATGACGATGCGGCTGATCTGGCCGACGTCACCGAGGCCCATCGCCTGCCAGCTCTTGCCCGCGTCGGGCGACTTGAACACGCCCCGCCCGTCGACGACGTCGTTCCTCGGATTGCCCTCTCCGGTGCCGACCCAGACGACGTTCGGGTTCGACGGCGCCAGCGCGATGGCGCCGATGGACGCCGTCGGCTGATCCTTGAAGACCGCGTCCCAGGAATCGCCGCCGTCCGTCGTCTTCCAGACCCCGCCGGCCCCTGCCCCGATGTAATACACGTTCCGATCGCCCGGCACACCGGCGACCGCCGCGACCCGCCCGCCACCTACGGAAGGGCCGAGGTTGCGGAACTTGACGTTATTGAGGGAGTCGGCCCCGCCCGCAGCCGCAGCGGAGGCCGCGGCGGTCGGGGGCCGATTCTTCGGTCGCTTGTTCCGGCCCTGCCCCGCGAGTGGTGTGGCGATGATGGCGAGCAGCGCGGCGAAGACGCGGAACATGAACGGCTCCTTCGAGGGAGAGTGGGCGCGTGGACGAGGTGATTTATCGGCCGGCTTCCGACGCGTCAAGCGCGCGCGGCCGCGACGGGCGCCTGGCGGTGAGGAGAACCGGGGGCCATAGTCAAGCCAGAGATCAACACCTGGAGACGCCCATGGCCGACACGATCCGCAGGGTCAGCTACTACTACACGACCACATCCGACAAGCCTGGCGAGGGTGCGCGCCTGCTCGAGACCATGCGGAGGAGCGGCGTGAACTTGCTCGCGTTCCACGCCTTCCCGAGCGCGCGGAAAGCACAGGTCGATTTCGTGCCCGCCGATGCCGCGCTGTTCACCGCCGCCGCGAAGGGCGCCAAGATCAAGCTGTCGAAGCCGAAGACGGCATTTCTGATCGATGGCGACGACCGCGTGGGCGCGCTGGCGGGCATCATGGCCCGCCTGGGATCGGCGAAGATCAATGTGACGGCCGTGACCGGCGTGTGCGCCGGCATGGGACGCTACGGAACGATTCTCTGGGTGAAGCAGCGGGACGTGAGCAAGGCGGCGTCCGCCCTAGGAGTCATGTAGATCGGGGTCGGCTCTCCCGATCTCCCCCGGCGGCCCCGCCTCCGCGGCCCAGCGCGTCGTGACCGAAGCGTTCACGCACGGCGTCGATCGCCCGGCTGATCGCACGGTCGCGCTCGCTTTCGACCTGCTCCGCCGGCGCGTCGAGGAGGGAGAGTTGCCCTGCGCCGTCGGCCGCCGCGAGGTGCGACAGGGCGACGCCGAGCAAGCGCGCGGGGACGCGCCGGGCGGAGCGCAGGCGCGCCAGGAGCTCGCGGGCCACGGCGTACACCGCGCGATCCGATCGGACCGCTTCGGCGAGCGTCCGGCTGGCCTGACGCGTGGTGAAATCGGCGTCCCGCAGCTTTACGGTCACCGTGCGCGCCACGAGGCCCCCCGCCCGCACGTCCGCGCTGGCACGGTCCGCCAGGGCTAGCAGCCTCGCCGAGAGCGCGTCGTCGTCATCCAGGTCGGTCGCGAACGTCTCGTCGCGGCTCACGGACTTCACGTCGCGGTCCGGCTCGACCGGCGCACGATCGATGCCGCGGACCCGCTCGAAAAGCCAACTGCCCTCGCGCTCGCCAAGCCAGCGCACCAACGTCTCGCGCTCCTGCAGGACGGCGTCGCCGACCGTCCGCAGCCCGAAGCGCGCGAGGCGCTCCTGGAACTTGGGCCCGATGAATGGGATATCCGCGAGCGCGAACTGAAGCATGAATGCCTCTTCCGCGCCCGGCTCCACGACTCGTACGCCGTCGGCGTCCGTTCCGGGGCGCGGCTTGGCGAGTCCGGCCGCGAGCTTCGCGATGAGCTTCGAGGTGCCACCCCCGATGGAGACCGACAGCGCCGTCTCGGCCGTCACCGCGCTGCGGATGCGATGAGCGGTCGTGGCGAGGGGTTCGCCGCCATACATGGCTTCGGTGCCGCTGAGATCGAGGTAGAACTCGTCGCTCGATGCCTGCTCCACAACGGGTGCGAAGCGTCGCAGGACCGCACTGATCTCGCGGCTCTTCGCCGCGCACGCTTCCCACGGTACCGGCACGACCGTCGCGCCTGGGCAGAGGCGCACGGCCCGCGCCATCGGCATCGCGGATTGCACGCCGAAGGCGCGCGCTTCGTATGACGCGGAGGTCACCACCCCACGCCGCTCGGGTGATCCCCCGACGATCAACAGCCGCGCCTGGCCGGCCCCGGCAGGATCCACGAGGCGCGCCACGGCGACGTAAAACGCATCCGCGTCGGCGAGCAGGATCCGACGCTCGACGGAACGGGCGGGACGCGCGCTCACGGCGCGGGCGCGGCGCGCGCCCGCAGAATCTGCTCTACGACCCGCCGCCGCTCCGCACGGTCGAGCAACGTGAGCTGGTACACCAGATCCGTCGATCCATTGGCGGCTCCGTCGTATCGCCCACCCGCCGCCACCGGGCCGATCTCGTGTTCACCGGCTCGTACCTGGCGCAGCTCGTCCACCCCCATCAAGGGATAGCGCACAGTCGCGCTGTCCTGCCGGAATACGAGCGTGTCTCGCTCGAGCTTCACCAGCCGGAGATTCCAGACGATCGTGCCGTTCTTGAGCGTGATCTGCCAAAGAGCGTCGTACCCCTGGAGCGGCCGGGCAGGCGGGTGGTCCTTGAACACCTGCTCGAGTACCTGCCGACGCTCGCTCTGGTCATCGAGGGTCAAGCGAAACACCTCGTCGTCCGCGCCCCCTAACACGGCCCCGGTGCGATGCTGCGCGGCGCCGCGACGCCACTCGGACTTCCGCACCATGCGCAGCTCATCCACGCGCATGATGGGGAACCCGTACGTCGAATCGTCGTGTCGCACGAAGAGCGTGTCCCCGTCAAGCCGGGCGAGGTGCAAGTCCCAGATGATCTTGCCGTCGCTTAACGTGAGCTGCCAGCGGTCATCCTGCTGCGCCGTGGCGGTCGCGGCCCCGAGGAGCGCCAGCCCGGCGACGATGAGCGCCTTCATGACTCGCCCTTGCTCGTCTTTCCGCCCTCCACTGTCTTCTCCGGCTTCTTCTTCCTCTTCTTGGGGCGGGTCGTGCCGTAGGTCCCGCGGTGGATCTTGCCGCGTCTTGTCCGAATGTCGCCCTTGCCCATGAGTCGTCAGTCCTCAGTCGTTGGTTGCGGTCGCCTCTTTACTTGAGGCCACCGAGTCTCATCAGCCGCTTGGCCTGCTCCGCGGACACGGGGCTCACCGAGAGCCGGCCGATACGCACGAGCGCAAGATCGGCAAATGCCCGGTCCTTCTTAATCTCGGCGAGGGAGACCGGCTGCGGCAGCCTCCCCTGGGCCTGGAGATCGACCACCGTGAGCTTGGGGTCCTTGTGCTTCGGGTCTGGGTACGGCGCCGACGCCACTTCCGCCATACCCACCACCGCCTTCTCGTCGCCGGTGTGATACACCAGCACCTGGTCGCCGGGCTTCATCTGCCGCAGATGCTTCAGCGCAAGATTATTCTTGACGCCGTCCCAGACGGCGGTCTTCTGGCGCTCGAGGTCGTCGTAACTGTAGGTGGACGGTTCGGTCTTTACGATCCAGTAGCTCGGCATCCGGCCTCCAGGCGCGAGGGCTGCGTGGGGTCTCCCGAAGCGACTGCGTTTTTGTCGCGCAGGGAGACCCCACGCAGCCCGTCATAGAATTCCCGCCGTCCAAGCTACGATGCTCTCCACGAGCTCCGCCATTACCTGGGCGTCGTTCCTGCCCGTCTTTTTCAGGACATGAAACGAGTGGTCACCGCTTTCCACCAAGTGCAGCGTCGCTCGCGCGCCGAGCCGTTGCACGACCGGCTTCAGGAGCTTCAGGTCGGCGAACTCATCCCGATCGCCTTGTAGGAACAGCATGGGAATCTGCACCCGGCCCAGGTGCTCCGCCCGCTTGTCGTCCGGGCGGCCGGGCGGATGCAGTGGAAAGCCGAGGAAGACAAGGCCTCGGACGCCGGGAAGGGACTGTGCGGACTGGGCCGTCGAGGTCATGCGACCGCCGAACGACTTGCCTCCCGCGACGAGCGGCAGTCCCGGTGCTGCGCGGGCAGCTTCGGCCACCGCCGCCCGCACCGTCGCTGCAGCCACAGCCGGAGGATCGGGCCGCCGCGCGCGCCGCTCCATGTACGGGAATTGGTATCGCAGTGTGGCGATGCCACGCTCACCGAGGCGCTGTGCGATGGTCTCGAGAAACGGATGCCGCATGCCCGCTCCAGCGCCGTGGGCCAGCACGTACGCGAGCCGCGCACCGTCCGGGCGAAGCAGCAGTCCCGATACCTGCCCCGCCTGCTCCCCTTCTCCAACCGTGAACCGAAGCTCAACCGAGGCGGTCATGGAGCTGCTCGAGCGCGTGCACCAAGTCCGGCTTGAGCTCCAGCACCGGCCGCAGCGGGTCGTCCTTGCGCTTCTTCATCAGGGTGGGGGCGTTCTTAATCGTGAACTTCCGGATGTCGAGCCGGGGGGTCACGTCGCTCCACGCGAGAGGCATCGACACCGGTGCACCCGGCAGCGGGCGCGCGCTGAACGGCGCGACTAGAAGACGCCCGTGGCCGTTCTGGACGTAATCGAGATAGACGCGCGCCCCGCGCTTTTCCACCTGACGCGTGATCGTCGCAATGTCGGGTAGCTCCGCCGCGATGACGCGGGCCAACAGGCCGCCGAGGGTGCGCGCCTGCTCATACGTACATTGGCGACCGAGGGGGATGAGGACGTGGAGCCCGGTGGATCCGCTGGTCTTGATGAAGCATGGCAGCGTCAGGTCGTCGCACAGTGCTTTCGTGGCGCGCGCGATCTTCACCACGTGCAGGAACGGGGCTTCCTTGGGATCCAGGTCGAGGATACACCAGTCGGGCTGCTCGAGCGTCGTGATACGGCTGCCCCAGACGTGCAGGGGGATCGTACCCATGTTGATGATGTAGAGCAGCGAATCCACGTCGTCACCGATGAAGTAGCCGATGTAGCGTTGCGTATCTTCGCTCCAGATCCGCTCGGTGCGGATCCAGTCGGGCACGAAGCCCGGCGCATCCTTCTGAAAGAAGGACTTGCCCGCGATGCCATCGGGGTAGCGCGTCAACACGACCGGCCGATCCTTCAGGTACGGCAACAGCCACGGCGAGATGGCCCGGTAATACTCGATCAGGTCTCCCTTGGAGAAGCGCTCCTCGGGCCAGAAGACCTTGTCGAGGTTGGAGAACTTGACCTCTTTCGGGAGCGGGGAGCGGGGAGCGGTACTCGCCGGTGGCTCCGCAAGGTCCTGCTCCCCGGTTCGGGTTCCCTTCTTGGCGGCGTCGGCGATCGGTTTGTCATCGCGGAAGCGGACAAAGACCGGCTGCCGTAGCAGCCCCTCGTTGGTCCACTCCTTATATCGGACTTCCGCGAGTAGGGTGGGCTCCACCCACGTGTGCCCGGCGTCCTTGGGAACGGGGCCCGAGAAGGCGGGCGTGGGGCGCACGCTCCGCTCGAGCGCCGCGCTGACGTCCTTTAGCTCCGCGGCGGTGAACCCGCTGCCGACCCTGCCGGCATATACCAGCTTACCGTCTTCCCAAGCGCCGAGGTCCAGCGCGCCGAAGCCCGAGCGCGAGCCCCTGGGTCGGGTGAAGCCAACCACCACGAAATCGTCGGTACGGTCGGCGCGGATCTTGAGCCAATTTGGCGAGCGGCCGGCGCGATACGGAGAGTCCGCCTTCTTGGCGACGATGCCTTCGAGGCCGAGCCGCGTCACCTGCTCGTACAGCGTCTCGCCGTCGGTCTTGAAGTGCTCGAGGTATTTGATCGGACCCACGCGCGGCACGATGCGCTCGAGCAAGGCGGTGCGCTTCTCGAGCGGCAGCGACCGGAGGTCGCAGCCCTCGAAGGCGAGCAGGTCGAACAGGTACAGCATCGCCGGCGCGTCGATGGCCGCGCGCCGTACCTCGAGCGCCCGCGAGATCTTGGCGCGGTTCTGCAGCCGCTGGAAGCTGGGCCGTCCCGCTTCATCAGGGACCACCAGCTCCCCGTCGAAGATGAACCCTTCGTACGGCAGCGCGGTGAGGGCGCGAGCGATCTCGGGGAACCCTGCTGCAATGTCGTGGCCGTTGCGCGTGACGAGTTGCGCTTCTCCCCCTTCTCGCCCCGCACGAACCCGGTACCCATCGAGCTTGAGCTCGAACAGCCAGCCCGCCTTCGAGAAGGGCCGCTCGCGCGTCTCCGCGAGCATCGGCTTGGCCTCCTCGAGCGTCACGACGCGGCGCGGAGCCTTGAGGCGCTCGAGCTCCTTGACCACCGGCGCCGCCCGATCCTTCCCCGCCTTCAGCTCCTCGACCGCGAGGCCGGACAGGACGGATTCGGCCGGGAGCGCTCCGTCGGTCGAGACGTAGCCGTCCTTCTCCTTTATGAGGAGCCATTCTTTCTCGCCCTTCTTGAGCTTTACGAGAGTCCACCGGCCGTGGAGCTTGTAGCCACGCAGATCGAACAGGAGCTTGCCCTTCTTCAATCCCTCGTCCGGATCCTCGAGCGGGATCCAGCGCCCGCGGTCCCATACGATCACGGCGCCCGCGCCGTAATTCCCTTCGGGGATGAGCCCCTCGAAGTCCCCGTACTCGAGCGGATGGTCTTCGACGTGGACCGCGAGGCGCTTGTCCGCCGGGTTGGGCGAGGGCCCTTTAGGAACCGCCCACGACGTGAGCACGCCGTTCATTTCGAGGCGCAGGTCCCAGTGGAGCCGGCGTGCGGCGTGCATGTGGACCACGAAGAGACCCCCGGCGGACGGGGTCGCTGCGGGAGCAGGGGGGGCCGCCCCGGGCTCCGGCGTGCGGTCCAGGGACCGCTTGGCGCGATAGGGGGTGAGTTGATCGGGCCCGGACTTCCGTTTTACCGCCATAGGAGTGCAATCTTATCACCGGACACCTAGGAGCGCACTTCAAACTATGAGCGCACATCCCGTCGGATCGGCGACCCTGTCGTTCGGACTGGTCTCGGTGCCGATCAAGCTGTTTTCGACCGGCGAGTCGTCCGCGGCCATCTCCTTCAACTGGCTCCATAAGAAGGACGGGGCCCGGCTCAAGCAGCAGTACGTCTGCTCCAAGGACGGCGACAAGGTCGAGAAGGACGACATGGTGAAGGGGTACGAGTTCACGAAGGGGCAGTACGTGATCTTCAAGCCCGAAGAGCTGAAGGCGCTGGAGGAGAAGTCCACCAACACGATCGAAGTCACGGAGTTCGTGCCGTCCGACCAGGTGGACCGGAAATTCGTCGAGAAGTCGTATTTCCTGGGCCCCGATAAGGGCGGCGACCGGGCCTATCGTCTGCTGGCGGAAGCACTGAAGCAGACGGGGCGCGTAGCGGTCGGGCAATACGCGGCCCGGGGCAAGCAGTATCTCATATCCGTCCGTCCCGAAGCAAATGGTCTCCTGATGGAGCAGCTGCGTTACGCGAACGAAATTCGCTCGATGGCCGAGGTGCCGATTCCAAAGATCGACGTCAAGAAACCCGAGCTGCAGCTCGCCGTGCAGCTCGTGGAGCAGGCGTCGTCGGAAGCGTTCAACCCGGAGAACTACGAAGACAATGTGCGCAAGCGCGTCCTCGAGCAGATTCAGCGCAAGGTGGACGGCAAGGAGATCACCGAAGAGCCGGCCGAGGCGCCGAAGACCCAGATCATCGATCTCATGGAGGCGCTCAAGGCGAGCCTCAAGGGCAAGGGCGCGGCGGGTGGCGAGCGCAAGCCCGCCAAGCGAGTGGAGAAAAAGGCGACGGCCAAGCCGGCGGCCCTGCCGGCCCCCAAGCGCAAGGTGGGAGGTGCGCGAGGATAGCTCCGCGGCATGAAGGGCTACACATCCGAGGACGTCGCCAAGCTACTGGGGTTGACCGTCGCGCAGGTGCGGGGATTCGCGCGCGACGGTTTTTTGTCGCCTCGACCTCCCCCCCGATCCGGGCGCGGGACACGGCACGCCTTGAAGTTCTCGTTCCAGGACCTCGTGATCCTCCGGACGGCCAAGGCACTCGTGGCCGCCCGCATTCCCCCGCGCCGAATCCGGCGAGCGCTCAAGAAGCTGCGGCTGCAATTGCCCCGGGGGCGCTCGCTGGCCGAGCTGCGCATCGCGGCCGAGGGTGACCGGATCGTGGTCAGCGACGGGGATACCGCGTGGAACCCCGAGTCGGGACAGACCCATCTCGACTTCGCGGTGTCGGACCTCGCGACCCGGGCGGCGCCGATCGCGCGTCGCACCGCGCGGGCGGCGCGCGAAGCCGAAGGCGACCTGGACGCGGACGATTGGTACGAGCTGGGACTCGAGCTGGAAGCCGTGGATCCGGACGAAGCCCGGGACGCGTACCGCCGGGCGCTCGAGCTCGATGCCCATCACGCCGATGCCCACGTCAATCTGGGAAGGTTGCTCCACGGGCAGGACCTGGTCGAGGAAGCGGAGCGCCACTATCGGCTCGCCCTTCGCGAGGATCCCGATCATGCAACGGCGGTCTTCAACCTGGGGATCGCGCTCGAGGATCTCGACCGACCGGCGGACGCCATTGAGGCATACCGCGCCGCGCTCGCGGCCGATCCGCGGCTGGCCGACGCGCACTACAACGTAGCGCGCCTGTACGAGCGCGTGGGAAAGAACGCGGCCGCGCTGCGACACCTTTCGATCTACCGGCGACTGACGATGGAGGGGTGAGCGATGAACCTAGTGGCTCCACGGGTGGCGGCCTACCTGGACGGGCTCGTCCCGAAACGCCCTGCGCGACTCGCCGAGCTCGAAGCCGAGGCGCTGCGCACCGACTTCCCGATCATCGGCCCGGCGACGGGGCACCTCTGCTACTTGCTCACGCGTCTCACCGGCGCGCGCCGGGTGTTTGAGCTGGGGTCGGGGTTTGGATACTCCACCGCCTGGTTCGCGCGGGCGGTGAAGGAAAACGGCGGTGGGACCGTACACCACGTCGTGTGGGACGAGGACCTGTCACACGCGGCGCGGGAGAATCTGTCGACCCTCGGCCTGGCGGACCTGGTGCAGTTTCACGTCGGTGAGGCGGTCGACACTCTCACACGCGCCGCGGCCCCGTTCGACATCATCTTCACCGACATCGACAAGCAGGACTACCCCAAGGCGCTCGACGTCATTGCCACGAAGCTCAAGGCCGGCGGCTTGTTACTCGCCGACAACCTGCTTTGGAGCGGGCGAATCTTCGATAGCCGCGACCGGAGCAAGGCCACGCAGGGAATACGGGACTTCACGCGCCGTGTGCAGACAGACCCGCGCTGGATCAGCACCGTGATCCCGATCCGGGACGGGCTGCTCGTCGCCTACCGGTCAGGTTAGCAGCGCCGCGAACTGCTGCGCCAGCTTCGGCCCGATTCCGGATTCCTCGTGCTTGAAGAAGATGAACGCGTCTCCCCAACCCTTACCTAACTCCTTCACCGTCTTGGCCCACTGCTCGAGGTCTGCCTGCTCGTAGCCTTCGTCCCGCAGGCGCATGTAGCCGAAGTCGGCCGTCGCGACGAGCGGCGTATGCTTCTCCTCGGTGTCCGCGACGCATAGCGCGGCGTTGCCGACGCGCAGCGCCCCGTACACGTCGTCCGTGAACCACGAGTCGTGACGGAACTCCCAGGCGCACGTCAAGTCAGCGGGAAACTGCGTGAGCACGTCGTTCAGCCGGTCCACATCCTTCTTGAAGTTGGGGGGGAGCTGAAACAGGATCGGTCCCAACTTCGGGCCGAGCTTGCGAGCAGTCTCGAGGAAGTAGCGCAGCGGGTCGTCCACGTCCTTGAGGCGGGCGATGTGGGTGATGCGCTGCGGCGCCTTGAGCACGAACGTGAATCCGGCGGGCGTCGCCGCGTCCCATCCCACCACCGTCTTGGGACTCGGCATGCGGTAAAACGTGTAGTTGATCTCGACCGTCCCCAGCCGCTGGGCGTAGTACTCGAGCATCTGCGACTCCGGCATCTTGGCCGGATAGAACGTGCCCTTCCATTCGGGGAAGTTGTAACCCGAGGTGCCCACCCGAACGTTCACGCGATCCACACCGACTTGACGTTCACGAACTCTCGCAGGCCGTACTCCGAGAGCTCGCGTCCGTAGCCGGAGCGCTTCACGCCGCCGAACGGCAGGCGCGGATCCGACCTGACGAGCCCGTTCACGAACACGCTCCCGACCTCGAGCTCGCCCGCGATGCGCTCGCCGCGCGTCGTGTCCGCGGTCCACACCGACGCGCCGAGCCCGTACGGCGACGCGTTGGCGAGACGCACCGCGTCGGCCTCGTCTTTGGCTCGCATGACCGCCGCCACCGGGCCGAACGTCTCCTGGTCGAAAGCAGGCATCCCGGGTCGCACCGAGACGAGCACCGTGGGCGGGTAGAACGCTCCCGGGCCATCTGGCAATCGACCCCCCAACACGACCTGGGCACCTCGCGCCACGGACTCCTCGACCTGTCGGTGCAGGTTTGCGCGGAGGTCGAGCCGTGCCTGCGGCCCGATCGCGGTCGCCGGTTCCAACGGGTCCCCGACCTTGCGCGCCTCCATCCCCGCCGCGATTCCACGAATGAAACGGTCTGCGACCCGGTCTACGACGATGAACCGCTTTGCGGCGATACAGCTCTGGCCACTGTTGATGACGCGCGCTTCGGCCGCGGTCTCGGCCGCCCGCGCGACATCCGCGTCCTCGAGCACGATGAACGGATCACTGCCGCCCAGCTCGAGCACCGTCTTCTTCAGGTGGCGACCCGCCTGCTCCGCCACCTGACTCCCCGCGCGGTCGCTGCCGGTGAGGGTGACCGCCCGCACGCGAGGGTCGGCGATGACCGTCCCGGCCGCCTCGTTCGAGAGCAGCACGGCTCGGAACAGCCCCTCCGGGAAGCCCGCCTCCCGAAAGACGTGCTCGATCTCGAGCGCGCAGCGAGACACGTTGGGCGCGTGCTTGAGGATTCCCGCATTCCCCGCCAGGAGCGCCGGCGCCGCAAACCGGAACACCTGCCAGAACGGAAAATTCCAGGGCATGATCGCGAACACGGGACCGATCGCATCGAATCGGACGTAGCTCGTGGACGCATCCGTACGGCGGGGTTGTGCGGCGAGGAAGTCCTCCCCTTGCTCGGCGTAGTACTCGCACGCCCAAGCGCACTTCTCGACCTCTCCCACGCCTTGTGCCAGGGGCTTGCCCATCTCGAGGGCCATGGTGTGGGCGTGACCATCCTTCCTCTCGCGCAGGATCCGGGCCGCGTCACGCAACCGCCCGGCCCGCTCCTGCACCGGCCGGCGCGCCCAATCGCGCGAGGCCGCGTCGGCGTCCGCGAGAATCCGATCGAGCGCCACGGGCGACGTCTCCTCGAACGTCTCGAGAATCTGGCCCGTGGTGGGATTCACCGACTGGAACGTCACGAGACCACCTCGGGCCGGTCCCGCACCCGATCGACCGTGCACAGGAAGCCGAGGGGCTCCTCCCCTGTCGCGCGGAACTGGTGTGTCACGCCGGGTGACACGTACACGCAATCGAACGGCGCGATGTCGAACATCTTCTCGCCCAACGTGACCCGACCTCTGCCGCGAATCACGACCACGGCGTGCGGATGCTCGTGCCGCTCGAGCGTCGAGTAGCCGCCGGGCTCGATCTCGAAGTATCTCGTGAGGAAGGTGAACGGTTCTTCCCCGGCCGCCTCGCCGAGCAGGGTCTGCCGAGTCACGCCCTTGTACGGCACGCCCTCCGTCTTGTACGCCCGCACGGATACGCCGTCCCATACAAAGCTCCGGAACTTGAGCACCTTCGATCGATCATCCATCGGAGTGTCGCCTGACCGCCTCGACCAGCCGCGCCGTCGCCCGAGCGAGGTCCGGCTGCCGGTACAGGCTCCCGCCCAGGAGTAAGATGGTGTCCGTACCGTAGCGCTCGATCCACTGCGGCACGCGGGACGCCTCGATTCCGCCCGCCGGCACCGGAAACGCGGGCGCCACCGGCCCGAGCGGCCGGCGCAGCCGTGCGTTTATCGCCACGCAGGTCGCCCGCGAGAACGTAAACCGCCCGCCCACGTTGGGATAGATAACCGCATCGCTGCCCGCCACGCGGAACAGGTCGCCGAGCAACACCTCCGGCGCGATGCCGTGACCTCTGTGAAAGAAGGCCCCCGCGAGCGACGGGTGCGCCATCACAGCGAGCCCCATCGCACCGAGGGGTCGGAGGGCGCCGAGTCCCGCGGGCAGCGCGTTCAGGATCACGCCCCGGCAACCGGTACGCCGTGCGAACGCGGCCCGATCGGACAGCTCGGACGGGCCGCCGGTCACGTTCGGGAAGTAGAGCGCGTTGCCGCCGGTGGCGTGGTTCGCGCGGGCCACCGCGTCGCGGCAACGCTCCACGCGCTCTTCGAACGGCGCGGTCCGCTGATCGACGAGACTGTGGTCGTCCTTGATGACGTCGATGCCAGCGAAAGCGAACAGATGCGCGCGCTCCGCCAGCTCTACGGCCGACAGCCCGAGCGGTTTGAGCGCCGTGCAGAGCAGCGGTCGACCGTGGACTCCCGTCAGGTCGCGGATGCCAGCCATGCCCAGCGCCGGACCGCCGAGGGCGCGCAGCAGCCCATCGGGCCACCGGACGTCGGCCACCAGGATGCCGGCTTTGAGCGAGATGTTGCCGAACAAGAGATTGAGGAGCTGCGGAAGGTCCCCGCACACGGTGGCCGGGTCGAAGGAGATTACGGCCGCCGAGCGACCCCGCCCCAACGTAGTGACGGACTCGACCCGTCCCGCGACCCGCTTCGCGACCCCGGGCGGCACGACATCGGGAGTGAGCTCGAGCGTCTGCTCGAACGCGATGTCCGCCGCCTTGGCGGCCGCCGCGCGGCCCACGCCGGCCACGTTGTACGTCACGGTGAGGCGCATGGTGATCGGGGTCACGCTCCGGTTCCTAGTCCTTGTGCGGCGCAGTGACCGACTCTGCGAACGTGCTACGGATTACCGATCTCTCGTCGGCTCTCCCTATCCTTATAGCACCGGCCGACTTGTCGCGCACGTCCTCCGCGGGCACGCCCTTTGCGATTCCACGATCCCGCCGCCCTCGAGCGCGGCCGACGAGGAGTGATGTATGACACACGGATGGCGTTCCGACGATTGGCGCAACGACGACGACCTGGAGCAATGGCTCGCCCGGGACCGCGAGGCGTGGCGGGGAGATGTCCATCGCGACGAGCCGTGGCGGGGCGAGGCGCGCGACGATGCCTGGCGGGGCGGGGAACACGTCGCGGACTGGCCGGAAGCCTCGGCCGGCCCTGAGTACTGGATGTTCAAGCGAGCCGCGGACAGCAAGTGACCGCTCCGAGGCGCCAGGGGTCAAGCGTGTGATAGCCGGAGCCGGCTCTTCCATCTCAGGAGGAAACATGCGCTTCAGCGCCGCCACGCTCGTCGCCGTCCTCGCTCTGCCTCTCGCACTCATTGCCGCGACTCCGTCGGGCCCGGCTCGACCCGCCACGGCTGTGAGCGTGAGGTCATATCCGGAGCCGCACCCCGAGATCAACGCCGCCATCCGCTCCCTCGAGCGTGCGAAGCTGCATCTGCAGAACGCCGCGCACGACTTCGGAGGCCACCGCGTAGAGGCAATCCGCGCGATCGATGGGGCGCTGGTCCAGCTCAAGCTCGCGCTCGAGTACGACAAGAAGTAACCGCACAGGAGTCTCCAACCGGGGCCCGGCCTCATGCGTATGAGGTCGGGCTCGTCGTTTCTTAGCGCCGCTTGCTAGAGCGCAGACCGGGGGATATGCTGCCAGCCGTTTCGTCCCCGGCGCCCCGGTTGCCCGGCTTTTCCCCGGGTTACGGGCCTCCCGACCCAGGTCGCGCGTCCACCTGTCATCGGAGCTCCATTATGTCGCGAGTCATCACCGCCCGCCCGCTCACCGCGCTGCTTGCCGCCATTCCCGTCGCATTCTCGTTGGCCGCTCAGAAACCAAAGCGGAGTCCCCCTCCGACTCCCGCTCGCCCGCGTCCGGATTCGACGCGCGCGCTCCAGGGACCCCCCTCCCCCTCTGACCCCGTCCTGCGCTCTCTTCACTGGCGCCTCGTGGGGCCATTTCGCGGCGGCCGCGTGGCAGCGGTCGCGGGCGACCCGATCCACCCGTTGATCTTCTATTTCGGAGCCGTGGATGGCGGCGTATGGAAGACGACGAACGGCGGTGAGACCTGGCGCAACGTGAGCGACGGCACGTCCGACATCGCGTCCGTCGGCGCCATCGCGGTGGCGCCGTCCGATCCCAACGTCGTCTACGTTGGCGCTGGCGAAGCGGACTGGCGCGAGGATCTGACGCACGGCGATGGCATGTGGCGCTCGACTGACGGCGGCGAGACCTGGCGCCACCTCGGCCTCGAGGATACGCGCCACATCGCCGCGGTGCGCGTCGACCCGACAAATCCGGATCTCGTCTACGTCGCGGCTATGGGGCACGCCTTCGGGCCGAACGCGACCCGTGGCGTGTTCCGTTCCAGCGATGGCGGCAAGAGCTGGACGAAGGTGCTGTTCGTCGATGATTCCACCGGCGCCATCGATCTCGTGCTCGATCCGTCGAACGCGCGCATCCTGTACGCCGCCCTGTGGAAAAATCAGCGCTTCCCGTGGGGCTTCTCGGCCGGAGGCGGCAGGAGCGGCCTGTGGAAGAGCACGGACGGTGGCGGCACGTGGACCGACATCACGGGGAGCCACGGCCTTCCTCCGCGCCCCCTGGGTCGCATCGGCATCACCGTGTCTCCGGCCAACGCCTCTCGTCTGTGGGCGAGCGTGGAGGCACCGGACTCGACCGGGGGCATCTTCCGCTCGGACGACGCGGGCAAGACGTGGGACCGGGTCAACGCCGACCAGAAGTTCATGGTCCGCCCGTGGTACTTTTCGTTCGTGACCGCGGACCCGAAGGACGAGAATACCCTCTACGTCCTGAACCTGGGCACATGGCGATCCGTCGACGGGGGCGGGACGTTCTCGCGCATCCGCGTACCGCACGGAGACTGCCACGTCCTGTGGATCGATCCGGGCAATCCCAAGCGCATGATCGAGGGGAACGACGGCGGGGGGACTGTTTCCTTCGACGGCGGCGAGACCTGGTCGACCGTGTACAACCAGCCGACCGCGCAATTCTATCACGTCGTTACGGACGATCAGTTTCCGTACCGCGTCTACGGCGCGCAGCAGGACAACAGCACGGTCTCGATCGCTAGCCGCTCGGATGAAGGGGCGATCACGCTCCGCGACTGGTACGACGTGGGCGGTGGCGAGTCGGGCTACATCGCGCCCCAGCCTGGCGATCCCAGCGTTGTGTTCGCCGGAACGTACATGGGGACGCTCACGCGGTTCGACTACCGTACCAAGCAGGAGCGGGACGTCTCGGTCTGGCTCAACAACTACGATGGGCACACGGCCGCCGAAGTCCCCTACCGTTTTCAGTGGACGTTTCCCATCGTGTTCTCGCCGCACGACCGCAACACGCTGTATGCGACGGCACAGAAGGTGTTCAAGACCACGGACGGCGGGAGCCACTGGCAGGCGATCAGCCCCGACTTGACGCTCCACGATCCCGCCACCCTGGGTCCCGTGGGCGGGCCGATCACCCGCGACATGACCGGCACTGAGTGGTACGCGACGATCTTCACGTTCGCGGAATCACCGGTGAAAGCCGGCGTGCTGTGGGCGGGGTCCGATGATGGGCTGGTGCACCTCTCGATGGACGGCGGAGGGACCTGGCAGGACGTGACACCGAAGGGGCTCGGCAGGTTCGCCCGGATGAGCATCATCGAGCCGTCGCACAGGGACGCCGCCGTCGCGTATCTCGCGGCGAACCGCTACCAGCAGGACGACTTCGTGCCCTACCTCTATAAGACGACGGACTACGGCAAGACCTGGGTGAGGATCACCACGGGGATCCCGGACGGGGCATACACGCGCGCGATTCGTGAAGACCCGACCCGACAGGGGCTGCTATTCGCCGGCACCGAGTCGGGCATCTACGTATCGTTCGACGACGGCGCGCACTGGCAATCGCTGCAACTCAACTTGCCGCGCAGCTCGGTCCGGGATATCGCGATCCACGGAAGCGACGTGATCGTCGCGACGCACGGCCGCGCATTCTGGGTGCTGGACGATATCTCGCCGCTGCGGCAGCTCGGGTCGAACGTGCGCGGCGCCGCCGTGCATTTGTTCGCGCCCGATCCCGCCGTACGGTTCGCGGGCGGCCGGAGCACCCGCCCTATCCCTGCGGTCGGCGAGAATCCGTTCCCGGGAGCGGTGGTCACGTACTGGCTCAAGGAGCGACCAGCGGGGGAGGTTACGCTCACGTTCCTCGACAGCGCGGGCGCCGTGCTCCGGACGTTCACGGGCAAGGCGGATTCGACCGGCCGGGACGACAGCGCGACCTACGTGCCGAGTGACTCCGCGGTGCCGGTGCGGGCGGGCACCAACCGGTTCGTGTGGAACCTGCGCGGGCCGGGCGCAAAGAAAGCCAAGGACATCGTCATCGACGAGGGCATGGTGGAAGGTCCGGTAGTGCCGCCTGGTCGGTATTCCGTGAAGCTCACCGCCGGCGGTCAGAGCGTGCCGCAGCCCTTTACGGTCGTCAACGACTCGCGGGTAACGACGTCGACCGCCGACCTGTTCGCGCAGTACGCGCTCGCGCTCAAGATCCACGACCGTATCGACTCGC
Source organism: uncultured Gemmatimonadaceae bacterium (assembly GCA_964465315.1). Taxonomy (GTDB): domain Bacteria; phylum Gemmatimonadota; class Gemmatimonadetes; order Gemmatimonadales; family GWC2-71-9; genus AG41. Next base: position 50,380 of record CAYXIK010000011.1, on the reverse strand, counting down.
TCGTCGCCGGACTCGATCGGGTTCAGCAGGCCGAGGTGCAGCTCGCTAGCTGGACTGAATGGACCAAGGGACGGCAGGAGGCGGCGCGGATCAAGTCGCAGGCTGACTCGCTCAAGGGTCGGCTCGAGACCGTGCGCGGCAGGCTGAGCGAACCGCACGCGCATGCGGACGAATCGACGCTTCACTGGCCGATCCAGATCTACAACCAGCTGTTGACGCTCAATGCCATGGTCCAGAGCGCGGATGCGGCGCCGACGTCGCAGGAGCAGGAAGTCTTCACCGAGCTCTCGGGGAGGCTCGACAAAGAGCTCGCCACCCTTAAGACTATCGAGAACGAGGACCTGGCCGCATTCAATCGAATGCTGCATGACCTCAACGTGCCTGCCGTCGGTGCCAGCGGAGAGAAGAGATGACCGGACAACCAGCCAGAAACACCCGCACGGCTGCCACTGCCACGGCGCTTCTGAGTGTCGTAGCGATGCTCTGGAGCGTCAACGCTCCGGCACAGACCGTCGCCGGAACCGTGCGCAGCGTCGGTGACCCGATCGTGGGGGCCGCGGTACGGCTGCTCGAGCTCGATCGGTCCGTGCACACGGGCGCCCGCGGGCAGTTCAGGTTCTCGAACGTCCCCAACGGGTGGTACACCGTCTTGGTCGAAGTCATCGGCTACCAATCGGCGAGGCAGACGGTGCACGTCGAGAGCAATGCGACAACCCTGGAGTTCGACCTTCGGCCTTCGGCGTTCGCGCTCGATCCGGTGGTCGTTTCCGCGTCGCCCGTGGCCCGAACGGCCAGCGACGAGTATCGGTCCACGGCGTCACGGTCGCAGGTCGAGTTATTGAACGACGCGGGCTCGAGCTTGGCGGAAAAGATCTCCGATCTCCCCGGCGTTGCGGCGCGCCTCAACGGGTCCGCGCCCTCCCGTCCCATCCTGAGAGGCCTGGGCGATAACGAGGTGCTGGTCCTGGAGAACGGGCTCCGCCTTGGCGACCTGGCGACGTTCGACCCGGCGCACGCGACGCCGATCGCCGCAGCCGCGATCTCGCGGATCGATATCGTGAGGGGCCCGGCGACGATCCTGTACGGACCCAACACTATCGGCGGTCTCGTGAACGTGCTCACCGATGTGGTTCCGGTCGTGGCGGACCACCCGGTCTCCGGCACGGCCGTCGTCGACCTCAATTCAGTGAGCGATCAGTTCGCGGGCTACGTCAATCAGGTCTTCAGCGGCGCGAGCCACGCCTTCCACGTCTCCGCTGGCGGGGTGCACACGAACGACATTCACATTCCCTCGGGGACCTATGTGGATCCGGGGAGTGGCATGCCGTTCACGCTCGATCGGATGCCGCAGTCGTTCGACCACTCGAGCGAGCTGGGCGCCGGCTACACGTATCAGGCCGCGCTCGCCTCCATCGGGATCGGGGCCAAGCACTATGAGATGAACTACGGCATCCCGGGCGTGCCGCCCAACCCCAACTGGTCGACAGTGCCGCCAACGACGTCCCGCATCGCTCAGGACCGGAATACCGTGGAGCTACGGGGGTTCCTGAGCAGGAGCGGCGCGTTCATCTCGAGCTGGAAGTTGAAGGCGAACTACAACGACTACGGACACTCGGAGTTCCCCACCGCGCAAGATTCGAGCGGCGTATCCACGCCGCAGGCGAACCACTTTCACAAGCGCGAATTCAACGCCCTCCTGCAGGCGCAGCACACGCCCCTGAAGAGGGTGGCGGGCGCTATCGGCCTGTGGGTCGACGTGGAGGATCTGACGATCGAGGGCGATCAGCCGCTCGGGCCGAACTCCCGCACGACGGGGCTGGCGGCATACGCGTACGAGGAGTATCACGCCGCCCCGGGGACCCGGCTGCAGGCCGGGCTCCGGTTCGACTACAACAAGATTCAGACCCGGCCGTATCCGCAGTCGGCAGATTCCGTGTTTCGCACCATCAATGCCTCACGCCTCGCCAACGCGGTCACGGCATCCCTGGGCGCGATCCGCCGCTTCACGCCCAACCTCACCGGCTCCGTCAGTCTGGCACGGTCGTTCCGGGCGCCGACGGTGCAGGAGCTGTTCGCAAACGGGCTAGACGCGGCCAGCGGCACGTACTCGATCGGCAGCGCGACGCTCGGCCCGGAGACTGGGCTGGGACTGGATGCTTCCCTCAAGGGCGCCTTTGCCACCGCCACGTTCGAGCTCTCGCCCTACCTGAATACGATCGATCACTACATCTACGCATTCTTGCGCGGCGACACGATTCAGAACTTTCCGGTCCGGCAGTTCGCCGCGACACGCGCGCGTTTGGCGGGAGTCGAGGCGAGTGTCACGCTCGAGCCGGTCATCCGTGTGGCGCTCACCGCCAGCGCGGACTACGTCAATGCCCAGGACACCCGCCGCAACGTCCCGCTCCCATTCACGCCGCCATTGCGCGGACTGGTCCGGGGCAGCTACCAGGACGGCAAGTATCTCGGCCTGATCGAGTGGCGGATGGCTGCCCGTCAGGACCGCCTCGGGGATGGCGATACTCCCACAAGCGGGTACGCGGTCATGAACGTAGGGATCGGCGCACGACTCGTACAACGAGGTCTCGTGCACAACATCGGGATACACTGCGACAACGTCCTCGACACCGTGTACCGCGACCACCTGTCGGTGATCAAAGATTTCGTTCCACAGCCTGGGCGGGCGCTGCGCCTCACGTACGAGCTGCTGTACTAAGGTTCGGAATGCGGTCGCCTTTTTTCGCTGCCGCCCTCGCCCCTCTCTGCGCGGCACAGCTTACGGCGCAAGCCTTCCGCCAGAAGGACTTCGACGCCTACGTCGCCAAGGCCCTGCAGACGCTCCAGACGCCGGGGGCCGCCGTGGCGGTCGTCCGGAACGGCAAGGTGCTGTTCGCGCGCGGATACGGTGTCCGCAGGCTGGGCGACAAGACCCCCCTGGACGCCCACACGCTCTTTCAGATCGGCTCCAACACCAAAGCCTTTACGACGGCGGCGCTCGCGATCCTCGCGGACGACGGCAAGCTCTCCTGGGACGACCCGGTTACAAAGGTGCTGCCTGGGTTTCAGCTGTACGACCCGTACGTCACGCGGGAATTCACGATCCGCGACCTCGTGACGCACCGCAGCGGCCTGGGATTAGGGGCGGGCGATCTACTCTGGTTCCATTCCAACTACAGCCGCGCCGAGATCGCCTACCGCATCCGGTTCGCGCGACCGGTCTCGAGCTTCCGCAGCCAGTACGCCTATGACAACGTGCTCTACATTGTGGCAGGCGAAGTCGTAGGGGCCTCGGCGGGCGCGAGCTGGGATGACTTCGTGCGGCAGCGCATCTTCGTGCCCCTCGGTATGGCCGAAACCGGCACGACGACCGCGTTTTTCACGTCGAGTGGCAACGCGGCCACGCCCGCCGCGGTCGAAGACGGGCGGCTCCAGAGCGTGCCCGTCGATTCGGTCGAGAACATCTCACCCGCGGGTGGAATCGCCTCCAATGTGACCGATCTCGCGAAGTGGATGATCTGCCGACTTGACTCGGGACGCTTCGCGGCGGGTCGCCTCTTCAGTGAGCGCCAGGCACGCGAGATGTGGTCCGGCCAGACGATCCTCCCGATCGGGGATCCTCCGCCGCCGCTGGCGGCGCTCCGGCCGAGCTTCTCGGAATACGGCCTGGGCTGGCGGCTGCGCGACTACCAGGGACGCAAGCTCGTCTCGCACACCGGCGGGCTGGCCGGTATGACGTCGCAGATCACGCTCGTGCCGGCGGAGAAGCTCGGCATCGTCGTCCTCACGAACTCGGAGTCCGATCTGATGGCGGCCCTGACCTATCGCCTCTTGGACGACCTGCTCGGTGCGCCTGCTCGAACGCGCGCCGACTGGGTCGTGGCCTACGCGGACGCGGCGCGCCTCGATCGAGCTCGCGCGGACTCGACGCTGCGCGCCGGTCAAGCCGCGCGCGACTCCGCGTCCCGTCCGTCCCTCCCGCTGGAGCGGTACGCCGGACGCTATCGCGACGAGCTCTACGGCGACGCCGACCTGGCGCTCGAGGGGAGTAAGCTCGTGTTGCGGTTCAGCCGGTCCCCGGCCTTCGTCGGTGACCTCGAGCATTGGCAATACGACACCTTCATTGCGCACTGGCGCACCCGGCATCTCGAGGATGCATACGTGACGTTCGCGCTCAATCCGGACGGCTCCATCGATCGGTTTCAGATGGCGGCGGTCTCGCCGCTCGCGGACTTCAGCTTCGACTATCAGGACTTGCTCTTTCGACCTGTCTCGACGACCCAGCCGGCCGGGAGCGTGCGATGACCGCGGTGCGCGGAAGGCCTGCGCGGACCTTACCGGACTTGGAGCCAGCGGATTTCCGGGCGCTCCTCGACCGGGCCGCCGCGATCGCCACGGCGCACTGGGAGCGCCAGGCCGAGATGCGGGCCTACACCCGCCCGCCGGAAGAGCTGGTGGCGGCGTGGCGCGCCACCCCACTGCCCGAGCGCGGCGTGCCTTTCGACAAGGTGTTCGACCAGATCGAGCGAGACGTCGTGCCCTATCCGCTCGGCGTCGGCCAGCGTCGCTGGTGGGGATTCATCAATTCCCCACCGCATCCGATGGGGATCGCCGCCGAGCTGATCGCCTCGACGCTCAAGAACAACTGCGCCGGCACGAGCCAGATGGCGGTCCAGGTGGAGTTGACGGTGATGGACTGGCTGGCCCAGCTCGTTGGCCTGCCCCGCGGCGCCACCGGCCTGTTGGTGAGCGGGGGCTCGATGGCCAACCTGGTGGCCCTGGCGGCGGCTCGCGAGGCCAAGCTCCCCGGGAGCCGACGGCGCGGCCTGCGGGGCGACGCCCGCCAACCCACGGTCTACGCCTCCACCGAAGCGCACTCGTGCATCCGCCGGGCGGCCGAGCTGCTCGGTCTGGGGAGCGATGCGCAGCGCCCCGTGCCGGTCGATCGCGAGTACCGGATGGATATCGGCGCGCTGCGCGCGCTCATGGCCGCCGACCGGGCCGCGGGGCTCGAGCCGATCTGCGTGGTCGCGAGCGCCGGGACGGTAAACACCGGCGTCGTGGATCCGCTCGGCGCGATTGCCGACGTGGCGCAGGAGTACGGCTGCTGGTTCCACGTGGACGGAGCCTACGGAGCGGTAGGAGCCGCCCTTCCCGAGCTCGCCGCGCTGTATCGCGGCATGGAGCGCGCCGACTCGGTCGCGATGGACCCGCACAAGTGGCTGTACGTCCCCTATGAAGCGGGCGCCACCCTGGTGCGCGACCCAGCCACCCTCCGAGCCATGTTCGCGCATCGCGCCGAGTATCTGGCACTTGAAGAGGATTCGTACCTCGAGGGACTGGTCTGGATCTCGGACCTGGGCCCGCAGCTCACGCGCGAATTCCGTGCTCTCAAAGTGTGGGCGGTGATGCAGGCGGTGGGCCTGGAGCTGTATCGAGAGCTCTGGCGCAACGACATCGCCGTCGCTCGGGAGATTGGGCGCCTGGCGGCGCTCGAGCCGCGTCTCGAGGTGCCCACCGGCTCGGACTTGAGCTGCTTCTGCGTGCGCTACGTGCCCCGCCGGGGGGACGCCAACGCGTTTAACCGCACCCTGCTCGATCGGACGCACCGCGATGGGCGAATGTTCGTCTCCGGCACGATGCTCGACGGCCGGTTCGTGCTCCGCGGCTGCGTCACTAACTTTCGCTCGACGCTCGCCGACGCGCGGATCTGCGTCGAGACAATCGTCGAACTGGGCCGCCAGCTCGAGGAGGAACGCGCCTGAACAACGGGTTGCAGGGTGACGCTCTCGCCCGAGCCCGGGTGAGACTCGCGGCGGCGGTGATCGCGTTGATCGCCGCCGCCGTGCTTCTGTCCTACGGAATCCCACCCGTCCCCACCTGGTTCTACGTGTTCGCGTGGTACCCTACCCTCATCGCGCTCGACCAAGTGGTGGTCCTGCTCGGTGCGGAGTCGCTGCTCTCGCGGCCTCTCGATCTCCTTCTGATGCTGTGGTGGTCAGCCGTCATCTGGTTTCTGTTCGAGGCACTCAACTTCCGTCTCCAGGACTGGTACTACGTGTTCCTGCCGGCGAGCCGGCCCGACCGTTGGCTCGGCATCACCATCGCGCTCGCCACGGTGGTCCCCGCGGTCTTGCTTGGCGAACGCATACTGGACCGTCTTGCGGTGTGGCGCGACCTGCGGTGGCGGCCGATCGTGCTCAAGCCCAAGCAACGACGCGTTGCCGCCTGGATCGGCGTGGGACTTCTAGCCGCGGCTCTCGCGTTCCCGCGATTCCTGTACCCGCTGACCTGGGGCGCCGTATGGCTCATCGTCGAGCCGCTGCTGTCCGAGCGCGACCCGGAGCACTCGTTGTTTGCCGACGCCGCCAGAGGGAGCTGGGGACGCATCGCGCGCCTGTTGGCCGCGGGCCTGTTCGCCGGCATGCTCTGGGAGACGTTCAACTCGGTGGCGCGCGGTCGCTGGATCTATACCGTGCCGTTCCTCGAGGGGCTGAAGATTTTCGAGATGCCGGTCGTGGGCTTCCTGGGCTTCCCGTTCTTCGCTCTCGAGGTATGGTCGCTGTATCACCTCCTCGCCGCGACCACCAGTCGGAGGACGCTCCTGGAGTCGGCGGGGTTCGCCCTGCTCGTGCTGGCCGGGATCGATCACTGGACGGTGAGCTCGACCGCGCCGCGGCTCGCCGATCTTCCCGGCGTGCCGAATGCCGTGTTGTACCGCGTGCGGGACGCGGGGTGGACCGACGTGTTCAGCCTCGCCCGGACTCCGGCGGCAGAGATCGCCTATCGCGCGAACCTGAGCCCGGTGAACGCGCGCACCGTGCGTGAGGCCGCGCGACTCGTGACCCTCCGAGGGATCGGAACCGCACACGCGGCCACGCTCATCGGCGGCGGTATCGGCACCGTGGAGGAGCTGGCGGCGGCCGCCCCCGACTCCGTCTGGCGGCTGGTGCGCGACGGCCCGCGACCCACACCCGCCGAGGTCCGAGTCTGGCTGCGGGCCGCGCAGCGGCAGGTGCGTGCTACGCCATCGCCGCCTGGGGAACCGCCTCCCACTCGGCCATCACCTCGTCGCTCGTCCGCAGCTGGCGTGCCGGATCGGTCGCATACCAGGTCTTGAAGTACTCGAGTCCGGTCCGGTGCGCCTCCTCGGTGAACGCCTGAAGGACGTCCGTCACCCACACGAGATCGTACCCGCGCTGGAACGCGTCGCCCGAGGCGTGGCGTGCACAGCAGTCGGTATGCAGGCCGGTGATGTAAAGCCGGCTCACGCCGCGCTCTTCGAGGGCCCGGGCGAACGCCGGGTTCAAGAACGGACTGTACGTCCGCTTGCCCAACACCACGTCGCCCGGCTGCGGCGCGAGCCCGGGCACGATTTCGGCGTTCCAAGTCCCCGCCATGGCGTGTGGCGGCCATTTCCGGAGCTCGCTGTCGCCCGGCGTGTGCGCGTCCGTCGCATAGACGACGGTGACGCCGGCGCGCCGCGCCGCGGCGAGTAGGCGGCCCAGCGGCTCGATGATCCGCTGGGCGTTCTGCTGGTAGTCGGGGCCGCCCGCATCGGCGATCACACCGCCCGAATAGACGAAGTCGTTCGCCATGTCGATCACGACAACTGCGCTGTGCTGGAGTTCTGGGCTCTGCGAAGGCATAAGACGCTCCCATTGTTGTAGAGCCGTCGCCGGGGGGCCGATTGGGCAACGCCTAGGTCCGGCCGAGATGCCGGACCGCTCCCGGTGCGAGACGCGGGCGAACCGCGTCGTAGGGAATATAACCGCGGCGCCGAACGAGGCTCAGCGGGTGCCGGTCACACCGCTCGTCGCCGGTCGTAGCGGACCGGACCCGGCGCGGGTGCGGACGATGGCCCCGGCGATCTCCTCCAGATCGGCAGCGCTGAGTTCGAGCGTCGCGGCTCCGATCCAGCCGTCCACCTGGTCGGGCGCCCGCGCACCGACGATCGCTCCGGTGACCCCCGGCCATGCGAGCGTCCAGGCGACCGCGACGGCCGACACCGTCGTGCCGTGGCGCCGGGCGATCGGCTTGAGTGCGTCGCGCAGCGCGAGGTTCTTTGAAAGGCTCGGCTCGTGGAACTGGGCGCTGCGACGTCGCCAATCGTCGCTGGCGAGTGCGGTGACCCGCGCTGCGGTGAAGCTGGCGGTCAGGAGGCCGGATTGCATCGGACTGTAGGCGATGACTCCCGTCCCGTGCTCCGCGCACCACGGGATCTCCCGCTCCGCGACGTCGCGACGGATGAGCGAGAACGGCGGCTGCAGGGAATCGACGTGCCGGATCGCCTCGCATCGCGCCAGAAGCACGACATCGAAGTTCGACACACCTATCGCCCGCACTTTGCCCTCTTCGGTGAGTCGAACCATCGCTTCCCAGGAAGCTTCGACGGGAGTGCCGGTCTCATCGGGCCAGTGGAATTGGTACAGATCGATCCGCTCGACGCCGAGCCGGCGGAGAGACGCCTCCGCCTCACGCCGGATCGATTCGGGCTCGAGCACGCGTCGTGGGTCGGCCATGCGGTCGCCTCGCTGCTCCCACATCAGACCGCACTTGGTGAAAACCAGCGGACGATCGTTCGCGGGTAGCCCGCGGAGCAGTCGCCCGACCACTTCCTCGGAATGACCCAAGCCGTACACGGCCGCTGTATCGATCCAGTTCACGCCCAGCTCGAGCGCGTGCTGCATCGTCGCGAGCGATGCCGCGTCGTCCTGCGGTCCCCAGCCGAACGCCCAGCCTCCGCCTCCGATCGCCCAGGCGCCGAAGCCGACGGTCGTGATCTCGAGCCCGCTTGTGCCAAGTGGACGGGTAGGCAATCTCATGGCGTGACGCTCCTATTCGTTTCAGCGACTTCCCTGCCCGAAACGAACGCCCGGTGGAACTCCTGTGTTCCGCCAAGGGTCGGGCTCGGACCGCGGATGCGGTGTTGTGAGTCGGGTCGAACGGGTGGTCCGCACCTACCCGATTGTGTGTGGACGCGCGGGGCGCTCCGACATTACACTGCGAACAATGAGATCACACACCGGCACCCGCAACCTGTGTCTCAATACGAATTGGTCACCCGACCGAATGCGTGGGACACTCGTGTAGCCAGACCGGCTTTCGCCGATCGCAAACGCCCCCACGCTGCCGCACGAGTGGGGGCGTTCGATTCTTGAGGCACGACCACCGCCTGCACTGGAGACGCCCGATGGTTCACTCGACGACGATCCGAGACTCGCTGTTTGCCGCGGCCTTCGGCATCCTCGCGCTGGCCCCGAGCCAGGTCCGCGCCACGCCGGCGCGCCTCTCGTTCCGCAGCGTTTTTGCGGGCGTGGCCTCCGACGGGGAGCACTGCGTGTGGGAGGGCTCCGTCGAGGGCGCCGCGAGCGGTAGTCTGACGCTCGCGCTGCGGCAGGTCGAGGACCCGCTGTCCGCGGCCAATCCCGTGTGGCACGTCAACTCGCGGTGGAGCGTGCGCGACACCCGCGGCGTACGCTCGTTCACTGCCGATCTCGAGGGCATGATCGATTGGAAGGCGAGAGACGTCCGCCTGGCCGGGGTGATCACGAACGGGTGGGCGAAGGGCGCGTGGGTCGAAGTGACTGGGCGACTCACGGCCGGGGATCTGGCCGGAGCGGTGACGATCTCGCCCGCCGTGGCACACCGATGACGGCATTGCGCGCCGGTGCCGGCCTGGGGGTGCTGTTGGCCGTGAGCGAACTCGGCGCTCCCGCCGCGCGTGCGCAACGGGCGGCCGTCGCGCCAGCGACCGTCGTTGCCGTGGCCGCGGGACCGGAAGACGCGCCGCGTGCGCTCGTCCTTTCGGACCAGGCACGCCGCTTTCTGCTGCTTCAGTACCGGGGGTTCCCGACGGAGTTCATGGGTTGCATGATCGGCTCCGTCAACGGACAAGCCGTGGTGGTGGATCGTATCGCGCCTGCCGACGTCGACCCCGCCCAATCGACCACCACCTGGGTGGTTCCCCGTCAGACCTGCGAGAGCGCCGGATGGACAGGGACGGTCGGAACAATCCACAGCCACCCTTCCGCCGAGCGCTGCTGGTATTTCTTCCCCGGCACGGGTGTGCCGAGCTCGGATGGAGCGTCGTTCCTCTCGACCACGTACCCGGTGGACGCGATCATGTGCGGCGAGCGGATCGTATGGATCAACCGAGCCCTCGCCCAGCAGGAGCTCACGCTCACCCGCCCGCGATCGCGGGAATGACGGTCACTTCGTCCCCGTCCTGGACCACGGCCGCGAAGCCTCCGCGGAACCGGGCGTCCTCGTCGTTCAGGTAGAAGTTCACGAACGGATAGGGCTTGCCCTGGTCGTCCCGGAGGCGCGGCGCGAGCGCCGGATAGCGCGTGGCCAGGTCGGCCACCGCTTCGCCGAGCGTGCGTCCGCTCGCCTGGATAGTCCGGGCGCCACCGGTGTGGGCGGCGAGCACCGAAGGCAGGTTCACGGTGACTGACATGTCAGCTCCTCTCCTCGATCCTGGGAATAACGTCGCGCAGCCGCGGCGCGATCACTGGAGCCTCGGAGATCGCTGGAAGGATCGCCTCGACGGTTTTCAGCCCGTGGCCGGTGATACAGAGCACGACCTCGTCGTCCGCGCGGAGGCGGCCCGCACGGGCTAGAGCGAGCGCTCCGGCCGCGGTGACCCCGGCGGCGGTCTCGCCGAACACCCCCGCATCTTCCGCCAGAAAGCGGATTCCCTCGACCAGCTCGGCGTCGCTCACCGCGCTCCCCCATCCCCCCGTTTCGCGCATCGCGCGAGCGGCACCTACGCCGTCCGCCGGGTTGCCGATCGCGAGCGAGCGGCAGATGGTTTGCGGTACCTCGGGATCCAGTGTGTCCCCGCCTCGCTCCAGCAATCGCACGATCGGCGCACAACCGGTCGCCTGCGTGCCATACAGCCGCGGAGGCTGGCCGCGAGTCAGACCGGCCGCGAGAAAGTCCCCGAAGCCCTTGCGCAGCTTGGTGAGCAACGAGCCTCCCGCCATCGGCGCGACGACGGCGGTGGGGAGTCGCCACCCGAGCTCCTCGGCGATCTCGTACGCGACTGTCTTTGAGCCCTCGCCGTAGTAGCCGCGCAGGTTCACGTTCACGATTCCCCAGCCGAACCGATCCGCCACCTGGGCGCAGAGCCGGTTGACGTCATCGTAGGACCCACGCACGCGCACCAGCCGGGCGCCATAGACGCTCGTGGCGACGATCTTCCCGCGCTCGAGCCCCTCGGGGATGAAGATCCACGCCTTAAGCCCGGCCCGCGCGGCGTGCGCCGCGACCGCGTTCGCGAGGTTGCCGGTGGAAGCGCAGCCGATGGTATCGAGGCCGAAGGCCGCAGCCGCGTTGATCGCGACGGCCACGACTCGGTCCTTGAACGACAACGAGGGATGCGACACCGTGTCGTTCTTCACCCACACGCGTGCCACGCCCAGACGCCGCGCCAGCACGGGCGCTTCGACGAGGGGCGTGAACCCGGTATCGAGCGACCACACAGGATCGCCGTCGAACGGGAGCCACTCCGCGTACCGCCACAACGACGGTGCTCGACGGCCGATGGTCTCGGCGTCGGGCAGCGCGCGTGCGGCGTCGTACACCGGATCGAGGGGGCCGAGGCACAGCTCGCAGATGGCCACGGGAGCGGGGCCGCGCTCAGCTCCGCAGTTGCGGCAGCGCAAGGGCCGGGCGGTGAGCGGGCGGGCGGGGGCAGCGGGGGCAGCACAACTCGACGATGTGGCCGACATAGCATCCTCGAACAAAAAAACCCGGGCAAATAGCCGCGGGCGGTCGCTTTTTAGCACCTTGTTTAACGTGGCGGCAATACGCGGCAAATCACCACGAGCGTGTCGATTGTGAATCTGAAGATACCGCGCGTCCCCCCGGCGTCAAGCCGGGACCGGCGTCAGCGCGCCGACGAACCTCCGGATGGCCGCGAGTGCCCGCTCGAGCTCGGCAGGCGCCGTGGCGTAACACATTCGCAAGTGACCCACGCCGCCCGGTCCGAACGCCGTGCCCGCCAGGACGGCCGTGTGCTGCTCGGACAGCAGCCGCTCGGCGAACGACTCGCAGGTCAGGCCCGTGCGCTCGAGCACGCCACGGATGCCCGGGAAGCAGTAGAACGCGCCGGCCGGCGAGGCGCAGGTGATCCCATCGATCCCGTTGAGACCGCGAACCAACAGGTCACGTTTCGCCTTGAGGCCCGCCACCATGTTGGTGACCGCGTCCTGGGGGCCGGTGAGGGCGGCGATCCCCGCGTATTGGACGAACGTCGCGGTGCACGAAACGTTGTTGATCACCAACCGGGTCATCGGCTCGGTGAGCCACGCGGGCATCACCCCGTAGCCGAGCCGCCACCCGGTCATCGAATACGCCTTCGAGAAACCGTCCACGATCACCGTACGATCCGCCATCCCCGGGAGCGCCGCGATACTGTCGCAGTGGTCGTCATAGCGGATCCGGCCGTATACCTCGTCCGCGATCACCCAGAGATCGTGGCGGAGGGCCAGCGCGCACAACGCCTCGAGATCGCGCTGTGTGGCGACGCCTCCGGTAGGGTTGTGGGGCAGATTGAGGATCAGTGCGCGGGTGCGTGGCGTGATCCGCTCCGTGATGGCTTCGAGGTGCGGCGCGAAGTGGCGTGACTCGTCCAGCGGATAGTATACGGACCGCCCGCCCGCGAACCGGACGACCGATTCGTAGATCGGGAAGCCGGGGTCGGGACAGAGAACCTCATCGCCGGGTTCGATGAGGGCGAGCGCCGCACAGAACAGCATCGGCTTGGCGCCCGGCGTGACCACGATGTTTTCCGCTGTCCCCCGCACACCGCGCATCGCCAGCGAGCGCGCGATTGCATCGCGGAGCTCCGGCACGCCGGCCGCGAGCGCGTAACGCGTGAGTCCGTCGCGGAGCGCGCGCACGCCGGCGTCGACCACGTGGGGAGGCGTGGGCATGTCGGGCTCGCCGATCTCGAGATGCACGACCCGGTGCCCAGCGGCCTCGAGCCGTTTGGCGGCCCCGAGCACGACGTAAGCCTGCTCGGTACCGAGCGTGTCGAGACGTGCGGCGGCGCGCATCGCCTACTTGGCGCGCTCCAAGTACACGCCCTCGCGGGGGTCCACCCGCACCTTCTCGCCCTCGGAGATGAACTCCGGCACCTGCACGGTGACGCCGTTCGAGAGCTTGGCGGGCTTGGTGCTCGCCGTCTTGGTAGCGCCCCGCATCACCGGGGACGTCTGGACCACGGTGAGCTCCACCACCGACGGCAACTCGATGCCCACTGGTCTACCGTTCAGCCATTCGACCTGAATGTGCATCTCCGGCTGCAGCCAGTCTCCCTGATCGCCAACGGCTTCGGGATCGAGCGTGTGCTGCTCGTACGTTGTGGTGTCCATGACGTGCACGCCCGCCTGATCGCGGTAGAGAACCTGGAACTCCTTGGTCTCGAGCGGCGCCTCGTCCATGAAGTCGGTGGCTGACAGACGCGTGTCGAACGTGTTCCCCGTCATGAGATTGCGCAGCCGCACCTGCACGAACGCACGCAAGTTGCCTGGGGTGCGGTGCGTGAACTCCATAACGCGGCACGGCTGGCCGTCGATCAGAATCACGTGGCCCCGACGAATATCGGTCGCTTTCATCTCATACACTCCCCAAGGCCATGCCCTAAAAACAAATGGCGCGGGCATGAACCGGAAGGCCCGCGCGAGGACCTGAAGATAAACCCGTGGCGAGCGGGGTCAACTGGGCGGCGCGAAGTCGGCAAGCGACAGCGGCCGCGTCAGATACCCGACCCGATCCCGCTCCCACCACGCCCCTGTCCGCGCTCGCACGGCGGGCTCCGCGAAGCGGTAGCGATAGTACGCGAGCCGCACGTACTTGGGCGGTCGGACGGGAAAGGGGTTTTCCCCGAGCAGCCCCAGGACCTGGGGTGTCCCCTCGAGCAAGTTCCGAAGGAGCGGCACGAGCCACGTCTGGGCGCCCGCGGGGTCGAGGCCCGCGAACCACATTTGCCAGTCGAGCCGTGGCATGTGCGGCGCTATGAACATGGGTCGACGCGTGACGTCGCCCGGCTTCCACCGAAAGCCGTACTCGCGCCAGCTGAGGGTGTCGTCGCTACCTTCGATCACGATCTCGGGCCGCTCCGTGGTCATCACGCGGAACAGCCCGTAGCCGTTCACCGAGCGAAACGGCGCCACCGCGTCGAGGAGCGGGTTCTCGAGTGGCCGGCGGGCGCCGGGCAACGTCTGAGCGATCTCGCGCACGAACGCCAACACGGCGAGGAGCGCCAGCACGCTCGCGAAACCGCGGACCGTATAGACCTTCCAGCGCGGCTCGGGCTCGCCCGCCGCGAGAGGCAGGGGCAGCACCCGCCGCACCACCGCGTCTTCGAGGAGCGGCACGCACAGCACGATCGTCAACAGGTTGAAGAACCCGTAATTCCCGGTGAGCGCGATGCCGAGCTGGCCCGCGACCAGAAGCCCGCAGGCCGTGTGGCGCACGTGTCGCCACCGCGGCGGCGCGAGGATCAGCCAGGGAACGGCGAGCTCGATACCGAGGATCACGAGCGTCACGGCCCGGTGCATCCATTCGGGCAGCCATTGGGCATACCACGCGGGCCACGTCGGGAGGGGCTGTGTCCAGAAGTGGTAGTCGAGCGCCGTCAGGTGGCGCCAGGTAGGATCGCCGCTTGCGAGCTTCGTGACGCCCGAGAGCACCATGAGCCTGAACAAGAGTCCCCATACGAGCCAACGCGCGGGCGCGAGTGGCGGGCGCTCGCTCGTCAGACTGGGCAGGAGCTGCGTCGGCGCAAAGAAGACCGCCAGCAGTCCCGCCTCGAGCAGCAGCGCGTCCCACTGGAACCACAGGAACGTTTGCCCGGCGACGGAAAGGGAGAGGTAGTCGACCCACAACAATACGAGGATCGGCGCCTGGGCCACGCCGGCGATAAGCAGGAGGGCGAGGACCACGCCGATCCAGCAGAGCGCCTCGAGCATCGCGTCGCTCGCGCTCAGCCAGCACAGCGTAGGGAATAGCCGGTGGGCGGCGCTACCATATATTCCGTGCGCCCGCGCGAGGAACGCCCCGACCGGGAGGAGCCCGTGCTCCCCAACGAGGCCCGTGACTTGTGTGACAAGCGAGACGAACGCGACGAGATAGACGACGCCGAGGAGGCGTAGGAAGAGCCAACGGGACAGGAGGTACGTCGGGGCTTCGATTCGGCGTGTGGCCCAAGGGTCCGTGATGTCTATCGTTGCCATCGGTCAACGCGCGGGACTATATCTATGGAGGAAACCGTATAACGCCTTCCGGTGTAGCACCTGTCCAACACACAGCGGTTGCTCATATTCAACAGCCGTGTGATCCACGTCACGCTAGCTCTGGTATGAGGAGGTCGAGATCATGATTCGCACCAGCCGTCGCCTTGCGCGCGGCGCGTGGCTCCCGATCGCGCTGCTCGTCGCCGTAGGGTGCAAGCAAGGGCCAACACCCGAGGTGCAGGCGCGCCTGGACAGCCTGTCCCAGGCTTCGGCCCAGCGCGACCGCCTGATGCAGGAGGTCGCCGAGAACACCCGCCTCGTGAGTGAGATCAGCCGTGAGCTCGCGACGGTCAATATTCCGGCGCGTCAGCTCAAGGTGTCCGCCGAGTCCCCGCTGCGCGCGTCGCGCGACACGCTCATCCAGAAGATCCATTATATGAGCTCGCGCGTGAAGGAGATCGAGCCACGACTCAAGGCCAGCGAGCAGCGCATCAAGGATCTCACCACCCTCTCCGACAGCCTGCGGAACGAGCTCGGCTCCACCATGCAGAATCTGCAGGGCGTGATCGACAACCAGAAGGAAACGATCGACGCCCTCACGCTGCAGCTCGAGACGCTCACGGCGGAGAACGTGGCCCTGAAGGACACCCTCGAGAACATGTCCACGATCAACAACACGGTCTACTATGTCGTGGGCACCAAGGACGAGCTGGAGCAGAAGGGCGTCATTCAGGAGGAGGGCGGAGCGCGGTTCCTGTTCGTCCTCTGGAAGAGCGGCAAGACGCTCGTCCCCTCGCGCAATCTCGATCCCGGCGTGTTCACAGTGGCGGACCGGCGGCACTTCACGGAGCTGCCGCTTCCGGCGGCCGACAAGGAATACCGGATCGTGTCGCGTCAGGACACATCGGCGCTCGACACGCCGCCGGATCACGATGGGAAGCTCACGGGGCGCGCCGTGAAGATCGCGGACCCCGCGAAGTTTTGGGCCAACTCGAAGTACCTGATCATCGTCGAAGGTTGATTCCTGCCGAACGAACGGGGTGAGGTGCGCGACGCTTGACCTGAACGGTCCGCGTTGCTAGCCTCACCTCGTGGTGCATTCGTTCACCACACGGGACCCGGTCTGTGAGCCCGGACCGGCCCACCTGTACCAGGTGAGCACCAGATGTGTGGCGGATTCGGTCCGCCCAGGGGTGAGTCGGATCACAGGGGAGGAGAGCCGTTACGCCACGCCCCGGGGGCGCGGGACTTGCGACGCCCCCGAGCCTGGTGGCACGAACCGACCATGAAGAGGGGGGCTCATGCACGGAGTAATAAGGCGGTATCGGGTGAGGTTGGGCACGGTGGCGCAGGCGGCCCACTATGCGGAGAAGGGGTTCCTGCCCATCCTACGCGACATTCCCGGGTTCATTTCGGGCCACTTGCTCGATACCGGCAACGACGTCCTCACCTGTATGGCCCTGTTCGAGACCCAGGAGGGCGCGAACGCCGGGGTCCGCGCCTCTCGTGAATGGTTCCGCGATGAGTGGTCCTCGTTCCGGCCGCTGCCTCCCGAAGTGATCATCGGAGAAGTGCTCGGGTCCTTGAGTGCCGACCGTCGGCGGGTGGCCGACCGGCGCAGCCTGGCCCTGGTCGGGAGCTCGTCCTGGACCGGCGTCGAGCGGCGGAGCGGGTTAGATCGGCGCGTGGAGGCGCCGACGTTCGCCGCAGTCGGTTAACCGGAAGGGCTAACGCCTTTTGCGACGGGGGGTTGGGCGGTTTCCGCCCAGCCCCCCGAATGCTTCATATAGGTCATCGAGGAGCGCCGCACCACGCTCCAGCCGCGCCTCGTCGGTCGGGTGCCGCCGCACGATCCCGTGGATCATGCGCTCGAACCCCGCCGTCTCGTCGCGCCCGAATTTCCCGTCCTTGCAGTCGATGTCGTGTACCACCTCACCCAGCGCCGTGAGCGCGGGGTCCTTGAGTCCGAACCGCCCCACGAGGGTCTCGAAGCTGCAGCGATCCCCCTCGTGCGTGTACTCGGCCTCGAACATGTCGAAGCGGACCTCGCCTGGCGCCGGCGTATAGGCCTGGGTCGCGACGAACCGGAACCGCGCCGCCGGATCGATGAAGCGGCGGATTAGCCACGCGCTCGCGATGCGATCTACGTGCACACCGGCTCTGGTCACCCACGTGTGGGCACCCGTCCCACCGCGAGTCGGATTCGCGCTCCTGGGAGCAGCTCGACCTGCGCCGCGCGACGGAGTTGGAGTCGTTCGACGCTCGCGCGCCCTGGCGATCGCCGTCTCCGCCACCCGTCGCCCCGCTGCGCCGAAGTGGTCGAGGCTCGCGATCTCAGCCAGGCGCCTTTCCAGCCGCGCCGCGTCCGTGTCCCACTCGCGTCCTCCCCCGGCCCCGTCGCCCAATGCGTCAGCCGTCCGTGCGAGCTCGGCGTATTCCGCGTCGCGGTGCGTCCGGAACAGCGCTTCGATCTGGCCGTCCGAGAGGCCGTCAACGAACGCGGCCTGACATACGGACGCCTCACCGCCACCAGCGACGATCTCGCGCCGTAGCCACTGAAAGTCCTCGCTCGCCTGGTCGGTGTACGGCAACACATATACCGAGCTCTTGATCGCCACCGCTCCGATCCGCAGCAGGCGGCGCCACACCTTCACGCGAAAGTAGTCCGGTTTAGGGGGAAGCTGGTGGATGAGGAGCAGCCAGCGTCCTCCCGGCGTCTCCCGCGGGCCGGTCAGGGACACGCGGGCTGACTTGCGCCGCCCACGGGCGACCGTCACCACAGGTTGCGGATCGCGGAGCCGGCCGCGCGGCGCGCGCCGTTCCACTGTCCGGTCGCCGCAGGGTCTGCCGGGAGCGTCGGCCGCGCGTCCGCACCCAGCCCGCCGGTCGCCGGATTAAAGAAGTGCTCGCCAGACACGGTCAGCGTGAGGTTCGCAACCTCGGGCTCGGAAAAGTGGCGGCGCAGCTCGGTGAGGACGGCCTCCGGCACGCCCCCGGCGCGATCGGTATAGCGCGACACCGCTTCCGTAAAGGCGAGGGCCGCGCGCTCCTTTTCCGAGAAGAGGCGGCTCTCCGCGTACCCGCGCAGGCCCCGAAGCTGCTCGAGCGAGAGGAAGGCCTTGCGCCACAGATGCCGGCCGTGCTCGACGCACCAGCGACATTCCGCCAGCTCCGCGGCGAGTTGTTGCACCAACAGGCGGAGCCGGGGCTCGAGCGCCGTGGTGTCTGCCATATGGCGACCCATCCGGGCATAGGACGGTAGCACGCCGGGCCCGGGGAGCCGAGGTACCGGCGGTGTCGTCAGGCCGCGCCAGGTCCGAGCGAGCCATCGCAGGAGTATCATATTGTATGATACAATTGTATCACCTGACATCCGCCTCCGCAACCCCTTCCGTCTTGACCGTTCGGGCTGTCTCTTGCCCGCCGATGTCCGTCGCCCGTCGCATCCTGCTCCGCGCCTCTCGCAGCGCCTGGCTCGCCCGCCAGTTACGGGACCGCGCGTTCTTCCGCCGGGCGGTCCGCCGCTTCATGCCGGGCGAGGAGCTCGCCGCGGCGCTGGCGGCCGCCGCCGACCTCGCCGCTGGGGGAATCGGCAGCGTCCTCACGCAGCTCGGCGAGCAGGTCGCCACGCGCCAGGAAGCCGCCCGCGTGCGGGACCACTACCTCGCCGTGCTCGCCCAGATCAGGGAGCGGCGGCTTCCCTCCGAGCTGTCCGTGAAGCTCACGCACCTGGGCCTGGACGTGGACCACACTGCCTGCCGCGCTGATCTCGAGGCCCTGGCGCGAGGCGCGGCGGATTCAGGGTCATTCCTGTGGATCGACATGGAAGAGTCGCGCTACGTGGACGCGACGTTGGAGATGTTCCGGTCCGTGCGGGCGGCCCACGCGCGGGTTGGTGTGTGCCTGCAGGCATATCTCCGACGCACACCGGCGGACTTGGACGCCCTGCTCGCGCTTGCGCCCGCGATCCGGCTCGTGAAGGGCGCATACAACGAGCCGGCCGCCGTCGCCTACCCCCTGAAGCGGGATGTGGACACCGCCTACCTGGCGCTCGCCGACCGGCTCCTCGAGCATGTGGCGCGCGCCCAGGGGCGCCCGGTGTTCGGCACCCACGACCTGCGCCTGGTGGACCGGATCCGAGAGCGCGCGACAGCCCTGCGGGTGGCCCGGGGGGGCTACGAGGTGCACATGCTCTACGGCATCCGCTCCTCGGACCAGCGCGCGCTGGCGCGCGACGCGGTGCTGGTGAAAGTCCTGATCAGCTACGGGACGCATTGGTTTCCATGGTACATGCGGCGGCTGGCGGAGCGCCCGGCGAACGTGTGGTTCGTACTAAGGAACGCCCTGAGGTAGTGTCTTGAGGCCGGTCGGCTCTCGCACCAGTTTTCTCCGATCCATGCCGACGCGCACGTTGCCGCCCGCTCTGACGCAGCTCGACCGCTGGCGCCGCGACACGCCGGGCTGCCGGGAGCGGATCCATCTGAACAACGCGGGTGCGGCCCTGATGCCCCGGCCCGTGCTCGATGCGCTCACGCGGCACCTGGAGCGTGAGGCCGCCGTCGGAGGCTACGAAGCGGCCGACGAAGCGGAGTCCGATCTCCAAGAGACGTACGAGCTGCTCGGCCGGCTCGTGGGGGCCACCGCGAGGAACGTCGCGATCGTGGAGAACGCGACGGTGGCGTTTAATCAGGCCGTGTCCGCCTTCGATTTCCGCCCCGGCGACCGCATTGTCACTACGCGTACCGACTACCCGTCGAACCAGCTCGTGTACCTGTCGCTCGCGCACCGGGCGGGCGTCGAGACGGTGCGGGCGCACGACCGGCCCGAGGGGGGCGTGGATCCGGAGAGCGTGCGCCTGTTCGCGAGCCACCCCCGCACCCGGCTCGTCGCCTTGAGCTGGGTCCCAACCAACTCGGGCCTCGTGCAGGATGCGCGGGCGATCGGGGAGGTATGCGCGGAGCTGGGCGTGCCGTACTTGATCGACGCCTGCCAGGCGGTGGGCCAGCTCGCCGTGGACGTGGACGAGCTCCAGTGCGATTTCCTCGGCGGCACCGCGCGCAAGTTCCTGCGCGGCCCGCGCGGCATCGGCTTCCTGTACGTGTCCGACCGGATGCTCGAGCGCGGCGCGTTCCCGCTGTTCCTCGACATGCGGGGGGCGGATTGGACCGACCCGGATGCCTACCGGTTGGCGGACGGGGCTCGTCGGTTCGAGAACTGGGAGTTCGCATACGCACTCGTGGCGGGCTTCCGGGAGGCTGTGCGATATGCGCTGGAGGTTGGCGCCGAGGGGCAAGCGCGTGCCCGCGGCCTTGCCGCCCTGCTCCGAGAGCGGCTCGCCAAGGTCCGCGGCGTTCGCGTGCTCGATCGCGGCAGGGAGCGGTGCGCCATCGTCACGGTGGACGTGGGGGGGCGGGATGCGGTGGGTCTCAAGCTGGCGCTGCGGCAGCGGGGCATCAACACGAGCTCTACCGACCGCAAGTCGGGCGTGCTCGACATGGACGACAAGCGGGCGAGTACCGCGCTCCGTCTCTCGCCGCACTACTACAACACGGAGGACGAGCTGGACACCGCCGTCGCTGCGGTCGCCGAGCTCGCCGGCGGGTGAGCGTCTCCGGCCGCGCACGATCGCGCGAGCCGTGAGGCTCGGTCGCGCGCTCGCCACGCTCCTGCTCGTGTCGCCGGCCGGAGCAACTGGCCAAGCGGTCCCCTTCAGCCAGCGCGCCGCCGTGACGCAGCAGCTCGGTAACACCAACGTGACGATCACGTACGGCCGCCCGAACGCTCGCGGCCGAACGCTGTTCGGTGGTGTCGTGGCCTGGGGCGAGGTGTGGTGCCCCGGGGCGGATCAAGCCACCGCGATCACGCTCAGCAAGGATGTCATGCTCGGCGGCCAGCGGCTCGCGGCCGGCAAGTACAGTCTCTGGGCGATCCCGGACAGCGCGGAATGGACGCTGATCTTCAGCCGGGCGGCCGACGTGTTCCACGTCCCCTACCCCGGTGCATCCAAGGATGCGCTTCGCCTCAAGGTCAAGCCGCAGTCCGGTCCCTTCATGGAAACGCTGGCGTTCTATTTTCCCTCCGCCAACGCCGATCGCGCGCTCCTCAACCTCCAGTGGGGGGAGACGATCGTACAGGTCCCGATCGAGAACACTCGCTGAGGAACCCGTCGAGCAGGCGGTTGAATACCGACGGCTTGTCCATGTGTATCCAGTGTCCCGTGCCGGGCAGCATTTGGTGCGGCAAGTCCCGGGCGAGCCGGTGCAGGGCGATCGGGGTCTCGTTGAGGGCCGTGATGACGGAAAGCGTGGGACCCCGGTAGCGCGTGAGCGCGGGAATCGGCTCGAACGCCGACAGCGCCCGGAATACCTCGACGAAGGTACGCGGCGGCGTGCGCTCCAGGTCCCGAATGACCGCCGCCCGCACGCCAGGGTCACCGCCCTCGGTGATCCGCGTCCAGTGTGCGCGCACGGTCTCGCTGTAGGCGGGGGAGTCGAGCTGGGCGAGAAAGGTCGCGAGCATGTCTGCCGGGAGCCGGCGTTGGTCGCCGTTCGGGTCCACCAGTAAGAGCCCCGACACTCGGTCGCCGAGGTCGGCGGCGCACGCGATGGCGACGGCGCCACCCGCGCTGTGCCCAACGAGCACGAAATGCTCCAGGTCGAGGACGTCCGCCACCGCCGTGACATCGGCGCCGATGGCCGGAATGGCGTAATTGCCATCGGCCGGTTCCTCGGAGCGACCGTGCCCCCTGAGATCGAGCGCCACGGCGCGGCGCTGGGGACGCAAATGGGCGAGCTGGGACGCCCATTGCGTGGTGTTCCCGGCGAGCGAATGGACGAATACCACGGGGTCTGCGACTGAAGACGAGCCTCCATCGTCCACGTAGAGCGTCCCCGCGGGTCCGCGTACCGTGGTCATGGCTCGTCCCCCTCGCCTTCCCCACTGTCTCCCCCCGCGATCCGCTCGAAGCGATCCCGCACCCGGCTGGCCAGCCGCTCGCTCTCGTCGAACTTCTTCTGGGCGTTCGAGAGGTGGGCGCCGACGGTTTGAAACGCGGCCCAAAACGCCTCGAGGTGCTGGCGCAGGACGCCGAGCCGCTCCGCGATCTCGCGGGCATGCCGCTCCACCTGCAACCCCTTCAGGCCGTGGAGAATCACGAGGAGATACGCATAGAACGTGTGTGGCGAGACAGGGATCACGCGGCGCCGCATGGCGTGACCCAGCACGCTCGTCGCGTCCGCCGGGTCCTCGGCCCGGAGCACGGCCTCGTAATACACGTTTTCCGCCGGGATGTACATCAGCGCGAACTCGTAGGTGCCTTCATCCGGCCGGATGTACTTGTCGGCGATCTCGTCGATGCGCGCTCTCAACGAGCGGGCGAACGCACGGCGCTCGCGCTCCGCTTCTGCACCGCCCGCGGCGAGCATGCGCTGGCACGTCTCGAGGGGAAACTTCGCGTCCACCGCCACCAGTCGGTCGCCCAACCTGAGTACCGCGTCCACCCGCTCACCCGAGCGGAACGCGTGCTGCATGTCGTAGTGGGACGCGGGGAGGATCTGCCGCAGCAGCTCTTCGAGCCAGATCTCGCCGAGGGTGCCGCGCAGCTTTGGGACCTGCAGTAACTGCTGCAGTTCGGTCACCGATGCGCCCATTGCCTCGAGACGCCTCGTGACTTCCGCCAGCGCGCCGAGCCGCTCGCGTACGTCGGACAGCACGCGCGTCTGGTCCGCGCTCCCGCGCAGGATCAGCAGCACGATCAGGGCAACGAGCACCACGATCGCGACGATCGAGACCGTGGGCGGCATTTACGCGAGCCTCACGATGAGCAGGCTAATCTACGGACGGTAGGCGCGAATTCGCTCCCCGTCTCCGGTGGACGCGGCCTCGTGGAGAGCGATACTGGCATGCTCGAGGAGGGACGCAGGCTCGATGGGTGTCTCGTGCAGATCGGCGACGGCCTCATATCCCGCGCGCACCCTGAGCGGCGGAACACCCGCCGGGCGGGGCCCTGCACCCTCCACGAATTGCGAGAGCCGCTCCGCCATCCGTTCAGCGCCCTTGGGAGCGGTAGCCGGCGCGAGCAAAGCGAACTCGGCGACGCCCAGATCGCCCATGGCGTCGGACGCGCGGGCGCCCGTCAGCAGGACATGCGCCGCAAACTGGGCGGCAGCCGGCACGCGGGCGGCGCTCCGCGGGGCGCCGGCGGTCTCGACCTCGATGCCGAGGGCGAGGCACGCCAGCGGCGCGTGCCGCCGGAACGCGTCGGCCGTGAGCTCGCGCGCGCGCCGCTCCAGGCCGCGCATCGTGTACAATCCGCTCGACGGGTTCACCGCGCTCTCCTCCAGACGGCGGTCGGTCTCGAGCTTGACCCGCGTTATGGCGTCGACCTTGAGCGCCAGCTCCTCCGCGTTGAGTGTCAGGTTCAAATAGTCCGACGCGCCGGCCTCGAGGGCCGCGAGACGTTGTTGCTTCGTGTCGGGAGTGGAGGTGAGCATGATGATCGGCACGTTCCACGGAAGTGCGGCGTTGCGGCGGAGCGCGCGGCACACGGTGACACTATTCGTGTCCTGAAGGTTCGCATCCATCAGGATCACGTCCGGTCCGAGCGCCGGAGCACGCTCGAGCAGCTCGCTGCCACTCGACACCGACACGGCGCGGTAGCCGAGCGGCTGGAGTGTGCTCTCGAGCGCGCGGTTTATCCAGACACCCGCGTTCGCCAGGAGGGCTACAGGCTGGCGGATGAAGGGTGGGTGTGGCGACCCGCTTGCGCTCACGGCCCCACTCTATAGGGACCGGCAAGGTGTAAAGTCAATAGTTACTGTTCAGGTATGCCGTCCCAGCCCCTCCGGCTGTCCAAGTCGCGCTACCTGTCCGGACTCCAGTGTCACAAGCAGCTGTGGTGGCGCGTGCACGAACCGGATGCTCCGGAGCTCGCCCTCACGCCCGGCCAGGCGAACCTCTTCGCCCAGGGGAAGGAGGTCGGGGAGCGCGCTCGAGGACAGGTGCCGGGCGGCGAGCTGATCGACCTGCCCTTCTATGAGTACGACAACAAGGTCGCAGCCACTCGGGAGGCCTTGAAGCGCGACCTCCCGGCGCTCTACGAAGCCTGGTTCCTGGCGGACGACACCTACGCCGGCGTGGACATCCTGGCACGGGACCCCGGGGGCCGGGGACACGCCGTGATCGAAGTGAAGGCCTCGAACAGTCGCAAACCGGAACACCTGCCGGATGCCGCCGTGCAGGTGTACGTGCTGCGCCGGGCAGGGCTGCAGGTGGAGCGAGCAGAGGTGATGCACCTGAATTCCGAGTGCCGGTATCCCGATCTCTCCAACCTGTTCGTGCGGGAAGACGTGACGCCGCTGGTCGAGGGGACACTCATCGGACTGTCCGACGAGCTCGAGGCGCAGCGCCGGATGCTCGAGGGACCGATACCCGACGTACCGATCGGCGAGCACTGCTCGAAACCGCACGACTGCCCGTTCATCCCGCGCTGCTGGCCCAAGCTTCCGGACCACCACGTGAGCAGCCTGTACCGCATCGATCGGAAACGGGCGGGGGAGCTCGAGGCTGACGGGTACGCCACGATCTACGACCTCCCGTCGGAGCTCGAGCTCTCGGCGATCCACGCGCGTCAGGTGAAGGCGGTGCAGACCGGCCGGATGGTGGTGGAGGAGACGCTCAAGAGGGCCTTGGCACAGTTCGCGTCGCCGCTCGCGTTTCTCGACTTCGAGACGGTAAGCCTCGCGATCCCGCGCTGGCCCGGGTGCCGGCCGTGGCAACAGGTGCCGGTGCAGTTCAGCGTGCACCTGGAAGAGCGCGGTCGAGGAGGGGGTCTGACGCACTATCAGTGGATCGCCGATGGGCCGGCCGATCCCCGACCGGCGCTCGCCGAAGCACTGGTGGGAGCGTGCGCCGGTGCGCGGCGTGTCGTGGCGTACTACGCGAGCTTCGAGCGCGAGTGCCTCCGGCAGCTCCGTGAGGCGGTGCCTTCGCTCGCGCGTGAGCTGGAGCGCATCGAACGGCGCCTCGTTGACCTCCTCCCGACGGTGCGGAACCACGTGTACCATCCGGACTTCGGGGGCGGATTCAGCATCAAGAAGACCCTGCCGGCGCTCGTGCCGGGATTGTCGTATTCGGATCTCAAGGTGCGGGACGGCGAAGTGGCAACGGTCGAGCTGCAACGACTGATGTTGGCGGGATCGGAGCTGCCCGCGCGTGAGCGCGCCCAGCTTCGGGAGGCGCTGTTGCGCTATTGCGAGCGGGATACGTGGGCGATGGTGAGGATGCTCGAGAAGCTGCGGGGTCTGGTGGCGGATCAGCTGGAGCTGTTCTAAAGGGCCCGCGACTCACTCCCGGGCGACCATCGCTTGGAGCTCCAGCTCCGTGAACCACCGCCCCCGTGCCATCACCCCCACGCGCCGTCGCAGGTTCCGTACATCGCCACTTGGGTCGGCAGCCAACAGCAAGAGATCGGCGCGTGAGCCGACGGTGACCGTGCCGAACTGCGGGACATGGTTCGCCCAGACACCTGCGTTACGCGTGGCCATCCGCAGGATCGCGAAGGGAGGAATGCCGTCGTCCTGCAGGGCTTCCAATTCAACCAGCAGCGAATAGCCGGGAACCATGACGGCATTCGGCGTGTCCGTGCCCGCCAGCATCGGCACGCCGCGCTCGAATAGCACACGCACGAGATGTCGCTCGAAATTGGTCCACGGCGTGAATCGCCCGTCGGTCGGGCTCCCCCGCCCCTGCCCCGAGAGTCGACCCACCACGCTCCACCATTCCCGCGCATCCAGCGAGGCCCGCGACACGCCCGGCTGCCGCATCAGCGAGTCATAGCGCCCATGTGCCACGAGGTCGAGCTGCTCCAAGCTCGCCAAGGTCGCCGTGAACCACACGCCTGACCGCTTGATGCTGTCCGCGATCGGCGCAAGCCTGGCCTCATCGAGGTGATGGTCCCAGGCGGCGAACACGATCTTATCGGCATGCTCGATGGACTGGCGTGCCGAGAGGACGCCGGCAAGGCCCACACCCTCCGGGATGTGTCCAGTCACGGGCATCCCGACCTGCGCCGCCGTCGCGATGAGGGTATCGTACGCGTCCCGTGTCAGCCCGTCGTACACCTTGATCAAGTCGTAGCCCGCGTCGCGCTGAGCGACCACCATGGCACGCGCTTCAGCCGGCGTCCGCGGCACCACCTTGTTCTTCCAACGAATGTCGGGGCCGGCGAACAGCGGACCGCTCACGATGAGGGCCGGTGCGACCAACGAATCGTGCGCCTGCAGGCGGCGCCACGTGAGGAGCGGCGGGGACCCGTTGAGGTCCCGAATCGTGGTTACCCCGTTGGCGAGGAAGAGCCGAAGGTCGGATGAATCCTGGAGATGGACGTGCATGTCGGCGAGACCGGGCATCAGAAAGCGTCCTCGGCCGTCGATGCGACGCGCGTCGGGCGGTACCGCCACCCCCCCGCTTGGGCCCACCGCGGCGATGCGGCCGTCTTCGACGAGCACGGTGTGATCCGGCAGCGGGGCGTCGTGCACCATGTCGAGCAGGGTGACGCCGACGAATGCGGTCGTGAGACTTGGTCCGGGCGCGTAGCGCGCCGACGGCGTGATGCATACCACCATCACAGGCAGAAGCCGGCCGATTCTCTTCATCATCCCTCCGCGGAGCACGGTATCCGTTGTCGGATAGGCGAGTGGCCAGGAAGGTTGCTGCGTGGGAGGCTGGGAGGAGGGAGGGGGCCACCGGGCGATGGTGAAGATGCTCGAGAAGCTGCGGAGCCTGGTGGCGGATTAGCTCGAGTTGTTCTGAGAGCGTGCGCGGCCCTGGGAAGCGCCTCCCCGGTTCAGCGGAGATCGACGAGGTAAAGCGTGGACGGCGGCGTGGATGGGACACCACCAGAGGCGACGTAGCCGATCAAGGTGTGTCCGTCAGGTAGCAGCGCCAGGCGCTCGCGTGTGCCCCATCCCGCGACATAGTCCTGTTCGAGGAGCGCGTTGTCCACGGTGCGACGAATGACGAAGCCGGGCCAGGATGTGAACCCCGTGGCGAGGTAGGCGCGGCTGCCGTCCGCCGACAGGACGGTCGGATCGACGCCGGCATGGCCAGGATCGGATACGGAGCCCGCGGGCGACAAGTCGCCGGTGAAGAGTTGATCGTCCACCAGGAACCGGTCCCCCGTGAGCGAGGCGGTCATCGAGAACAGGGCGTAGCTGACCGTGCCGGTCGAGGGGCCGAACGCGCCAGAGGCCGCCTGGTACACCCGCCCCTGCATCGGACAGCACGCTCCCGCCTCGAGGAGCAGCACACGGCTGCGGTCGCCTGCTCGAGCGAGCAACGTGTAGCTCTGGATGGAGCCGACGTCGAGCCGCCGCTGCTGCGTGCCGGTGCCGAGGTCGTAGGACACCAGTTGACCGCCCCCTCCGGAGACGTTGCGGTTGGTGCCGGTCACGAGCACCTGGTTGTCCGCTGCGACTCGCAGCTCGCCGGGGTTGTGCAGCATGGTCAGATCGAAGTCGACATGGATTGTGTCCGGCGCGCCGGTCACCAGGTTGATCACCGCAAACGAGCCGCGGTTCTCGAGCGCGACGAGGAGCGAATCGCCACCGAGCGTGAGATCGATCCCTCCCGCCACGCCGGGGAGGGTCATGGGCGTGCCGAGCGTGGCAGTGACGGGATCGAGCACGGCGACCTGGTCCATACCCCACAGGGAGACGTACAACCGCGCGCGCTTCGCATCGTACACCAGATCCCGGACTGCGCTTGCGAGCGCGACGGCCCGAGTCCGAGGTCCGTGAACAGCGATGACCGTGATCCCGCCGAGATCGGCCGTCTGAACGTTGCTCCGGTCCCGGGCGAAGACCGCGAGCGTGCTCGAGCCCACCATCGCGTCGGTGATAGGCACGACGAAGGTGTGGCTCGCCGTCGTGCCGGTGACCGCGAGCGAGTCGGCTCCGGCCGCGGCCCCGGTCAACCGGTATCCGATGAAGCGCAGCTCGCGCTCGTCCGTCCCGTTCACGCTGATGTGAAGGGTATCGTCGAGCAGGGTGATGTTGGGCGTGGAGCGCCCCGTCACATTACCCGAAACGCTAGGCGGGAAGAGATCGGGCCGATCTCTGAGCAGGCGCCACCTGCCCTTGACGTGGGCGGTCACACCCTGCTCCGCGAGCGTGCAGCTGATGGTCCCTGCCGCGCTGTCCGGAGCCGACCCGTACAGGGTACCGCTGTAGGGACATGGCTCGACGCGGAACTGCACCGCCGTCCCCTCAATGGTTCCCGCGGACACCTGGAACGAGTCTGCGAACGCCTGAAAGCCGCCCGGCCCGGAGCAGTAACCGGCCTGGAGACCGACGGCGTGGAAACGCGGTCCGTCCTGAGTAACCCTCACGCCGCCGCTGTCGAAGCAGAAGATGCCCAGGGTGGAGTCGGCCGGCACCTCGTCCCAATACCAGTCCCCGGATACGTCGAAGGTGGTCGGACCGAGTGGCGTACCGCTATCGGAGCCGCAGGCACACAGCAATGCGACGCAGACAACCAGCAGGAACCCCGCACGAGTGGGCATACCGGTCCCCGACCGATATTGCCGCTCGCTCAAGGAGTCGTCAAGACGACTGGCGGAGCGCCTCGAAATCCTCCGGCGTATCCACATCCGCCAGTAACGCCACTGGTCGGTCCACGTACATCGCCTCGTGGCTATGCGCCTTGACCACCGTCTTCCCGCACCCCTCCCCGGTCCAGGCGAGCAGCTCGGGGAATAGGGCCCGACGGAACAAGAGCGGCGGCGCGGTGACGTCGCCGTAACGAGAGACGACGAGCGGGGCGTCCGTTCCGCGCGCGGCGGCCACGAGCATCGCGAGCGTCTCGGGCGTGACGCGCACCATGTCGCCGAGCATGACGATGGCCGCGCCCACTTCGGCCCCGAGGGCGTTCAGGCCCTGGTGCAGGGAACCACTCGTCGGGCCAGTGTAATCGGGGTTGACCGCGAACTCGACGGGCAGATCCCGCAACGCGGCGCGGATGCGATCCGGCTCGTGACCGATCACGACCACCACGGGAGACAGGCCGGCCGCGAGGGCGTGGCGGACCGCCCGCCGGATCAGGGACTCGCCGTCGAGCTCGAGCAGCATCTTGTTCCGGCCCATCCGGCGCGACGCGCCGGCCGCCAGGATCACTCCCGCGACTCGCACGCCGTCAGTCATCGGGGCATGGATCGCCGCCGGGCGCTCTCGAAGCGAGCGAGCCCGGCGCCCCGAGCGCACCGCAAGAATCTCCGCGATCACAGCGAGCGCGACCTGCTCCGCGCCGTCCGTCCCGATGTCCAGCCCGACGGGACCATATACGCGGCCCTCGTCCAGCGGCCCCTCGGACGCGAGGTTGCGGAGGATCCGCTCGGTGCGCTGCCGGGGACCCAACAGGCCGACGTATGCCACGGGACTCCCGAGGAGCGCGCGGAGATACGCCTGGTCGTCGGCGAAGTTGTGATTCATCACGACCGCGTAGCAGTCCGCATCGAGGGGCAGCTTCTCGGGCAGGTCGGCGCCCCCGCTTTCCACCAGCAGCGCCGCCGCCGGGAACCGCTCGGGCGTCAAGAGACCGGGCCGCCGGTCGACGACCACCACCCGGAATCCGACGTCCGTAGCGAAGCGAATCAGCGGGCGGGTATCATCCCCCGCGCCGAGCACGATCAGCTGTGGCGGAGGGACGAACGCGTCGATGAACACCGAGCGGCCGGCGATCTCGTGGATTCCGGACTCACCGGTCTCGAGCAGCTCTCGCGCTTTGGCCGTCGCCCGGGTGTTCAGGTCCGACCCCGACCCCAGGTCGCCTTCGACACCGCCGCCCGTAACGACACGGCGTTTCACGTTTCCCGTGTCCCGTTTCCCGTCGACCACGCTGCAGACCGCGAAGGCCCTCCGCCCGTTCAGCAGCTCCCGCTCCTTCGGCCGGGCCCCCGCCACCTCGACGTAGACGTCCACCTGCCCTTCGCAGCCGACCCCCAGGTCCCAGGCGGCGATCTCGTCGGTGCTCGAGCAATAGCTCCGAAGCTCTGGCTCCCCCTTCCGGATCACCTGGAGCGCCACCTCCCGCACGTCCTGCTCGAGACACCCGCCGCTCACGTTCCCGGCGGTGGTGCCGTCCTCGGCGACCGCGAGTTTCGCCCCCTCGTGGCGATAGGCGGAGCCGCGTACGCGGACGACGGTGGCGAGCGCCGTGCGCTTCCCCGCGGCCGCGGCGCCGGCGAGGAAATCGAGGACTTCTTTCGTCTCAAGCCATTGCTTCATGGTCGAACCGTCGGACGGCGGGACAAGGCACTCCCCAACGCTTCGAGGGAAGCTACACTCGAACACGGCAGGAATTCATCTACATAGGGGAGGGCCGCGAGCAGCCCCTGAGTCGCAGGCTCGAAGCCCGGACGACCCGCCAGCGGATCGAGCCAGATCAGTCGGTGGCAGGAGCGCGCGAGCGTCGCCATTTCGCGTGAAAGCCGCGCGGGATCGTCGCGCTCCCATCCGTCGGATACGATGATCACGACCGCGGCGCTCCGAATCGCGCGCCGCACCCAGCGTCGGTTGAGCTCGTGGAGACTGGCACCGATCCGCGTCCCGCCGCTCCAGTCCACGACCTTGTCCGCCACGCGCCGAAGCGCCGCGTCCGGGTCCCGCACCCGCAGCTCCCGGGTGATGCGCGTCAGCCGGGTGCCGAAGACGAACACTTCCACCGGCGATCCCGAGCGCGCGAGGGCGTGGCCGAACCGCAGGAGAAACCTGCTGTAGCGCTCCATCGAGCCGGAGATATCGCATACCAGCGCGACGGGACGTTTCCGAGTCCGCCGGTGCCAGAAGCGCCACACGATCGGCTCGCCTCCGGCGCCGAGCGACTTGCGAAGCATGAGGCGCGGGGCGACGCGCTTGCCGCGCCTGCCGGCTTTCATCCGGCGCGACGGGCGGAGCGGCAGCCGTGGCTTGAGCGATGCGAGCATCGCGGCCGCTTCGCGCCCCTCGGCAGGCGTCAGCTCCGCAAAGTCCGCCGTCCGGAGCCGCTCGAGGTCGCTGGCGCCGACACGCGCCCCGTGCTCCACAACCTCACTAACCTCCACGTCCCGAGGCAGCTCGGGTCCGAGGCGTACATCGGTGTGCGGGCCCTCCTCTTGCCGCAGCCGCGGCAGGTCAGCCGAACCACCGCCCGTCGTCGTACTGCGCCGCCAGAAGAGATCGAACGCCGCGTCGTATGCCGGGCGCTCCTCCCGCCGACGGACGAACACCGCTCGCCCGGCTGCTTTCACGTCCCCTCGCCGGTCGAAGCCCAGCAGGCCCAGCACGTCCGCGAACCGGCGAGTCTGCTCGGTGTCGACGGACAGACCGGCACGCCTGAGCATGCGGCCGAAGAGAACGACGTTGCCGATAAGAGGGTCGCCAGATGGGGCATTGCCGGTTACTGCGTTGTCGGGGGTCATCGGGTTCCCGCACGTACCTCGTCGATCAATCTTGCGGCCCCGCCGCCCTTCACCGCGGCCACATCCTCTTGATACTTGAGGAGCGCCCCCAGGGTGCGCTCGACCTGCTCGGCCTCAAGTCGCTTTGCGCCAAGGACCTCGAGCGCCGCCGCCCAGTCGATTGTTTCCGCGATGCCCGGGACCTTGGTCAGATCCGCCGAGCGCAGCCGCTGCACGAAGGCGACCACCTCGGCGGCGAGTCGTTGCGGCAGTTCCGGCCGCCGCGCGCCGAGGATCGCGACCTCGCGCTCGGCGCTCGGGTAATCGATCCAGTGGTACAGGCATCGCCGCTTGAGCGCGTCGTGCACCTCGCGCGTGCGATTGCTGGTGATGATTACGCGGGGCGGCCGTGCGGCCTTGATCGTCCCGATCTCCGGGACGGTGATCGTGAAGTCGGCGAGCACTTCGAGCAGGTACGCCTCGAACTCCTCATCGGCGCGGTCTACCTCGTCGATCAGGAGTACCGGGGGGTCCGGGCGCGAGTTCTCGAGCGCGCGCAACAGCGGCCGCCGGATCAGGAACTCTTCGGAGAAGATGTCCTTCGTGGCGGCCTGCTTGGCCTCGCCGCGCGCCTCGAGCAGCCGGATCTCGAGCATCTGACGAGGATAGTCCCACTCATAGACGGCGGCGTTGACGTCCAGGCCCTCGTAACACTGCAGTCGGATCAGCTCCGTCTTGAGGACCGCTGCGAGTGTACGGCCGACTTCGGTCTTCCCCACGCCGGCTTCGCCCTCGAGCAGCAGCGGGCGGTCGAGCGCGAGGGAGAGGTACACAGCCGTCGCTAGGTCCCGATCCGCGATATATCGCTCGGCCGCGAACGCGGATTGCAGGGAGTCGATCGAGGGTCGCTGCATACCAGTAAGATGTTACGGCATACGGCGCGATCTAGGGGCGCGGCATGCCCCTACGCACCACCCCGCTCTCCCACCCGCGCCGCGAACTTGTCCCAGAAGGTCTCCGTGAGCTTCTTGGCCGTCCCTTTCAGGAGGCGGGCACCGACGCTCGCCACGGTGCCCCGGACTTCGGAGCTGGCGCTCCACTTCAGGCGGGACCGATCGGGGGGGACGGGTTCGATCTCGAGCGCCGTGCTCACTTCCACGCCCGAGCCCGGCGCTTTGCCGTGCGCCGTCATCCTGAGGCTCTTCGGCGGCTGCACGTCGGACAGCTCGACGTCGAGCTGGAACTTGACCTTCACGGCGCCGACACCGAACCCCGAGACGACCTTGAAGTGACGGTCGTCGATTGCCTGCACCGATTCGACGCCCGGCGCGACGGAGGCGACGAACTCATGGTCCAAGAGCCGCTTCCAGACAACGTCGGGTGGCGCGGCGATCTCCGGGGCGCCTGAAAAGTCGAGCCGCATTACTGCGCCCGCGCGAGCGCGTCCGTCAATGCGCGCCGCGCCGCCACGGTGGCGAGGTGCGTCCGGTATTCGGCGCCGGCGTGGATGTCGTCGTTCGCCTCGACGCCGGCCATGGCCAGCGACGCGACCTGAGCGATCAGGTCGGCGCTGCCTTGCGTGCCGACGAGCTTCGCCGCCGCGGGCGCGAGAAACGGCGTCTCCGCGACTCCCGTGAGTGCGAGATCGGCGCGCGTGATCATCCCCTTGGCCACGGCGATCAGCGCCGCGGCGCCGGCCAGCGCGTATCCCGAAGCCGCCTGCTCGAAGCTCGCGTAGGACATTCCCGCCCCCTTGGGCGGCGTCGGGAGCTGAATCTCCGTGAGGAGCTCGTTGGGCTTGAGTGCCGTGGTAAACGGACCTCTGAAGAACTTCCGGGCCGCGACCGATCGCTTTCCGCTCTTCGATTGCAGCACGAATGTCGCATCGAGCACGAGCATCACCGGCGGCATGTCCGCCGCGGGATCGGCGTGTGCCAGGCCTCCACCGATCGTCCCTAGGTTCCGTACCTGCAAATCGCCGATGTGCTCGGTCACCTCGGCGACGAGCGGATACGTGGCCTTGACCTCCTTGGAGTCGAGCAGCTCGCGGTACGTCGTGGCGGCCCCGATCTTCAAGCCCCCACCCGCCCGCTTTATCCCCTTCAACTGCGGCAGCCGACCGATGTCGATCAGCGTGTCGGCCTCAGCGAGCCGGAACTTGAGCAACGGAAGCAGGCTGTGCCCTCCGGCGATCACTTTGGCATTCTTGCCCAGCGCCTTGAGCGCGTCGCTCAGGCTCTTCGCCCGCAGGTACTCGAAGGAGGTCGGGATCATGGCTTCCCTCCCTTCGCCTGACGGATCGCCGCCCATACTCGGGCGGGCGTCAGTGGCTTATCGATATGCGTGACGCCGAGTGGCGACAGTGCGTCGCAGACGGCGTTCACGAGTGTGGGCACCGAGGCGATCGTCCCCGTTTCTCCCACGCCTTTGACGCCGAGGGGGTTGATCGGAGACGGCGTGACGGTGTGCGCCGTCTCGACCCTCGGCATCTGGGATGCTTTCGGGACCGCGTAGTCCATCATCGTACCGGTGACGAGCTGGCCGTCTTCGTCGTACACCACCATCTCTTGCAACGCCTCACCCAGCCCCTGGATGACGCCGCCGTGCACCTGCCCATCCACGATCATGGGGTTGATCTGCGGCCCGCAATCATCCACGGCGACGTACCGGAGGATCTTCACCGTCCCGGTCTCGACCTCTACTTCGACGGTGCAGATGTGGGTGCCAAACGGATACACGAAGTTCGACGGATCGAAGAACGCGGTTGCCTCGAGCCCCGGCTCCGTACCGGCCGGCAGGTTCCAGGCGACGTTGGCCATCAGGGCGAGCTCGCCGAATGTCTTGCCTTTGTCGGGCGAGCCCCTCACGGCGAACTTCCCATCCTTCCACTCGAGATCGGCTTCGCTCGCTTCGAGCAGGTGCGCGGCGATCTTCTTCGCTTTCTCCTTCACTCGCTGCGCCGCGA
Organism: uncultured Gemmatimonadaceae bacterium; assembly: GCA_964465315.1. Classification (GTDB taxonomy): domain Bacteria; phylum Gemmatimonadota; class Gemmatimonadetes; order Gemmatimonadales; family GWC2-71-9; genus AG41. The sequence continues at coordinate 15,741 of CAYXIK010000011.1, read as the reverse complement.
CTTTCACCGCACTGCCGCACACCGCGGTGGTTCGGCTGCCGTAGGTGCCCCACCCCTGAGGCGTCGCCTCCGTGTCGCCGGCGACCACCTCCACGTTCTCGACCGGGATGCCGAACTCGTCCGCCACGATCTGGGCGAACGTGGTCTCCTCGCCCTGGCCGTGCGGCTTCCCGCCGATGTAGGCGCGAACCACACCCGTGGGATAGACTCGAACGATCGCCGAGTCGTACAGGCCTCCGCCGAACCCCACGGCTCCCGCCACCTGGGAGGGACCGAGGCCGCAGATCTCGCAATAAGTCGTGACGCCGATGCCGACATAGCGCCCTTCCTTGCGAGCCTTGGCCTGCTCACTGCGGAATTTCTTGTAGTCGACCATCTGCAGCGCCTTGTCGAGCGCGCCCTGATAGTTCCCCGAGTCATAGGTAATCCCGGTGGCGACGGTATAGGGGAACTTGTCCTTGGGGATCAGGTTCTTGCGGCGCACCTCGACGGGATCCATGGCAATCTTCCGGGCGAACAAGTCGATCATCCGCTCGAGCAGGAAGGTCGCCTCAGGCCGCCCCGCACCACGATAGGCGTCTACCGGCGTCGTGGTGGTGTACACGCCGTGGATGGTGCCTTCGATGTTCGGAATGGTATATGGGCCCGAGTACATGAGGCCGTGCAGGATCGTCGGAATGCCGGGAGCCGCCGTGGAGGCGTAGCCACCGAGCCCGGCGTACACCTTTGTGCGGAGCCCGGTGATCTTGCCGTCCTTGGTGCCGCACAGCGCCACGTACTGCACGTGGTCACGCCCGTGGATGGTGGCCTTGTAATTCTCCGAGCGGTCCTCGGTCCACTTCACTGGCCGTCCCAGATCCATCGAGGCGAAGCAGACCAGCGCCTCGTCGGCGTAGCCCGGGATCTTGCTCCCGAATCCGCCGCCGATCTCGGGCGCGATGACGCGGATCTTGTGCTCGGGGAGCTTGGTCATCACCGACAGGAGAAACCGGTGGATGTGCGGGTTCTGGCTCGTCACCCACACCGTGAGCTGGCCCGTGCCAGCGTTGTAGCTCGCGCACGCCGCGCGTGGCTCCAGGGCCGTCGGCAGCAGCCGATTCTGGACGATGCGCTGCTCCACTGTCACGGGCGCCTCCGCGAACGCCTTCGCGGCGTCGCCGCCCGCGACCTTCCACGTGAAAGCGACGTTGCCGGGCACCTCCGTGTGAAGCGCCGGTGCGCCCTTCTGCGTGGCCTTTTCGGGGTCGACCACGGCCCCCAGGGCATCGTAGTCCACATCGATCAGGTCGAGCGCGTCCCGCGCCGCGGCACGCGACTCGGCCACGACCATCGCGATCCCGTCGCCCACGTACCGCACCTTCTCCGTCGCGAGCGGCGGGTGAGGCGGGACCTTGAGATCGCAGTTCGGCACGTTCCAGGCGCAGGGGACGGTATTGAGCTTGTCCTTCACATCCGCGCCGGTGTACACGGCGACCACACCCAGGGCCTTTTTCGCCTTCACGACATCGACGTTCTTCAGTCTGGCGTGCGCGTACGTGCTACGGAGCACGGCTGCGTACAGGAGGCCCGGCAGCTTCACGTCGTCGGTGTACGTTGCCTTGCCGGTGACGAGCCGGGGGTCCTCGCGCCGCTTGATCCCGGAGCCGAAGAGCGTCGCCATTCGGACCTCCTTCTAGCGCGCGCCGGCCGCGGCCTGCACCGCGGCGACGATGTTCTGGTAACCGGTGCAGCGACAGAGATTGCCTTCCAAAGCATGCCGGATCTCCCCCTCGCTCGGCTTCGGATTTCGGGCGAGCAGGTCCGCCGCCGTCATGATCATGCCCGGCGTGCAAAAGCCGCACTGCAGCCCGTGCTTCTCCCAGAACGCCTGCTGCAGCGGGTGCAAGGCGCCATTTCGTGAGAGCCCCTCGATCGTGGTGATCGCCCGACCCTCGGCCTGCACGGCGAGTACGGTGCAGCTCTTCACGGCCCGGCCGTCCAAATGCACCGTGCAGGCGCCGCACTGGCTCGTGTCGCAGCCGATGTGGGTGCCGGTGAGGTCGAGCTGGTCGCGGAGCACGTAGGCGAGCAGGGCGCGCGGCTCGACCTCCACAGTCCGGGCCGTGCCGTTGACGGTGAGGGTGACGGAGCGCTTCATGATGCCGGACTCGCAAAGGAGAGGGGTGGTAATATGCCCGCGGGGCGAGGGGCCGCAACGTCCGCGGCTTGAGCCGCGCCTTTTCGCAGACAGACCTCCTGGGTAGTTTCCGTACAAATGACAACGGCCAAGGTATTGCTCGCGTGTAGTTGTCTCCCCCCGATCGGAGGGAGCGACGCGGGTGCGAGCCTCACCGGGCCTACCATGTAAGGCCCCGAGCTTCGAGATTTTCCCGGTCGCGCTCTCGCTGAGCGCGGCCGGTTTTCGTTTTGTCGCCCTTCATGTTGACCGAGGAGGTAAAATTGTGAAACGCAGCGCCCTACTCGTGCTCATCGCCGCCCTGCCCGCGGCGGTCACTACGACCTGGCGGGGTCCCGAAGACGAGTCCGTGTTCGTCCGTGGCCTGCGCGCCGACCAGCGCGAGACCTTGCTGTACGTCTGGACGAGCGACGCGGACCAGAAGGATCCCGACTTCCTGACAACGATCGACGCGAATCCGAAGTCGCCGACCTACGGCAAGATTGTCGCGACGACGCCGACGGGCTCGCCGGCCAACGAGGCACATCACTTCGGCTACACCGTGAACGCCGACCGCATCTTCGCCGGCGGCCTCTTCTCGAATCGGTTGTTCATCTACGACGTGGCGAGCGACCCCAAGCACCCGAAGCTCCTGAAGACCGTGCCGGACCTCGCCGCCAGCACCGGCTACTCGGGCCCTCATACGTTTTATGCGGTGCCCGGAGGCGTGCTGATCGCGATGCTCGGCTCGAAGGACGGCGGCGCGCCGGGGGCACTGGTGCAGCTCGACAACGACGGCAATTTCGTCAAAGCCATGCCGGCGCCGGACTACATGTACGACGTCGGGATCAATCCGGACCTGGGTCTCATCGTGACGTCGAGCTGGGCGCACCCCCACGCCGTGAAGGCCGGGAACACGCCGATGGACCAGGTGGGCGACGTCGTCGTCGCGTGGGACTATAAGACCGGCAAGGTCCTGCAGGAGGAGCATCTCGACAAAGCCCCGCTCGAGGTCCGCTGGCTCCACGGGGCGGGGGCGCGCGGCGGGTTCGTCAACTGCGCCTTCGGGAACAGCGTGTGGTATTGGGCGGTCGGGAAGGCCGGCAAGCTCGCGTTCACCCGCGTGATCACGCTGGCCGACGGCTCCATCCCGGCTGACATGCGGATCTCCTACGACAACCGGTACCTGTTCGTGTCGCTGTTCGGGGCGGGGGCGGTCCAGCAGTACAGCGTGACCGACCCGCTGCATCCGAAGCTCCTGAGCACGGTGAGCATGCCGCAGGCCCAGATGTTGAAGCTCACGCCCGACAACAAGCGGCTCTACGTGAGCAACTCGCTGCTCTCGAACCTCGACGGGAAGGTGCCCTACGCCGTGCGGCTCGTGAACGTCACGGCGGCGGGGCTCGCGATCGATCCCAAGTTCGACGTCGACTTCGAGCACCTGCCGACCGGCCAGGCGAGGCCGCACGACATGTTGCTGAAATAGATACGTGGAACGAAAACCGTTGAGGAGAAGCGTTGACACACGTCGGAGGGGCGCGGCACGCCGCGCCCCCAGGGTCGTTCAGAACCTGAAGCTGAGGCCGGTGAAGATCTGGTCGTAGCCGTCGAGGCCGCCGCGCTGGCGCGTAGCCGACGCCATCAGATACCAGGCGCGCGCCAGGGTGAGGTCGGCGTCGATACCGACCCAGGTCGCCGTCGTACGGGCGGGGTCGGCGGTCGGGTCCCGTTCGGAGCGGACCCCTCCGTTGAGCTCGACGTGGAGCCGCGTTCCCGGGTCGACCCCAAACGCTGCCGACTGCAGCAGTCCCTTGAGCTGCGGATTGACGTAGTACGTGGTCCGGGTGCGCAGACTCACCCCCAGTCGGGTGAGGCGATCGGCGGCGACCGACGCGGTGTAGGAGTTCGCCGTTCCCGTAAGGCCGCCGCTGCTCACGCGGGCATCGAACCCCACGCGCACGCGCCGCGTGGGCCGAAACGAGATGCCTCCCCAGGCGCCCTGCCGGTAGGTGTCGTCGAAGTTCGTCTCCGGGTTCACTACGTCGCGGTACAGCAGGACGTTCCGCCGGTTGTCGAATCCGGCATCGAGCGCAACGACCTCCGTCGGGCGGACCTGCAGGAAGGCGAACGTGCTGGTCGGTGAGATCGCCTTCATACCCGGCAGAAGCTTCCACGGCCGATAGTAATCGACTTCCTGCGTGACGAACGCGGAGAGCCGCGCGTCGAAATACGACCCCTGCAGCCACGCGAATTCCCGGTTGGCGTGGGCGTTCTGGTACGAGCCGCTCAAGCCCAGGGTCAGTGCCCAGCGTGCTTCGGCACCCGGCCGACTATGGCGCTGTGTGTAAAACCCTCCCTGCACAATGGAGCTCGACAGGCCGAGGTCGAGCGGATCGGGCTGCGTCCCGGTGAACACGCCGCTGCTCCACGTAGGCTGGACCAGCTCCGCCATCACACCATCGAACACGCCGACCGACGCGAGGGCCCCGGAGATCTGGCGGCCAATGGTAAGTCGCCTGGGCGAACCGGGGGCGTTGATCGACAGGCCGGCGGAATAGACTCGGCTCCGATCGTCGGTGACGGCGGTCCCGTCCGCGAGAATCGTGTAGCTGCGGCGGGCGCGCACGTCCACGGTGAGGTTGAGTGAGGGCGCGCTCCCGGGCGGGCCGTCGAGCCGCAGGCCGAGTGCCGGTTGCGACAGCTTCCCCGAGACGTTGGCCTGCTGCATCACGAAATACTCGACGCTCACGCGGCACCGCAGGCCCCGACGCGATGCGGCAGCGCCGGTTCCGGCCCCCGCCCCCGCCGGCGTCGTGTACGGCTTGGGCGGCGTCCGGGCCGCGGCGCTCGAGTCGCGAGGTGCCGCGGCGGCCACGAATCGCACGGTATCGCCGACTGCGAGGGTGGCGGACGGAGGGGATACGCTGACGATGTCGCACGATGCCTGATGCGACGCGAGGTAGGCGACCTTCAGGACCCCGATCGCCGCGCCGCGACGCCACACCTCCACCCGCGCCCCCTCACGCAGGCCCTCCAGACGCCCCGCGTCAACGTACGCGGACGCGCTCGTCAAGTACGTGATGCGCGCGATCCGCACCGAGCCCGAGTCCTGAGCGACGGCCGGCGCGGAGAGCAAAGCCAGCAACGCGAGCATGACCGCGACGACGGAGTACCGGGTCATCGCCCGTGACACGCGTAGCAGTTCGTGCTGTTCCAGACATAGCCGCTTATGCCGGCGTGCCGAGGATCTGTCTGGCTCTGCGTGTGGCAGTTCGTGCACGCGAAGGTCGAGTAGTCCGACGTATTGAGGTGGCAGTCAGTGCACTGCGTGGCCGTGTGATGCGGGATCCGGAACCACGTATGGTTGAACGTCGCGCCGGTCCAGCCGGACGTGGTATGACAATCCTGACACGTCATGGCGAACCCCGCCGCTGCGTGCGCGGGATTGTTCGTGCCATTGTAGTCCTGCTGGTGACACGACACGCACGCCGTGCTCGTGCCCGTGAACCCGCTGCTGCCGTGACATTGCTGGCAGGTGAGCGTCAGGTGCTTGCCCGTGAGTGGAAAGCCGGTCCCGGCATGATTGAACCGCGAGTTGGCCCAGATGGTGACCGCGTGGCATTCGGTGCAGTCGAGCGGGAAGGCGCCGGCCGCGTGGTCTGGATTCTTTGCCGCGAGGTACTGCGGCCGATGGCAGTCCACGCAGTCCGACGGCACCGCGACGAACGCCAACCGGCCCTGGGGCGTGGGCTGGTGGCAGGCCTCGCAATCGACGGTGAGATGCGATCCGCTGAGCGGAAAGCGCGTCTGTTGATGCGCGCGCACCATGCTGGCGCGGTCGAGGAAAGAGCGCGGCGTGTGGCATCGTCCGCAATCGTTGCCCAGCTCTCCCCGGTGAATATCCTGGTGGCACGATGCGCAGCTCGTCGCCACGCCGTGGAAATCGAGCGTGGTGTGACACGATCGGCAGGCTGCCTGCGCGTGCGCCCCGGTGAGAGCCATGCCGCGTTTAGCGTGGTCGAACTTGGCGCTGACCTGCGCCGGGACCCACCTCTCGGAGCTGTGGCACAGGGCGCATTCCTCTTCCAGTTTGCCGTGCGGATTGCGGCTCGGCTCCTGCGCCGCGGCGGTGCACCAGACGAACGCGGCGCAGGCGGTGCTCAGCAGCAGTTTCTCCAGTCCCATAGTCGCGCTACCCGATTGACTGAACCTAAAAGCGCCAGCTGACGCTGGCGTACAGTTGCGTCGTGGTGAGGGTACCCGGATTCGCGGGGTCCTGCTGCCGCAGTCCGGAAAACGACACGAACCACGAGCGGGCGACGCTCGCGTCCACGTCCACGCCGAACCACTGCGACTTCTGGAACGCGGTGGTGGTGGGATTGTCCTCCTGCCGGAGGCCTCCGTTCAGGTCGAGGTGCAGCACGGTCACGGGATCCAAGCCCAGACGCCAGGAATAGAGCTGCCCGATGGTCCGCTTGGCGCTCGGGTTGTTCAACGTGGAGTCATTCTGATTCTGATACCACGTCGCCCGCGCCGAGAAGCCCAGGTTCAGTCTCGTGACCCGGTCGACGCCGAGAATCCCGGTGTAGGAGTCGGCGGCCCCCGCCGTCCCGCCCGTGCTCCGCCGCCAGTCCCCGCCGACGTACGCCTTGCGGCCGGACAGTTGGAATCCACCGCCATAGCCCTGGCGGTACGCGTCGTCGAAGGTCGTCTCCGGATTCTGCGTGTCGCGATAGAGCCGGACGCTGCGGCGGTTGTCGTACGAGCCATTGAACGAGAGCCACGGGGACGGCCGGATCAGCGCGTTGACATACTGGCTGGTGAAGGAGAACGCTTTTTCGCCCAGCTGGACCTTCCAGGGCGGGTAGTAGTCTACTTCCTGCAGTCCGTAGAAGGCGAAGTGGCTGTTGCTGACATTCGCCTGTAGGAAGCCGAACTCCCGGTTGGCATGACTGGCTTCGAGCGAGCCGACGGCGCCGGTGGTGAGCGTCCACGCGGTGAGGGTACCCGGGCGATTATGGAACTGGAGGTAGCCACCATAGTCCTGGATCTCGTTGGAGAGACCCAGGCTTGCGGCGTCCGGCTCGAGGCCGCCGAAGGCGCCGAGCGTGACGCGGGGGCCGTTGAATTCGATCAACCCACCATCGAACATGCTCACCGACGTTACCGCGGTCAGATACTGCCGCCCGGCAACAGTGCGGAACCCGGCGCCTGGCGCGCCCCAGAAGATCGCCGCCTGATACACGCGCGTTCTCCCGTCGACGAGGTCCGGCTGCCCCGTCGAGGACGTCGTGGTTCGCCGCGTCCGGAAATCCAGGGAGAGCCCCAAGGATGTGCCCCCGATACTGAGGCCGTTCATCCGGAGGTCGAACGACGGCTGATTGAAACCCGTACCAGTCGTGTTGCCAAGAGAATCGGCGGTGGCTGTGGACGACGCGCGGAGATAACGCAAGCCGACGCGGCCATGGATGCCGGGCCCGCTCAGACGGTGGGGACCGCGCGGGCGCTGCGCTGTCTCGGTACCCCAGGTTCCGGCCGCAGGCAGTCGAGGAACGAAGCGAACCGCGTCTCCGACCGCGAGGTTGGTGGCGCCCCGAACCACTTCACACGACGACTGGTGCGAGGCGAGGAACTTCACCCGCAGGGTGGAGACCACTGAGTCGTGTCGGACGACCGATAACTCCGAGCCTTCGATCAGCCCCTCCTTGCGGCCGGCGCCGACGTAGACCTCCGCGCCGGAGAGGAAGGTCACGGTCGTGGTGCCCGGCCGTGCGGCCGTCGTGTCTCGGGTGGGTTGCTGCGCATGGGCCTGGGCGGTGGAGTCCGCCCGAGGGCGCGCCGGCGCGGCCAGGGGCTGAACGGCAGGCGGCTGCACGAGCGGTGCGACAGATGGAGCGGCGCTCGGTGCGGCACGCGCGGAGTCTCGGAGCGGCGGGGGGGCGCCCGGTGTCGGGGCTGGAGCCGGAGCTGGCGGTCGTGCGGCGATAACCGGCGGTGTCCTGGCCGGCGGCACGGCGGGCGTAAATCGCACTGAATCGCCGACGATCGGATGCAGCTGGCTCGAGACCACGGAGCAGGACGCCTGGTGGTCCCCTAGCGACTCCACCCGCAGCACAGCGACCGTGCGGCCGCGCCGGATGACCTCCACCTCGCTGCCCTCTCTCAGCCCCTCCGCCGTCCCCGCGTCGATGAAGAGCCACCCCAGCCCCAAGTATGTCACACTCGCGATGCGTGTGGAAATGGCCTGCTGTGCCACGGCCCCGACCGCGGCCGGCATCAGCAGAACTAGTAGAACGGGCCATCGGATCGCGTTCTTCATCAGAGCGTCATCCTTCGAGTCCTAAGGCCCGGTCGGGCTGCTGTGACAACCGGACTTGGCACAGCTCTTCATCGTGTAGTTGGTCGCGTTCTGGTGGCAATCCGCGCAACTGGCGCCCTGGTGGGGCAACCGCACGGGCCGGGGATTGACGATCGTCATGTGCGTCCACGTCGGCCCGGTCCAGGAGGACTTGGTCGGCGAGTGGCAGTTGGAGCAGTTGGCCGCCGCGAAGGCCGCCATCCCCACCGCTGTGTGGTTCGGATCGGTGACCCCGATGTAGGTGGTGTGATGGCACCCATCGCACGTCTGTGCCACGCTGGCGTACGTCGTGCTCGTGTGACAATCGGCGCAGACGCGAGGCGGGATTGCGTGCGATCCGGTCAATGCCAGCGGGCTGGTCGGATGATTGAAGGTAGCGCCGGTCCACCCGGCCACTACCTGGTGACAGGAGGCGCAGTCTGTCGAGTACCCGGCGGCCGTGTGGCTCGGATTGGTGGTTGCCAGGTAGTCGGCGTGGTGGCACCCGTCGCAAGTGGTCGGCACGCTCGAGTAAGGCGACTTCGTGTGACACTGCGTGCAGGTGACCGCACCATGCGCCCCCTGTTTGGGATCGATAGGCGAAGTGGGATGGGTCACGAACGTGGCGCCCGCCCATCCCGGCACGAGGGCGTGACAGGTGGTGCAATTGGTGGAGAACCCCGCGGCGACGTGGTCCGGGTCCTTAGCGGCGACAAAGTCGGTATGGTGACAGCCGTCGCAGGTCCGCTGAACGGCGGCATACGCCTGGCCCGCCAAATGACAGTCGGCGCACTGGCGGTTGGCGTGCACGCC
>CAYXIK010000011.1:0-6336 GCA_964465315.1 uncultured Gemmatimonadaceae bacterium | reverse complement strand
CATACGCCTGGCCCGCCAAATGACAGTCGGCGCACTGGCGGTTGGCGTGCACGCCCGTCAACGCGATCGGGCTCGTCGGATGACTGCCGCCCAGGCCCGAGACGCGACTCCAGGCCACCTGGTTGTGGCAGGTCGCACACGTGGTCGGGAAGTTGCTGGCGACGTGGTTCGGAGCGGTGTTGTAGTCCGATTTGTGGCAGAACACGCACTCCAGCGGCGTTCCCACGAATTGGAGCGAACCCTGTGGGCCCGGCGTATGGCAGCAGGAGCACTCCACGCCGAGGTGCCCACCTTGCAGGGGGAAGCGGGTCAACTGGTGGGCCTTGGTCATCGCGTCGCGATCGAGGAAGCTGCGCGTCGTGTGGCAGCGGGCGCAGTTCGCCCCCAGCTCGCCCCGGTGCTTGTCCACGTGACAGGAGACACAGTCTGACTTAGCGCCCTTGAAATCCAAGGATTGGTGGCAGGCCCGACAGGTGGTCGTACGATGTGCCCCGGTAAGGGCGAACCCGCCGACCTTGGCATGGTCGAACGTCTTGGCCACCCGTATCGGGGTCCAGCCACTGGAGATGTGGCACGTCGCGCACTCCATCTTCAGGTCGCCGTGTGGCGAGCGGGTGCGCTGCTGACCCTGGAGGGGCGCGCCGAGCAGGGGGGCCAACGCGAGCAAGATGAGGCTCCTCATTTGGACTCCTTGCCGTGGCAACTCTCGCATTTCCCGGAGACCGGCCGATAGATGAGATCCTTCGGTGTCCGGCCCTTCGGGTCCCTCGCATGGCACTGGTTGCAGGGGACATTCTCGTGCGCGCCCCTGGTCGAGAACGTGGCGTCCTTCGTGTGATCGAACACCGACGCCGGTGCGAAGGCATCGACGCCATGGCAGGCGTCGCACCGGCCTCGATCTTTCCGCGTATCGAATTGGCGCCCGTGGGGCGTCTCGTGACACGCCGCGCACTCGTGCTTCGCCTCGAAGCGGAGTTCGCCGATACCGCTGGCCGCCAGCAACAGGGACGATCGTCCGGTGACGGCGACCTGCTTGAACTCCACGTGGCACCCGACGCACGCGGTAGCTCGATGGGCACCGTCCAAGGCGAAGCTGAACTTCGCATGCGCCGCCACGTCGGCCGTGGACGGCCGGAACTTCCGCACACCATGGCAGGCCAGGCATCCCCCGCTCGTAGCGCGGGATCCGCCCGCCGCGAAGCGTCCCTTGTGCGGATCGACGTGACACGCGGCGCACTCGATCTCTTTCACCCTGAAGGCCACCCCCGCCTTGCCGAGTACCTGAATCCCCGGCAGTGGCGGCAGACCCTTGCGGTCGGGCCCGTGACAGGCGGCGCAGGCGACCTCGGCGTGCCGTCCTTCGAGCTTGAGCCGCAGGGTTTCGTGTCTGGCAGCCGTGAACGTGCTGGGCGTCCAGCCCTCCACGGTGTGGCACACATTGCAGGCCCCGCCGTCGGGCCTGCCTGCCAGCTGGCTCCCGTGGTCCTCCCCGTGACAATCACGGCATTTCACCGCGACGGGCCGCATCCACACGCCGGCGGAGCCGAGCTGCGTGGCGGGCACTCCGGGCGGATTCTTGACATGGCAGTCGGCGCACTTTACCTGCTGGTGCTTGCCCTCGAGCGGGTACTTCGTGTTCCGGTGCTGCGCCACCGTGTAGGTCGCGGGCTTCCAGTCGTCCACGACGTGGCAGGAAGCGCAGTCCACGATGCGGCCGGCCAGGGTGGCGGTGCCGGTGTGTGCGTCGCGGTGACAGTCGGTGCAATTCGCGAAGTGCGGACTGGAGACGACCTTTCCCCCTGAGAAGTCGTGGCATTTCTCGCACGCGACGGTGCGGTGGCGGCCGCGCAGTGGATACTTGGTCCGCTCGTGATCGAACTTGCCCCGAGCGATCGTCTTGAAATCCGTGGTGGTATGGCAGTCGGCGCACGCGGTGCCGAGGCGGCCGTGGTGGATGTCTTCGTGACAGGTGACGCAGGTCCGCTCGAGGCCCACCCAGCCCCAGTCCGGTCCGCGCCGCTCGGACAGCTTCGCAGCCCTCGACACGCGGAACGCCGCCTTGTGACAGCCGAGGCATTTGGTCTTCTCATGAGCCCCGTCGAGGGGCCAGCCGGCGCGGCTGTGGTCGAACCGTTTCGGGTCGCCACCGGGCCAGCTCACGAGTGCGAAGTCGCGCCCGGCGTGATCGGGGTGGCAAGTGGCGCAGCGTTGTTCCTTCACGGTGGCGTGAAATCCCCGGCCCCGGTCCACGAGCCAGGCCATCTCCTTGTGGCACTCGAGGCAGCGCGCGCTCATTTGTTCCTTGCGCCCCCCGCCATGGCAGGTCTCGCACCGCAGCGTGCCTTCGAGTTGCTGGTGGGGCTTGGCCAGCGGGCCGGGCGAGATCTGGGCTGCAACCGGAGCACCGAGGCAGATGAGAGCGAGCGTGAGGACGGCATGCTTCACCAGAGCCACGTCGCGCCGACGGCGACCACCACCGCCACGTGGATGAGGACCGCGATCAGGGCGGCGACGGCGACCGGCCGATGCAGGACGTGCCAGTATCGGAACACGTCGTGCGTGGCGTCGAGCATGCGCGCTTGCTGCGCGAGCGCCATTTCCCGGCGGGCGAGGCGGAGCGTCGCACGCAGTATTTGCTGGTCGTTCTTGCGTCTCCGCGGAGCGCGCGCCTCCCACAGCCGTCGCAGCTTTCGCGCGGCGCGCCGGCGGGCGAGGTCGTCGGCGATCATCCGCCACAGCGTGCCCAACACACCCCGGTGGGCGGCTGGCGCCTGCCCGGCCGCAAGCGTCGTCGCGACCAGTCCGGCGTCAAGTCCGCTCGACCGCGCGATTTCGTCGAGCAGCGCGCCGCGCCGCGCGGCGATCTCCTCGATGGTGAGTTCGACACCGAGCCGGGTGCGGGGAATGCGCGCGTAGATGTAGCGTCCCACGAGGCCGCTGAACCAGACCACCATCATGGACCAGAAGCCGAGCCCGATGAGGCCGGTAAACCGCCAAGCGGCGTGAATCGCGACGAGCAACGGCAGGGCGAGCGCCGCGAGGACGTGCATGTCCAGCCAGCGCGCGACCGCTCCCGTAAAGGCGAGCCAGCGGAACTTCTTTCGAAGCGGATACAACCACAAAAAGAGGAAGATCGCGAGCGCGAGCAGCCCCGCGCTCTGGCCGATGTAGCCCGATGACTTGAGCCACGGATGCAACGGGCTTCGTACCCGCGCCGCCATCGGGAGCGAATAGTACGGCCATCCCGCAACGCAGACCGTTCCGAGCCCCAGGACGAAGAGCCTGAACCACCAGCGCCGCGGCTCAGGCGCGCGCACCTGCACGGAGATGCGGTCGCCGGACGCGCGCACGGGCGCGACGGGAGGCGTCGCGCGACGCTCCGGCCGGGGATCGAGCGCCGGAACACGACCAGAAGAGGCCATAAAACAGTGTGTTATGCCAAATGACCAGCGCGGGCGGTGACGGAGCCCACGGTGGTAACGGGCACCTGCTGAGCTACATTGGGGACCGAAAGTCGCGAGCACGCGACGAGCGCCCTCCCCGAAGGTTTCATAAAGGAACAGATGTCCGACACGCTCATGTACGTCGCATTCGCGGCGCTGCTTCTCGTCTTAATGACGTCGCACCTGCGGCGCATGAAGAAGAAGGAGGCGGCTGCCCGGGCGGCCGCCGAGCGCGGGAAGCTGTTTTCGGATGGCCCGCGCGCCCAGCATCCCCACATCGATGCGCTCCAGTGCATCGGGTGCGGCGCGTGCGTCGAAGTCTGCCCCGAGGGAGACGTGCTCGCGGTCATCGGGGGCAAGGCGGTGATCGTCAACGGGCACAAATGCATCGGCCACGGCCTGTGCGCCGAGGCGTGCCCAGTGGGTGCCATCACGATCGTGATGGCGAGCCCGAGCGTCGGGGCGGACATGCCCGCGCTCACGCCCCAACACGAGACGAATGTCCCGAACATGTTCATCGTGGGCGAGTTGGGCGGCCTCGCCCTCATCAAGAACGCCGTTAACCAGGGGCGGGACTGCGTGGACACGATTGCGGCGCGGCTCGCGTCGATCAAGCGCGGTCGCACTACGCCCGGCGTGCGCGATGTGTGCGTCGTCGGCGCGGGGCCCGGAGGGATCAGTGCCTCGCTCCGCGCCATCGAGCGCAAGCTCAGCCACATCACACTCGAGCAGGACGAGTTCGGCGGCACGGTCGCGAAGTACCCGCGCCAAAAGCTCGTCATGACGAGCCCCGTGGAGTTCCCGATGCACGGCAAGTTCTCGAAGCTCAAGATCTCCAAGGAAGAGCTGCTCCAGTTCTGGAACAAGCTCCATGGCCGGGCGGGACTCGAGATCAAGACCAGCGAGAAAGTCGAAGACATCCAGCGGGACGCCGATGGCATCTTCGCGGTGAAGACGTCCAAGGCCCAGTACCGCGCCTGGACCGTCATCCTCGCGCTCGGCCGCCGCGGGACGCCGCGCAAACTCGGCGTCAAGGGCGAAGACCTCCCCAAGGTCATGTACAGCCTCATCGAGACGGAGGCGTACACCGCGGCGAAGATCCTGGTCGTCGGCGGCGGCGACAGTGCCGTCGAGGCAGCCATGGGCCTCGCCCACCAGAAGGGCAACCAGGTCACGCTTTCGTACCGGCGCGACTCGTTCAGCCGCATCAAGGAGCGCAACGTTCAGCGCCTGCCCGAGTACACGAAGTCCGGCAGGCTGAAGGTGATCTTCAACTCGCAACCAGTGGAAATTCGAGCCAAGTCGGTTCTGCTCGACGTCGCCGGTCAAGTCCGAGAGATCCCGAACGACTATGTCTGGGTGTTCGCCGGCGGCATCCCACCAAACGAGTTTCTCCAGAAGCTGGGCGTCCAGATGGGACCCCGAGATCTCACCCGCGAAGGGAGCGCAGAGGCGCAGCTCGCCCGCCAAACCGCGTGATCCCACACGTGCGGGGCGTGGCTAGATTGAGGGGCGATGAGCGCAGGCCCCGCCTTCCTCTTCGATCTCGACGGCACGCTCGTCGACAGCGTGTACCAGCACGTCCTCGCGTGGCGCGAGGCGCTGGAGAGTGCGGGGATTCAACTGTCCGTCTGGCGCATCCACCGGCGCATCGGAATGAGCGGCGGGCTGTTCGTCAACGCGCTGTTTCGGGAGACCGGCCGTGAGCTGAAGGCGGAGCAGGCGGCCAAGATCCGGCAGGTTCACCGGGACGCCTACGCGCGCATGATGCACCAGATCCGCCCATTGCCGGGCGCGCGCGAGCTACTCGCCTACCTGACCAAGATGGGGGTCCCGTGGGCCATCGGGACGAGCGGGCGTCTCGAGAGCGCCAAGCCCACGCTCGACATGCTCGGCATCCCGGCCATCGTCCCGATCGTCACTCGGGACCAAGTGGAGTACGCGAAGCCTGATCCCGATCTGTTCGTGGCGGGCGCCGAGCGCCTGGGGGTGCGGGTGGAGGACGCGGTGGTCGTCGGGGACAGCGTCTGGGACCTCCTCGCCGCACGCCGCGCACGCGCGCTCGGGGTGGGGCTCCTCTCCGGCGGCTACGGAGAAGAGGAGCTGGAGCGAGCCGGCGCTTATCGGGTGTACCAGGACCCCGCGGACCTGCTCAACCACTTGGACGAAGTCGGCGTGCGAATGGGGAGCACGCCGCCGTGACGGCGTGGCGTTCTCCCTAGGTCCCAGGTAGCATCCGCGCGATTCTCCACACCTCGCCCACCCGCAGCATCCACAGCTCATCGGACGGCCCGGCGCATGCTCGCCCCGCGGCGAACACCCGTGCCCAGCGGTCATCGATCACGACGACTGTCATCGGGAGCTCTCCTCCCCGCTCGAGCGCGCAGGCGGAGTCAGCGGGCACCGGGCGCGCGTTGAGCCACCTCGGGTCTGCGGTCGGGGCGGTCCACCGCGCAGTGATCTTGCCGACCCAGAAGTGATCGAGCACGTCGGGCCAATGGTTCGCCCGGTAATCGCGATAGAACACGCGCAGCTCGGCACGAATCGCGCTTTCGGGAGATGGGCCCTGCGCCGTGAGTGGCGTCGTGCTCGAGACCGACACTAACACACCCATCACCAGACCACCGAGGGCCGCCATTCCCCAGAGTATCCCGAAGCGGCTCCGGCTGGCTATCCGGATCTGACGGCCAAACACCACCTGCGTCTCCATGATCCCCGGGGTGCAAGCCCGGGATGACTCGAGCCGACTAGAAGTGTTCCTCCCGCTCGGAGCGTGGGAGTGTGGGAGGGGTTGCAGGTGTCGGATCGCGTGTGGGCAACCGCACGACGCGATCCCAGGCGCTCGTCTGCCAGTTATCGGGACGCTCGGTGGCGCGGATCCACGGAGGCAGCG